>PBJR01000027.1 GCA_002721175.1 Flavobacteriaceae bacterium | reverse complement strand
TGTGGCGCAGTCCGGTTAGCGTACACGGCTGGGGGCCGTGTGGTCGCAGGTTCAAATCCTGTCATCCCGACAAAGTATAGCTCTAATCTTATGTAAATTTAGATTAGAGCTCTATTGTATTAATTAAAAGTTAAATTATTTACTTCTCTATTTAATATGTTTATTTTCGTTGTCAATAACAACTGATAATGAGAAAAGATAGATCAAATTGTCCTTTAACATGTGCACTAGATATTGTAGGTGATAAATGGTCGCTGATTATAATCAGAGATATTTTTTTAGGTAAGAGAACCTTTACAGAATTTTTGAAATCAAAAGAAAGAATAGCTACCAATATATTGACTAATCGTCTCGAACTTTTAATTAATAATAATCTTCTCAAGGTTACAAAAATGCCCAATGATCAAAAAACAAAAATTTATTATTTGACGGACGCAGGAATCGATATGTATCCAATTATCTATGAGATGATGCAGTGGAGTGATAGAAATGTCATTAAAAATTTTGGTAGCATATGGACCAATGATCTAAAAGGCTCAATAGATCAGAGTCCTAAGGCAGCAATTTTAAACACAACCGAAAGCTATCGCTCATCCAGAAAAGAAATTCTAGCATATATAGATTAGGATTCTATCAACAAGCTTAAACTTTATTAGTTGCTTTCTCCCTTATTTTTTAAATTATACAATTTTTTTTCAGTAATTTGCCATTGCTATGAGAAGACTTTTTTGCCTACTATTTACACTTCTAATTACTAATTCATTTTCTCAAATTTTAGAGCCAGTAAAATGGGAAGTACGTACAGAGCCAGTAATTAACTCTGAGCTAGAATATGATATTATTTTTACTGCAATTGTTGACGTTAAATGGGCAATTTATTCCCAAAATGTTGAAGAAGGTGGCCCACTTCCAACGATCGTTTCTTTTAGCGCTTCAAATGATTATAAACTAGTTGGATTGACAACTGAAAGTGATTTGAATAAAGAAACCAAATTTGATTCAGTTTTTCAAATGACAGTTTCAAAGTTTTACAGCAAAGCTATTTTTTCTCAGCGCATTAAGATACAAAACTCAAAAAGAATGTTTGAAGTTCAGGGCAATATTGAGTTTATGACTTGTGATGACAGCCGTTGTATCTACGAGCCTGAAAATTTATTTTCATTTAATTATTCTCCCACTAAAGGTCTATTAGTCAATGGCGAATCTAGTATTTTAAATAGCACTGAAATAGATGCAGATAAGTATATGCTTCAATTGTATGGAATAACTTCAGATTATAAAATTTTTGATAATAAGACAGACATATCAGACTCTTATTGGAGTATTTTTTCGCTTGGTTTTTTAGGCGGTTTATTAGCTCTTTTAACTCCTTGTGTTTTTCCAATGGTTCCTCTCACGGTAAGTTTTTTTACAAAACAAACTAAAGAGAGTTCTTCAAAATCAGGTTTTTTAAAAGCTATCTTATATGGCTTTTTTATAGTCTTGGTTTATTTAACTTTAAGCTCGCCATTTCATTTAATAGAATCAATCAGCCCAGATATTTTAAACGAAATCTCTACAAATGTATGGCTGAATGTATTGTTTTTTTTAATTTTTATAATTTTTGCTTTTTCATTTTTTGGCTATTATGAGCTTACTTTACCCGTAAGTTGGACAAGTTTTTCAACTAAGGGAGAAGGTTTTGGTGGAATTTTAGGAGTTTTTTTTATGGCATTAACTCTTTCAATTGTATCTTTTTCTTGCACAGGCCCAATACTTGGATCTTTACTTGCTGGCTCTTTGTCCTCAACTGGTGGAGCTTGGCAATTAACGTCAGGGATGGCTGGATTTGGTCTAGCGCTAGGCCTTCCATTTACTCTTTTTGCAATGTTTCCAAATTTTTTAAAGTCCTTACCAAGTTCTGGTGGGTGGCTGAATACGATAAAAGTGGTATTGGGATTTTTAGAATTGGCACTTGCATTTAAGTTTTTGTCTAATGCTGACCTTGTTGAACACTGGGGCTTATTGAAGATTGAAGTGTTTTTAGGGATCTGGATTTTAATATTTACAGCCCTAGTTTTATATATTTTTGGAGTTATTAAATTTCCCCATGACAATCCGATTAGTAGTTTTTCAACGCTCAGAATTTGTTCTGGATTATTAGCTTTTTCATTTGTAATTTATTTAGGCTATGGCTTCAAATTTAACTCTGAGACGGGAACGTACAATCCTCTGATGCTTTTAAGTGGTCTTGCTCCCCCTGTTGGCCATAGTATTTTCTTTCCAACCGATACACCAAATAATTTTAAGTCATTCAAAGATTTTAAAACGGGAGTGGATTATGCCAACCAGCTCAATAAACCTATCATTGTAGATTTTACAGGTTATGCATGTGTCAATTGCAGATTAATGGAGGAACAGGTCTGGTCTCATGAATCTATCAAGCCATATTTTCAAAACGAATATGTGCTCATATCTTTATATGTTGATGATAAACAGGAATTACCAGAGGCTGAGAAATTAACATTGCAACGGGCGGACGGGGGATTGAGAAGTCTTAGAAATTATGGTCAGAAATGGGCTTATTTTCAAACAGAATTTTTCAAGTCCAATTCTCAACCCTATTATGTCTTATTGAGTCCTGACGGACATACAATTTTGGTTCCTCCTGTGGGTTATACAAAAAGTATCTCAGATTTTGAATTATTTTTAAAGTCGGGATTGAAGGCTTTCAAATCGATGTAATATTTTTCGTTAAGTTATTAAATCAATTATTTTACTAAATTTGGCATAACGCAGGACAGGAATAATGTTTGATAGTTTTTTAAAGTTTGTAAAACTTGGAACAGATCATATCGTAAATTTTAACGACTATGATCATATATTATTTGTTATTATTTTCTCTATTCCTTTTATGTTCAAAGACTGGAAGCGTCTTTTGGTTTTAATTACACTATTTACTTTGGGACATACGCTCAGCCTTTTGCTGGGAGTTTATGACGTTGTAGATTTAAACATCAATGTTACAAGTTGGTTAATCCCCCTGACAATATTTTTTGCTGCATTGTATAACATTTTCACTGTAGGCAGGCCAATTAAAAATCGTATTTATTTAATTTATAGCATTATTTTATTCTTTGGTTTTATTCATGGCCTAGCTTACACCAATACTTTTTTAGGAGTTGTTAGCTCAGACGAAAATGTGTTTATTTCAATCATAGAGTTTGCAATTGGTATTGAAATAGGCCAATTAATTATTGTGGTAGCCGTATTGATTTTAAACTTTATTTTCCTAAGTATTTTCAGATTTTCAAATAGGGATTGGGTTTTAGTAATTTCTTCTATTATACTAGGATTAATTTTACCATTGATTTTTAAGAGCCCTTTGTTTTCTTGATTTAAAAATTGTTTTTCATTATTAAACATCCTATATTCGGCAGTCTTTAAGTAGGTTAAAAATGTCTGAAAAAAAGCAATTAAAATACGACAAAGCGTATTTGCGTATGGCTAAGGAGTGGGGTAAATTATCCTATTGTAAGCGGCGTCAAGTAGGCGCTATTATCGTTAAAGATAGAATGATTATTTCAGACGGCTATAATGGTACTCCTACCGGATTTGATAATATTTGTGAGGATGACCAAGGCTATACCAATTGGTACGTACTTCATGCCGAGGCTAATGCTATTTTAAAAGTTGCGGCTTCCACGCAATCATGCAAAGGGGCTACTTTATACGTAACGCTGTCACCGTGCAGAGATTGTAGCAAGTTAATTCATCAAGCTGGAATAGTCAGAGTGGTATATTCAACAGCATACAAGGATATGTCTGGAGTTGAATTTTTAAAAGATGCAGGCGTAGAAGTTTGTTTTGTTGATATTTAAGAATTTTAAATAAAAAAACCCGCTATTGGAGCGGGCTTTTTTATTTATTGAAAGTTCTATTAGTAATTAATAACTCTCATTGTTTTTGTTCCAAGTTCACTGAAAGCTTTTATGATATAAACTCCCTTATCAAAAGTGGACATATCAATCGTTTCAGAGGATTTGGTTGTTGTTTTTTCAGAAACAACCTGCCCTAGCATATTGTAAACAATCAGCTCAGAAAGCGGAGCATTTGAAGAATTAATTGTAACTGCTTTAGCAACATCGTCGTAAAAGTAATTCATCATAGTTTGTTCGATATTCTGAACCCCTAAGGACTCACTAGTTACCGCTAACTCATCAACCGCTAACACATACATATCTGTTACTCCATGATGTCTAAATCCTACATAAACTTGATTTCCAACCATTGCTGAGATGTCAAGGGATCTATCGGCAAACGACCCACAACCAGGCTCAAAAGTTCCACCACCTGGGCCTGGTGTTCCAGATGGGAAAGTTTCACTGAAACTCACGGCGGATCCAAGAAGATTACTCACAGTGGGCTCAGTACCTACATAAACGGAATAATTTTCTGCACACCAATTTTGATCAGTGCCCATAGCTTTCCATGTCATTGTTGCATCATTAACATTTGCTAAATCAATCGGTCCAAAAATGACCCAGTTATCAGGGGTTAGAGGACCTGCGTTGTTATCATAGGAAAAGGAGGCAGCGTAGCGATTATCTACTGTTCCATCTCCATCAGAATCATAAAGTATATTATTCCAATAATTATTGTCTCCGTCTGAATCAAAGTAAGTATTACAAGATTGCCAAGCATCAAAATCTTCAAAGTCGTTTGAATATGGAAGTGTGTATAAACCTACGCAATTTGATGTGGTCCATGGATCAGGACCAATATAGTCACTATAGCTACCGTTTGAGCAAACTGATCTCATTGCAAAGTAATAAGTTCCTGACGCCAAACCAGTAAGTGTGTGAGGGAATGAATCAAATTGGTATAGCGTAGCTGTACCATCTCCAGGTGTAAATGTAGAAGGACTATATTCTAACTCATAACCCGTAATAGAGCTATCATTAGTTCCATTAAATTCAACACCATCATTTGTCATTGTCCACCCAGTGATAGATGGAGAGGGACAAAAAGTAGATCCTTCTATAATATCTATATCGTCAATGAACCAATTATCAGCATATTCTCCAGTGAATCTAAAAGCAATTGCAGTTGAGGTATTGGGTATTGTAAAACTTCTTTGTGTGGGAGTTGTTGTAGCAGCTCCTTGAGTAAGTTCAACCCAGGTACCATTTGGTTCGCTTGCACCGGAACCGTTTGCAGGATTATAATCTTCTGAGTAATAAACTCCATGAAACTCATAATAAGATATGGGAAAAGTTTGAAATTCAACATAATTAAATAAAGGCTCTGTTAACTGCGTACAGTCCAGATGAAGTACAAACCAATCATCAACTCCAGTTCCTGTAGCAGTTTCATCATCATCGTGATACAAAGTATAAGCAACACTTCCAGGAGCTAGTCCAGGATTTAATGACCAACCGTTCCATATATCAGTATCACTAGTTGCACCTCCAAAAAAATATTGGTCCCAGTTTTCAACTATAGCACTGTTATCTCCACCAGCAACTATTCCGTTGAAATTTTGGGTGTAAGGCGCAACTGCTTGTGAATTGGTTATTTGTGTAGTTAATAAAAATAAAGTAAATAGTGTAATTTTTTTCATAAGCAAAATTTTAAGATTTTAATTAGTTCTTAAAGTTATGAAATAAATTCAAGTTCTTTGTGTCTGTGAAGGAATTTTAAAGGTTTTTTGTTTTTTTATCAATTATTTTTGAAAGCCTTAAGATATTAACAATTAATATTGCGCACCCAGCCGTTAGGGCACAAACCGTTGCCGTAAAACTGTCCCCTTCCAAAGGAGATTCAAGGTTGATTTTTGTGATATTTATAACACATATGATTAGTGCTATAACAGAAACTATATAAGTTGCAATTTTCATTTAGAGCAAAAATTTAATATTTGAGGTGAATAGTTTTACGGCAATCGCCAGGAGAACAACCCCAAAAATTTTCCTTGTAATGTTGATACCGTTTTGTCCAATTAGCTTTTCAATTTTAACAGAGGTTTTTAAAACAATAAATATAAAAATTACATTAATAATTACCGCGACAATTATATTTTCTGTACTGAATTCTGATTTTAGGGAAAGTAAAGTTGTGAGGCTTCCAGGGCCTGCAATTAATGGAAAAGCAAGCGGAAATACAGTTGCATTTAGTGAGAATTCTTCGTCTTGCTTGTATAGCGTTATACCCAAGATCATTTCCAGAGCAATAAATAAAAGTATGAAGGCACCAGCAACTGCGAATGAGTGAACATCAATACCTACCAGTTTTAAAATACTTTCTCCTACAAACAAAAAGACAATCATAATTACTCCTGCAATGATTGATGCTTTTTCACTTTGAATATGACCAGCTTTTTTTCTTAAATCAATAATAATTGGAATATTTCCAATGATATCAATTACTGCAAACAACACCATGAAGGCCGTAAAAATTTCTTTTAAATTAAAATTCATAAATTTTTATATTGAGCCTGCAAAGGTCGCTAAATTATTTAGATTTTGATACAAGAAAACAAGAATAATTTTGTCGTAAAGGTTGTATAAAATATTATATTAGGGGCATGTTTCAAGTAGGTAATACAATTGTTTCAGAAGCGATATTAGATAATGAATTTGCTTGTAATTTAAGTGCTTGTAAAGGAGCTTGCTGTATTGATGGCGATGCAGGTGCACCCTTAGAGGAAAAAGAAGTGGATATTTTAAAACAAAATTATTCAAAAATAGAGCCTTACTTATCGACAAGAGGTCAAGAGGCCATAAATAGTCAAGGACTGTTTGTGACCAATGATGAAGGGGGATTAGAAACCCCTCTGATCGGCGGGGCTGATTGCGCTTATGCCATACGAGGTCGTAACAAAACTGTTCATTGTGGGATAGAAGAAGCCTACAACCAAGGTGATATTGACTGGAAGAAACCTGTTTCATGTCATTTATATCCCATACGTGTAACTAATTACAGTGACTTCTCAGCGATCAATTACCATAAATGGGGAATTTGTGATTCAGCATGCCATTTAGGTAGAGAGCTACAGCTTCCTATATACAAATTTGTTAAACAAGCTCTTGTAAGAAAATTTGGTCACAAGTGGTATAGTGAACTTGAGGAGATTGCAAAAAAGCGACACATTCAAACCCCTGACTCGCGAATTAAAAAAAAAGATGGCTAATTTTTAAGTTTTTTGACTTTTGTTTTTTTACAGAAGAGGACGTTTTTAAATTATTGAAAGTCAAGTATTTAGAAAAATAAACTTAAAAAAAGATGTAAGAAAAAACTTACTTGTTGTTAAAAACTTGGCACCAATGTTTATAAAAATGACTTTTATTTAAAGCAACAATTTTAAATCTTTGTTAGGCTTGAATAAATAGTTATTCAAACAAAATAAAACCAAAATAACCAAACTAACAATGCCTAAGTAAAATTCATTTTACAAAAACAAAAGCCAATTTGTTACATTTCTCCCAAGATTTTCAATCCTTGGGTATGTTGAAAAAGTAGTTAAGGTAATTTCATAGATTGCCAAAAAGCTCCAAGTCTACTAGCAAAATTAACAGATACTTTTTAGCATTTAGTTTAGACCCAAATATTAGAAATTTATGGATATAGAACACATAATTAAGAGGGATTTTAGCACAAATCCATTCAAACTTGGAAAGATTACATCTGCCATTCAGAAGGCCATGAACGCTGTTGGTAGTGGAGAAGAACAAGATGCACAAAACGTTGCTTTGTCAGTTTATCAAAAACTACTTGAACGAAAAAAAGAGCATATAGAATACGTACCAACGATCGAACAAGTACAAGACATTGTAGAAACTAAGCTTATGGAAAGCAGCTTTCCGGAGGCAGCTAAAGCTTACATACTTTATAGAAATAAAAGAACTAAACAACGAGAGTCAAACCTATTTGAAAAGCGCATAAACTTAAAGCCATACGAGTATCCTCAACTTTATGAATATGTTCCTGCAATTAGACACTCCTACTGGATCCATTCGGAGTTCAATTTTACAAGTGATATTCAAGACTTCAAAGCTAGGCTAACACCAACAGAGCGAAGTGCTATTAAAAATACGATGCTTGCAATCTCACAAATTGAAGTCGCTGTTAAATCCTTCTGGGGAGATTTATATCATAGAATTCCAAAGCCAGAAATTGGGTCCGTTGGATCTACTTTTGCCGAGAGTGAAGTGCGTCATGCTGATGCATATTCTCACTTACTTGAAATCCTTGGCTTAAATTCTGAGTTTAAAGAGCTCAAAAAGAAACCTGCCATAATGAAACGAGTACGCTATTTAGAAACAGCCCTCAAAAATTCGAAAAGCGATGATGACAAGGAATATGCTGAGTCTATTCTTCTATTCTCACTATTTATCGAACACGTTTCGCTGTTTTCACAGTTTTTAATTATTATGGCTTTCAATAAGCACAAGAATATGCTTAAGGGAATTTCAAATGTTGTTGAGGCAACATCAAAAGAAGAGCAAATTCATGGTGACTTTGGAATAGACCTAATAAAAATTCTTCGTAAAGAACACCCAGAGTGGTTCACGAATGAGTATCACAAACACATCCAAGAAGTCTGCAGGGAAGCTTTCAAAGCTGAAAAAGATGTTGTGGATTGGATTTTTGAAAATGGGGAACTTGACTTTTTACCAAAAGCGGTAATCAATGAGTTTTTAAAGCAGAGATTCAATAATTCCTTAGAAAGCATTGGTATCGAAAAAGTATTTGATGTAGATCAAGAATTAGTATTGCAAACGGAGTGGTTTGAAGACGAAATCATTGGTACAAAACATGGAGACTTTTTTGTGAAGCGCTCTATTAACTACAGCAAAAGAACACAAAGTGTAACAAGCGACGACTTATTCTAATATGGAAAAAAAACTAGCAGGAAGCAAGCAACAAATAAATCCAAATGAGGATTTAATCCAGGCTAGAAAAAAGTCAAAAGAAAAGCACAATGCCATGTCTGAAAGCTCTTTCTACTGGCTCAACGAGAATAGCAGAAAGTTTTTGGCAGCTGGTTATTTAGGAGAGGGTATAGATGCCGAAGAACGAATTGCCAATATCGCTAAGCGAGCAGGCGAATTGCTAGAAATGCCAGATTTTGCAGATAAGTTTTATCATTACATGTCACAAGGTTATTATTCTTTAGCGTCCCCGGTTTGGTCAAACTTCGGGAAAGAAAGAGGGTTGCCTGTAAGTTGTTTTGGTTCACATATAGACGATGACATTGGTAATATACTTTATACTCAGTCAGAGGTCGGCATGATGTCTAAGTTAGGTGGTGGGACCTCTGGTTATTTTGGAAAAATAAGACCACGAGGCGCAGCTATTAAAAACAATGGAGAAGCTTCCGGTGCTGTACACATTATGCGTTTATTTGAGTCTATGGTAGACGTTGTCAGTCAGGGTTCAGTACGAAGAGGTAGGTTTTCTCCATATCTTCCAATAGATCATCCAGACATTATGGAATTTTTAGAAATCGGAACTGAAGGCAATCCGATTCAGGAACTAACCCATGGAGTTACTGTGACAAATAATTGGATGCAAGAGATGATTGACGGGGATGTTGAAAAACGTACAGTTTGGGCCAAAGTTTTACAAAGTCGCGGCGAGATGGGATATCCTTACATTTTCTTTACAGACAATGCTAACAATGGAGCACCCGACGTATATAAAGACAAAAGCCTTCCAATTTATGCCAGTAACCTATGTACTGAAATTATGCTTCCTTCAGACCATGACTGGTCTTTCGTATGTGTTTTATCCAGTATTAATGTGCTACATTATGATAAATGGAAAGACACTGATGCTGTTGAAATTATGATTTATTTTTTAGACGCAGTGATCACTGAGTTTTTGGAAAAGTTAGAACGTTACAGAGATTCTTCAGACAGAGATGACCAACAGACATTTTTATTCATGGAGCGGGCATACAATTTTGCAAAACAAAACAGAGCTTTGGGTATGGGTACATTGGGATGGCACTCTTTGTTGCAATCCAAAATGCTTGGTTTTGATAGTCAAGAAGCACACAATTTGAATGTTGAGGTTTTTAAAGCTATAGGCGATAGGTCACAAAAAGCATCTCAGTTTTTAGCTCAAAAATTTGGAGAACCGGAGCTATTGAAAGGCTATGGAAGAAGAAATACGACCCTCAATGCAGTGGCACCAACCACTTCCTCTGCTTTTATTTTAGGACAAGTATCACAAGGGATTGAACCCATATGGTCAAATATTTATGTTAAGGACATTGCTAAAATAAAAACTACAATAAAGAATCCCTTTTTAACGAAACTCCTCGAAGAAAAAGGGATGGATACTCCCGAGGTTTGGAGAGATATACGAGATAGAGACGGTTCTGTACAGCACTTAGATTTCTTATCCCAAAATGAAAAAGAAGTATTTAAGACATATTCCGAGATAGAACAATTAGCGATAATTTATCAGGCTGCTAATAGGCAAAATTATATAGATCAAGGGCAGTCACTAAACATTATAGTCCATCCCGATATGCCTACAAAGGATGTTAACAAGATACACATCACGGCATGGAAGTTGGGACTTAAATCCTTGTATTATCAGCACAGCATGAACGCCGCTCAAAAGTTCAAACAAAACAAAGAGTGTGTAAGCTGCGAAGGATAATCTTCAAAACGGATATTATTTTAAAATAATACTATAAAGTTAGTCTAAAGATTTATCACTTGCCCTTTGATATTCGTCAATTAAGTTTCCAGTAGCTTTTAAAAAGTCTTTTGTCTCCAGAAGTAAATTGAAGTATAGAGTTGTATTCTTTGGACTCGACTCATCAGTTGTTCTAGTCCTTTTTACTTGTGATTCGATATCAGATTTTAATATATTATATATATTATTTTTTTGTTTTCTAACAGCATCGATTTTATCAAAAGATTGTTTTTTAAAAGAATCACCTGCGTTTGAAAATAATTCGATTATCGCATCGCTAATCTCACTTAGCTCTTTAATTTGCTTAAACTTGAGCTTTTTGTGGTTATTATCAACATGTTTATATGTTACTTTTGATATGTATTCTAGAGATTGTGTCATGTCGTGAAGGTATCCTAAAATATCAATGTAGAAACCACTTGCTCCTACACTTGACTCGTCTAAATTCTTAATAAAATAAAAGATATTATCTCTTAGTTCATCAACTTCTTTAGAAAGTTTAACAACTTGCTTTTTATTCTTTTTTAATAGTTTAGAATTTTCAGTTGCTAGTCCGTTTATTGCATTGTTATAAATACCTTTAGATCTTTTAAGTACGTTTGAGATATTTTGAGCACTTTCTTGAATAACTCCCTGGATGGAGCTACTTTCAGAAGTTTTTAGGATATCTTCTTTTGACAAGACAGAAGAATTGTTTTTGTGGGTTAGATAATTTCTGTAAAGAATTACAGCAGTTAATATTAAAAATATTGGGATTACTACTGCCGGATTCATGCTAATTAAAAGCACGACAATTCCTGAGGCAATAAACGCACCTAAAGCGGTACCAAACCACCCCCCAATGACGTTAAGAACACCTGCGACCCTGTAGACTGCACTTTCTCTGCCCCAAGCTTTATCAGCAAAAGAAGTACCCATTGCAACCATAAATGTAACATATGTAGTTGAAAGAGGAAGTTTCATTGTAGTTGCAATTGCTATCAATATTCCTGCAACCATTAGGTTGACAGATGCTCTAATAAGATCAAATGCAGGAGCATCTATACTTTGATCTTTTGTGAGGACAATCTCAGGAGTTTTGAATCGATTATCTATGTTTTCTTGAACAGACATAGGAATAATAGCATTAAAGTATTTAGATAATTGTGTTGCTACTTTGACTATTCCTCTAGAAACAAAGTTTGGTTCAAATTTTTCGTGTGTTTCGCTTTGACGTGATAAACTAATTTCAGTTTCTGCTACTGTTCTTGCTTTTTTTGAAAATAATAGAGTCACTACCATTATACCCCCTGAAATAAATAATAGTAATGGTTCCGCTGGGACTTTTTTATCTAGAACCTCCATTGAGAATTGTGTAGCTTCAACTCCAGAGGCAGCCCATGCTTCATATGAATGATATGCTGCCATAGGAACTCCAATAAAGTTAACAAGGTCATTTCCTGAGAAAGCAAGTGCTAGACCGAAAGTACCCACAGCGATAACAACTAATAAAATTGTTTTTTTTGTTATAGCCTGAAAAACAAAAGAAACAATAAGCCATAGGGCAAAACTAGCTCCCATTATATAAAACTCGTTACCTTCAATGGATCCTTTTAAATCTTTATAATATGGAGTACCTTTCAATCCTTTTAAGAAAATAAAATATGTAATTGCAGTAAGTGCGATAGCTCCAAATATTACACCGAAATTTTTGATTTTCTCTTGAGTTTGAAATGTAAATATCAATCTTGAAGTCCATTGTACAATTGCACCAACTGTAAAGGCTATAAATATAGACATCACAATTCCACTAACAATTTGGAGTGCTTTTGTCGTATTTATATAATTCACCAAATCACCAAAGCTCTGTCCATCATTAGCCCCAATTTTAATTAAAGACATTATTACAGCTGCACCTAATAAATTAAAAACAATCGAAACAGTTGTTGAAGTTGGAAGTCCTAAAGTGTTAAAGAAATCAAGAAGTAATATATCTGTAATCATAACAGCCATAAATATGTACATGATTTCATTAAAGCTAAACATTGCAGGAATAAATATTCCTTTTCTAGCAACTTCCATTAAACCACTGGAATATACTGCGCCAAAAAATATCCCTAAACTGGCGACCGTCATAATCATTCTCATTGAAATTGCTTTCGATCCAATTGCTGAATTTAGAAAGTTGATAGCATCATTACTGACACCAACTACAATATCGATTGTCGCCAAAACCGTGATGGCGATCAACATAAATATATATATATTATCCATAGTATTTAATTCAGCTATATTGGCAAATATCATAATTTATTTTGTTTGTTAAAAAATCATTATTAAAAATGGAGATCAAAACCAACTCTGAAAGTCATATTATCAGACTCATTGTCTTCTGTTGTATAACTAATATCGCTTTGGATTTTAAGTTTATGCCCAACAATAAACTTATTTACACCAAGAGTGTATTGGTTAGTGGGAAGTTTATTAGTAACTTCTTCGTATTTAACGGTTGTATATCTAGCAGCAATTTCGTAGTTGTTATCAAATAAATATCCAGCTTGAAGGTTTAGCGCATTTCCGGTTAAAACAATATCACCAGTTGGTGTGACTCCGTCCGCCTCAGTTGCAACCTCATCATCAGCAGTTCTTTTAGCATATTCACCCATGAATGAAAAAGCATTATGTTTATACATTGCATCAACAAAAATTGTTGTTTGATCAGTTTCGTAAAATGACTCATCATTACGTATCATATAATCCCCTGCAAACCCTCTTTCTCTTACAGCATCTTCATTAAAGTTATAAGTAAATCCTAACATTAGCTTAGGTCTTTCTTCGCGCTTCAAATCAGATTGACTATAATCTCCTTTTGATTTAAACGCTCCAAAGGGGAGCATTTCCAGTCTCGCTGTATATTGTAATCCACCAATGTTACCTTCACTTACATTTCTACCCTCACCTTGTGATAATGATAGCTTTTCTCTAATCAAAAATTCATCTCCAAGTTTACTTTTGTGGCGTAATTGTATACCTAAATCACGGTCAATATTAAAACGACTGTTTAATAACGATCGATCAATTAATTGTAAATTTCCAGAAGAAACTACTCGTTCAACGTTCCCAGGTAGTTTTGTTTGTCCTGCCCAAAATTCCCAGTTTTTAGCAAACTTCCATTTGAGAACAGCATCTAAAATGTAACGGGGGGTATTACGGTTAAAATCATTAGCACCTGAAATATCTCTGTTTGATAAACCTAATTCAATTTTATAAATAAGATTTTTATTGTAAGCAAAGCCATCAAATTTTAGTCTCGCTCGTCTCACTATAAAGTTGTGCTCTCCACTTTCATAAATATCACCATTGTGATCCCATGAAGACATTGATCTTACTTGAAAACGAGGTGCGAATTTTACGCTAAATGTACTATCTTTTGCAGTAAAATTAATTAAACCTTTTCCGAAAGATGTATCGCTAATTTCTTGTGATTGTAAGTTGAATGTAAAAAGAATAGCTCCAATAATTAGAAATTTGTTTTTCATTTTGATTGACATTATTTTTTCAAAATTAAATATAACTATTGCTATTAATGATTAATTAAATTTTACATTTAGTTTAAGAAAAGGTTAATAATATTTCAAAATTAATGGAGTTTATAAATATTTTGTTAACATTATAAATTAGTATCTTGCAATTATGACTAACATGATGCAATGGGAGCAATTATTGTCCTTAAAGCGCCACGGTGATTCTAACAAACGTCTCAGAAATGAGCAGGACGAAACTCGTCTTGGGTTTGATGTTGATTATGATCGTATTATTTTTTCACCAGAATTTAGAAGTCTGCAAGACAAGACACAGGTCATTCCTTTATCATCTACAGATTTTGTTCACACCAGATTAACACACAGCTTAGAAGTTAGTGTTGTGGCAAGATCTTTAGGAAGAAAGGTAGGTCAAAAAATTTTAGAGAAGCACCCTCATTTGAGTGAAGTTCATGGCTATAAATCCAATGATTTTGGTTCCATCGTGGCAGCAGCAGCATTGGCTCACGACATTGGGAACCCCCCTTTTGGACACTCAGGCGAGGATGCAATTAGTCATTTTTTTAAGAGCGGGAGTGGCAAAAAATATAAAGGTGAACTAAGTAAAAATGAGTACCAAGATTTATGTGAATTTGAGGGCAATGCTAATGGCTTTAAAATTCTAACTCAACACAAGCAAGGCCGCCCGGGGGGGCTTAGACTAAGTTATGCCACGTTGGGATCTTTCACAAAATATCCTAAGGCATCTTTACCAAAAAATGATTACAAGAACGTTTGTTATAAAAAATATGGATTTTTTCAAAGTGAAGCTTCGATGTTTGAAAATATTGCAAGCGAATTAGGATTACTAAAGGATTTATCAACCAACCAGTTTTGTAGACATCCGCTAGCCTTTTTGGTAGAAGCAGCAGATGATATTTGTTACACCATAATTGATTTTGAAGACGGAATTAATTTGGGTTTGATTGAAGAAGAGTTTGCTCTAGAGTATTTAATTAAACTGGTTAAAGGCAATATACAAAACGAAAAATATAATAATTTACCTGATAAAATGTCCAGAGTGAGTTATCTAAGAGCGCTAGCAATTGGAACCCTTATTGATGACGCGGTTAAAGTTTTTATAGAAAAAGAAGAAGCGCTGATGAAAGGAGAAGTTACATTTTCACTTTTAGAAAAAAGTCAATATAAAGCTCAAATGGATGATATCATAAAATTAAGCATTGAGCGAGTTTATAACTCCAAAGAAGTAATAGACAAAGAGCTATCTGGGTTTGAAGTAATCAATGAGCTTTTACTGCGATACACCAACGCAGTCAATAATTGCTACCATGAAAGTGGGAGTCATTACGATAACCTTATATTAAAATTAATGGGCTATGAGTTTAATCATAAAGAAGAATCATTATACAACAGGTTAATGACTGTTTGCTCCATTATTGCTTCCTATTCAGACAGTAGAGCAGTGTTAACATATAATAAATTAAAGGGGTTGAATTTTTAGCTATGGATTTTGATGACAATTATTTTATGAAAAAGGCCTTGATGGAAGCAAAAGCTGCATTTGAAGAAGGCGAGGTTCCCGTAGGTGCCGTTATTGTAGCTAACCAAAAAATTATCGCAAGGGCACATAATTTAGTTGAACGACTAAACGATGTTACGGCTCATGCTGAGATGCAAGCGATTACCTCCGCCTCTAATTATTTAGGTGGTAAATTTCTACATAACTGCACCCTTTATGTGACTCTTGAGCCATGCCCAATGTGCGCTGGAGCACTTTACTGGAGCCAGATTTCTCGTGTAGTTTATGCGGCTGATGATAAAAAAAGAGGAATGAATGTGATGGGTTCAAAATTACATCCTAAAACAACCATAAAGGGAGGGGTTTTAGCAGAGGAGGCTTCAGATTTATTATTGCGGTTTTTTAATGCTAGGCGTAATTTAAACTAAGTTTAGTCTTTATTAAACTTATTCATTTTTTCAATATTTTCTTTTGTTAACATGTAGTCAGAAATTTTTTTATTTTTCCAGCGGTAATATGAAAATAGGGGAAAGACAATTAAAAAAAGTCCAACAACTCCAAAACCAATATATTTCTCATCAAGCTCAGAATTAGTTACAACCCCAACAACAATACTAGTTAGAGAAGCAACAAATAATATCCAAATTAAGGTTTTCATTTAAGTTTTATATTCAACTCATTAAGTTGGCTTTTGTCAATAGTGGCAGGTGCATCTATCATTACGTCTCTTCCAGAATTATTTTTTGGGAATGCTATAAAATCACGGATAATTTCTTCACCTGCCAAAATTGCAACCAAGCGA
>PBJR01000026.1 GCA_002721175.1 Flavobacteriaceae bacterium | reverse complement strand
TTATCGGCGTATATCTCTTTGATTGTCTCCGTAGGTATTTGGTCATCAGTAATACGTGTTTTGATTACTTTTTGCCAACGTTCCTGTGATTTCATTTCATGTTCTAACTGTCTAGTCCAACTTGGCATTTGACCTGACTTTTCTAATAAGTCATCACGAATACCTTGATTTTTCTTTTCAGTATTGAGAACACGTGTAAATGAATTGTTAACAGCCGCAGTATAATATGCGAAAGGATTATCACTTTTAGCTTCATTAAATTGTAAACCAATTTGTGTGAGTTGCAAAAGTGCTTGTCCTCTCATTTCGTCAATATATGTATATCCACGCCAGTTACTTCTTTGAGAATAACGCTCTACTAATTTAATATACATGTTGGCAAGTTTTGCAGTTATTTTGCCGCCTTGTAAATCAAATTCTTTGTTTTTATTATAATGTGAAATTCCAACTTCTTTAAATTTTCTTCCGTCTAGTACATAATGTTTAAAAGGCGGGAAGTTTAGTTTTACTTTATGGTCAGCTATAGACTTTGGATTGTTCTTTCTTCCTGGTTCGTCAGGAATATGCTCAAAAGTCATAACTCTAAAAACTAAATCATTCTTATCGATTGTATCTAAATCTACTAGAAAATCTGATTGTCTTTTCTTTTTATCTGTATTAAGTTCCCAGGCTTCTTTCTGCATTCTATCTGCCCGGTTTTGTTTTGCTTGTTCTATTGATTCACGAATTTCCTTAACATCATTGACAATTACATCATATTGATGATGCTTATCTCTATCTTCAAACCAGCTATAATTAGCTTTAGAAGTGTGAATCTGCCTCAGCATATCTTTGTTGTTTAAATAATTTTGACCTCTACGTGCCATGGTTTTGCTCCTAATTAATATTACAATTATATACTAAATTGCAACCGGTTGTCAAGCTAAATATTTACTTTTTTAAACTACGAACATTATATTACGATAAATACACAAAAGAAGGAGAATTTAATGTCCGAGAATTTATATGAAAAAATGCAACCAGTCTATATCACAGATCCTAGTGGAAGACTAGGTGCATCAGGATTAGGCTCAATACAGTTTCCTTATACACCTACTCTTAGTGTTATCACTCAAACTGGTTATCAATCGTATGATTTGACACATTCAAATTTTCAACAAAGAGCATTTGAAATGGCGTCAAATACAGAATTTAACATGGCGGCTCCTGTCATTATTCGTAGTGAAGAAGAAGGACAATCTGTCTTAAAAATGGGACAATTTCTTAGAGGTGCATTGAAAATGAACTTTGGTTGGCGAGATGAAGATGCTGGTCTACCCCCTCCTGTACTAAGACTTTATGCACATGGTATATATACAAATGTACCAATACTTGTAAGAGACTTTACATGGAACTTAGACCAAGATGTTGATTATATTAAATTATCTACAGGAGAAAGACTTCCTGTACAACAAACATTTGTGTTATCGTTAACTACGACATATTCTCCAAAGAACGTAAGAGATAATTTCACAATGAATGATTTCTTAAGTGGTAAACTAAAAAGTAAGGGGTACATCTAATGACATATGATCCTACTTCTCCTTGGAAAAAGACACCGGTACTACAAGATAAAGTACTGGATATAATGAATGATACATTTCTAGAGGTTAGTCCTTTAGATGAAGTTTACGAAATACCACAACAATACAATCAAAGACCAGACTTAGCTAGTTACAAATTGTACGGCACTTCAAAATATTGGTGGATTTTTGCAAAGAGAAACCCTGACATAATAGAAGATCCTATTAGAGACTTTACGGCAGGAAGAAAAATAATTATTCCTAGCAAAAATCAAATCGATAACATGAAGTAATACAATGGCTGTAAGAAGTAAAAGAAACAATAATCCAGGAAACATCAGAGCAAACTCAACTGACTGGAATGGCTCAGTTGGATCTGATGGTTCATTTGTTATTTTTGACTCACCTGAAAAGGGTGTTAGAGCAATGGCTAAGACTTTAGAGACTTATCAAAATAAACACGGCTTAACAACACCTGCTCAAATTATTAATCGTTACGCACCAGCAAGTGAAAACAATACCAATGCCTACGTAGCGGCACTAGAATCAGCAGGCTTCCCTGCAAATCAACCAATCGATTTAAGTGAAGATCCAGTAAAACATAAAAAATTTATTTCAGCAATGATAAAACATGAAGGCGGACAAGAAGCCGTAGATTATTTTGGTCAAGGAAATATCATATCAGACGGAATAAGAATGGCTGTCGATCCAGAGTTTGATAATAGACAATCTCCGTTAGATGATACTGAGGCAAATAATGCATTATTAAATGCTCAACGAGAAAAGGAAGCAGAAAGCATAGGTGAAATAGTAGAAGACGAAAATCAACTTGATCCACAAGAAGGTACTAGAAAAGTTTTAAATAGTGCAACTAGTCTAGCACAACTTATTGATGGTATGGAAGATAGAAAGCTATTCTGGGATAATGAATTAGACCAATTTCAAAACTACACTTACAACTTAGAATTGTTTGTTATCAATCAACAAGAAGCCGCAAAATTTCTAGCATACGAAAATACACCAAGTTTAATGGATGATGTTGTTACTGATGCTTGGCCACCAAGCAATATTGAAAAAATAACTATTGCAAAATCAGGCGTAACTACAGAATTAAACATAACAGATTTAAATATATCATCACTTGGTGCAGGCGATGTTAATATTTCAAGATTAGCAGGTACGGCAAGAGTATTAGATTTTACAATTACACAAGTAGGTGCTACATCATTACCTGACATGCTTAACAATACGGCGTTATTATGTGGGTATCCTAATTTTAATGCCGCAGTATATTTTATGAAAATAAAATTTATTGGATATGATGATAATGATAATATTATAAGAAATTTTCCTGCAACTAAAGTTATACCTTTTAATATTTCGAAATTCGCCAACTTAGCCAGTGATACAGATGCGAGAGGAACAACTACACGATTAGAAGGTCAGGTTGTTCAGGATAAAGTTGTAACAAATACTGCAACATCTCAGACTGATTATAACTTTGAGTTTCCTGTGAAAGACACGTTAGATGAAACAATTCAAGAGTTTTTTAATTCACTTAATAAGAGTACAAAAGAAAAATCAGTTATTAGTGACCCTGACTTTATCAATGAATATAGGTTTAAAATGTCACCTGAATTCAAACAAGAATTTGGACAAGCAGAAATGAAAGAAGCCGGTCACCCTAATATGGCATCTGGTAACAATGAAACTGATAAAAAGAAAGCAATAAAAATAGGACAACAAACAGGTGTAGTAACACCCGGTATTTCAATTTATAGTTGTTTGGAAAGTATAATAGTAAGTGCAAAACAAATAAGAGATGAACTTACTGAGTCTAAAGCCAAAGCAACAAAAATGTTTAGAATTCTACCTCACGGTGAACCAAAACCAAAAGGATATAATGTTCTTACTGGTAGCTATAGTTATATAGTAACATATTATATTACAATTCAAGAAACTATTATTCCAAAAAATCAAATTGATAATGCAAATATAATTGCATCAACATCAGAAATATTAAAAGATGTTTTTCTAACAGGGCGTTGTCATAAAAGATACTATTATACCTATACAGGAAAAAATGACCAAGTACTAGATTTTAGAATTTCATTAACAGAACAATTACAAAAATCTTACTCGCAACCAGCCGATGCATATATGGCAAATGTATTTTTAGATTCAATAGGAGACTATAGAAAAGAAATTGATGAAAAAGCCCAACAAAAACTAACTGAACTTGAGTCTGAGGCAAAACTATTACAAAAAGAATTTGAAAAACAAGAACAAGAATCTGAGGCACTTATAAAAGACTTCAGTAAGATGAACGAACAACTAAAAAATAAGTTTATTGATAGACTTGAATCCCAATTTGGTGTCAGTGGAAAGTTTGGTACACTTGATTTAGCAGGAATTGGCCAAGCTGATATTAATCAAATAAGAGATACACTTCAAGCAGATGCAGAGGCTGGAACTGCAGGTGCCCAAGAAGCATATGAAGTATTCAATGATATATTTAAAGGCGATGTAAGAAAGAACTTTAATACGTTGAACAATGCAGTTAGAGATGCACAACTTTCGACAAATGCCGCACAAAAGAAACTAGAAGAAAACCTAAGAGAAGATGATGATGTAACCAGAGAGGCATTAGGACATTTATTATCTAAAAGAGCATTAGAGGCAACAAGTGCTATTGGAGAAACTTGGAATAGTTTAGGACTTAATACAGGTGCTAATGGTGATCCAGGCATTGTTCTTACTGAGGAATTGGATAGAGAGATTGTTAAAAAATTAAGTATTGACCAATTTAGTTCCTTAATGAAAACACTTGTAGAAAATCCAGTTAACTTTACCAGAATAACAAAACCATTACTTCGTGATCCAACAAAATTAAGTGTTATCAAACATCCAAATCAAGAGGATATACAATTAGCACAAGAAAAATATTATGAAGGAATAAATTCTTACCAGAGTATGATACAAGCACAGATGACCATTAAAGGTGATCCTTTCTGGATTGAAACTAATTTACCAATTGAAGTAGAAAGAGGAAAGTTCGGTACAAAGAATTCAAATGAAAATTTTAAAATGCATCATACCCAAATGAACGGTCATAATTATGCAATTATTATTGTTGATAAAGCAGAGGACAACTTCTTAGAAAACTCAGATAGAATTGGACTTGATGCGGCAAATTCAGACGGTATCAAAAAAACTAGATTAGAAACTATGGTATATCAAGTAAGGTCAATAATGAATACATTTAGTGGTGGAAGATTTACACAAACATTGGATATGGTTAAACAACCTTCAGCAAGTACTTTTAAAGAAGTTAAAGCGAAAATTTTTGATGATACATCAGCACCAATAAATTGGGGAATGGAACAAGAACGTTATCAAAATATTCTGCCAGAATTAGGAACAAATGAGAATGTAACAGAACAAAATAAACAAAGTGCAGATGCAGAAAATATTGCAAACAGTGCCGTGGGTGTAGGTACAGACATGTCACAAGATGTTGATGGTGATGGAGTAAATGATAGAATTAATAATATTAATCCAGGTGATGGTTTTGCTCAAAGAAATAGTAATTTAATGTCGGCAGTGAATGCCTTTGTAACTGAGTCTCCATTTGCAACTGAGGCACAAGCAAAAGCAGTGGCCACTGCACTATCTTATATGGAAGGTGCTTGTTTACAAGGAGATAGAGCAAGTTGTGATGCAGTACAAGGAGCATATATGGATTTAGCATCATATAGAGGATCATTCACAGACTCTACGGATGCTAGAAATCAAATAAACCAACTTATAGATAGTGGTGGAACAGTATCTCCAGCCGCGATTGCAGTAATGGACCAAGCATATGAAGGATTAGGTCAAGCAAGAATACAAGATGGTGTAGTCAATGTAAGTCAAGATGAGATAGATGAATTTAATGAGGCAATAGATAACAATACAAAAGCATATGTAGTAGGCAGTAATGATATGATACTTGATCCTAAGTCTGCATTGCAAAATATTGAACCAAGTGATACAATGGGAACTGCTGGTGCAGATGCATTAATTAATGGTGATATAGAATTATCAGACCAGCCTGCAAGACGTACCATAATTAATGATAGAAATGGATCAATTAGAAGTTTTGGTTTCGATATAGAACCTAATACATTAACGGCACAAGAACGTAACAACGTATTATCTTTAAATGCAGAAGCAGATAACATTATTGCCGGAAGAAGTTTACATGATTTAAGTGATGAAGAATACTCAGAATTAAAAACTATCGAACACACAATCAATGAAATAAACACTGGAGCAACAACAGGAACAAGAGGAGAAATCAGAGATTCTCTTGAAGCCGAAAGATTAAAGAATCAAATTGAAAAAGATGAGGCAGAACTACTAGAAACTAATGATGATTTAGATAGTTGGTATTGGACTAAAAAAGGCAGAAGGGAAGATGAAGAAAGAAAAGCAGAATTAGAACAATCTATTGCAGACAATAGAGCAAAATTACAAGCCGTAGAACAAGATCCAGTATCTACAGTAGTAACAACTACAGATGCAAATGGTACAAGAGTTTATACATCGATAGAAGAGGCAGTAAAAGTAACTGACCCTGAAATAACAACTATACCTGTAAAAGTAGGTGATAATAATCGTGTTGATGTTATTACACAAGATGGGTTAGCAGATTATAAACAAGACGGTGATGCAGTATTGAGTGATGCCCAAGTTGCAGAATACAAAGGTGCTAGTTCAGTTTATAATCAAATAATAGAACAAGCAAATGCAAAACCAAGAGTACAATTTACTGATGAATTTGGTACAGAAGAAATTTTAGATTATTCAAATCTAGGCCCTGTAACTTATGTAGATGAAAATGGAACTACCATAACTATACAAGATCCTAGTACGCATTTTAATTTAGTTGATACTAGTAAGCCAACAAATGATATAACAAGATACACATTAAATAGTTCAGTATTAAAAGATAAAGTTGCATCAAGTAATAGTTTTCCAAATGTTGATACGGCAGATACACGATTGTCATCGACAAATGCAAATGATTCTGATGGAATACTTCAAACAACAATAGGTGCAAATGATTTTGTAATTATAGCAGACGAAAGAGTTAAAACACAAGAGGACGGGCCACAATAATGATTTCAAATGAATTTTCAGTATTATCAGATTTGTCATGGGGAAAATATAGAAAAGGTAACCCTGTAGGAGTACACCTAGATAGTAAATTTAGTCACATAGATGAAGTATGGGAAAGTGATTATCCTACTAGAAGTAATACTAGCGATATAGAAAGATTTCAAAATATTGTTCCAATATTTGGTGATAGTTTTATGTTTTGTGCAGGATTACCTAGACACCACGAACTATCACATTTATTAAACGCAAAATATTCAAATATAAAATTCGTAAATTTTGGCAAGCCAGGTTCAGGTAATACAAGAATAATAACAAGAATAGAACAATGGGTAAACGATGAATTGTCTAAAAAAACTAAAACAATAATAGTAGGACTATCATCAATGTATAGATTTGATTATTATATGGATACTGATTACCCTACATCTGTATCTGCACACAATTCTATATATGATTTAGAATCTCATAAAATATTAAGAGCATTTGACCTCATGCCACAAATGAATCCAAAAGATTTATATAATACTGAAAAACCAGAAATGCAAAGAAAGATACAAAAAAATATATCAAAAGTTTGGGCACATATGGTGGAACAAGAAACAAGTTATACAAACGTTTGGTTAAAAAATGTAGAAACAAATATTAGAAGATTAGATTGGATAACAAAAGCAATGAACTGGAATGTAATCTTTGTTAATAATCTTTCATGGCATGAAAGTATGCATCCTGATGATAGAAATGTCCTTAATAAATATCTAAAAGATATGGATATACCACAAAGAAAATTTAAAATTATTAACATGTGGGAAGAAAATAACACTGTTCAAGACAGATGTGATTGCGGTCATTGGGGCGTAGAGACAATAAAAAATATGACAAGGGAAATAATAAGAGAATACGATGGAATCTAGAATAACAGGAAGTTATGCAAAAAGTATTTTAGCGACTAGGAAACACCAAGAAAATCCTATACTAAAAAATATACAAGGCGGTATCTACAAAGCAATAACAGTGGGTGGTAAACCTGATCCTGAAGGTAGAGGAAGAATAGCGGCCTATATTCCTAAATTAGGAGGAGAGCCAGATAATCCTATGTTCTTTATGTATGCAAGTCCTTTTGGCGGAGCAAATGCACAAGGTTCGTATGGAATGTTTGCAGTCCCACCAGATGCTGGTGTAACTATATTAGTATTCTTTGCAGAAAATGGTGAATTAAATGAAGGTTACTGGTTTGCAGTTTCACAAGAAGTTCCAGACGTAGTTGGAGGTGCATCAGGTAAAGCAAAAGCAGATGGTACAGGGCAAGGAGAGGGAGTATTTACAGATATCCCTTCCTCAAAAGTTAATCCAATTTCAGTTAGAGAGGCAGTAAATGTAGAAGAACCAGAACAAGAAAATTCAAATAAAAATGCCAATACTGCAAATCAAGGAATTTATTCTGATCCTATAAGAGGTCAAACAACTGCAAGTCCTGGTAGAGATGCAAATTATGAAACTACACAACATTCAAAAGTATATGGTTGGAGTACACCAGGAGGAAATTATATTTCTATGGACGATGGTTCCGTAGGCGATGATGGTGTAATTCATCCTAATCAGATAAGAGTAACATCAGGTTCTGGTGCCCAAGTTATTGTAGATGGAACAAATGATTTTATATATGCAATTAATAGTTCTGGTTCAGGTTGGGTAGAAATAGGAGCCAAAGGTGAAGTAATGATTTATGCTGAAGGCAATATGTCTATTCGTACTGAAAAAGATTTTAACTTACGTTCAGATAGAAATATAAATCTAGAAGCCGCAGAAAAAATTAATATACGTAGTGGTGAAAATACAAATTTAAATGTCGGAGACCAACTACATGCAAAAACTAAAGGCAGTATGTTCTTTGAAAGTGGTGGAGCAAATCATACAAAAGTAAAAACAAATATGTTTGTATCAACTGATGGCCATTTACATCTTAACGGTCCTATGGCCTCAATCGCTTTTGATATACCATTATCTGCACAACCAGATATGCAAAATTTAGAAGCAGGATTAATTGAAGATACAATTATTCCTAAAATACCTACACATGAGCCTTTCTTAAGAGGAACAAGTGCAACAATGCCAAGTTCATCAGGAGATACACCAACACAATCTACTGATTCACAGAAAGCAGGTAATGAAGTTTCTAAAGATCCTTCAAGTGCAGAAGGACAAGTTGATGCAGATAACCAAGCACAAGATTCAAATGAAGATGTTCCTGGATTACCAGCTGGAGAAGGTCTGGCAACAATTAGAGCAAGTAACGGTGTGGGTTGTCAAGTTGCTAAAATCTTTCAGAAGAACTTTCAAGGTTTACTTAATGATTTGGAAGCAACAGGATATGAAATTAGAACACTACATGGATATTGTAAACGAACAACAAGAGGCGGTAATAAACCTAGTTTTCATGCAATGGGAGCCGCAATAGATATCAACGCATATGCACCAAATGGTTACGCCCAAAATGCACCAGCTGGTTGGGATCCAAGTGGAAGTAGAGGCGGAAACTTTGGTTGTGACTTACCATTGAATATAGGTTCAATAGCCGCAAGACATGGATTAGGTTGGGGCGGTAACTGGTCTAGACCTTGGGATCCAATGCACTTTTCAGCCGCAAGTGTTGAACGTGGTGCATATAGATTAACACGTGCATACAAAGTTGCAGAAAATTCAGATGTTACTGGAACAACAAGTGTGAGGTTAGCATAATGACAATGAAAGAATTATTAAAAGGAATGAGTGATGCATTTAATCCAAACTATTGGGCAGAAAAAATGGGAAATAAAACAGGTGCATACGATAAGGCTCATAATAGTAAACTAGCAAATTGGTCTAGAAATCTTACAGGTTGGAAATGGTGGGCATGGCAAATAGTAGGTGGTTTAATATTTGTTGCTATAGCAGAATTTATATTAAACTTACTAGGTTTAAGTATGTTGCCATGGAGGTGGTAATATGATATTTGATAAAAGAAAAGGTTCATTATTAAATTATATTCAAATGCCGTTGAATGTTACAACACCTTATGCAACTAATTTAGGCACAGGATATAAAGAAGATGGTACACCTACCTATATATTATCACATATAAGACTTACTACTTTTCCTGTAGTTGATTTAATTTTTTCTTCATTAAGTAAAGATGCAATTATAGAAACAGAAGAACCAATACTTGAATTAACAGATGATAATAAAATTGGTTACAATTACAATGTTACACCAACTGAAATAAAGTTTGGTTTTGTTACAGTAGATTCACAAAGAATAGATATTTCAACAGGCAAGATTACAAAGAAAATGGCTAAATTTATTTTAGATAAACAACTTAGAAATATTGGAAATGTATTAGAAAGATTTGTTGAAAAAGAATTAGCACAAACACAATTTGATGCACTATGTTATTATTTTTATAAACAAGGCGTAGATAAGATTGAAAATCATCCTGTAATTTCATTAATCAATAATGAAAAATGGTACGATATCACAGATGAAATTCAAACTAATATAAAAAAGAATAACGGCCAATTCGATGAAGAATTAGCCGCTATGAAAATTCGTACTGCTAAAATGTGGAGTTACGTTCCTGGATTTTAAAATTCGTAAATTGATTTAGTATAACCTCGTGTGGGTTCTACATTTACAATTTCTATTTTAGCATCAGGATTCATCTGAGTCATTAATTTTTGTACACGATAAGCATCGTCTACACTGGTGTCTCTAGTTACATCAACACCATTAACTTTTACCCTTACAGGATTTCTTAATTCATTTTCATTATTTGTTTTCACAAAGCCTCCAAATATTGTTGATTGTTAGTTTCTAAAGTTACAAAACTACCAAAGTAGTTTTCAAAAGTCTTAAGAAGGTTTATATAATCTCCAGACTTCATTTCGTTAATTATTTTATCACCATCTAATCCTAAGTCACGACTAAATTGTTGAGCCGTACCTAAAAGATAAAAAGCATTTCCGTTAGGACCATCAAGGTCTATTACAAGTTCTTCAACTGATTTTTCACGAACAGCCATTATATTAATCCTCCATACCATCAAAATCGCATTGCCAATATTTACCGTCAAACCATGCACGTAGACCACCTAATGGATAATCTTTATGCTCAAAAAATATGTAAGGACGACCACTTGCATCTATTTTTTGTTCTATGATATTGGCTTCTTTTAAAGGTATTAGACGTTCCTCACCAGTATCTTCATAATAAGCACTATTAAAAATTCGTATCATTATGCTACCTCCTGCCAACCAATTGATGCACAAACAAATTGTTTGCCACTTTCATCTTCAACAACATCACTCACACTAACAGAGAACATAGGAGCCAATCGCTCAATGTTTTCTTCTGGACCAATGTTACCGATTTCAAATACTTTTT
The DNA here is from genome assembly GCA_002721175.1 of Flavobacteriaceae bacterium. Classification (GTDB taxonomy): domain Bacteria; phylum Bacteroidota; class Bacteroidia; order Flavobacteriales; family Flavobacteriaceae; genus UBA3537. The sequence continues at coordinate 18,659 of PBJR01000026.1, read as the reverse complement.
CTAGACCATCGGCAGTAATGTTTGATACATGAGTGTACCAATTATTATCCATTGCCTTTTTGGCTAGTGAACCTACTTCATTTTTAGCAAATGACATATCCAACTTAGTTAGATGCTTAGGAACACTATTATGTCCTTCTGCATTTACTTTGTCGTGTTCAGCATCAGTAAGATGAATTTGATATAATTTAAATTTTTGCATTAGTGCCTCCTAATTAAAGAGTTGTACGTTCATCGCCCTCGATTTTGAGGACACATTTACCTGTAGACAAATTATCTACGTTACCTACAAACTTACCAACAAGATGTTCGTATTGAGTTCCTTTTTGAAAACCACCTACGATATAACCTCGTTTCATATACCAGTCACCTGACTTCTTACCCTTACGAACAACTTTGTCAAGATACAAAGTATCCCAGCCGTCAGTATCATATTCTTTTTGAGATTTTTGAAACTCAGATTGAAAATTATCATCACAAGAAAAGAAATCTAGAAAGTTTTCTTCAAATGCATTGTTAGAATCTGTAACTAAAGGAATAACAGTTTTAGCCTCTTCGGCTGTTTCTGCCTCAACAATATAAGTATTGCCACCTTTGTTTTTCCAATATTCAGAAACACCATCCCAATCAGAATCATGTGATGCATAGTTTTCACGAATTTGTGTTTCGATAACAAATTTACTCATATCTCTCTCCTTCATCATTACTTTAATATAGCACAGATCCTGAATCTGTCAAGTTTTTTAGTCTAACCTTGATCCTGCATAAGCATTAAGTCCGTATGACTTCATTACATTAGCATAAACTTGTGCGCCTTCTTCTTTAGCATCTATATTTTGACCAGCATATTTTCCTGGATTCCACAACTGCCAGCCTTTACCTGTCCAGTCTTTCTTAAAACCAATAGATTCTAGTCCAGCCCTTTCAGCTTTACCTAGTTTAGTATTACCCTTATTTTTAGGATAAACAGTAACCCAAGCAAAACCACATGCAAACTGGTCTTGACCTTTTAAAACGTTATTGAAAAATGTATTAACAGCCGTAGTTGCTTTTGAACTGGCTTCTTGATGAACATCTGAGTATGTAGTCATAATCCCTCTCTTTCTTGATTATGTAACTACTATATCATGATTCTCGATTCTGTCAAGTTTTTACACCCATTTTAAGTGTATATTTGGTACTTTTCTAGGAGATCCATCCTTTTTTTCTACGATAATATCAATCCATCCAGACAATAGTTCATATCTATTATCTTCTACTAACTCTCTTTTTCCATACCACGTGCCATAATAGGTTGCATTTTTCTTCATTTTATTGTCTTCATTTAGCATATGACTACGCCAGTCAGATTCAACCATATCTTGCATTGCACAAAATAGCTTAGTTGATTCTAGATATTTCCAACTTAATAAGAGATATAATCCAGGTCGTTTTGAGAAACTTCCACCTTGCCACTTTTCAGCACCACATGTTTTAATTTCTACTGGAATTCCATCTATGTAAATATCTGCAACATTGACACCTACTTTGACTTCTGCATTTATATTTTTCTCTTTAAGAACATTTAAGAAACTTGATTGAGCAATTTCACTCATTAACTCACTTTGTTGTTTCGTACTAAATTCTATTTCATCTTTTTTAAATTCTGTTCGATATTTGTTAAAGAGTGTTCGAATTCTTTCCTCAACCAGAGGCCAGTTGTCTCGTATGGTCTCTTTTATAGACATCTTGATATTCCTTTTTGCTATGAGTGGGATTTTATGCGGGTCTGCTTTCTAAAATTTCGTCAATTAATCCATAGTCTAATGATTCTTTAGGGTCCATAAAATTATCTCTTTCCATATCAGCATGTAATTCTGCATACTTCTTTTTCTTAGAATTATGTTTTACATAGATATTGATTAAACGTTCTTTTACTTTCACTATTTCTTTGACTTGAATTTCCATATCTGTTGCCTGACCACCAGCCCCTCCGCTAGGTTGATGCATCATATGTCTTGCATTTGGCAACATATATCTTTTACCAGGAGCACCAGATGTTGCTAAGAGAGAACCCATAGAACATGCTTGTCCTATAACCATAGTCGAAACATCTGGTTTGATAAATTGCATAGTATCATAGATAGCCATACCAGCCGTAACTGCACCTCCAGGTGAATTGATATAAAAATGAATATCCTTTGATGGATTCTCTGCCTCTAAAAATAAAAATTGGGCACAGATTAAGTCAGATTGATAGTCGTTTACTTCTCCAGTGAGAAATATTACTCTTTCTTTTAGCAAACGTGAGAAGATATCAAAACTACGTTCTCCGTTTGCAGTTTGGTCAATTACCATTGGTACTAAGTTAGGCATAATATTATTTATACTCCTTTATATGCATCCAAAGTTCTTTGAAATTTACCTGCGTGTGATTTTTCAGCTTTTGCTAAAGTCTCAAACCAGTCTGCGATTTCTTCAAAACCTTCATCTCTTGCGGTTCTAGCCATTCCTGGGTACATATCTGTATATTCATGTGTTTCACCATGTATTGCAGATTTTAGATTTTCTTCTGTTTCACCCATTGGCTCACCTGTTGCTGGATCACCTACTTCTTCTAGATATTCTAGATGACCATGTGCATGTCCAGTTTCACCTTCTGCCGTACTTCTAAATACTGCGGCTACATCTGGTGCACCTTCTATATCTGCCTTTTGAGCAAAATATAGATATCTTCTATTTGCTTGTGATTCGCCAGAAAATGCATCTTTTAGATTTTCTGCCGTTTTGCTATTTTTTAGTTCCATAAAACTCCTTAGTAATAGCAAAAGTATAGATGATTTTTAGAATCATGTCAAGTTAAAAGTTCGAAGTTTATAAGTTGATAAATACTCTTAATATACAGAGAGAATTAAAAAATGGCAAGATTTGTAGGTTTTAGTACTAAAAATAAGTTGGCAATCAATCATACACTAACAGGAAAAGAGTTAGTTGTTGAAGATTTGATGAATAATATAATGACACGTAAAGGTGAAAGAGTAATGATGCCTACATATGGATCTATTGTACACGAATTAGTATTTGAGCCATTGACCTCTGATATAAAACAAATTATAGAAGATGATTTGACAGAGATAATAAATGACGATCCAAGAGTTATATTAAAAAGTATAAATTTATCAGAGTCAGACCATTCAGTAACGGCGTCTATATTGGTAGATTTACTACCAGAAAAAGAACCAGTGACTTTAACCATAGACCTACAGAGAGAATAAAATGAGTCAAGACAGAATAGATAACTTATTTGCTAGTGAAACATGGAGTTCGGTTTACACTGCCTTCACTAACGTTAGCTTAAAGGCATACGACTTTGACACTATACGTGAAGCCTTACTAGCATACATATCAAGAACATATCCAGAAAAATTTAATGATTTTATTGCAAGTTCTGAATTCATAGCAATTCTAGACCTTGTTGCATACCTAGGTCATTCTCTAGCATTTAGAAATGACATGAATACACGTGAAAATTTCTTAGACACCGCAGAACGCCGTTTAAGTATTTTACGTATGGCACAGACATTAGGTTATATCAAAACAAGACCTATCAATGCACGTGGTATGATGAAAATCACAAGTGTATCAACTACAGAAGATGTCGCTGACAACGAAGGTAATTCTCTCGCTGGTATCGTTGTTAACTGGAACGACTCTAATGATGTAGATTGGTATGAAAAATTTATTACAGTATTAAATTCATCTTTCAATGAAAATACAAAGATACAAGATCCTAGTGCATCATTAACTATAGGTAATATTGAAAATTATCTTTATGAAGTTAATGAAAATCAAACTTCAAAATCTTTAGCATACGCATTTACATCAAATGTTGCAGGTGGTAACAGAAGACTAGAGGCTGTTCGTACACACATTACAACTGATAAAATTATTGAAGGTGAACCACTACAAGACAAAAACTTTACAATCTTAAACAGAAATGATAACTTAGGTCCTGCATCAGATAGAACAGGTTTCTTTGTTACTGCAAAAGCAGGTCAATTAAAAAGTGAATTGTTTAGTTATCAATCAAAAATTTCAAACAGAGTAGAAATAATTGATGACGTAAATATTTCTAACTCAGATGTTTGGATTCAAAAAATTGATTTAGCAACAAACAGATATATTTCTTCTGTTTCTAAAGTTGATAATGATACACGTGAAACTGCAATTTATAATTCATTAAGAACAGGCAGTGGTGATTTAGCAAGTGTACATACAAACACAGATAATTCTATTGAGATAAGATATCCTGACGGAGTATTTGGTAATGCGGCATTTGGCGATTATCGAGTTTGGTTTAGAACATGTGATAATGAAAACTATGCTATTAATTCAGGCGATATTGAGAATGCAAGTATATCTATTCCTTATATTGGTGCAGATGAAAGAGCATATAGATTAAGTTTAACTTTATCAAGTACACGTGACTTTGCCGAAAACTTTGCGGCTGAAACATTTACAAGTGTAAGAAGAATTGCACAAAAGGCTTACTATGCACAAGACAGAATGGTTAATGCACAAGACTATAATGTTTTTCCTTTAACTTTAGGTAATAATGTAATTGAAAAAGTTAAATCAGTTAATACATCTTACGCAGGCAATTCTCGTTATTTTGAAATGGACGATGTTACAGGACATCATTCAAATTTAAGTATTACAGGAACAGACGGTTCGGTATTTATTGAAAATGAAGGCGGCATACAACCAAACTATTCTGGTATAGGAAATGCTACACCAGTATATCCTAACTGGACAGATGCAATAAGAATTTCATTAAGTTTTAATAGAGACCATGGTAATGCATCAGACTTTATCAGAAATGAAGTTGTAAAAGCAATATCACATCCTGCTTTAGTTAATCAATATTTTTATCAATATAAAGATGATGCAAGTGTTAATATTTCAGTTGCACAAGCAGACGGAATATATACAAAAAATCCTTTAAACAATTTAGAAATAGATACTTCAAATCCTTTAGATGTTGAAGTAGGAGATTTTTTAAGAATAAAAGGACAGTCAGATACAATTTATCATGCCAGAGTAGTTGAAATAAAATCAAATGATCCATCAGAACTTATCTTGAATAAAGTTATTACAGAAACAGGAACTATTGAATTAATCACTAGAGACATAAGAAAGAAATTTACAGATGCAGAAATTCTTGCAATTAANACTGCTAAAATAGATGATGCAAATNTAGAATCATTTACATTGTTTTATGATTTAGTNGATGGAACAACNACTAAAAGAGAATGGAAAATNTGGGACGGNACATCTGATATCACAGGAAAAATNNNAGTATTTCTTAAAATACGATCCTGGTNTGAGAACAAGTGAGGCACAATATACTGCATTTGTTAAAGGTAAAAAAGTTGTATTCGAAAGTTTAGAACAAGTTAAATTTTATTATGGTAATGAAGAAATCNTTGTTGATAATGAAACTAANTTAGCAGAAAGAGANAAATTATTAATTAACTATTATAACCCAGGNGAAGTAACTCCTACATCATCAAATACAGTTGGTTCAGATGACATAACAATTGGNTTTGCNCCAGTTAANANTTANGCAGATGACGGNTCTGGTGGTGCAACATTNAAAGCNAAGTTTCAACANACNGGTGCAAAAGATACATATGAGTTTGTAGAAAANAANCCNNCACAAATNGNAAGNCCTTCATANAAACATTATCTTGTNTCNGAAGATGGNATAAGTTATGAANTAGATCCAANNGAAATTACTGCACCNGCNGATCCAGATAATATAATTGGTGCTACGCCTGATTATGAATTAGAGTTTGCAGTTCCAGATATTTCAAAATATATATCTAGTCTATCNCTAGTATCGGCTGATAACACAGTAGCAGATTCTACAGAAATTAATATNTCTCCTGACCAAATGCCTGTTGTAACAGAAACAGGTGCGGCAAANGTGGCATCAGCGGAAGCATCATANAGTACAGTTTCTTTTGAAAACTTNAANAANACATATGGCTTTAAAGGTNNAGCATCATCNACATACTTTAANTCAGCACCNGCTTCAGGAAACTTNTTNTGGATTGATGGTAATGANTTACCAACAGGTGAAACATATACAACTGCAACTACAGGTATGACAGGTGTACAAACTAATTTTATNACTCAATATGATTCAGNNNTAANTCANTGGAAATTTACATATCCTATNCAAAGTTGGGGTGCGATTGAAAGTGCAGATAACANAGANAANGATGTTAGATTTAAGCAAATTGCTTATTCACAAATATCATTTAGTTCAACNGAAACTGTTACNCAATCAACATTAATATTAAAAGANTCAAATGATAATATCATNGANAAAGANCATGCAGAACTTACAAGNANNGCAGGTTCAGGTGGTGTTACAAATTANATAATTTATTTCTGGACAATAGATCCAGGTGAAGGAAGTTTNATAAGTGTGTTTACNGGTGACGGAAGTGCCACAACATCTTTAGGAACTTTCTCAGTAAAAGTTGTTGCAAGTGTTAACTTAATNAGTTCAGTATCGAATCAAACAACAACATATGAAACAAAAGGTGCATATGTGTATGATGACTATACAATGAATACAGGTTATNANAACCCTGCAAGAGTTAAACTTTTAACTACGGATANATCAGATAATCCTTTTGGTATACTTGATATATTNAAAACNACNNCAAATACATCAAGTATTGTTATAGAGGATTATTATCTTGATGGNATTCAATATGAACGTGTTTCAACNATAGCAACGGCGGCGNCAAATGTAGGCGGTGCATCTCCTTTACCAGAAAATACTAAACCAGAATANAGACTATGGTNTAATACTGATACTGATTTNACTTATGGTCAAAAATGGTATAGATATATTGATGGCGTTTGGACAACTGACTTTACGTTTAGTCAACCAGACCCAAATGAACCAAGATGTATATACTTTGGTCCTACAAAATATATAGTNGTAGAAGGAAGAAGTTTTGTTGAAGATGAGTTCATGAGTTTCAGATGGGATCATTATGCAGATTTAGANAAAAGAATTGACCCTAGTACAAGTAACATTNTTGATGTTTATGTTCTTACAAGTGANTATGTAAGACAAGTTAATAAATGGATTGCTAGTGGATATAAAAATNCAACACCNACTGCACCAAATAATTATGAATTAAAATCGTTAATGAGTTCTATAGAACCAAAGGCGGCAATCGCAGACCATATTAGTTANATACCAGTTAAGTTTAAAAATCTATTTGGTTCATTNGCACAACCTGAAAATCAAGCAGTATTNAAGGTTGTTAAAAAAGCAGGTACATCTTATACAGANAGCGAAATCAAAACCGCAGTATCGGCAAAAGTTAACGAATACTTTAAATTAGAAAATTGGGACTTTGGTGATACATTCTATTTCTCAGAGTTAGCATCTTANTTGCANCAACAACTTGGTGAATACATTGCAAGTGTTGTTATAACACCCAAATTTTCGACAAGTGGTTTTACAGACTTGCTAAGTATTACTAGTGAACCAAATGAAATTTTCTTNAGTGTTACAACATCATCAGATGTACAAATGATTTCAGCGATATCACAAACAGAATTACAAGGCGAGGAAGTAACAAACTATGTCTAAGATTTATGATTTTCTTCCAGGACATTTAAAAAATAGTGAACTAGAAACTATTTTCGAAACTACACTTGAACGTGTCTTTTCTAAAGGAGACATGGAGAAGGTTAGAGCCTTCGTTGGTAGAAAAGAAAAAGGCATAAATTCAGAAAAAGATATATATCTAAATTTNCCTCCACANGCACATGCACGTGATAACTATGGTCTTGAACCTACATTTTCAAGTACANACCAAAAAGTTTTCTANGAAGATTTAATCAATTCACTTTTTAATAAAGGTGCATTAACAAATGACCATAGAAGATTATTNGATACAGATAAAGAAACAATAAACATACCAATTGATTTAGATAAGTTTGTAAACTGGTCTATGTATTANTGGGTAAATCCTGGGTTTGTTGGTGACGGTTCAGTAATAGAAAATGCTNANAAACATTATGTAACNATTGGTAGAGGTNGTACAGATTGGTGGAGTACAAAAAATGCTTGGTANCATTANGATGATATTAGAGATAANATAACTGATAGTAATCATANTCTTATCGAACANGCTAAAAGACCTATTATAGAATTTGATAAAAGACTTGAATTATCNGACACAAGTNCNGCACTNGCCNCAAATGCAGATTGGACATTTCCTACATTTAAAATNTATACAGGAGAAAATCCAGATGAGGCATATTTAAAAGACGGAAAGATTTTTTCATATACATTAGGNGATGTAACTTTATANGAATCTGATACTGAACTAGGATTTACTCCTGTTGTTAAGTCNGGTGATTATATAAGTGAATACTGTTTTGAAACAGATATGCCTGATGATTCAAAATATAAATTTGTTGTANCNGGTGCTGGAGGCAGTATTGAATTTCAAACAATTTATATTAAAACAGAATTTGACTATAGAAACTTTAGACAAGAATTTGGTAGAGATGCAACAAACGTACTAACATTATCNCAAACACCTAAAAATGAAAATGCCATTGATGTTTATATTGACGGGATAAAACAAATNAATAATTATTCTGTTAATNGTAATGTTATNACNTTTAATGTAAGTAGTAACCCAGAAGGATTTGTCTATGTTGATTACTGTACAAANGGTCCAGTAACTACTGATGGCGATGATGGATTTCANAGAATTCATCATTCGCTGGAGTATAANGTAGAAAACAAAANTTACAATAATACNCAAATACCTTATTCNACTTGGTATGANCATTTTGTTAGAATTATAGAAACAGTTCCTGGATTATCTGGTGANCCAAACGGNGTAAACAATTATAGAACAAGAGGCGACAACACAGATAAAGTAAGACACAATAATCAAGGAAGTGTTTTAGTTAGAAATAGTATTGATATAACAGATGCATATTTTTCATTATCAAGAAATGATTATGATCCNATATCAGCATTTGAATTTTTATCAACTGCATATCAAAGTTATAAAAACAANTTAGTTACAACTATAATAGANATATTACAAACTTCAGGNTCACAATCAAAAAGTGATTTACAAATATTAGAAGANGCAATTANTANTATNGCATTATCTAAAAGACAAAGNATTAGTATTTTTGATAATTTGTTTAAAATAAATTACGGNGANCANTTTTCAAANTATCAAGAAGAACAATTATCNGTTGTAGCAAATACAGATGAACAATTTTTACCTAACAATATAAGTCAAATANTTAAAGATACTGAATTAACTATTATAAAAAATAANAAAATTTTAATACTAGGNATTGATTANNCTATTCCAGCATCTGGTGATAGAGTTTTATTTACAACAACNCCTTTANCGACAGACGTAATCATGTTNAGAAAATANGATAGTGTTAAAGAGGCNTANATACCACCTAGTTCAACATTCTTAAAAATAAANCCTTCTTTTATACCGGGCATTGTTACTGACCGTATGTATACAACTAACCCNCCATCNNNAGATTATGAATTNATTCAAGGACATGATGGNTCTATAACTCCTAAGTTTGGAGATAGAACNGATGATGTATTATTAATGTTTGAAACTTTAGTTTATAATAGNTTAGAAAATAAATCAGTAGANATTGCTAGACAAACATANGGNCCNTATCAAAGAGCAACAGGTGATTGGGAACTATATGAAAAGAATTANACAATGTATCCTTTCTTTAAGAAATGGATGATTAGAAATAATATAGATAATTTACATAATACTNGTTATGATCCAAANGATTGGACTACATGGAACTACAGAACTATAGATGCTGATTCNCCNGGACACTGGAGAGGGTTATACATTTATGCNTATCATACTGATAATCCACTTGAAGAACCTTGGAAAGTTGTAGGNTTNTCTCAAGANCCANNTGATTTTAAAAATAAACATGGNNTNAATTTTNATACNGTTACNTTTTGGAATAACTTATTTNCTTATTANAATATAACAGGAATACCAGTTCCNGTNGATNNNAATGGANNNTTAANAGAACCNAANGATTTATTNTTTAACANTAGTATNACAAATGCNGAAATNNNNTTAATGAAAGAAGATTGGGAATTCGGTGANNGNGGNCCTGCAGAAATGGCATGGAGACGTTCAAGNGAATATCCATTTATAGAATTTATATTAATGATGTTAACAAGACCTTTCAAAATCTTTTATGATTATAGTGAGCANNTTGCACAAGGTATAACAATTTATAATTCAAGAGAAGGATTTGATACTACTAATNTACTAGCAGAGAAAAGTCAATATGAGTTTAAACTAGGTTCTAAGTTAGGTGGTTTTGTTAATAACTTTAGATTGTTAGCAGAAAATACTTCACTTAATAATAGTAGATATACAGATATACCAAAAGATAATTATGATTTAGTTATTCACTCAGGTGAACCAAACAGAAGTGAATTTTTTAGTGCAATACTAGTTGAGAAAGTTTCACTAGATGAATCTTACCCTACATACTTGTTAAGCAATACAACAACATATGTAAAAGGTGATATTGTATTAAACAGTAATGATGGAAAATATTACAGAAGAAAAGAAACAGGTCAAAGTACAGCCGAGGCTAGTGGTAATATTACTTTTGATTATAGTTCATGGGTAATGATTTCACAACCTAAAACAAGAAAATATGGTTACAGAATTCAAGGTTATGATGATTTCAATCCTACATTTTTTGCAATGGAGTGGGATAAAGCAAGTGGCGAAAAAGCATTTAGTACAAAAGGTGATAGAGAGAATCTTAATGAATGGCAAAAAGGTGCGTTTTATCGACAGAATGCTTATATGAAATATGAAGGACAACCTTATGTTTGTTTAAGAGAACACACATCATCTACATTACTTGATGATAATATTAATGACTGGAAACAGTTAGTTGAATGGCCTAAAACAAATATAAAAACTGTGTATGGTTATAATAAATTTCAAAATGACCAAATTAAAAGTTTCAACTATGGACAAATATTAGAAAACTTAGATGACGTTGCACATTTAATGTTAGGTTATCAAAAGTATCTAGAGTTTATCGGTTGGGGATTTACAGATATTGATGAAGCAGGTCAAACAATCGACTATGAACAATTATTATATAAATTTTTAGAATGGTGTGCAGAAGACCATGGACCAGGAGAATTCATTACACTTTCTCCAATGTTAATTACAGGTAGCTTTACTGCACCATATGGTGTTGCATCAGTAAGAAAAGAAACACATAAAAACTTCTATCGTGTTGTAAATGCATCAGGAAGATTAATACCTAATTCTGAAATTGACTTTACTACAAATGGAAAAACAATAAATTTTAGAAGTAGCACACCAGTATTTGGAATGAAGATTGATGTTCAAGACGTAGAACATGCATTTGTTGTTGACAAAGTTGATAGCTTTGGTGATGTAATATATGATCCTTTCTTACATAATAGAAATTTAAGAATGCAAATTGATTGTAACAGAAGTGCAAATTGGGACGGAACTCTAGGTGTAGATGGCTTTATACCTTACGGCGATGAACTACTTCCAAACTTTGAAACACTAACAAGTGACTCAAAATATTTTAGAGATACACTTGTGGATCAAAATTTAGAAATAGTTAATAAATTAAAAGCAAGTCAAATAGGTTATACTAAGAGAGACTACTTAAGAAATCATGGCATCGAAAGAGAATCACAATTAGAATTTTACAAAGGTTTCTTATCACACAAGGGAACTAATTCTGCTATCAATAGAATTGTCAATAATAATGGTAACTTTAAAGAAATAGAGCATCATAATATATGGGCATTTAAACGTGCAGAGTATGGTAAACTAAACACAGGTTATAAGATTAATCAATCTGTTAATACAGTAGATATGATAAGTGATCCGCATACTGTACAATTTGATGGTATAATAAATGCACTTGTATATAGACCAGTTAGAAAAGCATTTCCTATAAAGACAACAGGATATGTTGATGGTAGAGATGTTACTTATACAGTACAAACAGAATATGATTTAGAAAATTTAAATACTAATACATTAAGTGAAGGTGAAACTGCTTGGGTACAATTTGATCCTGTTAGAGAATGGGATGTAAAAAGACTTAGTGAAATAGCAGAGATAGGATATATCGGTGAGACAAACGATAATCAACTATATGTAGGGTTAACAAATCAAGTAACTACTACAGATAGTGTATACTTAAAAATTAGAAATACAGATATTGAACCTGAGATTGCAGATTACTACTATCTTGTCGAAAATGGAACAAGAGAAGTCGATGGTGTAACAATTTATGAATATCTAGTATTTGAACTTAACTATGAACCATTAATTGTTGAAATTGATAGTTCTACTACAGATAGTTTATTTGTTCCAACAGGAAGTGAAAGTGCAGTTGAGGCAATAGGTTCAGTTAGTTTCCCAACTTTTGCATCAGGTGATGCACTAGTTATTGATGGTGAACAATTTACATATACACCAGGAGCAGGAGGAGGATCAACAGGTATTGTACTAGGTGGTTCTACTGCTACAGTTGATCCTATTGTTAGTGAAGGTGAACAAGCAAGAATTATTGTTTATAATAGTTCTGGTGCGATTGCAAATACAAATACACTGATAACATTTGATGGTACTTCTGCTACAGGAAGCAATGGAGTAACTGCAAATAATGGTGATGAGTTTACAATTAATGGTGATTCAATTACAGTGGCTTTTAGTGCAACACAAAGTATTGAGGCAATAACACAAACAACAATATCAGACAATCTTACAACAGGCGGTACTTTAATATTTGATAGTACAAATGAAACTCAACAAACTGTAACTGCAAGAGAAATAGAATTTACAGGAACAACTGCTAATCCAACTATCACAGGAACTAAATCACTATCAGTAAATGGAACAGTTATTACTTTTAGTTCAGCAAGTGCATCTACAGAAAACAAATCAGTGGCATCACAAACATCTTCTACTTTAGTAACAACTGATTTAACAAGCAATGTTATAACAAGCATAGTAAAAGATAATGGATATGAAACTCCTTCAACTATACCTACAAGTGAGTATTCAGTTAACGGACAATTAGTTACCTTCAATCCTGCACTTAACAATGTTTTAACATTAGAGGATTATTATCAAAAGTTGGGTTATACTGATAGTACATATAATGCACAAGATATCGCATTGTTAGAACAATTCAGAACAGACTTTTTTAATATCTCAGTTCCTGCAGGAGGAAATGCAGATACAGTATGGGATTCATTAATTGATGCAGTATTCAATGCAATAGAAACAGGAACATATAGTCAACCAACGTTGAATGTTCCTCCTTATACTACTACATATATAAATGATATTAATGCCTTAGTTGCTCAATACATTATAGATGGACAAGCATTACAAACAAGTTCTGGGATTACTCCGGTTAGTCCTACATTCCTAACTCAGAGTATTTCAAATGATCCATTACGAAATTTCTTAATTAATAATTCTAGTACCGCTCTTACTCCAACTACTGTTATATATGACGAACCAATAGACTTAACATTTAGTCTATCAGGATTTGTACCAACACAAACTATTATTAATACAATCAATTCTAGTTCAGCACCAATAATTGCATCACAAGACAGTTCTAATAATTTAGTTATAGATAGTTCAGCAAATCAACTTACTATTTCAGGTAATGCATTAACAGAGTTAGGTTTATCTACATCTAGTTTAATATCAGAAAGTAAACTAAATCTAATGGCAAATGATATAAATGCAATATCATATTTAACTGCATTTATAAATTCAAATGACCAATTACAAATTGAAACCACAAATGATGATTTACAAATCAGTGGTACATTACGTTCGCCTCTAGGTTTACTAGGAACATATGATGCTACTGATGATCCAACTTCACAATCCATTGTTAATCAGATTAACGCAAGTAATATTTCAGGAATAAGTGCAACTAGAGTTGGCAGTAATATTAAAATTACATCAAGTACAAATCAATTAGATATACAAGAAGTAACTACAGGAGCAATGAGTAGATTAGGATTTACAACTAATCCAGTTGACGTTGACTCAGTTACTACAATTAGAGATAANATNAATGAGGCATTATCANNTCTTNCANNTACAAATGCTACAATAGTNAANAGACAAATTGTAATAACATCAGACCAATCAAGTATTGTTTTAGAAAATGTNCAAGGNAACCCATGGAATGATATTGGTATTGCAGTAGGAACTTATAATTCTAGTGCNGGTCAAACNACAAATTCTNNTANAGAATTNAAAGACCAAATAAATTCAGCTACTACTAACNTTCTTGCTAGTGTTACAAGTGATGGTAGAATGGTATTCTCAAACAANAATNTATCATTNAGTTTCAGTGGTACATCTCAAGAGATGCTAGATAAGATAGGATTNTTTGGAAGTTANAGTGCNGTNACAAGTAATCCAAACTTTAAAGCAATGCGTTGGAAATCAGTTAGATATACACAATTTTANTTGTTTGATACATTCGATNGTTTTTATAATGACTTAGGNTTAAATGCACAAGCACTTGTATGGGCAGATGATTATTCAAATAANGGTTGGGCAGTTTTAAATCGTGATGCAACAGGTACATTAAGTGTTAGAAANAGACAAGCANATATTATAGAGCCTGATTATACAAAAAGAGTTATANTACANGATGGTGAAAANTTTAATAAGTATCAACTATTTGATCCTATCAACTTAAAGTTTCCAGGNGAAATTATAAAGAATTTAGATTANATAACATGGGAAGATCCTGCANGATATGACGAACCTACATCAAANGAACTTTGGTTAGACNATTGGNTAGGAACAACTTGGTGGGATACNTCACTAGCAAGATANTACAGATATAATGATTATGGTGATGAGAACGGNACACTAGTAGAATCATTTGCATCAAGATATTGGGGTAAACTTGTTCCTGGTTCTGAAATCAATGTTAAGAAATGGACAAAGAGTGAAACTCTTCCTGATAATATTACNACATACTCAAGTAAAGTTTATTTTGATACTGANAGAAATAAATCTATCACAGAATATTTTTANTGGAGTGAAATAGGAAGNGAACCAACAGAAGGTAAAACAATAAGNATTGAAGAAATAAAAATGTTATTAGAAAGTGGAAACATCAAAAACAAATTTATTCCTATCGGTGCNGANAAAATTCTTATAAGCAACAATGCTTANATATTTGAAAATCCTACTGTAAATGTTTGTCTTGAATACAACACAGGCCCTGATACAGATAAATCTCATTCAGATTGGGAACTGATACAAGAGTATACAGAAANAAGACCTCATTTCTTTTTGATAGNAAAACTTATTNAATCTTTATCTAATGTAAACTANCAATCATNTACTCAAAGAGTTATAGANCAATCTAACTTGGGCGATCCTGANAATACTANAGTNAATATATCTTTNATTGATGCAGGTGGAACAGGACTTTTNGATATAGATGCATCACTTAATGATACAGTAGTAACAGTTAATAATAATATAATAGANGCACANTATCTTACATTCTTTACTGATGGTAATCCAAATAANGCACAAGTTTGGATTAGTAAAGAATATNATATAATTGTAGGTGATGTNATTCGTGTTTACAGANTGNTACCNACTGAANATANNTGGTTTACAAATTTNCAATCNGCTAGAGAAAATTTTGCATCTTCTATAAATTCACANTTTGCTAGTAGACACTTAATTACAAACTATCCTGANTATCAAGATTATNTACAAGCNNANAATTTANGTTTAAGTTTACAAGATTGGTATCTAACAGANGAATATAAAAAGATAGAAAGATTTCANTATCTATCAAAGACACGTANNTTTGATATGTTAAAACTTTACAATGATGANAATGTNAAATCATTTAAATTAGAATTACCAACTGGTAANGAATATTATTTTGAACATGAAGGTGTACTAAGACTTGTTAATAGNGAAGACAGTGCATTAAGTGTTTCATTTACNGANNTTGTATTCCCATCACAAGANGATGCATCNAAACCTTATTATGAAAATGCNTTGGGNNTNCAAATACAAGAACCTATTTGCATTAATACTAANCCAAGAAAAAAGTGATGAAACTAATAGTTTANTAAATCGTATCTTCTTTGATATGATAAATTATTTGTATACAGAAAAANCATATCCTGATTGGATATTTAAAACAAGTTATATTGACTTAAATCTATTNAATAGAAANTTAAGAAAGTANGCAATNTATCAACGTGATAGTTANGATGATGTTATTGAATATATTACAGAAGCTAAACCATACCATNCAAAGATTAGAGAAGTTTGGAGATACTATGGTAAAGAAGAAAATGTAAATGCAGATGTAGATATTACAGAAAATATGAATATAACTCTTGACTTTGGCAACAATAAGAGATATTCTGATAATATATTAGATGGTGGTAATCCTGAATTAGATGATCCAACNTTATATCCAGAAGATGGAACNTANGAGGCAGGAAGATTACTAAGAACAAGATACACAAACTCAGANGGTACAGGAGCAGATGAATTTGATACAGGTCTANTTAACGCAGGNTTTAGAGATTCATCAGTCGTTTTTGTAGACCAATATACAGATGCTAATCAAACTACNCATGAAAANACATTCATGTACATATANGATATGTTTGGNAGAGGNTGGAANGTCGATGTTAAAGGNGAATCGACAGTATCATCATTTGATGGTAGCACGTTAATAGTAGATACTTCATCAGAATTTGATGAAGTTGGTGANTCTGATAANAAATTAATAGCCCTGAGAAATGAAACTACAGGTAATATAGAATTTATGACTTATGATAAAAAGAATACAGTAAACTTAGATATTGCTGACAGAGGTCTATATACGGGTTGTTCCACAGGTTTAGGATCGACTAATAAAGCATATGCATTGGGTACTCCATTAGAAATAGTACTGCATGATATGGTTTAATTAAGTATAGATAGAAATATGATAAATAGTTAAGATTACTAAGAGAGAAAAACATGTTTAAAGACAAAATTAATGTACAAGCTATCGGGACACTCAAAATTTCAGATAAAGAGACTGGAACCGTGCTTGTAGATAAGAGAAATGCGATTCATCCAGGTAATATGGCATATATCATGGCATCAGCATTAGGTGGCAAGCCAGCTAGTGTTAATAGTTCAGGATCATCTCCATATATCAATTGGATGGCGTTTGGTAATGGTGGAAGTAGTTCAACAACTACTATATCTTACCGTTCTCCAAGAGTTTTCACTACATATGATGGATTACCAATTACATCCAGTAATTCAACATTGTACTCCAAAACATATCAACAAGAGGTAGTATCTACAGTATACGCACCAGGAGAGGATATGGGTGGAGGGAACTTAGTTCCAGAGAATACGTCAAAGGTAAATTTCAAAGTCGAAATGTCACATGATGACTATGAGGCGATGCAACAACTGTCTGATCCGTCGATTACTACGCCGGCTACTGATAGTTCAACTGACACCAATAGTGTAACGGCATTCACATTCGATGAAATTGGCTTATTGGCTGGGGGTTCAACTCCAACAGGTATGGATGAAACAAAAACGTTGATGGTTACACATGTAACTTTTCACCCTGTGTTACTATCAGCAAACCGAACTATTGTAGTAGATTATACTATAACAGTTCAACTTAGCTAAGAGGGATCCGGAAAAACTTTTAGTTAAGAATAAATTTTAAAATTGACTAGTCAAATTTAGGAGTAAGACAATGGCATTGGTATTAACAACTGACTTAAGTACGCTAAGAGATACTATGAATTCCGCTCTGAACGGAACGGGTGTCGGTGGCGGCTATAATCAGTCACATACGGTAGCTAGTAACCCAGCAGTAGGCGACAACATTGATGATTCATATATGGACTCGATATTCTCAGCGGCGGCAAAACTAGCAAATTATTACAATATTACCAACCCTTTCACGGCGGTTAACGCAGGTGATACTATAACACAAGCACAATACAAAGACCACGCATCTTCATTTAATGCATCAGTGGCGGCAAGAATTGCAGATCCACATACGTATTCATCAGGATGGGATATGACAACTGCTACAGAAACAACCGAATCAGTTTCAGACTGGAACGGTACAAGAGAACAAATCGTATCAGTTTCATTTGCAGATGCAAATACAATGAATGCTTGGTTTTCAGCAGGTGGTGAAATTAGAATTTCAGCATCACACAACGATACATCAGGTAATCAGCAAGGTACATCTTGGGAACAGTTAACCACTGAATTAGGTACATATAGAATTTCTTTAAGAGATACAGATACAACAACTGTAGCTGACTCTATTCGTAAAAAATATTCAGATTTAAGTGGATCATACACAGAAATCAAAAAAGAGTATGCTGATGATTCAGATTATAGTGCTAACTATATTGCAATTCAGGCATACAAAGACACTACTACAATTTATGTAAAAATCATTTTAGCAGA
>PBJR01000025.1 GCA_002721175.1 Flavobacteriaceae bacterium | reverse complement strand
TTTACCGGTAAAGAGAAGCAATTCTATGCCAAAAATATAACAACCAATAAAGACGAGTTATTTGATAGTAAACTTCTGCGAGATGCTTCTGTTAAGGCAAAGACACACTCTAGCCCCAGCCAAAGGATAACAAAATCAAGATATCCCGAAATAATCAAAAACATAGCGCTCATCTACAACCAGTTGGGTGATTCGCAAAAGGCTTTGGAGTCTATGCGTGAGGCCAGATTAGAAAATCCAGACGATCTAAATCTTATTTTGACAGAGGCTAATGTAAATTATGAAATGGGCAATATTGAGAAGTTCAAAACATTACTTGAGTATGCTACAAAACTAGACCCTGAAAATTCTGAATTACAGTACAATTTGGGTGTAATAGCATCTGATGTTAATGATTTTGAAAATGCCGAGAAATATTACAAAAGAGCTATTGAGTTGAATCCAGATTATGTCAATGCTTATATTAATTTAGCTGCATTGATCCTAACTAAAGAAGAATCAATTATAGAAGAAATGAATAATTTGGGGATGTCAAATGCGGATTACGCTCGTTATGATGAGTTGAAGATTGAAAGAAATAAACTTTATATGCAAGCGATTCCTTTTTTGGAAAGTGCTCTTAATGTTGACCCTTCAAATTATCAAGCCGCTAAAACTCTATCAAATATTTTTTCGGCAGTTGGTGATTCACAAAACGCCAAGAAGTACAGAGATTTGGCTGATTCATTAGTTAATAAACCTAAAATAGTTAATAAACCTAAAAATGCCGAGAAATCTTACGAAGACCGGCTTTGTGAATGCGCATATAATAAAGGTCCTACTGATAAGGAATGTTTGGATCTGTGGACAAAGTATGAAAAGAAAACTGGTAAGCAGGGTGATGATCTCGAATGTGTCATTGAAGCAATGATGGGTAAAGGGTAATAAGTGCTTCATTAAATTAAATTTTAAAAAATTTAAGTTTTTTTCTAAAAACACTAAAAGTGACTCTTTATGGTGGCTAGATTGTGACTAATCTTTTTTTCAATAACATTATATATTCCTTCGCTGGTCAATTTATCTATACGGACTTTTCCATGCGCATGAATTATCTGATTTTTTTCGAGAATTATTCCAACATGAGTTATTACATCTTTGCTATTTTTGAAAAAAGCAAGATCTCCTGCTTTACTATTTTTTATAAGCTTAATTTTTTTTCCTTGTTTAGCCTGTTGTGATGCATCTCTTTTTAATTTAAGACCATTCATTCTGTAGACCATTTGTGTAAATCCAGAGCAGTCTATCCCAAATGGTGATTTGCCCCCCCATAGATAAGGGCTGTTTAAATAACGCATTGAGGTTTTGATAATATTATTTTTTGCACTTTTGGAATTAGTACATTTTCCTTCAAATTTATGATTTAGGTGGGCTGTAAGATTTAATATACTTCCTAAAACAACAGTTTGTTTGTTTTTTTTTTCATCAACTATGAAATTTACTAGATCATCACAAAATATTTCATTTTGTGCATTATATTCTAAATAATTTTTTTTTTCAATGCAATTAATTTGCTTATTGTCAATCCACCCCACATAATTATCATAAGCAGTTTTTATTTGGCTCCAATTTTCTTCACGTCTTAATATTTCAAAACACTCGCCGTATAATATTTGAGAACTCAACTCGCTCTTGTCAGAGGGCTCTTTTCTTAAAGGAACAATAGTTTGTGCAGATACACCAAAATTTATCATTTAAACTAATTTTACAATCATAGCTGACGCCCCACCACCACCATTACATATGGCAGCGACTCCAATTTTTCCATTGTTTTGCTCAAGTACATTTAAAAGTGTAACAATTATTCTGGCTCCAGAGCAACCGAGCGGGTGCCCAATTGATACAGCTCCTCCATTGACATTCACTTTTGAGCTGTCAAGATTTAAAATCTTCATATTAGCCAATGCTACTGCTGAAAATGCTTCGTTTAACTCGAAATAATCAATATCATTTATTGACATATTAATTTTTTTCAAAGCTTTTGGGATAGCTTCTGAGGGAGCTATTGTAAACCAGTCGGGATCCAGGGCAGTGTCTTCATATGACAATATTGATGCAATCGGTTTTAAATTCAAAGACTCTGCTTTTTCTCTGCTCATTAGGATTAGTGCTGCCGCTCCGTCATTTATTGTTGATGCATTTGCGGCGGTTACCGTTCCATCACTTGTAAAGGCTGCTTTTAATTTTGGTATTTTTTCAAGTTTTATATTGTTTAATTCTTCGTCCTTTGAAACATAAATAACTTCACCATTTTTTTGCGGTATCTCAACCTTTATTATTTCTTTTTCAAACAATCCTTTTTTAGAAGCATTAAGTGATCGTTTGTAAGATTCAATTGCATAATTATCTTGTTTTTCTCTAGTTAGAGAGAATTTTTTTGCACATAGATCTGCTAATACTCCCATAGCCTTTTGATTAAAAGAATCAGTCAATCCATCTTTTTGCATACCATCGTCCATAATTATAGATCCAAATTTTTTAGGATTTCTTGAACCTATATAATGGGGTATTAGGCTCATATTTTCCATACCACCTGCTACAACAATATCTCTGTCGCCAATAGAAATACTTTGCGCAGCTTGAATAACCGTTTTCATTCCAGAAGCACAAACTTTATTCACAGTTGTACATGGAACAGTATCAGGGATTCCAGCAAATATTGCAGCTTGTCTTGCCGGTGCTTGACCTGCACCACTTTGAACAACATGTCCCATCAAAACTTCATCAATTAAATTTGTATCTAGATCAATTTTTTTAATTGCACCTTTAATGGCAATTGCACCAAGTTTAGGGGCAGGAATTTTTGAAAGTGAACCCATAAAACTACCAATTGGGGTTCTTACGGCTGATACAATAACTACTTCTTTCGGCATATTTTTTATAATTATTGACTAAAATAATTAAATTTTGATATAATATTTGATCTCATGTAACCTTTTTTCTAATATTAAACTTTATTATTTTTGAATTGTTAATTGCTTTTCAATTTTATACAAAGAATGACTAATTTTTTTAATAAGCTTCACAAAACTGGCAATCTTCTAAGCAAGATTTTTTTATTTATTTCTACAACTTTTTTAATTGTCTATTTATTTCCAAAAAGTGGTTCATTCAGATATGATTTTCAAAGGGGTAAACCATGGTTATCAGAAAATTTATATTCTCCACTAGATTTTGCAATAAAAAAGTCCAAAGAGCAAATTGAATCAGAAATTGAAAAGGTAAAAAAAGAGGCCGAAGTTTATTTTGAAATAGACTCCACAGTTGTTAATCGAAATAGAACTCAAGTGATGACTGACGATTACTTTACTTCTTTAAATTTCTATTCTATTTTTTCTGGACTTGAATCTGACACAGTAAGAGATAAATGTATTTTGTTGATTGATGATATTTATTCTATCGGAGTTATCTCTAAAAATTACGATTTGCAGCCAGATCAAATTATTAACGTTTTACAAAATAATACTCTAATCAAGTCTGCAACGTATTCTCAATTTTTCAATCTTAGTAAATTGAATGAATATTTAGATGAAAAATTAACAGGAACAAATTTTGAGCCCTATATTTCATCTATTAAAAAGTATTTTGCAAAGTTGATTGTACCAAACGCAATTTTCAATAAAAAACTTACTGAAACAGCTTTGGAGGACAGAATTAATCAAATTTCACCCGTAAGGGGCCAAGTAGAAAAGGGTACTTTAATTATTTCAAAAGGCGATATCATCCAGGGTGATAAGTTGGCGATGTTAGAGACATTGGAGCTAGAATATAAATCACAAGTTTGGACTGAATCAAATTACATTTGGGTGATATCAGCTTACACAGCCTTAGTTGCCCTTGCCTTGCTAATGTTGTTATTATTTTTGCGTAAATATAGATATGAGATATTTTTAGACAATAATAAAATTACTTTTATTTTCTTTAATATTTTATTGATGGTTTTTTTAACAACTTTGGTTATAGGCTCCAACTCCGCATATGTCTACATTGTACCTCTTTGTATTTTACCATTAATTTTAAAGGCATTTTTTGATGCTCGATTGGGACTTTTTGCACATGTAATTACAGTTTTACTTTTAGGGTTTATAGTTCCAAACAACTACGAGTACATGTTTTTACAAATAATAGCAGGTATTGTAACTATTCTAACTGTTTCTGAATTATATAAAAGAGCTAATTTGTTCATCTCCGTTGGACAAATAACAATTATTTACATTATTGCATACTTTTCGTTTTATTTAATACAGGAAGGGGGTATCGAGGGGCTCAAATGGGAAAACTTTTTACTATTTGTAATATGTGGCTTAGCTACACTTTTTGTACAGCCACTTATATACCTGTATGAAAAATTATTTGGTCTTGTATCTGATGTTTCACTTTTAGAACTTACTGATACAAATACTAAGCTTTTAAAAAAACTTTCAGACAAGGCTCCTGGAACTTATCATCATTCCATAAATGTTGCAAATTTAGCTGAGGCGTGTGCAAATGAAATTAATGCAAATTCTATGCTAGTTAGAGTCGGAGCGCTGTATCATGATATTGGTAAAATGTCAAATCCTAAATTTTTTACTGAAAATCAATCAAATATTAATAACCCTCACGATCAATTGTCACCAAAAGAAAGTGCTGATATAATAATTGGACATGTTTTGAACGGAGTTGAAATAGCAAAGAAATATAAATTGCCCGCTCGAGTAATAAATTTTATCAGAACACATCACGGTACAAGTACAATTAGGTATTTTTTTAATAAACAAAAAGAAATTGGTTCTGAATTTGATATCAAAGATTTCAAATACAAGGGTCCAATACCTTTCAACAAAGAAACAGCTATATTAATGATGTGTGATAGTGTTGAAGCAGCTTCTAAAAGCTTAAGAGAACCAACTTCAGATAAAATTAATTCATTTGTAAATTCCATTATATCTAAGCAAATTGATGAGGGACAATTTTTAGATTCTGAGATAACATTTAAAGAAATTGAATCAATAAAGAAAATTTTAAAACATAAGCTGTCAAATATGTATCACGTCCGAATAGAGTATCCTGAATAAATCCAATATTTCATAATTAAAAATTAAATAAATAGTTTGCGTTCTTGATAATGAAAAGTTACATTTGCAACCGCAATTTTATTGCGCATGCTCATTTTAATAGGAGAGGTGCCAGAGTGGTAATGGAGCAGATTGCTAATCTGTCAACGCGTAAGTGTTGCCCGGGTTCGAATCCCGGTCTCTCCGCGAATTTAACAATAATACGGGGTGTAGCGTAGCCCGGTTATCGCGCCGCGTTTGGGACGCGGAGGTCGCAGGTTCGAATCCTGCCACCCCGACAATTTTCGTATTGTTTAAGTGCTAAAATGAATTTTTAATTCCTCAAAAATTAATCTNTTTTGTTTTGCATATTTCAGTACATTGTAAANTATTGGTCGCGTAGCTCAGCTGGATAGAGCATCTGCCTTCTAAGCAGACGGTCATAGGTTCGAATCCTATCGCGATCACAAATTATCTCCAAGAATAATTATTATTTTTGGAGATATTTTTTATATTAAAATCATCAAATATTCTTTAATGAAAAATACTTTGTTGCAACTAATATTAGTTTTTGGTCTTTTTATGCAAGGTCAAAATAGAACTGAGTCAGAAACAGCACCAGAAAAAATTTACTCACTTACTGCTGTCGGTGATATTATGATGGGAACCAATTTCCCAAATAACAGTTACTTACCGCCCAATGACGGATACGGTTTTTTCGACCCAGTTTTGGAAATACTTAATAAATCTGACATCACCTTTGGTAATTTGGAAGGGGTAATATTGTCAAAAAATATTGAACCCAGAAAAAGATGTAAAAATCCTAAAAACTGCTATGTTTTTAAAATGCCCGACCATTACGTAAATCATCTAAAGAATGCAGGGTTTAATCTTTTGAGTTTGGCTAATAATCATATAAATGATTTTGGTTCAGAAGGAGTTTTAAATACTGTCAAGTTATTAAAGGAATCAGAAATTTCATTTGCTGGAATAACAGATTATCCAACAGCTATTTTTACTGTTGAGGACATTAAGATNGGTTTCTGTGCTTTTTCTCCTAATTANGGAACNGTAAATATGAATAATATTAGTCAAGCAAAAAAAATTGTTTCACAACTGAGTGAAAAAGTTGATGTGGTGATAGTTTCTTTTCATGGTGGGGGAGAGGGAGAAAATTTTCAACACATTTCTAATAAAGATGAAATTTATTTAGGGGAAAATAGAGGCAACCCGTATATGTTTGCCAGACAAATGATTGACCATGGTGGGGATATTGTCTTAGGGCACGGNCCTCATGTAACGAGAGCCATAGATTTATATAAAAATAAATTTATNGCCTACAGCATGGGTAANTTTGCNACTTATGGAAGATTTAGTTTAAANGGACCAAAAGGTTTATCTCCTTTGATTGAGATTAAGTTTAATGAAGAAGGTGATTTTGTTGGCGGAAAAATAATTTCATTAAAATTAATAAATAGGGGTATTCCAAATATTGATAAAAATAACTCTGCATTAAGGATTATACAAAAGCTTAATCGNGAAGATTTACCCAACTCAAACATTGAGATAAAAGACTCAGGTAATTTTTTTAAGAAATAAGTTTTATTAAATTATTATTTTTGATCTATTACCTTCAAACATAAATATTCAATTAAGTATGTCTCAAAATATTTTTGCCGTAAAATTTTTTAAACAAGGATTCACTGTGATAATTTTTTGTCTTGTTTTTTTATTCAGCTCTGTATCTGCACAAAATAGTTTTAATACTATTTTTGAAAAAATTGAGNATTATAAAAGTATCNTCAATCTAGATTGCGCAAAAGATAAAGCCACTGATAANAGAGGAAAAGGCAACTCTTCGTTGTATGGGACAAGAAATTTTAGGACAATATTGCATGGAATAGCATATAGGGGTGGTGGAAACAACTANTATCACTCAACAAATAAAAGAAATAACAAAAATCCATTACCAAATGANGGNTTAAATAACTTAGCAAATNTAAACTTTCGNTCAGCAGTATATTTNTATAANGTAAATTTTGAAACTGCTCCAACAAAAATTGAATCAAAAAACGGGAATGTGTTAAATTATTATCAAATANGTGGGAATAACGAAAAAGAAGTTAGGGCATTAATTAAGATGACTTTTGAGTCATTANATGATGTGAATAAAGGTCCTGTGTATTTACATTGTTGGAACGGATGGCATCAATCTGGCTATGTTTCTGCCTTATTGTTACGACAATTTTGTGATTTAGGGCCAGAAGAAGCTGTTTATTATTGGAAAAACAATACTGACACATGGAATAACGGATATGACAGAATNAAATCTGCCATTAGAAGCTTTATACCNTATACGGATTTTCAAATATCANGTGAAATTAAGCAAGCTGTTTGCCCATGTTTTGATAAANTGCCTNAAAAGGNAAAAATTGANCAAGACGAAAAAGAAAAACTTAAAAGNACTCTTTTAANAAAAGTACCTTTTGCTAATAATTCTGTTGACATTTCNCCTGGTTCATTNACTGCAATTGATGAATATATTATTTTAAGNAAGAAGAATTATTTTTTTGATATTGAGGTGGGAGGTCATACCTCATCAACAGGCTCTGAAGCATACAACCAAAATATTTCTGAAAAGAGAGCAAAAATAGTATATGATTATCTNATTTCATCTGGTATTTCTGCTGANAGATTAACTTACAAAGGCTACGGTGAAAGTGAATTAATTGACACAAAAAATAATACTAATGCACACGCAAAAAACAGGCGTATTGAATTTAAGGTAGTTGGGATAAACCTTGAGATTCAATTTCAAAAAAATCAATATGAAATNCCTGATGAAAANATTTCTCAACTGATATTTATTGCTGAACTTTTAATTATCAACTCTGAAAAGAAGTTAGTTGTTGAAGGTCACACTGATATCACAGGCGATCCACAGTTTAATCAAAATTTATCTAACCTTAGAGCCAAATCTGTATTTAATTTTTTGATTGAACAGGGAATTGATAGTGACAGAGTTTCATATGTTGGTTTNGGCTTTACAAGCCCTAGATATTCTAATGATACAGAAGATGGCAGAAGAAAAAANAGAAGAATAGAAATTAAATTTGAATAAGCGAAATGAAATTTTTTNTATTTTTCATTTTAACTTTTTCAAATTATGTGCTCNTATCCCAAAATGATTCCATAATTGTGTCACACGAATCAGGGTATCATGACAAATTTATTCTAAAAGCTTATTCCAATTTTGGCCAATTAGTTTATNNGATTAANGGTAAATCAGCGGAAAGGAAAAGTAAAAATTGGAATGATTCACTTCAAATCGACAAATCAACAATAATTTCATTAGGTTTAAAGATTAATAATAAAATTGTTAATGAAAAAACATTTTTTTATTTAATAGACTATAGTAGCACTTTTCCTGTCTTATCAATTTCCATAGACGAAAAGGATCTTTATGATCCTTACAAGGGTATTTATGTNANAGGTGCAAGATCGTATNGAGACTCTGTTGAAAATAGATTAAAGAATGCCAATTTTATAAAAAAGTGGGAGAGAAAATGTAACATAATATACATAGATGAAAATGGGCGAGAGGTTATAAATCAAAGNGCTGGTTTAAGAATTTTTGGAGGAATGACTCGCTATAGNAGTGAAAAATCTCTAAGAATAATTGCTAGAGGAATTTATGGNAAAAATAGATTTAACTACCCATTCTTTAAATACAGAAATAATGGAGAGTATAAACATCTAATAATTAGAAATTCTGGTGGCGATGCTTATAAAACTAGATTTAGAGATGTTTTATCTACCCAAATATCAAAGCAACTTGATATTGATATACAGGAATTTCAGCCAATAAATTTATTTGTTAATGGTGANTTGTGGGGGGTATATAATTTAAGGGAAAGAATTGGCCAACATTATTTAAACTATAATTTCAATGCTAATATTGACAGTTTAAATTTATTACAAGGTAGATATACAGAAGATCATGGTTCGAATAATAGTTATAAGAAATTAAGATCATTTGTGATAAACAATAATCTGGATAACAAAAAATCAGTCGATTCTCTGAAGAAAATGATTGACCTAAGAAATTTTATAAACTTCAATGTAGCTCAAATATATTTATGCAATACTGATTATCGGGGTAATATTCGTTTTTGGCAATACAGTGAAAAAGAAAAGTTTAGGTGGATAATGTATGATACGGACTTGGGGTTCATAAGACCTAACTACAATTTTTTAAAGGATAGACTAAGTGATACTGAAACTAAATGGCATAATCCGAAATGGTCCACACTTNTATTGAGAAAAATTTTAAAAAANCAGNANATTAAAAATGATTTTATAAATCAGGTNTGTCATTCATTNTCANCGTCATTTCNTCCCGAAAACGTAAATCGAGCAATTGATTCTCTTGAAAGAATCTACAGACCTGAACTAATAAAGCATTTTAAATATGTTAAGGGTGACCTTAAAAAATGGGAGAAAAATGTTGAACTCCTGAGAGATTTTGCGAATCAAAGAAGTAACTCTTTTTTGACACATTTGAAGAAAGAGTTTAGTATTGAAAATGATTTTAATTTGAATATTAAAATTGACTCATTGAAACATGGATGTGTCACTATCAATCAAAATAATATTTATAAAAATGAATATANTGGNNTTTTTTTTAGTGAAATACCGATTCCCTTTGAGGTAAGTTTTAAGCCTTTGTATAGGCCAATAATTTCAATAAATGGTAAATCCAAGGCCTATAAAATTACATTATATAATTCAATTAGAGACACAATTATAAATGTGAATAAAGAAACACAAAATATAAATATCAGCTACAAATATGTAGGTGACAGTCATTGGAAAGATAAAATTAAAATAAATGAAGTTGGNGGATTAGGTATTTATGATACAAACAAGTGGATAGAGNTATACAGTGAAAAAAAAGAAGAAATTATTTTAAAAAACTGGAAGTTGATTTTTTCTAAAGGAGAAACAGATATCAAAAANATCANATTTAACATGCTTAAAGTTATAGATTTTTCAGGTGACTTAATTGATAAGAACANCAGACAATTTATTTATTTGCTTGACAATAAAAGTAAACTTGTTGATAGTATTACATGGGAAAATAATTTTTCTAATAAAGTGTTTCATGTACAAAAAACTTTACCCTCAATTAATACAATATCTGTTGAAGAGGGGATTGGAACACCAAATTCATTAAATCCAAAACATTTATTACTGATTGAAGAAAAAAAGAAAGAAGAATTAGGAAAAATAGTTGCCATTTTCTTTACTTTTTTTGTTTTAATATTTGTCAATTTTAGCTTAGGTCGGGAAAATCCCAAAGCATCGGTAGGATAAAGTAAACTGCTAATGTTAAAATAATAATAGATACAATGTTTAACCAAAGTCCCTTACTGACCATNTCTTTAATTTTTAGGTGCCCTGATCCAAAAACGATAGCATTGGGAGGAGTTGCAACGGGGAGCATAAATGCACATGAAGCGGCCACAGTAGCTCCAACTAGTAGAAAATANGGATGGACATCTATTGCATTTGCAAGAGATGCTAAAATAGGAAGCATCAGAGCTGTTGTAGCCATATTCGAAGTTATTTCTGTTACAAAGTTNATGCAAGCAATAACGATAAAAACTAATGCAATTAGAGGAATTGTGTCTAAAGTTTTTAATTGTTCGCCAATCCANAGGGCCAAGCCACTGCTCTGAAAACCAATTGCCAANGCCATTCCCCCACCAAATAATAATANTATTCCCCANGGTAATTTGAGGGCATCATGCCAGTTTAATAATGCAGTATTTTTTTTACTGCTTGGTAAAATAAAAAGTATTATAGCTGAAATTATTGCNATAATCGTATCATCTATTTTTGGGATGAAATGTTCTAAGAACCAGGATCTTGATATCCAAGCAAATGCAGTTGCAATGAATACATAAAAAACTGCTTTTTNCTCGAANGTAACCTCACCCAAATTACTCAGTTGTCTATTAATTTCATCCCTACCTCCAGGAAATTTTTTTTGTTTGAATTTAAATGCAAATTTTGTAAGGTATATCCAAGCTAAAATTAAAAAAAGTAGACTTATTGGAAAACCAAACAAAAACCATTGAGATAGAGAAATTTCAATATTGTATGTTTCNTGAATTACACCTGAAAGAATCAAATTNGGAGGTGTTCCAATTAAAGTAGCCATACCACCAATTGAAGCGCTGTAAGCAATTGCTAGCATCAAAGCNTTTGCAAAAATTAAGTTTTCCTTTTCAATTGTTTTAGAGTTATCTTTCAATTGNGATACAATNGCCATACCAACAGGTAAAATCATAACTGCAGTCGCCGTATTTGAAATCCACATAGATAAAAAAGCAGTTGCAATCATAAATCCAAGAATTATAGATGTGATATTAGCCCCAACAATTTTTATAATTGTTAGTGCTATACGCTTATGTAGATTCCACTTTTCAATAGCNATAGCTAAAATAAAACCNCCAAGAAATAAGAAAATATACTTATGGCCGTATTGAGCGGTAGTAGATTTTAAATCAAGTCCATTGCTTAAAGGAAATAAAACTATAGGTAATAATGCCGTAACAGATATTGGTAAAGTTTCTGTTATCCACCAAATAGCAACCCAAGAAGTAGAAGCTAGAACNGCGTTGGCAGAATCGTTAAGTCCTTCGGGATGAAAAAAANCCCTTATTATCATAAAAATAATAGGGCCTAANAAAAANCCTATTTTTTTTTTATTTAGTTGCATTTATTCAAAATAACTTAAAATCAANTNCATAAAAATAATTACAAATATTTTGATTTGAAAAATATATGGTATCTTTATTTTAATAAATAACTTCAAGATTTATCTTTCAAACTACACAATAAAAATGAAACACAGATTTATTACAAAAAANNTTTTTTCCATTGTTACAATTCTTTTATTAGTAAATAGTTGTTCNACAGATGATATAAAGCCTACTTTAAACTTATCATCTTCATCTCTAAATTTAAATGAAAATGACCAGTCCGGGGTTATACTTACAGTTAATCTTAACTCAACAACTAATCATGACTTAATTTTTCCTGTAACCGTTTCTGGNACAGCACAATTTAACAATGATTTTACTGTTAGCTCTGAGGAGATTATTGTCAGTTCTGGAAATGATAGTGGTAATATTTCAATTTTTCCAATAGATGATCAGCAACTTGAGGGAATTGAAACTATTATATTAGAAATTAATTCTTNAGATGTAAATATTTTTTCACCNGCTATTGTAGAAATCATATTATTGGATGATGAATCAGATACTGATGGTGATAATATNCCAGATAGTCTGGATAGTTGCCCCGATTTATTTGGCTACTATGAATATGATGGTTGTCCATTTCCAAGATTAATTATCAACGANGTTTTATATGATCCCCCAAGCGGAGACCAGGGAGACGCTAATGGAGACGGGGTCAGAGAAGCCCAAGGNGACGAATTCATTGAATTTTATAATTTAGGAACTCAGTCTGTAGATATTTCTGGATATACAATTTCGGATGCAGCTCAATTAAGACATGTATTTCCCGAAGGTACTGTCGTTCCTTCAAATGGTTCAATTGTAGTTTTTGGAAGCGGAGATCCAATTAATTATGGTTTTGGAAATTCAGATGAGTATTTTGGAGGATCAATAGTTCAATCTTCATCAACAGGACTCTTAAATATGAATAATGCTGGAGATTTTGTAACTGTTTCTGATCAAAATGGTGTTTCATTTTTAGAATTTGATATAGAACCTTTATCAAACAACCCTGACGAATCATATACAAGAAATCCAGATTTGGCTGGTGATTTTGAACAGCATGCTGGAATTCCAGAGTCAAACNATAGTTTATTTTCACCTGGTAAAAGATTAGATGGTTCATCATTCTAAGGCACTAACATTAATTTTTCTATGAAGTCTATTAAACTAAAAAATANAAACTGGATNTTTTTAATATTGATTTTCACTTTTACTATTCAATTAGAAGCTCAAGATGATATTTCTTTAGAGTCCTATAATCTTGGAGAAGGAGTTCGTCTTTCGCAGGATGACAGTTATTCATTTAGAATTAGGGGTTGGTTACAGCCTTGGTTCCAGTCCCTTGAATACGAAGGNGATAATGAAATTAGATTTGCTAATCGCTTTAGAATGCGAAGNGCTAGAATTAATTTTGAGGGAAATCCAGGAAATCAGCGNCTTTANTATAGGTTACAATTTGATTTAACTGGTAATGGTCCTGAACGATATTTTGCATCAAAAAAATATTTACTTGATGCATTTGTCAGGTACAACATAACTAATCAAATAAGGGTTACCTTCGGTCAGAGGATGCCTAAAACTGACAATAGGGAAGTTTGGATGAGATCAAATACATTACAATTTGTCGAAAGGAGTAGGTTAACTTCATCTTTNTCNTCNTTGAGAGAATTTGGGCTTTTATTTAGAGGAAATTTTAGAACTAAAGGTGGTGCTTACTTGAGGCCTTATTTTTCAGTGGCCAACGGCGATGGTGAAAATGTTTTTNATGCTGACAAAGGAGGTTTGAAAGTTGGAGGAAGAATTGATTTTCTTCCATTTGGAACTTTTGCTAAATATGGACAATGGCGACAAGTAGATGTTGTACGGGAATTAATACCAAAATTAGTTATTGGAGCTCACTATTCTGTTTTTAATGATGTTACTAGTAGAAGGGGGAGATCAGAATCTTATTCTAGACAGTTTATCTACATAAACGATTCTAACGGAAATGGCTCTTTCGATAGAGGGGAAGAAAGACTTCCAGATTATACGAAATATGGTATTGACTTCATGTTTAAATATAAAGGGTTTTTTGCTTTNGGAGAATATATTAAGTCAAGTGNTTCAATTCCTGATGATATAACNCATAGAAATGATGCTTACAGTGATTTACCTCTAGATCAGCAANCATACACAACTAGTTTTAGAAAAAGAGTTGGTAGAACTACTGACTTTGTAGACATATCGCCTGAAGAATATGTTCGAAACCAGATGATATTAGGGGAAGCTTTCAATATTCAAATGGGCTATTTGTTCAAGAACGGTTTATCGATTGATGGAAGATATACTCATTTAGTTTCTGAAGACTTTTCATATTTAAACAGTCCTTTGTATAATAATAGACCAAATCAGTACACAATAGGTTTGGGTAAATTCCTGACAAAAAATTATGGTGCAAAGATCCAAGCATCTTATTCATGGGTAGATGGTAGTCATGGAATAAGTGATTATAGAGGCTCACAGTATCCTGTATCTGGTGGTGAAAATATTTTACGAATGATGTTAACTCTTTCATTTTAAAAAATGTCATTGATTAGAATTTATATATTTACCAGTTTGTTTGCTATTTTAACTGCTTTTTCTCAGCCAAATATGCAGCCTAAAATTGTAACTGATAAGTTTTTCAAGGATTATGATAAGCTAAAAATTATTACTCCAGCATTTAAAAAGAAAAAAGGTTANACTAATTATGAAGAACTAATCTCTTTTCTTGATGATTATAAAAAAAAGTATTCAGGACTTTTTGAAGTAAATTATTTAGGTGAAAGCCAAAAAGGTTACAATATTCCAATTGTATATATTAAAAATCAAAATAATAAAAATCCAATTCGAGTATGGATCCAAGCAGGCCTACACGGGAATGAAAGTGCAAGTACGGAAGGTATCCTATATTTTATCGCGGAGNTATTAGATAATCATCAACATCTTANAAANAATATTAGTATGGCAATTNTTCCAATGGCAAATATTGATGGGTATTTGAGATTGAGTAGATATGCTAACAATGGTTTGGATCTAAACAGAGATCAGACGAAATTAATGGCTCAAGAGTCGGTTTTACTTAAAAAAAATTTTAGTGAATTTAATCCTGAAGTAGCCCTTGATTTTCATGAATACACCCCCTTTAGAAGAGATTTCTCTGGATTTGGAAATACTGGGATTTCAAATTTTTATGATGCTATGTTTTTATTCTCAGGTAATTTAAATGTTCCTGAAAATCTNAGAACTTTTACAGAGNAAATTTTTGTAAAAAATG
>PBJR01000024.1 GCA_002721175.1 Flavobacteriaceae bacterium | reverse complement strand
TTTTTTTAAAACTAAAATTATTTAAAAATTCTTTTAAATCTTTATCTCCTTCATAGAAAAAGATTATTTTATGACCCCTGTGATCTTTGAGATATTTTGCTAAATGGGCCATCCTAACTACGTTTCCCCATCCATAAACCTTTCCACCTTTTGAGCGAAAATATATTAACATCTACGTTTTTCTCCGAAATTCCCACATAAACTCCTCTGTAGGGATCTTTTCAATATCTCCTCTTCCCATATATTTTCTCACTTGATCAATCTTGAATTTTATTTCCTCCACCTCCTCTTTAGTTACTGAGAAAAAATTATCAGACTCTCTTCTTTTTGGTGTTACTGTAAAATGTTTCTCAATTACATCAGCACCAGCTGCTACAGCTAAAGGTGGGATTTCNGTCCCATGGGTATGATCCGAATGTCCAATAGGACAATGATATCTATTTCTAAGTGTATGTATCATGTTCAAATTGCTATTAATTTTTTCTANAGGATAAGATGATATTGTATGAAGTATTACGTATGGACAAGAATACTTTTCAAACATGTTTACAACTTTGTCCATTTCCTCAAGGGTACACATTCCTCTTGATATAAAAATTGGTTTTTTTGTTTTACAAATTTCTTCTATNAGAACATGATTATTTATTTCGAATGCAGCTATTTTATAAGCGATACTTCCCATTTTTTCTGCGAAACTCAAACTTTCAACATCAAATGGGGAAGTGAAAATTTGAGCTCCCTTGTTTTTAGCATATGTCCATAATTTTTCATCATCTTCTCGATTAAACTCCCAGTTAGCCAAATTTTTTATAAAATTGTCTGCTTTTGAATTAGTTTTTCTGTCATATCTTTTTTCACTTTTNTATGTTTGAAACTTTAGAAAATCAGAGCCCGCCTCTATGGATTTATCAATCATTTCAATTGCAGTTTCATAGCTGCCTAAATGATTTACACCTAATTCAGCAACAAATCTTACTTTTTGNTCGTTGCCNATTTTATGTTTTCCCACTTTTATAGTTTTCATAACTTCATNTCTTTTGCAGTTTTGTTAATATTTTTACAAATTTTTTTTAAGTCTGTGTCTTTTAAGTCAACATAAATAGGTAAACAAAATGATTGATTAAAGTATACTTCAGAGTTCGGACATTTGTTAATTCTGAAATTTTTTTTAAAATAAGTNAAACTTTGAATNGGTCTNTATTTAATATCAAGGTTTATTTTCTTTTTANCAAGNTTTTCATAAAATAAGCTTTTTTTTCGCTGAGATATTTTCTTTTTAAAGAAAATTATAAAGAGATGCCAAGCTGATTTTGAAAACTTATCTACATTCTGAAAATCAAATATTTTGTTATCTAAATGTTTCATATAAAATTCAGCAATATGTGTTCTCCTGTAAATAAATANATCCAATTTTTTTAANTGTGAACTGGCTAATGCGCAATTAATCTCGGAAATTTTGTAATTATATCCAGTTTCTTTCATATCGTGTACCCAACTTTTTTTGCTATTTTTAAAAATTCCATTTATCCTAAGTTNAAGTANGTTTTGGTAAATTTTTTTAGAGTTTGTTAATATTAAGCCCCCCTCGCCGCTTGTTATAGATTTTACCGGATGCAAACTAAAAACTGTCAAATCACTNTATTTTGATGATCCAACATTTTGACCTTTGTATTTTGCTCCAAGCGATTGGCTAGCATCTTCAATTATTTTAATGTTATACTTTTTACATGTCTTGTAAATTTTGTCCATTTTAGTAGGAACTCCCCCAAAATGAACCGGTAGCAATATTTTTGGAAGTTTTTGCTTAAGTTTTTTTTTTCTTTTAAGATAATTATCAAGTTTTAAGTGGTCAATATTGTAATCATTTAAATTAATGTCAATTAAGTCAAATTTTCCTCCAGAATGTAAAAGACAATTTACCGTTGCAACAAAAGTAATTGGAGATGTTAAGCCGTAAAAAGGCTTTTTTAAATTNAGCGAAAGAACTGCTAGATGTAATGCTGCTGAGCCACTTGATACAGCTACNCAATATTTAGATCCACAATATTTTGATATTTTCTTTTCTAAGTTTAAAAGTTCTGGTCCCTGACTAATCGTGTTACTTTTCAATACTTTTAAAACTGAGACTATATCCGCTTTAGTAATTTTTTGTTTACCATAATAATAATTTTTCATAAAATAAATTTTANTTTTTAAATTCTAATTTTAAAGTTAAATTTATACCATCTTCCAAAGATGTTTTAGGTTTCCAGTTAACATAATTTTCTATTTTTGATATATCTGGTACTCGCCTGTCAATATCTTCATAACTTTTTCCAAATTGCTCGTTATAGCTTACTTTCCTTAGTTTTGATTTACTTTTTGTAATTTTAATTATTTTTTTTGCAAATTCCTCTATTGAAATCTCATCATTACTTCCAATGTTGAATATTTGGTTTTTACAATTGTCAGCGTGAAGNATCAAATTGAAAGCNTCAATCACNTCATCTATATAAGTAAAACANCTTGTTTGTTTTCCTGTGCCATTGATGTCTAAATCTTTATTTTGTAAACTGTTTTTGAGGAAATAAGCAACGACTCTTCCTTTNAGCCTTGGTCCATACACATTAAATAATCTTGCTGCTCTATAATCAANATTNTCNTGTGATACNCAAGCCTCTAAATANTGTTCAACCAGAGCTTTTGATGAGCTATAGCACCATCTTTTTGTNGTCGTTGATCCTAAAACCCTATCATCATTTTCTCTAAATGGAATTTTAGGATTTTTTCCNTANACTTCNGAAGTTGATGTAAAAAATAANCTTTTTTTTAATTTTGCACANATNTCAATTATATCTATTGCTGCAAGTGCTGCAATTTGAATTATNTTTTTCGGATGAGTGATATATTGAGCAGGTTCTGCNATTGANGCTAAATGTAAAACATAATCTGAATCNTTTATNAGAGAGTNNAGTNTTTCTTTATTATCTACAATTGNCTCTTTAAAAAANGAGAAGTTCTTGTNCTTGTTCAGATCTTTAAAATCTTGATGGATATCAATACCAATTACTTTTTCACCTTTCGAAAGAAGATTTTCAGCCCAATGAGATCCNACAAAGCCCATCACNCCAGTNATTAAATAAGTTTTCATTNTATAAGTTNNTTGAAATTAATAAGTTTAATTATCATCAATTTCTNTTTTTAACTCATCATACTCNGCCATTTTTTTTTTCATAAACGAGANTGTAAGTTTAGTTTTTAAAGAAATTCCTTTGGGGGTNAGTAAGTATCTATAAACTATTTTGTTAGGATTNTTTTTAAAGTTATCAATTTTTACTAAACCTTTTTGTATTAAAGCATTTATACAATAGTTTAGTTTTCCCAAACTAAAACCCAGCTCTTTAGCCATTTCTCTTTGAGAAACTTCAGGTTTTTTTTGTATTGTCCTTAAAACATTAAATTGATCTTGGTTGTTATCTGTTGACATTGTTCAAATTTTGAACAATATATATCGTTCAATATTTGAACTGTAAAGTTAAAAATAACTTTAATTTANATGATTTTAATGNCTAATATTCAAAACAATGNTCAAAAAAGCAAAAAAAAGGTTTTGGCNGTAATTCTTGCTCGAACAGGTTCGCNAAGATTAAAAAATAAATTGTTTAAAAAAGTTGGNAACAATTATGTTTTAAAAATATTTTTACAAAGATTAANAAAGTCAAAGTATATTACAGATTTTATTNTAGCCACGACTAAAGATAAGAGAGATGATAAGATAGTAAGGGTTGCAAAAAAGTTTAATTTNNAATTTTTNAGAGGTTCAAAAAATGATGTTTTTAATAGATTCTATAATNCAATAATCAAANTNAACAANAACCCAGACTTAATNNTAAGGGCNAATGCAGATAATTTTTTAGTAATGCCAACNATTCTGGATAAAGATATTAANCAAATGTTAAAGAANGNTAATAAATGGGANTTGTCNAGTCCATTTNNTAAAAATTTTTGNCCTTTCGGATANAGNTTNGTNATTTTTAAAAAAAAAACTATCAGTACNTTAAAAAAAAAGATTAAAAAAANAAGACATAAAGAACATATAGAAAATTATTGTTTTGAAAACGAGAGNAAATTTAAAATTCTTAGACCAAAACATGAAAANTCACTAAAATACCAAAATTTNAAGTTATCATTGGANACTAAAAANGATTTAANTTTAATGAGATTTATATTTAAAAAAATAAGTNNAATTAANATTGNTCAACAACCAAAGTTTGTAATTAATCTNATGAGGAAAAATGTTTAAAAAAACGTGTTCTATTTTACAACCACATTATTTACCATGGATAGGTTATTTTGATTTAATTAAAAGNTCAGATGTTTTTGTTTTTTTGGATGATGTNCANTACATAAAACGGGAGTGGAAGAATAGAAATAAAATTAGAAAAANTCCCAAGTCTGAAGAAGTTAAATGGTTAAGTGTTCCAATAGATAAGAAATCTCAAAAAAAAAATATTAANGAGGTGGAAATTTTTAGAGAAGATAATGAGTGGAGAAAGCAACATATTATTTATATTAAGGAAACTTATCAATTTTCACCTNACTTTNNNGAATTTTCTGAAGNNNTTTTTTCTATAATNAAAGATGAAAAAATTAAAANTCTTTGTGAGTTAAATGTNAAATTGATTTCTAAAGCATGCGATTTTTTTAGTATNAAAAAGAATTTTTGNTACAGTTCNGAGTTTNGTNTTAAAGAAAAAANAGAATTTAAATTATTAGAGATATGTAAAAAACTAAATTGTGATAATTTTTTGGCNAANAATAGAACCTTGGATTANGCNGATGTAAAAATTTTTAGTNNTAATAATATAAATATAAAAGCTCANGATTATNATCCAGAGAAATATAAACAAAAATNTAATGATATTGNTCTTNCATGGATTCCTTTTCTTAGTTGGGTTGATTATATTTTTAATAAGGGCAACAAAATATGAAAAAAAGATTTATTGTTCTTGGCATATATGAAGTTCATAATGCATCAGCGTGTTTAATGATAGATGGCAATATTGTTGCCGCTAGTCATGAGGAAAGATTTTCGAAAATTAAAAATGATGTTGGAATGCCAATTAAAGCAGCCAAATTTTGTTTAAATTTTGCCAATATAAAACCTGAAGAAGTAGATGAAGTTGCGATCTCAAATAAATCATTTAATAAAAATGGAATTGCAAATGTTTTATTAAAACGGCCAGCTATTTATAAAATCGAAGATTGGAATTTTGAAAATAACTTTTATTGGAAGAAAAAACTTTTCGAAAAATCAAAGGTTGATGATCACTACTTTTATATAATGTCTGGAGAACAAAAAGTAAAAAAACTTAATCATTACTACGATACCTCAAAAATAAATTTTAAAGATAGTGACAAAAAAATTGAACATGACTTCAATATTTTAAGAAAGAAAGCAATAGAAGAATATTTGGGTATCGACAAAAAAAAAGTTAAATTTGTAGAACATTATTTATGTCATCATTACCACGCATATTATTCAAGCCCTTATAGAGGAAATGACGTTGTGGTTGCACATTTGGAGGGAGACGGGGGTAGATACAACAACGCAGTGAGTATTCCAACTAAAAAGGGTTTAAAAATTTTATCTGGCTCAAAAACAGCAGATATTGGAAGATTATATCAATGGATGACTTTATTACTTGGCATGAGGCCCTATCATGATGAATATAAAGTTATGGGTTTGGCGCCTTATGCTACGAAAGGTGAAATTCAGAAAAGTCTCAAACATTTTAACAATATTTTTAAAATTACGAATAATTTACTGAATATTACATATAAAAAAAGACCGAGAGATCTCTATTATACATTTAAAGAAAAATTAGAAGGACATAGATTCGATGGTATCGCAGGCGCATTACAAGAAACACTTAATTCAATTTCTATTCAGTGGATGAAAGGAATTAAAAAAAGGACTGGACGTAACGTTCTTTGCTATGGGGGAGGTGTGGCAATGAATGTGAAAACAAATGGTATAATATCAGATTTAAAAGAATTTAAAAATATTTTTGTGCCATTATCTCCGTCAGATGAGTCTAATGCTATTGGTGCATGTTACTATTCCACTGAAAAAAGGTTTATTAAAGACAATAAAAATATTTTAGGTATTAAACCTTTATCTTCTCCTTATTTGGGGCCAGATATAAATGTGACAGGTCTTGATAAATATTTGCCTGAAATTAAAAATTACAGAGGAAATTTCAAAATTTATAATAATATTTCGAATAAGTTTTTATCTAAAGAAATCTATGAAGGTAAAATAATCGGTAGAGCTGTTGGAAGAGCAGAATTTGGTCAAAGAGCTTTAGGTAATCGTTCAATAATTGCGAACCCAAATTTTCCTGGAATAACTGAAAAAATTAATAACTCTATTAAATATAGAGATTTTTGGATGCCTTTTTGTCCAACAGTTTTAGATAAATTTCAAAGCAAAGTAATTTTAAATAAAAAGAACTTGTCTTGTAAATACATGACAAACTCTTTCTCTCTAAATGATAAGTATAAATTACTAGCTCGCGGAGCATCACATCCAGGGGATAATACTGTTAGGCCCCAAATACTTAAAGAGAAAGACAATAAATCGTATTATCAATTAATAAACTCGTTCAATAAAATTTCAAAAATACCTTTGGTAATAAATACGTCGCTTAATATGCACAGAGAGCCAATGGCCACAGATTTAAGTGATGTGATAAGTATTTTGAAAAGAAGTCAGCTAGATGGAATGGTAATAAACAATCACTTTATAAAAATTTTTAAAAAATGAAAAAAAAAACTATTTATATACCAATCGAATGGCGCAATAGAGAGTTTGACTCATATATACTGTTTGCACACTTCGCTATTAAAAGAAATTACAGAGTATTAATTGGTGCTAAAAGACCATTGTTTGATTACTTGAAAAAAAAGAGAGGAAAAGGTGGTATCTATATTGAAAAAGGTGGGCTTGAAAAGAAAATGTGTGAGTTCATAAATGAAAAATGTGATGCACATGCTGTAATTGATCAAGAGATAGGTCCCATTAACAATTACAGGTTATCCTTTAAGATACCAACAAGATTTTATTTTGATACATTGAAATTTATAGATTTATATTTTTGTGTGTCAAAAAGAGTTTATAAAATTGCCAAAGACGAAATTTTAAAAAAAATGAGGGGGAAAATTGTTCTAGCAGGCTGGCCGAGAATTGATCTCTGGAAACCAAAAAGCCAAAACTTCTATCAGAAGGAGTCTGATGAAATAAAACAAAAATATAAAAATTATTATCTTTTTTCATCCAACTTTATATGCACTGATTTAAATCAAATTAAAAGATATTCAAAGAGGCAAGATTTAAACCATTGGAAAAATACTAATGCTTACGATGAGATACCTGCATTGATTAAAAGACTAAAAAATGGTTATAAAGAATTTATACTATTTAAGAAATTTTTAAAAGAATACGAGAAAACCAAGGGGCTTCCAAAATTAGTAATAAGACCGCATCCAAGTGAAAATATAGATCATTGGAGATCGTCAACTAAAGGATTTAAGAATATAAAAATTGAAAGGAAATTCGATATTACCCCCTGGATTAATTGTTCGGAAGCGGTTTTGCATCGAGGTTGCACATCTTCAGTACAAGGACTTATTGCAAAAAAGAAAGTAATTTTTATAAAACTTCAAAAGAGAATTTTATTACATAAAGAAAATATTTCAGACAAAATATCTACAAATATTATTTCAAATCCCAATCAGCTTAAAAAAAAATTAAATATGAACTTTAACGAAAAGATAAATTTCCTTAAAAAAAACGGCTATCTTTATATAAAAGAAGATAGTGGTAAAACAGTAATTAAAGAGTTCCAAAGATTAAAAAAAGTTAGAAAAGAAGAACTATTTAAATATAACTTTATTGATAAAAATATTTACTATCTTAAAAGTTTTTTTTATTTTTTGAAAAGTTTTTTTTTATTAAAAAGATATCGACATAAAAATCCAGAGGGGTTTAAAAAGGAGTATGTGATAAGTAAGTTTAAGTTAGCAAACCTATATTATAATAAAATTTATAAGATTAACGATAATTTGCTATTGATAGAGTAATATAAGATCTTAATGATAAAAAATAAAATATCAGTTATAATTCCAACTCGTTTAAGACTGAAGCTTTTAAAAACAGCTTTAAAATCAGTACTAACACAAACAGAAAAGCCATTTGAAATTATTATAGTCGACGATGCTTCTGATAAAAAAGTTTTAGAATATATAAAAAATTTAAAGAGAAATACCAAAATTCG
This sequence comes from Flavobacteriaceae bacterium, assembly GCA_002721175.1. Taxonomy (GTDB): domain Bacteria; phylum Bacteroidota; class Bacteroidia; order Flavobacteriales; family Flavobacteriaceae; genus UBA3537. Next base: position 9,884 of record PBJR01000024.1, on the reverse strand, counting down.
AATATTATATATTGCTAGAAAGGACTATAAAGAGAATTCCTCACCTGAGTCAATAAACTTAGGTTTTAAAAAAAGTAAGTCTGAGTTTCTAGCGATCCTAGATGATGATGATTATTGGAAAAAAAATTATTTAAAAGAATGCAAGAAAATAATTAAAAAAGAAAATTGTCATTTGATTATTTCACCTATAAATAATATTTATAAGAAAAAAAAAATTTTTGTAAGAAAAGTTCCAGCTATATTTAATTTACAAGATTGGCTTACCTATAATCCGGGTTTAATTTGTTCAAATATCTTTATCAAAGCAAGAGCTTTTAGAAAAATTGGCATGCTAGATGGAAATTTGCCATATTCAGCAGATAGAGATTTAATGATTAGACTAAATCTTAAAAAATATAAATATGTAGTTTTAAAAAATCCTTTAGTGAATTATACAAACAGCGTGCACCCTTTTAAATCCAAGAAAGCGGAAATTTATACTAAATCTAATTTGAGATTTTATAAAAAGCATTATTCTTCTATGACGTTCAATTCTCATTTAATAAATATAAAAAAGCTAATAATGGGCAGAATATTTAGCTTTTTAAAGGGTTTTTAATTCAAATAAATGATATTTATCTTTACAAAAAGTATATCATTTATTAAAACTGTTCAAATTTTGAACATATGACAAAAAATACTAAATTCGGTTTTGTAAAACACTTATCACCTATTTTTCCATCTCAAATAATGGTTGATGTAACCGAATACTGCAACCTAAAATGTATTCATTGTCCACATCCAGTTTTTCAAGGGTCTGATCTATGGTCGGGTGCTCAATTGGACTTTAATCTTCATAAAAAGCTTATTGACGAAATAAAACAGGACGGTTTAGGCCACTGTAATTATATTAGATACACCAGCAATGGGGAGCCTTTGATACATAAGAAATTCTTAGAAATGGTTCAGTACACTAACAAAACAGTTCCATCTGTACCAATTAATGTAACAACTAATGGTAGGCTATTAACTGAAAAAAAAGCAATCGCACTGCTTGAAGCTGGGGTGGATGTTTTTGATGTAAGTCTTGATGCCTTTTACGACGAAACCTATTCTAAAATAAGAGTAAAAGGTGATCTAAATGTTACAAGAAAGAACGTTTTAAAATTAATCGATCTTATTAAAAAAAATAAGTTTAAATCCAAACTAATTGTTAGTTACGTGGAACAAGAGCTTAATAAGAATGAAACAAATTTATTTGAAAAATTTTGGAAAGAATCAGGTGCTGACTTTGTAGTCATTAGACAACAACATTCTGCAGCAGGAGCTGTAGAAGAAAGAAAAGATTCTATGATACTCAATCAAGTCGAAAACAAAATAGAGAGGAAACCTTGTTTATATCCTTGGGAAAGACTGATATTATCACCTACAGGTTATATAGGTTATTGTCCAGGAGATTGGAAATATAAATCAAAATTTGTAAAATTTTCTCAGACGACGATAAAAAAGGTATGGAATGGTGAGTTCATGAATGAATTAAGAAAAGCTCATATGACAAATGATTTTTCTTGTCATAAGTTCTGTGGAAACTGTCCAGACTGGGAAAATACAAAGTGGCCAGATGAAGGTAGATCTTATTCAAATGTAATGAATGACCTAATGGATGCTGAAGAAGTAAAAAGGAAAAAAGATATTTCAGTTCCTTCTGACTTAATTTAAAGCTTTTTCTAATTTTAATCATGGATCTTAAAGATAAAGGCACAGTACTCAAAAATCTTAATATTAAGACTGCAATAATTCCTGAAGTAATTCTATTTGACGTAAAAGATTATAAAAAAAATAAAAAATTTTATCTTAATTTAATAAGAAAAAAATTTAGAAATGTAGCTGTTAGGTCATCGAATTTTTCTGAAGATACTCGAAGAAAATCAGCTGCGGGCAAATTTAAATCCTTTTTAAATATCAAAACAAAAGATTATCATGACTTAGAAAATAAGATTTCAAAAGTAATTGACTCTTATAGGTATCATAGTCACGATAAAAACAAGATTTTAATACAAAAAATGGTAGAAAATATCTATCTTTCAGGAGTTGCCACTTCATGTGATAAAAATGATAACTCACCATATTATGTAATAAATCTGTCAAAATCTAAAGATAGTTCAGTTATTACCTCAGGAAGAGAAAAAAATAATCATACATACTATGTGTATCCAAATAGTACTTATAAAATACCTAAAAAAATAGAAAAAATTAAAAAACTAATTGATGAACTAAAAAAAAAATTTAAAGAAAAATTTTTAGATATTGAATTTGCAGTGGATAGAAATCAAAAAATCTATTTATTGCAAGTCAGAAAACTAATAACGAAAAAAGGTAAAACTTTTTATTCTATGGATAGTAATTTTAGTGATCATCTAAATAAACTTTTCAAGAAGATATCCAAAATACGAAACAGAAATTATTCACTTTTAGGAAATACCACTTGCTTTGGTGTTATGCCGGATTGGAATCCAGCTGAAATTATCGGTAGAAGACCAAGTCCACTAGCATTTTCACTTTACCAGGAGTTAATCACTGATAATGTTTGGGCATTACAGAGAAAAAATTACGGATATCGTGACCTAGAAAACAACAGTTTGCTCAAGTCCTTTTTTGGAATGCCCTACGTTGATTTGCGTATAGACTTCAACTCATGGATACCTTCCGATCTTGACAATAAAATTGCTGAAAAATTGACCAATTTCTATATCAAAAAATTAAAAAATAAACCTCACCTACACGATAAAATTGAATTTGAAATTGCTTTTACTTGTTTTTCGTTTTCTTTAAAAAAAAGATTGAAAGACTTACCAAACAGTAAATTTTCAAGTAAAGAAAAAAAGAAAATATTTAATTCTCTTAAAAAAATAAATGAGACTGCGTTTATTAATCTAAAAAAAGATTTTAATAAAATTCAACTATTAAAAGACAAAATTAAAAAGGTTTCTCAGTCGAAAACATATTATTTAGACAAAATTCATTGGTTAATTGAAGATTGTAAAAAATTTGGAACTTTGCCTTTCGCGGGATTAGCTAGGTGTGCATTTATAGGAACTGAATTGTTAAATTCATTAGTCAATGAAAGAATTATTACTTTTGATGAAAAAGAAAAATTTCTCAAAAATATAAAAACGATAACTTCTGATTTAAATCGGGATTTAACAACTAAAAAGAAATCACAATTTATAAAAAAATATGGTCATCTTCGGCCAAATACCTACGATATAGGTGCATTTAACTATAAAGATGGGTACGAAACATATTTTGATATCGTAAAGAAAAATAAACAAGTTTCTCGACAAAAAAAATTTGATTTTTCAAAAAAAACTTTAAAAAAAATTGAAATTAATTTAAATCGAAATAATTACAATATAAGTTCTAAAAAACTAATTGAATTCATAACTGAAAGTATTCGCCTTCGAGAATACTCTAAATTTGTCTTCACAAAGAGTATCGATGAAATTTTTAAAAATTTAAAACTCCTTTTTGAAAGATTAAAAATCTCAAAAAAAGAGTTAAAGTACATATCAATAAGCACTATTAAAAAACTCTACCACAGCTTAAACCATAATGATTTAAAAAAAATTTTTTTTGATGAAATAAAAAGATCAAAATTGCAAAGTTTAAAGAATAAATTTATAAAGCTACCTGCAAATATATTTCATGAAAAAGATATATATTTTTTTAAATTAGAAAAAAATGAACCAAATTTTATATCGAATAAAATAGTAACTTCCGAAATTTATAATTTAAAAAATTTTTTAAAGTCAAAAAATTACTTTAATAAGATAATTTGTATAGAGAATGCCGACCCTGGATATGATTTTTTATTTTCACATAAAATAAAAGGTTTAATCACTAAGTATGGTGGGGTTAATTCTCATATGGCAATCAGATGTAATGAACTCGGCGTTCCAGCGGCAATAGGTGTGGGAGAAAAAATATTTTCAAACTTAATTAATTCAAATAAGGTTCAGCTTAATTGCCAAAATAAAATTTTAAAAATCCTTTAATATGAAAAAAATAATTATTACACAAAGAATGGAAAGATTTGGTGAGCACAAAGAATTAAGAGATTGTTTAGATACTAAACTTTCAAATCTATTTTCTAATCTTGGGTATATTCCAGTCCCATTACCTAATAAATTAAAAAATATTAATAAGTTTTTAAAAGAATTAATGCCAAAAGGAATTATCCTATCAGGAGGAGGAAACCCATTATTAAAAGATCTCAGATATAAAAATGAAAAAGTCCTTATTGATCTATCAATTAAAAATAAAGTACCTTTACTTGGAATATGTAGAGGAGCTCAAAGAATTAATATCCACTTTAATGGAAAATTAAAAAAAATTAAGAATCACACAAAAAAAAAGCATTTGATTTATGAAAATCAAAAACAAAAAGGAATTAAAGTAAATTCATATCATGATTTTGGTTTTAGTGAAAAAATGTTAGGAAAAAACTTAAAATCACTTGCTCAGTCACAAGATCAGATTATTGAGTATTTTGAGCACACAAACTATAAAATTGCTGGAATAATGTGGCACCCAGAGAGAGAAAAAATATTAAAGAAATTTGATAAAAAAATTATTAAGGGTTTGATAAGATGAATCTTGTTATATTAGCCTCAGGAATGGGAACAAGATTAAAAAAAAAAATTCCAAAGAGCTTAATTTCTTTTAAAAATAAATCTTTACTATTTAGAATAGTAGAAAATTCTGACTTATTTTCTAAAATTATAGTAGTTGGAGGATATAAGTCTCATCTTATCAAAAATGAAATTAAGAAATGTAGATTGAAAAATATTATATTTGTGCAAAATAAGAATTACAAAAATACAAATATGGTTGAAAGTTTTTTTAAGTCATACAATGAAATATCAAGTGATGTAATAATTTCATACTCGGACATTGTTTACAATAAGTCTCTCTTAAAAAAAATGATTGTCTTTAAAAAAAATCATATTTTACTTAATTCAAATTGGAAAAAAATTTGGAAATTGAGAATGCATGAAAAAAATATTTTTTTAGATGCCGAAAATGTTCTTGTTAACAAGAGTGAGATAACAAATATTGGAACTAAAATTGAAAAAAAAATGCCAAAATTTCAGTTTATGGGACTAATTAGATTTAATAAAAAATTCTTAAGAAAGATTAAGAACTTTTATTTTAAGTTAAATAATAAAAAGATAGATTTTACAAAATTCTTAAATTTACTAATTGAAAATAAAATCATTAAATTAAAATATCAGAAAACTAAATCTTTTTGGTTTGAGGTTGATACGTTAAAAGATTTAGCAGCTCTAAGAAAATATAAAATAAGGTAATATGATTATTTGGTTAATTGGAATTTCAGGGTCAGGAAAAACAACAATTTCAAGAGCCTTGTTAAATAATTTAAAGAATAAAATTAAAAACTTAATTCTTATTGATGGTGATGAATTCAGGAGATTGATGGGAAATGATATAGGCTATTCTTTGCGAGATAGAAACAAAAATGCAGAGAGAATGATAAATTTTGTTAGTTATATTTCAAACCAAAACATTAATGTTATATGTGCTGCAAATATTACTTCAACTAGAAATAGGAATCTTGCAAGAAAGAAACTGAAAAGTTATTTCGAAGTTTTAATTGATGTGCCAATTCAAACTCTTATTAAGAAAAGAGATTACAAAAATTTATATAAAAGAGCACTTAAGAAAAGAATTAAAAATGTAGTTGGTATCGATATAAAGTATCGAAAACCAAAAGGGTCAAATTTAATTATTAAAAATGATAGAAATAAAAGGTATATCAATGTAATAGTTAAAGAAATAATTAAAAAATCAAAAGTTTTAAAACGAAAATGAAATTTCCTATTCTGACAATAAAAAATCTTAAAGAATTGAAACCAAAAAAGATATCAAATATGTTGAAAAAATATAAGGCTTTAATAGTAAGAGGTTACATTTCAAAAAATAAATTGATAAAAATTAAACAGTCTTTTGAAAAAAAATTTAATCAAAAAAACGATAGGATAAGGCCTCCTGGAAAATACAACCTAATTAAAAAAAACTATCAGAGAGTTATTATAGGTATGTCGGGTGGTCTTGTTCAGTCTAGAACTAACAGTAGAATAATGAGAACTTTTTATAACCCTTTATATTGTAAAGATATTTATAATATGCACGAAATCTTCAATAAAATGTTACTATTCCAAAATAAGTTGTATGGACTTCCTGAAAATTATGGAAATAAACAAAGAAAAACAAAACATAACTTATTTGTAGCTTCAAGAATAAATCATTACCCCGCAGGCGGTGGCTTCCTTTCTCTTCACAAAGACACCAGCGCAGCAATCTCAATAAAAAATTATATTAAAAACTATTTTCAGATTTTATTAACAATGTCCAAAAAAGGTAAAGATTACAAAGAGGGTGGTGGAATAGTTTATAAAAATCAAAAAATCTACTGTTTTGATGATTATACTGAAATTGGTGACATGATTTTATATAATGGACAAACTATCCACGGTGTCAAAGATGTTGATCCGCACAAACATTTAGATATGAAGAAAATAAGAGGTAGATTAACCGCTGCTGTGACTTTATTTAAATATTAATGTTCACAAATATCAAGCATGAATTTATATCTGGTAAAACTATTAAAGAAAATTAGAAAGAAAAATTATAGGAATTTTTTATTTAACAAGAAAGATGAAAAAATTTTTATTTCAGAAAGAAAAAAGTTTTTTAAGGAATACATTAACAATAAAGAATTCTTAAATGAAAAAGAAAATAAACTTAATACTACAAAAATCCAACTTGAAAAAATATATAAAAAAAAAAAATTAAATATATCCGATAAAAAATATATCCTATCTTTAAGAAAAAAATATGAATATAATCTCAAAATAAAGGAAATGTATAGTTCTAATCTTTTTAAAACAACTAATAAAAATGCAAATAACCGAACTGTTGCAATATTAGCCTTATGTTTAATTAAATTTAAGATTTTAAATAGATTATCAACTTTTAATTTTATTTTAAAATTCAACGATAACCTTTACTTAAACTTTTATAGGACTAGAAAATCTTTAAACTCTCAAATAATATCAAAGATCTTTGATTATGAAAAAAAAATATTAAATTTTTCTATAATTTTAAGTAATACAACGAGATCTTTATCTTACTTAGGATATTTTAAAAAATACAAAATATTACCCAATCAGATTTTCTATCTTAATGATAATAAAAATCTTTCAAAAACTTATAAGGCTTTTTTTATCAAATTTTCAAAAAAATATAACATTGATTTAGTAAAATTAAATTCAGACACAGTTGATAGAGTAGATATAATTAGACTTTTGTTAGACTCGCCAAATAAGTTCATTATATATTCTGGTTATCCAGGAAAAATTATTAAATCAAAAAAACTTATAAGAAATAAAAATTTACTTCACTCTCACCCAGGAAAACTTCCAAACTTTAAGGGTAGCACGACTATTTTTTACTCTCTAATTGCAACTAAAAAGATATTTTGTACAACTTTTATTTTATCTGAAAAGCTAGATGGTGGTCAGATCATTCTCATTAATGAGTACGCTACTCCAAAAAAGATTAGAGAAATTAATGGTCCGTTTGACGATAAAATTAGGTCCATTAATATGGTAAGGGCTATTAAAAAAATTCGATTTAGAAAATTTAAAAAAAGGAGAGTGATTATAAGTTCTAAATATAAAGAATACAGTGTTGCTCACCCCTTGATAAGATCAATTGCAATAAAAAATGTAAATAGACAATTATGAAAAAAATAAAAAAATTGTTCGTAACATGTACAATGAGATCAGGCAACTCTTTGTTGGTAAGCCTTTTATCTTCTAATAAAAATTATCTTCTATTAAATGAAAGGCTGCATTTTTTTAGATTTATTTTTAATAATTATAATCCGCTATCAATTAAAAAAGTTGATAACATGCTTTTTGACCTAAACCTTAGGCTTAAATATAGACACTATTTTCAAATTAATAGAAGCCACCTTAAAAAAAAAATTAAATCTGAAATAACATACAAAAACATTTACCAAAATTTGATGAATTATTTTTCTAAAATGGCAAAAAAAAAATTTTGGGGCGAATCCTCTCCAATGAATTGGCGATCAATACCTCACTTTTTAGATATGTTTGATGACGGATGCGTTATACACTTGGTCAGAGATCCAAGGGCTGTTTTTTCATCTTGGAAAAAGCTTAGTTCTATTCCCAATTATGCATATCTTAATTGCATTTTTAATTGGCTCGATTCAGCAAATCATATTTTAGACTATAAAAAACGTTTCAATAAAAAAAGGTACATCTATCTTAAGTATGAGGACCTCATGAAAGATCCAAAGAAATACACAAAAAAAATCTGCAAATTTATCAATTTGGAATTTTCAGATTATATGCTTAAAAAATTGAACTGGACAAAAAACAATGACAAACTTGTTTCAATTCCCAGATCTGCACATGAAGGTGAAAATATATTAGGCTTTAGTAAAAAAAGAATTGATAATTGGAAAAGTGAGCTAGAAGATTGGGAGATACATTTAATTGAACATGTTCTTCATAAACAGATGAAGAAGCTTGGTTATAGAACGATCTTGCCAAAAACTAAAATCTTAAGGTTAAATAGGGAAATTTTATCAAGAATAAATAAAAATAGATTAATAAAAAAGAATTATCAAAATTTTAAAAATTACAAAATTGGGAGTCCATATTATCCTAAAGACCCAAGAGATTTTAAAAGTTGGGGTGCAACCGGGGATGATAGTAAGTGGTTCAGTAAAACACGAGATGGAAGAAACTATTTGAAAGAAAAAATGAATTATTATACCAAAAGGTAAATTATAATTTTAAATTTTTCTGGACTAAAGAGATTTAGTTTTCCCTTTTTCTACTTTCCACACAACAACTGAATAAGGCAAAAGCGGATTAATTCCAAATACATTTTTTTCAATTCTAACAATTTTAATTTTTTGTTTTTTTTGATAATTTTTGAGTATTTTTAATAAATTTTTATTATAATTATTTTGTTTAATATAATTTCTACAATAGCTAAAATATTTTTTTCCTTTGTAATTTTCATAGAAAGGTTCAAAAAATATAACAATTCTGGGTTCTAAATTAATAAAAAAGTCTATTATTTTCTCTTTATGATTTGGAATATAATGCAAAGCATAACTGGTGAATATAATTGAATTTTTGGGTACAATTTTTTTATTAATTTTTAATGAGTAGAAATCACAATAACCAACATTAATTTTAATTTTTTTTTTTAAAAAATTTAGAATTTTTAAGGAATTTTTTGAAAAATCAAATGCATGTACATTATGCACTTTAAAATATTCTTTTTTCAAATTTATAATTTTCGATCCATAACCGGCACCGAGCTCTACAATATTATTTTTGGTACTAGGTATAATAAATTTTTTAATGTGCGAGGCATGAATTTTTAGATTTTTTTTGTGTATCTTTAAAATTTTTCCAAAAAAAATATTGTCTTTATAAAAGTAGTATTTTGATTTTTTAAATTTTAAAACAAAGTCATCTAAAAGTTTTATTGAAAACTTTTTATTTTTTTTAACATGATCTGTGATAGATGAATATTTTTCTTCATCAAATTCTCGCAAGACATTGAACTTATTTTTTCTAAAAAAAGTTTTTTTTTTTAAATCTTTAAATAAAAAAACAAGATCATTTATTTTTTTAATAGATATTTTTGATTTTTTCACAAAGTATCGGTTTAAAATTTATTATCTAAAATATAAAATTTTTTTCAGTGCATAAATCAAGCCAATTGAGCTATTAGTACTGGTCAGCTACATGCGTTACCGCACTTCCACA
>PBJR01000023.1 GCA_002721175.1 Flavobacteriaceae bacterium | reverse complement strand
AATTTTAGTTTTAAAAAAATTAGACTCAAAAATAATATTTCATACAGAGAGGAGAAAAACCTATTCAAAAAGTTTTCTAAATCTCGCTTTTTCTTTCTAGAAAATTTAGATACTACATTTCAACTTCAAAAACTTTATAAATCAAAATCAGATAAACTCGTTATTTTTGATGATTTGCTTGATAAATCATATTATTCAGATTATTTAATTTGTGCACAAGAGCGAACAATGCAAATGGATATTTGTAAGGATAAAAATACAAAAGTTTATATTGGGAATAAATTTTTCCCATTTTCACAAGAAATATTAAAAAAATCTATTTTTGAGAAAAAACTTGAGAAAAATATTAGTACAATAATGATTCTTTTAGGAGGTGGAAACTATGAGGGAGCATATATAAAAATCGCAAAAGCTTTAAAAGGACTTAAATTTAAAAAAATTTCAATGGTTGTCGGCTCATCATATAGTGATGATTTTGTAAAATTTTTAAAAAAAATTAATAACAAACTAATTCTTTACAAAAGTTTAAAAAACATTGGAGATGCATTCTCTAAACATGATATATCAATCGTTTCTGGGGGGTATACAAAGTTTGAGGCAGCAGTAATGAAATCACCGAGCTTAATAATATCGACTCAATGGCATCAACTAGATATTGCAGAGAATTTTAGTAAAAAAACTGGGTGTCAGCACCTTGGCCACTTTTCCAAATGCAAGGTGTTAAATATTAGAAAAGGCATAAAAAAATTAGGAAGTTTTTTGGTAAGAAAAAAAATAATAAGTAGTTATCAAAAAATCGTAAGCAAAAAAGGTAATGAAAAAGTTTTGGAAATCCTTAAAATTTAATTTTATCAATATGCTTGATAGAGCAATGGGGAATAGAGATTTTTAACAATTTTTTTTTATGAAAACTATAAACATCTTTCTTAAACATTTTAGCTAAAACTAAGGATGATGTTTTAAAACCAATGATATTTTTAGATAGCGAAATGTCTTTTCCTATATCGTTATTTTTACTTATTTTAAATTTTAAAAATCTCAAGTAAGGAAAAATTTTTATAAAATTTTTTTTTATATCAAGAGGATGCGGTCTTATAATAATGAAACCATTAAATTTCTTTTTTTTTAAGTTTTTTAAAAAAATATTTATAGTTTTCTTGTTGAAATCCTTTTCTTTTAAAGAAGATATAAGTAAAAGTATCGTATTAGATGATTTAGTATTTTTCCTTTGACGATATTTTTTAATCTGTTCTTTCCAAAAAGGATTTTGAATTAGAATTACCTTTTGGTGGGGAAATTTTTTTTTAAGTTCTTTTTTTGAATAATGGTCGTGTGCTACGATTTTGTCAGGAAAAATATATTTTTTTCTATTAAATAAGAACCTTTCTTTATAAAAACACCAATGATCAACAAATGACTTAGTCATTATTCTATCTTTTATTGCATTTAATACTTTAATTTCAAATTTTTTTACTCCAGTTCCTATTAATGCCTCGTCATAATGTTGAATATTTTTCAAAATGTTTTTGTAATTAATTAAGTTTATTTTTTTAAACTTTTTTTTAAATATATTTTTTGCTGGTTCCTCTAAACAGGCATCAAATTTTAATTTATTAAGATTTAAATATGATGATAAAAGTACAGCGCCCCCTGCATCTTTGCTAACCACAAGTTTCTTCATTATTTTATTTTATATTTTTCCCACAACTTGTTAAAAGCCTTAACAATTTTATGTGCATCACTTTTAGTGTATGTGAACGAGCAAAGTTGAAATGAAAGAAATGTTTCATTATGTAATTTTTCCGCTACCACACATCTCTCATCTCTCTTGTTACCTGAAAAAATTTTAGGATATTTTTTGGACAAGTAACTTTTTTTATCTTTATATAATGGCAATCTATGCAAATTGTAAAAACCACCTCTGCACTGTATTTTTAATTTCAATAAATCTTTGACTATGGTATCTCTTTTTTTACCAATTTTTTTGCAATCTAAAATAATTGGATACATATAATATGAATATGTAAAATTTTTCTTTTCTTTTAAAGTTTGTATGTGTTTCAGTTTTTTTAGACCACGAGTAAGTATTTGTGCTATTTCATATTTTTCTTTAACGATTTTTTTTAATTTAGGTAATTGTGCTAATCCCATTGCAGCTTCCATTTCAGTCATCCTAAAATTAAATCCAATCATAGGCATCTTTTTAAATTTTTTTGGATCACTTAAAACACCTTCACCGTGATTTCTTATAAGCATTGCTTTCATAGCAATTTCTTTATTATTGGTCAAACAAACCCCTCCTTCACCAGTCTGAATATGTTTATGTCTGTTAAAACTGTAACCACCAATATCACTATAGTTGACAGTATATTTATTCTTAAATTTTGAACCTGGAGCTTGAGCTGCATCCACAATAAGTTTAATTTTGTATTTCTTTTTAATTTCTAATAAACGCTCATAGTTTGCAGGTGTTCCATGTATATCAACTATCATTATAGCTTTCGTTCTCGAATTAATTTTTTTTTCTATGGAAACTGGATCTATATTGAAATCTTTGTCAGAAATGTCAGCAAAGACAGGTTTCGCTCCCCAAAATAAAATTGATGTTGGGCAAGCCGTCATCGTCCAAGTTGGAACTATTATTTCGTCACCTGGATTAATATCTAGTGCTCCAACTGCAGCAATTAATCCTGAAGTCCAAGAATTAAAAGTTATAGCGTATTTCATTTTGTAAAATTTGGATAGCTTATCTTCAAATTTTCTGACAAATTTGCCTCCGTAAAATTTTGGATTATCATTCGCTAAAAAATCAGAGAAGATTTTTCCACTAAAAACCTTATTGATCATTTTTTTTTCTTGTATTCCGTAAAAATTTTGACTTTTTGTACCAATCATATTTTCATTTAAAAAATTCTTTTTTTATAAAAAAATTTTTAATTCTTAGTTTTTTTTCTTTAAACCAATTTAACTGGGGAACTCTTGGTTTCCTATGATCAAATTTTGAAATTTTTAAATTAAAAAAAATTAACAATTTATTTATTAAATTCGTTTTATGCCTTGAAGTCAAAAATTGAACTGAAGGCTTCTTTTTTTTCTGTGCTTCAATTATAATTTCATTATTGATTTCACCTTTTTCACAAGATAGCAATTCACTTTGAATTATATTATCGTCAATATTTGTTTTACCTGGTTCCTTTTTATGTATGTTTGAAAATCCACATTTACCCAAAACCCTTGAGAGGGTATCATAATTATGTAAATAGAAGTGATCAGGGTAAAAGATTCTATTTATAAAGCTATCAGTGTAATTCTCATTTGGTCCTATCATGTCTTCTTCATTCATTAGCTCTTTATTAGGTATATATTTTTTATTTAAATAATCTTTAATAATTAAATCGAAATCAGGTAGACACATTCTAATGTATCCATCATCTTTAATAATTCGATTGCATAATAAAAGGTGATTTACAAGCTGTACATACGTCAAATGTTCTAATGTATGCCGAGAAAATATTAAATCGCAGGAATTATCAGGCAGAGGTATTGATTTCGACATATCACATATAATTTCTGGAGGTGCTAAATCCTTCATTTTATCAAGATTAGTTTCTGCGTGAATAAAACCTTTTAGCCTGTGTCTTCCACATCCTACATATAAACAATTAAATTTTTTCATAAATTATATAATTCTTTAAATTTTCTATCAAATTCATAATTTTTTTTCAATTAATTCACTCATAATTTTTTGAGGAAATAGTAAATTTTTATAATAATCATTTTTTTGCATACGATGTTTAACAACGGTTTTAAATATATTTTTGTAGACTATGTGTTGTCGATTTTCAAATTCATAGTTTGATTTTTTTGTTATTTTTATTTTTTTATCATAAAATATAATATTACTTGTAGAACCTTTTGCTTGGTCAAAAGTTATCATGCCTTTCGTGCCATAAATAGCAAACTTTAGGTTTCTGATTTTTAAGTTCGAATTGCATTTAAAAAAAAAATTTGCTTTGTTATTTGAAATTATGAAATCAATTAAATATCCACTATTTTCTTTCACTCTTTTGATTATCTTTGTTACTTCTAAGTCACATTTATCATCAAAAAAAAAGTTTAACAAATCTATAGCATGGCATCCATTATTTAAAATATATTTGTCATATTCAAATTTTCCACTGATAGTTTCACCAATTTTTTTCTTTTTTAAAACTTTTCTTATTTGTAAAAAAATTCTTAAATTCCTTCTAAAATAATTTGTGTAGATTCTTATTTTTTTTTTCTTACAAATTTCGATAATTTTTTGGGTTTCAAATAAATTCTTACCGATCGGTTTTTCAAAAAGTATTTTTTTTATTCCAAGTTTACTTAAAAATTTAAAAACTTTAAGATGATCGACAGTTGGAATAGCTAATACAATTAAAGAGTTTTTAATTTCGTATTTATTTAAACTCTTAATACTTGATAAATAATGTACTTTATATTTTTTAGCGATTGCTTCATTCTTCTTATTGATATCTATTACCAAATTAAGATTATAATTTTTAATCCCAGACAAAGATTTTATATGAGATGTTCTATGATCATTTTTTAAGTCATACCTTGCACCTACATTTCCAAGACCAATTAAAATTGTATCAATAATTTTCATTTCCACCATGTAATTTCTGGATAAAAATTTTTCTTTAAGTTTTTGTTTATCTCTCCAAGTTTAGAATTATGTTTAATTAAATTTAAAACATCCTTAATTCCAAATTTAGGTTTATTTTTTTCGAGTCTGTGAAAAATGATTTTTATCAAAGCATAATCTTCCCAATAATCTAAAGCAAAAGATGTACCATGGTTTTGAATTTCTCTTTTTGCAATTAAACTGAACTTCTTGAACTCTCGTGGTTTTTTTCTCATTGCAAAAGTTGGATTATCTTTATCATAACTACTTTTCGCATATTTATATGAATTTATTAATTTTTTTGCATTTACGATTGTACAGTCAAATCCATGTGGCAACTTATCGTAACACAAAATATCAACTACTTTTTCCTTATTTAAGGCAAAATACTTTTTCAATGCTTCAGAGATTATAATTGGATCTAATAAGATACAATCGCCACATACTGTGTTGATGACATCTATATTATATTTTTTTGAAGCTTCAATTACCCTTTTGAAAACATTTTTCTCTGATCCTCTAAAATATTTTATATTTTCTTTTTTTGCTAATCTAACGATTTCATTATCTTTTTTGTTATGAGTTGTTGCTAATATAATTTCTGTTTTAGGTTTAATCCTTTTCACTCTTTCAACCAGTTTTAGTAAAGCTGGCTTTCCCATTATAGGTAACATTACTTTGCCTGGTAATCTAGTAGATCCCATTCTGCATTCAATTATAGTTCCAATTTTAATTTTTTTTTTCATATTAATCTATTATTAAAATTTAAATAATACATCTATGGCAAATTTGTTTTCATTCTTAATCAAATTTTTTTGCAATATCTTTTTTAAATCATCTGCATTAATTGGCTCAAAATAATCCTGGTATTCTTTTACTATGAAAATTTCAGAGTCATTTGAAAAACTTTTAAGGAGATCTTCAATTTCTTCAAATTTGTTTTTTGCAAATTCTAAATGACAAAATTTAATTAATTTTTTATTCTTTAATTGTATCAAGTCCTTTGTTAATAAATGAACTGAACCCTCCAAATCAATTTTTAAAAAGTCTATATTTTCAATATTATGCTTTTCTAATAAGCTTAATAAAGTTACCGAATTAGTTTTTGAACAATCATTTTCAAAATTATCTCTTACAAAATTTTCTCCACCAAAATTTTCTGTTATAAAAACTTCTTTTTCTTTTTCTGCCAAAACATTGTTAACTGCCNAAATATTTGAGATGTTATTGAAAGCAATATTATCTTTTTGTATAGCGTAATTCATTTTTGAACCTTCAACCGATAATATTTTTGCATCTGGGTATNTTTTAGCGAAAAAAATNGAGAGCTCTCCAATAAATGACCCAATATCAACAATATTTTTTTTATTTGTTTTATCAATAATTTTAACGAAACATTCAGCTTGATTGATAAATTTACAATCGNTATCCATTTTGAAAAACCTATTGTTGTTATGGGTATTTAAATAAATATCATCCCCAACTTCGNAATAATAAGTTTTCTTTACTGGGTCATAAAGTGTTTTAAGCTTAAATTTAGTTTTATCAAAGATATATCTATTTATATATTTTGTAAAATTGATCAAATGAGTTTTGATGGTTAAATCATTATCTGATTTAAAATTTTTTGGTNNNAACAAATTGATTACAAACTTAATTTGTATCAAAAAAAACTTAATAAAAAAAGATATGAATAATTTTCGCATTTTTTTTAACTNTTAACTTCTTTAAGACTTGANTTCTCTAATGAATAAATTTTATCAAATTGTGAAAAGTACCTAGAATTATGAGTAATAACTACTATAATTCTATTCTCTCTAAATTGTTTAATTAAATTCATTATCTTTTCCTCATTTTCCATGTCTAACGAGCTAGTTGGTTCATCAAATATAATTAATTCAGGATTTCTAAATAAAGTTCTAGCAATGCTTATTCTTTGTTTTTCTCCACCCGATATGAACTTCGAGTCTTCACCTATATTTTTGTCAATCCTCTTCTTTATATTTTCACTGAATTTTTCTAAACCACATTTTTTTATTAAATCTTGATAAAATTTAAATTCTTCTTTATTTAGCATTGTCTTAAAGGTAATATTATACTCCAAGGTATCATCAAGAAGTTTGGATACTTGATCGACATATCCAACTTTCAAATTCATATTATGTTTTAAGAAATCAAATTTTTTTTTATCTAAAAAAATTTCACCACTATCTGGTTTAATAATTCCCATTATTATATTTGCGATGGTTGATTTTCCACTTCCACTTTCACCTTTAATGCAGATAATTTGATTTTTTTTTAGCTCTAAATCTATATTCTTAAGAAAGGGTTCTGTTTTTTTGTCATAAGAAAAACTAATATTCCTAAATTCTATTTTATCTTGAATACTTNGAATTACCTTTTTTTTGGANTCAAAAAAACCACTTTTAATTTCNATCAGGTTTTTAAATTGTGCCTCAAAAGCTGGTTTACCCAATTCTATATATTGAAGGTTTCTTGCTACTTTTGTTACTGACGGAATAACTCTTACAGCTGTGGCCATATATAAACCTAATGAAACAAGAAGCGATAAATAATCTTGAAAATTTTTAGTGTAAAAAATTATAGCAATACATACAAATAAAATTGCAAAAAACTCAAATAGCAACTTAGGTAAAATATTATAAATATTAATTAATCTTTCGTAAGTATAATATTTTTTTATAAAACCTGTAAACTTTTGAATTCTTGCATCACCTAATGAGCTGATGATTATTTCTTTTAAAATTATAAATATTTCAGAAATTGCTTTAAAGGAAAAGATTGATATATTGTATCTTTTACTAGAAATACTTTTAACCCGTTTGCGAGAAAATAAATTAAGCAAAAATAAAATTGAAATNATTAAACTAAATATTATTAATCCAAGTTTATAGTTATAAATTAGCAACAAAGTAAAGAAAGATAATATTAATAATGTTTCAATAATATTTTCTATTGTAGGCAAAATTATTCTTGAAACAAAATAACCAACCTCGGTAGTNATTTGTCTTATTAAAACAGATGCGTCATTTTTAAGATGAAAACTCCAATCTTCAGATATAAATTTTTTTAAAAGATTTATCTGAAAATAAACTACTAAATCATTTTGAATTCTTGATTTAAAATTAACAATTAAAATCTCCGCAGTAATCTTGGTCGAAACTAAAAAAATTATTACATATGACANTAGTANTAAGAANTTTTCTTTGTTAGTTTCGTCAAAAAAAAGCTGCGTTAAATAAACTACATAGTAATTTTCCTCTATTCTTTCAAAACTAATTATNCTTGTAATCAGGGGTATAATTGAACCGATAGTTAAAGTATCAACAAAAATATTAATTAGACTNATAAANAGCAGAAATATTATTGAAATTTTTTCTTTTTTACCCAGCACACTGTAGATTTTTGTAAATATCATTGATTAATTAGTTTAATTTATTTCAATATTGTTGACTTTGTTCAATTATTGAACAATATATCCTCGAAAAACACAACTGTAAAGTTAATTTTGAAAACTACAATTTATGAATATTAAAATTCATTATATTGCAGACACTGTATTNGAAAATAAGTCTGCGTACAGCCAACATGTAGTTAAAATGTGTGANGCTTTTGGTCTAGCTGGAATAAAAACCATACTTTTNATTCCTTTTAAAAATTCAAAAATAAATTACAAAAGATTAAAAAAATTTTTTTTACTCAGATCCAAAAAACCTTTTGATATCAAAATAATTAGAAATAAAAGAATTANCANTTTCTTTGATAGAATATTATTTGGTTTTTTTGTGGCCAAATATTTAAAAAATGAGAAAAAAAAAAACTTAATTTTAACTAGNAGCTTATACGCAAGTTTTTTTCTATCTTTATTTAAAGTTCCTCATTATCTTGAAATACACTCTGAAATTAAATCTTTGACTAAATTTTTGATGATTTACTTGAACTNTATCAATTCCAGGTACATAATTAANAAAATTTTAATTTCTAAAGCACTTAACAAAATTTTTCNCTTTAAAGAAAAAGACATCATNATATTGCATGATGGTGTNGATATTAAAAATTTTAAAAAGATAAAAAAAATTAAGCATCCAAAAATTGCATCCTATGTTGGGAGTTTTTATAAAGGTAGAGGNATTGAAATTATATTGGAATTGGCAAAAAAATTTCCTAAACTTCAATTNAACTTGTATGGAAAAAAAAATAGTAAATTGATAACAAATTTAAAAAATGTAAAANTCTTCGATTTTATACCATATAGCAAAGTTCCAAAAATTTTACAAAATTCTGATATTCTTCTAATGCCACANGCNAACNANGTTGAAGGTAGGGCAAAAAACATAAACATCTCTNATTATTGTTCGCCGTTAAAAATGTTTGATTATTTGGCATCGGGCAAAATTATTTTGTCNTCTAAGAGAGATGGAATTTGTGAAGTTTTGAAGCACCAAAAAAATTCAATTGTTATTGATAGATATAATATTGAAGAATGGTCNAAGGAAATAAATAAAGTTTTGAAAAAAAAATATGATTTATTTTCAATCCAAAAAAAAGCAATCAAAACTGCAGAGAATTATACCTGGTTGAAAAGAGCAAANATAATTCTTAAAAAATATGANCTTAAATAGGTAATATTTTTTTAAAACTATTGTAATGATTTAAAAAAGTAAATTTTTTNGTTTCTTTTTTAGCTAAAANTTTTTTNTNNTTTTTANTAGATGGAGGCTATCATTCATAAATTCNTNAAATTTCATTTTAAAACTTTCNGAATTATTATTTTCAAANAGATAACCNGCTTTTCCATTTAANAAAAATTCCTTTGGNCCGTTCTTACAATTGGATGATAAAATGTTCACATTACAAGATGCCGCTTCTACAATCACAAACCCTATTTCTTCCCATAGTGATGGAAGAATAAATAATTTAGAATTTTTCATGTATTTATAAATATTTGATTGGAAACCTTCTAAACGAACTTTTTTTTGCAAGTCTAAATTAATAATTTGGCTCTTTAATTTCTCTTTTAGTTCTCCTTCACCAACTATTAATAATTGAATATCTTTATATTTTTCTTGAATTTTTTTGAAATTATTAATTACAAAAGAAAAATTCTTTTGTTTCGTTAATCTACCAACACAAAGAATATAATCATTTTTAAGATTTTTTTCTTGGGGAAGTTCATTATTCTTCAATTTTACCACTTCTTTGTAACTAATAATTGGATCATATAAAACATGCATTCTACTTTCCTCGAAAATTTTAAGGTCTTTAAATTGAAGAAAAAGATCGAAAGAGGGAAATGTGATTTTATGAATTCTTTTAGAGACAATTTTCCAAAATAATTTTCTTAAAAAATTCATTTTAGGATATCCAGAGATTCTTAATATTATTTTGGTTTTCAAATTAAATATTAATTTTAAAAATAAAGGAAGGGATGTTATTAATTGTACTATTAGATAATCTGGTTTTTCTCTTTTTACCAGATTTACAAGAGGAATAAACGAATATAAGAAAATTATTAGATAAGTAATTCTACTAAAATAGAAACCACCCTGAGGTAAAAACTTGTGGAATTTAAATTTACTAAGATTAACCAATTGAACATCATCTTTAAATTTTTCCCATTCACCAACAGAATTAATCACTCTAGTATCAATTTTATTTTTGGAGTAATGTTTAAGAATATACGCAGAATTTAAAACAGCTTTAATAGTGCCAACATTACCTATCCATGGCGCCCAATAAAAAATTTTCATAAAATATCTTTTTAATTTTTACCTATTTATTATTGAATTTTTTAAATGTATATAAATAAATTCATAGTATTGCCAAAATACTAGTATCATAAATGTTTAAATCAATGTTAAAAAATAAAAAAAATACCTCAATAAGAAATCTAATAATTTTTGCTCCTTTTATTGAAAATGGTGGAATTGAAAAAAATTTAATTATTCTGACTAAATTTTTATCATCTAAAATTAATGGAATAATTTTGATAACCTGGAAAAAAGAAGATAAAAAACACTTTAATAAGAATATAAAAATTATTACTCCAAATAATTTATTTTTAAAATTTCATAATAGAAGTATTAAAAATTTTATTTGTTTATTTATTTTAGTTAAATTATTTATTATATCGAAAGAAAGGTTAGTTTTTTCATTTCAATCTAATTTATATGTTACGATAATTGCGAAGCTTTTCCAAATAAAAAATATAATCAGGATTGCAAATTATAATTGGATGAGAAGTAAATTTAAGAAGTTTATTTTTAAATTAATATTGAAATTACCATCAAAGATAATCGTCAATAGTAACGAAATGAAGAAATATTTAAAAAAAGATTTAAATATCAATTCTGAATGTATCTATAATCCTCTTAATCCAGATGAGATTAATAAAAATAAAAAAACAAAAAAGACACATTTTAATAAGGATAAAGAAGTAATGAAGATTCTATTTTTAGGAAGATTTGTCGATCAAAAAGATCCATTAACCTTTCTTAAAGGAATCAAAGATATTAAAAAGAAGATTAAATATCAAGCATTAATGGTTGGGGAAGGTTATATGAGAAAAACCGTAGATGAGTTTATTTATAAAAATAACTTAAATAACAAAATAAAGCTAATAAAATATAATTCTCATCCAATGCAATATTTGAGCCAGTGTGATTTATTAGTTTTGACATCAAAATACGAAGGATTACCGAATGTTTTACTAGAAGCCCAATATTTAAAAAAATTCATTATCTCAACAGACTGCAAAACCGGACCTAAAGAAATATTAAATAATGGAAAGTATGGAAATTTATTCAGGGTGGGAGATTTTAAAGGTTTAAAAAAAAAAATTGAAGACTTTTATTATAAAAAAAAAAGTAAAGACATAAAAAAAAAAATTGACATGGGATTTCTCAATCTAAATAGATTTGACTACAACAAATGCTGCAATAAGTATTTGTCTATAATTAAAAGATATATCAGGAATGAATAAAAAAAATCTTGTCTTTTTTCTACCGAACTTTACCCAAGGAGGTGCTGGGCAATCGATTTTAAATATTTGCAAAAATTTGAGCAAAAATAAATATAAAATCTATATTATTTCATTAACTGAAAATTTCTATCAAAAAGAATTAAAAAAATATTGCAAAGAAATAATAGAAATAAATGCCAGAAGCAGTTTCATATCTTTAAGTAAAATTAAATTTTACCTTCGAAATTTCGACAGAAAAAATACCTTGTTAATTTCCAATATCAATTACGCAAATGCCTTATTTGCAATATATTTTAAAATATTTAATAATTTTAAATTGGTATTAATAGAACGAACACCTCTACAAGAATTGTTTATCTATTTTGGTATTAAAGACAAATTTAAAAAATTTATAATAAAATTTATTATAAAATATTTCTATAAATTTTCAGATACAATAATTGCAAATTCAAAGAAAACTGCAGATGATTTCTCAATTTTCGTTAAGAAAAAATGTATGTTTATTTATCCTTTAACCATTGAAAAAATTCTCAAATTTAAAAAGAGGAGTTTAATTAATAAGAGGAAAATTACATTAGTCTCAATTGGCCGTTTATCTCAAGAAAAAAATTATGAAGAAATTTTATTAGCTTTGAAAATTTTAAGAAATAACGGAGTCACATTGAAAATAATTGGAAATGGAGCCATGAAAAGTAAACTAATTTCTATTATAAAAAAAAATAAAATTTCTGCTACAATACAAAAATATACAATCAATAACAAAAAAAAAGCTTTAAATACTGGTCATATTTATATTTGCTGTTCTTTATTTGAAGGTTTCCCAAATGCAGTGGTAGAAGCAATAAATCATAACATTCCAATAATTTCATCTAATAATCATGGAGGTATCAATGAGATATTACTTAATGGAAAAGGAGGGGAAATATATCAATCAGGAAACTCTTATGAACTAGCAAATAAGATTAAACATGTAATAAAACACTATGATAAATCCTTAAAAAAAACAATTATAGCAAAAAATTCACTTTANAGATTTTCAAAAAAAAANATTAAAAAATATGAGAAGATTTTTGACAAAATCTNATTTATTTGTAAATTTTTTTATTTCTTNGAAACCAGTCATGTGTTTTTTTTAAAGCNTCGTAAATATTAGTGAATTTTTTGAATTTCAAGAATTTGACTATTCTTTTATTATCACCATGAGTTTTATATACATCAGATTTTTGAAATTTTCTTTTATTGATTTTTATTTTAGGTGAAAACTTNTCTAGATATTTGATTATCTTAATAAGACCAATTGGCTTATTAGAACAAATATTATAAATATCATANTTATTTATTTTTTTGTTTCTTAATTTAACTAAAATATTTGTAACATCTTCAATATATGTAAAATCTCTTATATGCTTTCCAAAATTATTAAGATAAAATTTTTTTTTATTATAAATAGCATCTAAATATTTAATCATAAACATATCTGGNCGACCCCATTCACCGAAGACGGTAAAAAATCTTAAACCAACACTTTTAAATTTATAGTTTTCATAATAATTTTTTGCAATCTCCTCATTAAGTTTTTTCGTCATTCCATAAAAATTTTTTGGANTAAGATTTTGGTTTTCTTTTAAAGGAAAATTATTACAATCACCATAAACTGAACTAGATGAAGCATAAAAAAATTTTTTGGTTTTAATTTTTTTGCATAATGATATTAAATTAATAAATCCTTCAACATTTGATCTGGTATAGGCGTTTGGATTTTTTTCTGAGTATCTAACTCCCGCTTGAGCAGCAAAATTATAAACTTCTGTAAATTTGTAGGTTTTGAATAAATTTTCTAATACTCTTTGATCAGTAATATCTATTTTAAAAAACTTTACATTCTTATATTTTAAAATTCTTTTAATTCTTAATTTTTTAATTTTTGTTGAGTAATAATTGTTNATATTATCTATACAAATTATTTTAGTTTTNGGTTCTTTATNAGCTAGTTTTTGACAGAAATTNTTGCCAATAAAACCTCCAGCACCTGTAATTAAAATAGTCATTGTTAAATTTAGTCATTAGTATAAATTATTTTCAAAACTGTCTATCTAATAAATTATTTATGAAANATAAAATTTTTCCATGCGTTATAGGACTNGGGTACGTTGGTTTACCAGTATTTATTAGGTTAATGAAAAGATATCAAACAACAGGNTTTGACANCAATAAAAAAAGAATTGATTTATTGAAAAAAAGAAAAGATTTTAATTATGAGTTTAATGCAAAAGATTTAAGTTTATATCATAATTCTAAATTAACAAATAAACCACAAGAATTAAAAAAATGTAATTTTTATATTATTACTGTTCCCACACCTTTAAAAAAAAATTTAACACCTGACTTAAAATTTCTTGAAAATGCATATCTNTATGTTNCGAATTTCNTAGAAAAAGATGATATTGTAATAGTTGAGTCTACTGTTTATCCNGGNGCAACAAGGGATCTAGCAAAAAAAATTTTTGAAAAAAAAACGAGGTTAAGAATTAATAANGATTTTTTTATTGGATATAGTCCAGAAAGNATTAACCCTGGTGANAAAAANCATCGAATCGAAAATACAAAAAAAATACTAGCCTTTGAAACTAAAAATAAATTGATTAGAGATAAAATTTTGAANGTTTACAGATTNATTACAAAAAAATTGGTAATTTGCAATTCACTTGAAAATGCAGAAACGGCAAAAGTAATTGAAAATATTCAAAGAGATTTAAATATTGCTTTGATGAATGATATCTTCATTTTTTCTAAAAAAATGAATTTAAATTTTGAAGAAATAATAAAACTAGCTTCAAGTAAATGGAATTTTTTAAAATTCAACGCTGGTTTAGTTGGAGGTCATTGTTTACCAGTAGACCCATACTATTTAAGTTTTATTGCAAAAAAAAATAATATTTCTCTCGACACAGTTCTTGCAGGAAGAAATGTAAATCAAAAACTGAAAGATTTTATTTATAATCAAATAAAAAAAAAGATTTCCTACCTTAATAGAAATATCAAGGTCCTTATATCAGGAATAACCTATAAAAAAGATGTTTCAGATTTAAGAAATTCCTACCCTTTAGAAATTTATTTAAAGTTAAAAAAAAATTTTAAGTCAATTCATGCTTTTGATAAACATTGTAATGAATATGACAGAAAAAAATTTAAAATTTTGAATAAATTAAAATCTAATCTAAATTATAGTNTTGTTATATTTTTAGTAAATCATAAAAACCACAATAATTTATTCAATTTAGTTAAGAAGANGAAAATTTCTTTTTATGATCCTTTCAAATTNTATTCAAAGTAATGATATTAATAAGTAAAAAAAGAAGAAAAGTTTTTTTTTCGATTATTACAGTTACTAAAAATAGTCACGCAACTTTAGAAAANTGTATAAAAAGTGTAGCCAANCAAACATTTAAAAGTTACGAGCATATAATTATAGATGGNTGTTCTGACAATAAGACAATTAAAATTATAAAAAAGAACTCAAAAAAAATAAGTTATTCAATATCAGAAAAAGATAAAAATTTATGGGAAGCCATNAACAAAGGGATTAAAGCTTCAAAGGGTCAAGTAATTTGCATTTTAAATTCTGATGATATTTTTTTTAAAAATGCGCTTAAAATAGCTTATAAATATTTCAAAAAAAAAAAAAATTGATTATTTGTTTGGTGCAGTTAAAAAAGCTAAAGTTTACAATAATTTTTATCCAAAAAAAATTTATTATAAGTTTAATATTTTCCCCTCACATTCAGTAGGATTTTTTGTTAAAAAAAGAATTCATAACAAATTTGGACTGTACAATGAAAACTTAGATTATTGCTCAGATTATGATTTTATCTTTAGATTNGTAAGGAATAANCTTGCGTTTACATGCGCAAAAAAAAATGAGGTATTTGGNAAATTTTCTNAAGGCGGCTTGTCTACCAGAATAAACATATTTGAGAANATTTTTCATGANTCTAAAGTAAGAGTTAATAATAACCAAAACCTAATTTTTGTAATTCTTTTGGCAATAGCNCATTATTTTAACTTTATACGAAATAAATTCTTACTTTTTTTTAAATTAAAAAAAAGAATAAATTGGTAAAAGTTTCNTTAATATTAAATTTTAGCGAATTGGATTGTCGATTGTATTGATTTATTTAAATTTGTTTTCGGTTTCCAATNAAAATATTTTCTNACTTTAAAAGTATTTGCCTTTGTTTTTTTAAGTTCTTTTTTAGGTAGNATTTTATAGATAGGTTTTTTAATCTTAATTTTCTTGCTAAATTTATTATAAATATTGAAAATAGATTGTTCTTTTCCACTACCAACATTAAAAGTANTTTTTATCTGTTTTTTCTTTAATTTATTTACTATTTTTAAAATTAATAAATTTAAATCTTTAATATCTAAAAAATCTCTCTTTGGAAACTCAACTTTATTATTTTTAATATAATACTTAATTATTGGTCTAAATTTTTTATCTATCAATCTAAAAAAAAATCTTTGATATTTTCGTTTTGGTTTAAAAATATAAAATTTATTTTCCATACCGATTATATTAAATAGTCTTAAACAGACATAGCTTGGAAATTTTTTTTTATTTAGATATTTTTCAATTAAAAACTTATTTTTTCCATATATATTTTTCGGTTTTTTTGGAGCATTTTCAGAAAAAGTTTTTTTTGTATCTTTATATACATTAGAGGATGATAAAAATATAAAGTTACTTACACCNATTTTTTTNCAAANATCTATAAATTTTTTTGTTTTTANTTNNTTATTTAAAATATACTTTTTTTTGTTATTCTCCGCATCTAAAACATATGCTAAGGCNGCACAATGAATAACAGTTTTAACATCTTNTTTTTTTATCAAATTTTCAGTTTGTTTCGAAGCGATATCTANTTTAAAAAAATTGTTTTTAGTTGGAAAATTTTTCTTATAAGAATATTTAAGATTATCTATTCCTANAAAATCTAATTTTGATTTTTTNAATGCATAGGNTAATTGNGAGCCNATNTACCCTGTGCACCCTGTTAATAGTATCATATTGATTATAATGCNCACATAAGATAATTANTTATAGATTAAATACAAGAGTAATNAACATTTTAAATAATTTTATAAAATTTAATAAATGAAATCTTTNAANNTAAANAGNAATTTAGCACAACTTGCATTGTTNCAAAGAATAGAACTTGCTGATGATANATTGAAAAAAGTNAGAAAAATATTNGGAAGATACTTATTTTCAAAAATTTTTTCAAAATANNTAATTGATNTNNAAAANATTTCAGAAAATTATTTGGAAGTAATGATNAAAGAATTANATANTATTAATAANNTTGTTANAGGAAAAAAATTTTTTTTAAGTATCGGAGCTGGTATTGGAGGTTTGGAGCTTTTAATCCTAAAATCTGTAGCCAATTCACATATTTCTTTTATAGAAAAGAATTATGTATCTAGTAAGGTAAAATACGGTTGGGACAATTTAAATCGAGAGGCATACAATGACTTAAATCAACTAAATTTTTTTCTCAAAAGTAATGAAATATCAAAAGAGAGATATAAAATATTCGATTTTGATAAAAAAAATTTTCCAACAAATAAGTTTGACATAATATTATCCATTTATTCATTAGATTATCACTATGATTTTGAAATATATTCTGATTACCTTAAAAAAGTGATGAAAAAAGAATCCATATTAATATTTGATACTATTAGACCTGAATATTTTAAAAAGATTTTTGACCATGTTGAAATTATTAAAGAAGACTTTAATACTGTTCATAAATCGAAAAGAATAGCATGCAGTATGTTTAAATAAAAATTAATGAATAATATAAAAAAAAATACCCCAATAATATTATTTTCTATATTACCCATTTCAATTATTATAGGCTCTGGCGTTTCGTTGATAAATACTGTTTTATTAAGCTTATGTTTTATCTTTATTTATTTTTCAAAAAATAGAATTAAGATTTACGATTTTAAACCAATTTTCCTTTTAATAATTCTTAATTTATATCTCGTATTCAATTCATTTAACTCAATAGATATGATGTCAGGAATTTATAGAAACTTCGGTTTTATAAGATTCATTTTATTATTTATTGTAATAAATTATCTTTTTTTTGTTAGTGAAAAAAATATAAATATTTTGAAAATTTGGTCGACTGTTTTTTTCGTTGTTCTTGTTGATATTTATATAGAAAGATTTACTGGGAGTAATATTTTGGGTTTTGGAAAAATAGATATAAACGGTGTCCCCCAACCTTATGGTGATAGAGTTATTAGTTTTTTTAGAAATGAACCAATAGCAGGTTCATTTATTTGTGGTTTTTCCTTTATAATTTCTGGTTATGTACTTAAATTTTTAAAGTCACCAAAAATTTTGAACATACTTGGATTTCTTATTGTATTATTTTGTTTGTTTGGAATAATTTTGACAGGCGAAAGATCAAATGGACTAAAAGCCTTCCTCGGATTTTTAATTTTTATCTCTATTATTGATTATGTAGATCTTAAAAAAAAAATATTAATCTTTTCTGCTTTAATTGTAATTTTCCTATTTACTATTAACTTTTCCGATTATCTCAAATACAGATATGTAGATCTCCTTTTCAGTAAAATTAAGACAAAAGATGAGAGAGAAAAATTTTT
>PBJR01000022.1 GCA_002721175.1 Flavobacteriaceae bacterium | reverse complement strand
GCACATCATTCTCTTTCTGAGGGATATGGATTTATGTTCAGTCTTCAATTTACTAACGACGGAGGTGATCAACCTTATATGGATCGTGGTACGCTTATGTATGCATTATCCGGTGAAGGTGCTCCTCCAGGGATGGGTGCTTACTTTGCAGATTTCCATAATCTTCAAGATATTTATATTACTGACCCGAACCAAGGGATGATAGCTTTAATCCAAAATGCATTTGGAGGAGCTTTAAACTTATAATAACTGGCTGCTAAACCAACCAAGGGTTTTAGTTGTTAATTATTTGTTTTCTATATCAACTGACCGAGTGCTTGTGATTAAATTTACAGGCACTTGGTTTTATTAAATTTTTAGTTATGATAAAAAAAATATTGGCTTTAAGTTTTATTTTTATTTGCTTTTTTATTTCCTGCTCTGGAGATGGTGACTCTGAATCATCTCAATCATATGCTACTGTATGGGAACAAAAATCTCAAATGCTTGAAAATTGGGCAGACAATTTTATATTACCAAATTATGAATCGCTCTTAGACGATTTATTTTCTATTGAAGAATCGATTTCCGTTTTTAATAATAACCCTAATCAACAGCATTTAGATAATGTTAGGTATGGTTGGTTAGAAGCTTATAAATCCTGGCAATATGTTGAAATGTTTAATATAGGTCCAGCTGAACAAACTTTCTATCATTTAAAAATGAATGTTTTTCCAACCTCTGTAGTGAATATTGAACAGCTTGTCGCCTCGGGCGACTACTCTCCGCTAGATAACTCTCCATACAATTCAGCTCAGGGCTTTCCAGCATTGGATTACTTATTGTATGGAATATCTCAAAATGATTCTGATATAATATCGACATATACTATTGATGGAAACTACCGAAACTATTTAGCTGAGATCATTCAAAGAATGATTTCTAATACAAGCTATGTACTGGACCAATGGAGTAGTTACAGAACAAATTTTATAAGTTCTACTGAGAATACAGCGACCTCAAGTGCAAATAAAATGACTAATGATTTTATTTATTATTACGAAAAAGGTTTTAGAGCAAATAAGTTTGGAATTCCCGTTGGGGTTTTTTCTGCAGGCAATGTTTTTCCTGAAAAGGTAGAAGCTTATTACAGCCAAAATGTGAGTCGTACCTTAGCGCTTGAAGCTATGAATGCTATTGATTTGTTTTTTAATGGTAATGGTAGCTACAGTTTAAAACAGTTTATAGACAATTTTGCAACGGATGAAATGTCTAATTTAAGTAGTGAAATTAATGACCAATTTGACCTTGCAAGAACTTCAATTGAGGGCTTGGATCAAAATTTTGTAAATCAATTGAACACTGATTTTCTTCAAATGGGTATTACATATGATGTGATTCAGGCTGGCACTGTGCTCTTGAAAACAGATATGCTATCAGTCTTACAAATTGCTACTGATTATGTTGATGCTGACGGAGATTAATTTTAATTTTGCAAAAAACCTGACTATAGGTGATTTCAAATATTAATATTTATTTAAAAAAATCTACAGAATCTTCAAAACTGGCTGTTTTTAGGATTTGTTTTGGGTTGCTTATGCTTTACAGTATGGTTAGGTTTTGGTCCAAAAATTGGATTCACACCATATATGTTGAGCCTAAGTTTCATTTTAAATATTATGGTTTTGAATGGATTCAAAGTCTAGGTAGTTATACCTATGGTCTTTTTATTATATGCATAATATGTTCGATTCTCATCACTTTGGGTCTTTGGTATAGATTGAGTATCATTGTTTTTTTTCTTTCTTTTACATACATCGAACTCATAGAAAAAACTACTTACCTGAATCATTATTATTTCGTAAGTCTGTTGAGCTTTGTTTTAATATTTTTACCTGCCAATTCTTGTTTTTCAATTGATTCAATTTTAAAGAAAAAACAATACAGCCAAGTTCCAAAATGGACAACTGATTCAATTAAGTTACTTATGATAATTGTTTATTTCTATGCTGGATTGGCTAAGATTAATTCAGATTGGCTTCTCGAGGCGTTACCTCTTAAAATTTGGATGCCCTCAAAATATGATATTCCATTGATAGGGGAAACATTTTTACAATATGAGTGGGTTCATTATTTGATGAGTTGGGGAGGAATGCTTTATGATTTGACAATTCCATTTCTTTTACTTAACAAAAGAACAAGGATGATTGGTTTTGTCTTGGTTTTATTTTTTCATCTTTTTACAGCCATTTTATTTCCGATAGGAATGTTCCCTTATATAATGATCCTAAGTGCGTTAGTTTTCTTTGATGGCCAAACTCATGACAAAATTATAAAACTGCTTAAAAGGCCAATTAGTGTTTTTATGAAAAAATCAAAAGTATTAATTGTTGAAAAATTCTCTATTTTCAAATATAAGCGGCCAAAATTAATTTTAATTACTCTGGCTATTTTCTTTTTGGTCCAAATAGTAGTACCCTTTCGTTATGTTTTATATCCATCTGAGTTATTTTGGTCCGAGGAAGGATATCGATTTTCATGGCGGGTGATGTTGGTTGAAAAAATTGGTTATACAACATTTAAAATTAAAAATAAGGATACAGGAGTAATTTTTGAAGCACCTTGCACAAATATGCTAACTAAAGTTCAAACAAAACAGATGAGTTTTCAAGCAGATATGATTTTGGAATTTGCACACTACTTGGGAGATTACTACAAAAAGCAAGGTTTAGATAATATTGCTGTATTTGCCAATAGTTATGTGACCTTAAATGGAAGGCCTAAAGAACAACTTATTGATCCTAGTATAGACTTATTGTTGATCGAGGAGTCGTTCAAACATAAAGTTTGGATTAAACCATACAAATATGATATTAAAGGATTTTAAAATATTCTATTTTTTGATTTTCTTCACCACACTGGCTCACAGCCAAAATCAGATGGTGGGAAAGGTTATTGATAAGTTTACGCAGGACCCAGTAGAATCTGTTCAAATTTTTTCAGAGTCTGGAAAATTACTTGCTACATCTGACTCAAACGGAGATTATTTATTATCGATTATTTCATCAAAAACTCTAATTTTCTTTTCCTATAATTACAATCCTCTCAAAATCACTTTGAGTCCTGAAGGGCAAGGAATTTCTATTGTTGAGTTAGAACCTTTAGCTGAACAACTCTCGGGAGTTGAGTTAGCAGTTGTTAAAAAACAATATTTTAATATTAAGCGACTTTCAGATGTTGACGGGATGGCTATTTTTGCGGGAAAGAAGAATGAAGTTGTGGTAATGAATAATATTTTTGCAAACTTAGCGACAAATAATGCAAGACAAATTTATGGGCAAGTTGCAGGACTGAATATATATCAAAACGACGATGCTGGGCTTCAATTAAACATAGGGGGTCGTGGTTTAGATCCTAATAGAACCTCAAATTTTAACACTCGTCAAAACGGTTACGATATTAGCGCAGATGTTTTAGGCTATCCAGAAAGTTATTATACACCCCCATCGGAATCACTCTCAGAAATTCAAGTTGTTCGTGGTGCTGCATCACTCCAGTATGGAACTCAATTTGGTGGTTTAGTAAATTTCAAAATGAAGGATCCTAACCCAACCCGGTTCATGGAAGTTAAGTCTAGAAATACTTATGGAAGTTATGGTTTGTATACAAATTTTACTAGCCTGAGCGGAACAAAAGAAAAATTTGGGTACTATACTTTCTTTAATTATAAAGAAGGAAACGGTTTTAGGAGTCATTCGAATTTTTCATCCAGAAATTTATTTTTTAAATTAAATTATGATTTTTCAGAAAGAACAAAAGCCACAGCTGAAATAACATATCTAGATTATCTTGCAAAGCAAGGAGGAGGTTTAAATGATTTGATGTTTAATAACAATCCGTATCAAAGTAATAGATCACGGAATTGGTTTGATATCAATTGGCTTTTGTATAATGCTAAAATTAATCACGAGTTTTCTGAGAGAACCAGATTCAGTTTAAATTTATTTGGATTGAATGCGCAAAGGAAAGCTTTGGGATTTCGTACAAATAGAGTTGACCAAGTTGATTCATTTGAAGAACGTGATTTAATTATTGGAGATTTTAAAAATTTCGGCTTTGAGTCAAGATTAATTCATAATTATAAATTTTTTAAGAAAAACTCTACAGCTCTTCTGGGATTTAAGTTTTATAAAGCAAATAATACTGGTCGACAAGGACCAGGAAGCAATGGCTCTGGACCCGAGTTTAATTTTCAAACTGATCAATATCCTGACTATCCTGCCCAATCCGATTATGTTTATCCTAACCTCAATACCTCTTTATTTGGTGAAAAATTGATATATATCAGTGAAATTTTTTCAATAACACCTGGATTTAGATTTGAGTATATTAACACTGAAAGCCAGGGCTTCACAAAAAGAATAAACTTGGATGGTGCAGGAAATGTAATCTTGAACCAAACAGACTATTATGATGAGCAGCGTAAAAGGTCATTTACTTTATTAGGACTCGGGATTAGTTACAAGCCCACCAACTTCATTGAATTTTATGGTAACCTTTCTCAAAACTACCGATCTGTTACCTTCGCAGATATCAGCATAATTAACCCTGCTTTTGTAATCAGTCCAGATATCACAGATGAAAAAGGATCAACTATGGATGTTGGTGTCAGAGGTGTTTATAAAAATTATATTTCTTATGACGTAAGTTTATTTTCTTTGATCTATGACGATAGGATTGGGTTTTTACAAAAATTATTTCCAGACGGCAATGTGCGATCTGAACGTGGCAATATTGGCAAAGCAAGAATCTTTGGATTTGAAAGTTTATTTGACTTAAACATTAATAAACTTTTTAGTTTAGATAATAATATTCAATCTAATATTTTCTTTAATACTTCTGTTATTGACTCAAAATATACATCTAGCCAAGCAAATGGAATTGTAGGCAATCGTGTAGAATTTGTCCCAAGACTGAACTTCAAAACCGGTATTAAA
This sequence comes from Flavobacteriaceae bacterium, assembly GCA_002721175.1. GTDB lineage: Bacteria > Bacteroidota > Bacteroidia > Flavobacteriales > Flavobacteriaceae > UBA3537. The sequence goes on along the minus strand of PBJR01000022.1, from coordinate 33,139 downwards.
TTTTCATACAAAGATTTTACGACTAATTTCTTATACTCATATATTTCTGAACAATTTACAGATGCCACTAATGCTATAGATAGTAACATTGGTGGTGTTATAGGTGCCATTCCAAGCTACAACATCTTAGATTTTGGATTGTCCTATAAATGGAAAAATTTTCGATTAGAATCAGGGATTAATAATGCCCTTAATAATTCTTACTTTACAAGAAGAGCAACTGGATATCCAGGGCCAGGCATTATTCCCTCTCCGCCTAGAAATTTTTATGTAACATTAGAAGTTAATTTTTAAACATTGAACAGCTATAAATTATTCTTGTTATTTTTTCTAGTGTGCATTCAGATTATTTTTTCTCAGACTGAAATGCAAGTCCAAGATTCAACCAGTATCAAAGAACTTGAAGAGATCATATTATCAGCGACTAGAACTGAGAGAAATTTATCATCACTTCCTTTTCCAGTAACGCTCATAAATAAAAAATCTATAAAATCTGCAAATTCTATCAGATTAAGTGACATTCTTGAGGAACAAACGGGATTATTGATGGTACCAGATTACGGAGGAGTCGAGGGAGTACAAATACAAGGTCTTGACAGTCAATACAGTTTGGTCCTTTTAGATGGGGTTCCTTTAATCGGTCGAACAGCTGGAACTTTAGATTTGGATAGAATAACAGTTGGAAACATAAAACAGATTGAGGTGGTCAAGGGACCCTCCTCCAGTTTGTACGGAAGTGAAGCTTTAGCAGGTGTTATAAACATTGTAACTGAAGATCCAAGTCCTGGGTTTGGTGGTAATGTTAATTTAAGAAGTGGATCATTCTCCACCAGTGATATAAGTTCAGAGTTAAGTTTCAAAAAAAACAAAGTTGGTATATACGCTTTTGTAAATAGTTTTAGTAGCGAGGGATATGACTTAACAACAAACGATGATACTAGAACTGTTGAACCTTACCGTAACTATACAATAAACACAAAAACACAATATAATTTTTCTGAAAATATGTTAATGTTTTTTTCGGGCAGAGTATACAGGCAAGATCAAGCTAATAGAATAAGTTCTAACATTACGGGCGAAAGTGAAATTGATGAATGGAACATACATTCAAAATTTGAAATAAAATTCAATAATGATATTAGTAGTCAATTCGAATTTTATGATACATATTACCATGCAAAAGAATATCTAAATTATGGTTCTGGTGATTTATTTTCCAGCAATAGCTTTAAACAGCGACTCACAAGACCAGAAATTAGAACAATATTTAAATTTAGCTCTAAAAATTCAATAATTTCCGGATTGGGTTTACAAAAAGAAAGCTTACAAAGGAGTGATTTTTTTGGCTCACCTGAATTTAGATCTTCATACTTTTATTCTCAATTCGAGCACAAGAAAGACGATAGCTTAAATTTTATCTTAGGTGCACGTTACGATAATCATAATGAATATTCCTCTCAGCTCAGTCCAAAATTGGCTGCCTTTATAAAGATAAACGATAAAATAGTTTTGAAACCTTCTATCAGTTCTGGTTTCAAGACTCCTGATTTCAGGCAATTATATTTATATTTCACGAATTCGACGCTTGGCTATACAGTGTTAGGATACAATGCTGTAACGTCTGTCATTCCCGAAATGGAATCCAATGGTGAAATTTCAAGTCTTTTTGTCGATTTAAATTCTTTTACTAATGATTTGAAAGCAGAAAGTTCGGTCGGTTATAACTTTGGCTTTAATTTTAAATTAAATTCCAAGCTCAAATTTGATTTTAATTTATTTAGAAATGAGATTTTTAATTTAATTGACACAAGAATAATTGCACAAAAGACAAATGGACAAAGCGTTTTTAGTTATTATAATCTGAATGAAATTTACACTCAGGGAATTGAAATAACCACTAATTTTGTTTTGAATAATAGAACATCTCTATCAGCCGGATACCAACTACTTTATGCAAAAGACAAAGCAGCTCAAAGATCCTTCAGAAATGGTGAAGTATTCGCTAGGCTAACTCCAACCTCGCCTTCGTTTGTATTAAATGAAAGAGACTATTTTGGACTGTTTAATCGATCGAGACATATGTTTAACTTTAATTTGTCATACTCAATTCCTAAATGGCAATTTGAGGGTAACGTTAGGGGAACTTACAGAAGTAAATTTGGGCTTTATGATAGCAACGGTAATGGATATTTAGACAAATATGATGACTTTGTAGAAGGCTATTCAATCCTGGATTTATCTTTAAACAAAATTTTTCAAGAAAATTTTAAAATAAGCCTGGGAATAGATAATTTTTTAGATTTTAAAGATTATCAAAACATAGGAAATATTCCTGGCAGAATTTTTTATGGACTGGCTCAACTAAATTTTTAATTAAAAATAAAAAAATGAAATCAATCAAAAAACACATCAACATTTTTATAATGTTAATGATTGTATCTCACTCTTGTAGCAGTGATGATTCAAACTTTATAGCTGAAAGTGAATATACATCAGTAAATAATTTACCTGCGCCACAATTTGGAGGTCAAGGGCAGCCAGCTTCTGGGCCCTTTACAAAATTTGACTTTTCTTCAGGCTCTATTACAACTAACGAAATCAATTGGGATATTGGTTTTAGGGGTACTACAATAATAGTAAATGGGGGTGAGTCTATGGGAACTTTGGATGAACCCACGAGGAATGGTAACGCAGCGGTATATATTGTTAATGATATTTTTTCAAATGTTTTACAAGTTGAAGCCGGTCTTTTTGTTCAGGACTCATCAAGTTCATATGCAATTAACATAGGCAGTGGTAACGGTTGGTATAATTACACAGGGTCACCAGAACACCTAATTCTTCCAATCCCAGGAAGAGTATTAGTATTTAGAACAAGAGACTCAGGATATGCCAAAGTAGAGATACTTAGTTATTATTATGATGCACCTGAAAACCCAAATGCCTTGACTGATCAAAGCAGATTTTACACCTTTAACTATGTTTATCAATCCGATAGCAGTCAAATTAATTTCTAAGTTTTTTATGGGGATTATTTGCTGGTTGATCTGTGGTGTTTACAAATTAAGTTTATCCATGATTTTAGCCAATACTGTCACGCTGATTTCTGCTTTTATAATTTTGGTATTATTCATAAAGTACCAAAAGCCATAGGGGCCTAATGTAGTGTAGTACATCGGCTTGTTTTTTTTTAAATTAGTAATTATTTTTATTCCTTAGTTTGTTGCTTGTGTTTTTCTATTATTTAAAGTAATTTTAAATTAATTACAAAAACACAGCAAATGAAAGTCGGTATTCCAAAGGAGATTAAAAACAATGAAAATCGAGTAGGAATGACTCCTGCTGGAGTGTTTGAATTAATTAACAATGGACACTTTGTCTATGTACAGGAAAATGCGGGTTTTGGCAGTGGGTTTACAGATACAGACTACAAAGAAGTTGGTGCTAAAGTTTTACGTACAATTGATGAGGTTTATGCCTCGAGTGATATGATTGTCAAGGTCAAGGAGCCCATAAAAAAGGAATATGCATTGATCAAAGCAGATCAAGTGATTTTCACCTATTTTCATTTTGCTTCAAGCGAGGCCTTGACAAATGCCATGATAAAGAGCAAAGCTATCTGTATTGCATACGAAACTGTGGAGGCTGAAGATGGTTCTTTGCCACTTTTAATTCCGATGTCAGAAGTCGCTGGTAGAATGGCTATACAACAGGGCGCAAAATACTTAGAGAAGCCAATCAAAGGCCGTGGGGTTTTGCTTGGTGGTGTACCTGGGGTTCCACCGGGTAAAGTTCTTGTGTTAGGGGCTGGAACCGTTGGAATACAAGCAGCTAAAATGGCGGCAGGCTTGGGTGCTCATGTCACCATCATGGATGTCAATATGAGTCAGTTGCGCTATGTTAATGATGTCATGCCCAATCATGTTGTAACCGAATTTTCAAGTGCCTATAATATCAAACAACGCATAAAAAATCACGATTTAATTATTGGAGGTGTATTATTAAAAGGTGCCAAGGCCCCTAAATTAATCACTAAAGACATGCTACAACTCATGCGCCCCGGAACAGTTTTGGTGGATGTAGCAGTTGATCAAGGTGGCTGTTTTGAGACTACTAAACCCACCACACATCAAGCCCCAATCTATATCATTGACGATATAGTCCATTATTGCGTCGCAAATATGCCTGGTGCTGTCCCCTACACTTCGACCTTGGCACTCACAAATGTAACCTTGCCTTACGTTTTGAAATTGGCCAACAATGGATGGGAAGCTGCCTGTGAAATTGACAAGGCCCTGGATAAGGGTCTGAACATTGTCAGGGGAGAAGTTACATATCCTGAAATTATAGAGGCTTTTGGCTGGAGCGCTTAAATTTTAGAATATCTTTAACTATGTTTATCAATCGAACATAAGTCTTATTAATTCTAAGCTTTTTTTAAAAAAAATATCTAATAAAATAAAAAGCTTTAAATTTGCACGCAATTAAGTATAATTGCATGAAATTAAAATCATTTAAGATAATAGGCGAAGGACTCACGTATAACGATGTACTTTTGGTCCCTAATTATTCAGAAATATTACCACGCGATGTTTCTGTAAAGACTAAATTCACAAAAAATATAGATTTAAATATTCCTATTGTTTCAGCGGCTATGGATACAGTCACTGAAAGCTCGATGGCTATTGCAATTGCAAGAGAAGGCGGTATTGGAGTTTTGCATAAAAACATGTTAAAAGAAAAACAGGCTGCTGAAGTTAGAAAGGTCAAACGCGCCGAAAGTGGAATGATAATCGATCCAGTTACTTTAAAATTAGATGCTAAAGTCATCGATGCTAAAAAAAGTATGAAGGAGCATGGTATTGGCGGAATACCCATTACGGATAGTAAAGGCATATTGAAAGGAATTGTGACCAATNGAGATTTGCGATTTGAAAAAAATAATGATCGAGCCATCACAGAGGTAATGACCATAACTAACCTTGTAACAACTCCTGTGGGCACATCTTTAAAAGATGCTGAGGTAATTCTTCAAAAAAATAAGATTGAGAAATTACCTGTAGTAAACTCAAAAAATGAACTTGTGGGTCTGATTACCTTTAGGGACATAACTAAACTAACACAAAAACCTATTTCAAACAAGGACAAATTTGGACGCCTAAGAGTTGCAGCAGCTATCGGAGTAACAGATGACATAATAGATCGAACAAATGCACTGGTTAGCTCGGATGTAGACGTAGTAGTCATTGACACTGCACATGGTCACAGCAAAGGCGTAGTTAATGCATTAAAAAAAATTAAATCAAATTTTCCTAACCTTGAAGTTGTCGTTGGGAATATTGCCACAGCTAAAGCTGCTGAGTTTTTAGTTAAAGCTGGAGCTGATGCAGTCAAAGTTGGAATTGGTCCAGGTTCNATATGCACTACACGTATTGTTGCCGGAGTTGGATATCCGCAATTTTCAGCTGTTTTGGAAGTAGCCAAGGCTTTAGAGGGAACTGGTGTACCTGTAATCGCTGACGGCGGTATTCGGTATACAGGCGATATAACCAAGGCATTGGCCGCTGGAGCTGACTCAGTTATGTTAGGGTCTCTTTTAGCTGGTACAAAAGAATCCCCTGGNGAAACCATCATATTTGAGGGTAGAAAGTTTAAGTCATATCGNGGAATGGGTTCAGTTGAGGCAATGAAACATGGAAGTAAAGATCGATATTTTCAAGANGTTGAGGATGATATAAAAAAACTTGTTCCAGAAGGAATTGTTGGAAGAGTTCCGTACAAAGGGGATCTTTTTGAAAGTATCCACCAATTTGTAGGAGGAGTTAGAGCAGGAATGGGATATTGTGGAGCCAAAAATCTTGATGATTTGAAGAAAACTGCAAAGTTTGTAAAAATCACTTCTTCTGGAATTAGCGAGAGCCACCCTCACAATGTTATGATTACCAAAGAAGCTCCTAATTATTCNAGATAATATTTTTATTTTTTAGCCGTTTTCTTTAATTAATATTTAAATTTAAAAGATCTTTCAAAAAACCAAATATGNATAAACGTTTTCTACTTACAACTTTTTTCTTTTTTTTAAACTTTTCTTTAACAGCNCAAAGTTTAGACTCTAAAATTCTTTTGTCTGTTGGCGATGATGATGTTACAGTAGGAGAGTTTTTAAGGGTTTACAATAAAAATCTAAATTTAGTTCAAGATCAGAGTCAAAAAGACATAGGCTTTTATTTAGATTTATATTTAAACTTCAAGTTAAAATTAAAAGAGGCTAGATATCTGGGTTATCCAGACAGAGAAAGTTTTAAATCTGAATTCAGTTCTTATAAAAATCAGCTATCAGATTCTTACCTAAACAATAAGGAAGCAACTAAATTTCTCATAGATCAAGCCTATGACAGAACTTTAAATGAAGTAAAAGCTCAACATGTACTAATCCGTACTAATTCAAAAAAAGACACCCTTTTTGCTTTAGAGGAAATAAGAAAATTTAAAAATTTATTACAAAACGAAGATTTTAATAAATTGAAAGAGGAATTTCACGATGGTAAAAACATATTTGTTGAAGATTTAGGTTATTTCTCTGCATTTAAAATGGTTTATAGCTTTGAAAACGCTGCCTTTAACACCCCTGTGGGAACCACATCTGACCCATTCAAAACAAAATTTGGATATCATGTTGTAAAAGTATTAGATAAACGTCCCTCNNGAGGTAAAGTTCAAGTTGCTCATATTATGCTCAATAATACAACAAAAAAAGGTGANGTTACCCCCCAAAAAAGAATTGAAGAATTACATAAATTTGTTCTGGACGGGGATTCTTTTGAAGAACTAGCAAAAAAATATTCCGATGATAAAAGTTCATCAATCAGGGGTGGAATAATGAATCCATTTGGCAGTGGAGACATTAACTCTGAAATCTTTGTTGAAGCNGCTTTTAATTTNAAAANGATTGGAGATATTTCTGACCCAGTNCAGACAAAATATGGATGGCATATTTTAAAACTNATTTCCAAGACTCCTGTTGCAAATTTTGATAAAATTAAAGTTGAAATTGAACGAAAAGTAAAAAGAGACTCNCGTTCGCAGATTATNAGAAAAAACTTAATNCAAAAATTAAAAGATCAATATAATATCANCAATCCTNATCTAAAATCTGTTTCTAGNAGTTTTAAGCGTAACGATAATTCAAATCTTTGGTTANTAANNNATCAATCTCAAGGNGCTGAAATTTTCTTACAAATTGAATCAAAAATCTATACAAATAATGATTTTTTAGAATTTCTTAATAAAAACTTCAAGTCATATAATAGATCAAAAAGCGAATTTGAGTTTTTAATTAGTCAATATGCTGCTTTCGCTAGTGATGCTCTTATAAATTATAAGAGGGACAATCTCATTAATGAAAATCAAGATTATGCCTATATTTTGAAGGAATATGAGGAGGGGCTCCTCTTATTTGAAATAATGCAAGACAAAATCTGGGATACCGCTAAAAATGATTCTTTAGGCTTACGTTCCTATTATGAAGATAATTCCTCAAAATTCAAATCTAATTCAAAGCTCATTGGGACAGTTGTCAGTTCAAACAAAAAGCGATACCTGAAGCATGTAATTAATATGTGGAAAGATGGTATTAATGATGACCTTATTTTTGACAATGTTAAAAATAAAAGCTCAAAATTGGTTTTCACAACTGGTGAATTTGACTTAAATGATAAAATTCTGCCAGAAAATAAAAAATTTGATCTAGGCATAACAGAAATTTTCAAAAAAGGAGAAGAATATATTATAATTAAAGTCGACGGCCTAAGACCAGAACAGACTTTGTCATTTGAGAACGCTAAAGGTTTAGTTATTTCTGAATATCAGTCATATTTAGAGCAAAATTGGATTAATGAATTAAGAAATAAATATGAAGTTTTCGTTGATCAAATGGTTTTGGACGAATTGAAACTTTCATTAAAATAATAATGACTGCTTCACGAATTATATTTTTTGCATCTCTAGTTTTAATTTCATGTGATAACTCTAATAAATCTTTGGAGGATAACTTATTAGCAAGAGTCAATGATGATTTTCTTACAATTGATCAAATTGATACAGACATATTTAATGAATTAAATTTTAATGACAGTGTGGTGCAAATTAAAAATTATATAACTGAATGGGCCACACGTAAATTGCTTGAAGAGGGAGCAAATTTAAATTTAGAGAATCAAAAACAATTTGAATTTAATAGTTTAATTGAAAAGTATAAAAGTGATTTGTACACTAGCGCTTATCTTGATGCTTTGGTTAATAAAAGTCTAGATACAATCATTTCAAAAATTGAGCTAAAAGAGATTTATGAAGATAATAAAGAATTGTTTGTTTTAAATGAAGATCTTATCAAATTACGATATATTATTTTTGAATCAAATATTTCTGATCAGGACGAAATAAAATCTTTATTTATGAGATATAGTGAGGAAGATAAAGTACGATTAAAAAGAATTAGTAATAAGTTCAAATCCTTTTTTTTTAATGATTCTATTTGGATAAGGAGTAAAGATATAATTGAAAAAATCCCTGCATTAAATTATGATACTGGTGAGATTTTATCAAAAAATATGAATTTTATTCAATTCAAAGATTCTGTAGGGTTATATTTGATTAATATAAATGATTTTGCTAATGTTGGGAATCAGGCTCCTATTTCTTATATTGAGCCAACATTGAGACAAATTATCATCAACAAACGAAAATATGATTTAGCTAAAAAATTAAAAGTTGAAATACTGAATAATGCTATTAAAAATAAAAAATTTCAAGTTTATGAATAAAAATCTAATATCATTTTCATTTAGTTTATTTTTTGCATTTTGCTTTTTAGGAGCTCAAGAAATAATTGTAGAAAGGGAAATTACAAAAAACAAAAAAAATGAAATTTCAATTGATCCAGTTAAAGTTGATGGAGTGGCTGGAGTGGTTGGAAGTTTTGTCATTTTGGATTCTGACATAGACAAACAATTTGCCCAATTAAAGGCAAGCGGTGTTTCCACAGATGACATTACACGATGTCAGCTTTTTGGTAAATTATTAGAAGATAAACTTTATGTGCATCATGCAATTCAAGACAGTATTGAAGTAAATGATCCAGAAATACGTTCTTATGTTGATCAACAATTGGAGGGGTTTGCTGAGCAGATTGGCTCAATGGAAAAACTAATCAAATTTTACAATAAATCATCTGAACAGGAACTTAGAGATGAAATGTATGAGTTAAATAAAAATGGTCAAATGGCCTCAAAAATGCAACAAAAAGTGATTGAAGAAATTGATGTAACCCCCGAAGAAGTTCGCCAGTTTTTTAATAAGATTCCTAAAAATGAACGTCCCTTTTTTGGTACTGAGCTTAGAGTTGCTCAGATAGTTGTTGTGCCTAAAACATCAGATAAGGAAATTGAAAAAGTTATTAAGCGATTAAATCAATTTAAATCGGATGTAATTGATAATGGATCTAGTTTTACCACTAAAGCTGTATTATACAGCGAGGACCCTGGTTCAAAGCGAAGTGGAGGAAAATATACTTTGAATAAAAAACGCCCTGCTATGGTAAAAGAATTTAGAGAAGTAGCATTTTCTTTGGATGAAGGAGAAATCTCTGAGCCGTTCAAGACAGACTTTGGTTATCACATAATTTTTCTGGAAAAAATTAGAGGGCAAGAATTCGACATACGTCATATTTTGTTACGTCCCAAGTTAACTCAAGATGCAATTGAAGAGGCTAAGAAACGAATTGAAAAGATACGCAAAAGTATAATTGATGGATCTATTTCATTTTCTGATGCAGCATTAGAAGTTAGCGATGAGGATGAAACTAAATTTGATGGAGGCCAATTGCGTAACCCAGAAACCCAAGATTATAATTTTGAATTGACTAAAATGGATCCAGAGCTATATGCACAAATTCAAAATTTAAAGGATAATGAAATAAGTCCAATTTATCAAGACCAAGACCGGATAAACCAAATTAAATTTAAAATTCTAACAGTCACACAAAGAACCGATGAACATGAAGCGGACTTTGCCAAGGATTATTTAAAAATTAAAGAATTAGCATTGCAAGAAAAGCAACTTAAAACTATTTCAAGTTGGCAAGAGGAAAAAATAATGGATACTTACATAAAGATAAATGGAGATTTAAGAGATTGTCAATTTAATAGTAATTGGTTTAAAATTAAAAATTAATAACTCACATGTCGCAAGTTGAGGTTATAAAAAAATTTTTACTAAAATATTCAAGTCTTCGCAGCGAAATTGCAAATGTTATCGTAGGTCAAGAAAAAGTAGTTGAACAAATACTTATTGCTATTTTTTCGGGGGGACACGCTCTATTAATAGGAGTTCCTGGTCTAGCAAAAACACTTATGGTTAATACTATTGCCTCAACTTTAGGTCTTGACTACAAACGTATACAATTTACTCCCGATTTAATGCCATCGGATATAATTGGTAGCGAAATATTGGATAAAGACAGAAACTTCAAGTTTATAAAAGGTCCAGTATTTTCCAATATTGTTTTGGCAGATGAAATAAATAGAACACCGCCAAAGACTCAAGCAGCACTTTTAGAAGCTATGCAAGAAAAATCTGTCACCGTGTCTGGCATACGGCACCAGCTAGCTAAACCATATTTTGTGCTAGCTACACAAAACCCAATAGAACAAGAAGGAACATATCCACTTCCAGAAGCTCAGTTAGATCGTTTTATGTTTGCTATAAATCTTAAGTACCCACTATTTACTGAAGAAGTTGAAATTGTAAAAAAAACAACTTCAGACAATAATTCAATATCTAAAGCAGTTTTCTCCTCAGATGAAATAATTGAGTTTCAAAATTTAGTTCGTAAGATTCCAGTGGCCGATAATTTAGTAGAATACGCGGTATCAATCGTGTCAAAGTCAAGACCAACGTCAATTGAAGCTACAGAAACCATAAAAAATTATGTTTCTTGGGGCGCTGGTCCAAGAGCTTCACAAAATTTAATTCTTGCAGCAAAGACTAATGCGTTGATTAAGGGCAAATACACACCTGACAAAGAGGACATTAGATCAGTTGCAAAGATAGTTTTACGACATAGGATAATTAAAAATTATAAAGCCGAAGCGGAGGGATTAAAAATTGAAGATATTATTGAAGGCCTATTTTAGAACAATTAATTTTGATTGTTAACCAGCTTATCATTCTTGATAAATTTGTAAATTTACTCTATAATTAAATTTTTATCCAATCTTTAAAATGGGATTATACAAAAAATATTTAGTTGAGAATAAAGAAAGAAAAAGTCAAGGTCTTGCCCCTAAACCCATTGATTGTGGTGATTTATTAACAGAAATTATTATTCAAATTAAAGACTTGAGTCATTGCTACAGAAAAGATTCGTTACAATTTCTTATTTATAATGTTCTGCCTGGTACTACAGAAGCCGCCGCTGTAAAAGCCTCTTTTTTAAATGAAATAATTCAAGGAAAAACCAAAATTAAAGAAATACCTCCAGTTTTTGCATTTGAGCTTTTGTCTCACATGAAGGGTGGTCCTTCCGTAAAAGTACTTTTGGATATTGCGCTTGGTGGAGATACTAAATTAGCTGTTAGGGCTTGCGATATATTAAAAAATCAGGTTTTTCTTTATGAAGCTGATACAGAAAGGTTAGAAAATGAATATAAAAAAGGTAACAAATTCGCCAAAGAAATCTTGGAAAGCTATCTTAAAGCAGAATTTTTTACCAATCTTCCTGAGATTCCTGAAAAAATAGATGTAGTTACTTTTGTTGCTGGAGTTGGAGATATATCAACCGATTTATTATCACCTGGCAGTGATGCCCATTCAAGATCGGATCGTCAATTGCATGGACAATCTATGTTTGAGCATAATAAAGAAAAGCAAAATGCATTATTAAAATTACAAGTTGATCATCCTGATAAGAAGGTTATGTTAATCGCTGAAAAGGGAACAATGGGTGTGGGTTCATCAAGAATGTCAGGAGTAAATAACGTAGCACTTTGGATTGGTAGAAAAGCAAGTAAATACATACCTTTTATCAACATTGCACCAATTGTTGCTGGGACCAATGGAATTTCTCCTATCTTTTTAACAACTGTTGATGTAACAGGTGGAATAGGCATAGATCTTAAAAATTGGACAAAGCAGTATGACGGAAAAGGTAATGTTATTGTAAATGATAATGACGAGCCAGTATTAAAGCAATTATATTCAATTGACACAGGGACTATTTTAACAATTAATACTAAAACAAAGAAAATTTACAAAGGGGAAAAGGAATTAATGGATGTTTCTTCTGCATTCACTCCTCAAAAAATTGAATTCATGAGAGCTGGGGGATCATATGCAGTTGTATTTGGTAAGAAGCTTCAATCATTTGCTTCAAAGGTACTAGGAAAAAAAATATCACCTGTATTTGCACCTCCAAAAGAAATAGCTATTTCAAATCAAGGGTTGACAGCTGTTGAAAAAATTTTCAACAACAATCTGGTTGGAAGTTCTGATTTATTTTTGTTCGCTGGATCGTATGTTCGTGTGAAAGTTAATATAGTGGGTTCACAAGACACAACTGGTTTGATGACATGTCAAGAGCTTGAGATGATGGCAGCAACAACTATTTCTCCCTTTGTTGATGCTGGTTATCAATCTGGGTGTCATACAGCCTCTGTTTGGGATATAAAATCTCAAAAAAATATTCCTAGACTTATGAGGTTTATGAACAGATTTGGATTAATAACTGGTCGAGATCCAGAAAACAAGTATCACCCAATGACAGATGTTATCCACAAAGTCCTGAATGATTTAACTGTAGATGATTGGGCTATTATAATAGGAGGCGATTCTCACACTCGTATGTCAAAAGGAGTAGCTTTTGGAGCTGACTCTGGAACAGTAGCTTTAGCATTGGCAACCGGTGAAGCTTCAATGCCAATTCCCGAGTCTGTTAAGGTGACTTTCAAAGGTGCAATGAAAGATTATATGGACTTTAGGGATGTTGTTCACGCTACTCAAAGACAAATGCTCAAAAAATTTAAGGGTGAAAATGTATTTCAAGGTAGAATAATTGAGGTTCATATTGGTACTCTTTTGGCGGACCAGGCTTTTACTTTTACAGATTGGACCGCTGAGATGAAAGCCAAGGCATCAATATGTATTTCCCAAGGTGATACACTCATAAAATCTTTGAAAATCGCTAAGTCTAGGATTCAATCAATGATTAAAAATGGAATGGATAATGAGTCTAAGGTTTTGGAAGGTTTAGTTGAAAAAGCAAATATTCGAATTGATGAGATTGATTCAGGTCAAAAGCCTCCTTTGCAACCAGATGAAAATGCAAAATATTATGCAGAATTGGTTGTTGATCTTGATATTATCGATGAACCTATGATAGCCGATCCTGATGTTAACAACGTTGACATTTCAAAGAGATATACTCACGACACCATAAGAAAATTATCTTTTTATGATGGAAGTAAAAATATTGATTTAGGTTTTGTTGGTTCTTGTATGGTACATAAAGGAGATATCAAAATTGTTGCAAAAATGTTGAGAAATTTAGAGACAATTTCAGGTAAAGTGCAATTTAAAGCTCCATTGGTTGTGACAGCTCCAACATATAATATTATTGATGAGCTCATAGAGGAAGGCGATTGGGATATTTTAAAAAGATACTCAGGATTTGAATTTGATGACTCTGCTCCAAAAACCAATGCAAGAATAAAGTATGAAAATATTTTGTATCTCGAACGCCCTGGTTGTAATCTTTGTATGGGAAATCAAGAGAAGGCAGAAAAAGGAGATAGCGTAATGTCGACTTCAACTCGACTTTTTCAAGGTCGGGTAGTAAAAGATTCTGATAGAAAGAAAGGTGAATCATTATTAGCTTCAACCCCGGTGGTAGTGCTTTCTGCTATACTTGGAAGAACACCTACTATTGAAGAATATAAACTCGCAACTAAGGGGATTAAGTTAACTCAGTTTGCTCCCCCATCAGAGAAGATGACATCCAAGCCCGGTCACTTATTGTCATATTAAATTCCATTTTTGTATTTCTTTGTAAAATACTCATACAATGATAAATTCATAAGTATCATTGAATAGGCATAAATAGTGTCCTCCACTGGGATTGTTCCCATACGAATACCAAGATTCTCTAAATTATCATACCAAACAATTTGATTTTCAATCCAACTTCCAGTCAAAATTCCATTGACTATAAAAAATGGTAGTAGAATCACTATAAATGATATGTAGAATCGTTGAAGTAGTTTTCTGTTTACTTTGATTATAGTCATAGTTAGAATTATGGCAAGGGTAAAATTGACGGTAGTGTACAACTTATTGTAATTAAATAAAACTAAGGAAAATAAGATTAGAATAAGAATGTACGATATTCTTTTGGTATGTCCCTCGCTTAATTTAATATCTGGAAAATAGTATTTTAACGCATAGTGAGTAAAAATACATGCATATGGGATGCATATAAAAAAGAGCCATTCTTCGATGGGAAGCTCAAAGATATGAGCTCCTAAATAGTAATTATTATTGAACCCCCAGACCCCTAGAACAGTAAAAATAATATCCCAAGGAATAAATACGAGCATTGTGATAAAAATTGAAAGAAAAATCCAATGAAATTGCTTATACAATTTAAGCTTAGGATGAAAGCTGTAAATAAATGGTATTGCAATTGAACAAATATTTAGCCATAGGTAAAGTGATTTCAAATCTTATTTTTTAAAATATTTAAGTGGTACAATAAGCATTCCAAAACATTCACCATCTTTTTTACCCAGATGTTTATGATGCATTTTGTGTGCTCTTCTTACACCTTTAGCATACCAGTTATTTGCTTTGCGAAACATTTTGAAGCGTTGATGTATAAAAATGTCGTGAACTACAAAATAGGTTGCTCCATAGCTCATAATTCCAAAACCTATCGGAAGTCCAGCCCAAAAATTCTCATAGTTCCAAAAATAAAAACATATCATACTTACCACAGCATAAAAAATGAAGAAAGTATCATTTCTTTCAAACCAGCTGTCATGATCCTTGTGATGGTGGTCCTTGTGCAATGTCCAAAGAAATCCATGCATTATGTATTTGTGGGTAAACCATGCCATAAATTCCATAAAAAAGAATGTAGAAAAAAAAACTAAAATCCAAAGCAGTGTATTCATATTATTATGATTAGAGGAGATTTAAGTGATATTTAACAAAACTCCTAGTTAGTAGTTCAAATTTTTTATAATTAGGAACACGTATACGTGTATTTTTTATTTCCAATGCAGGGGTTTTTTTTAATTTTTTTAAAAGTTGACAATAGTAACGGTATGCCATAAAAACACCAAACTTTGCTTCAATTGGTAACATTTTAATCCCTTTCAGTCCATTCGAAAAGTCCTTTTCAATATCTAAAATAATATTAATCTTTGAAATTTCATCAAGATTATCAAGATCAGTATTTGGGAAATATGTTCTATTTAAATTATCATGATCAGCTCTCAAGTCCCTTAAAAAATTAACTTTTTGAAAGGCTGAACCAAGTGACTCTGCAAATTCTTTTAAATACATATATTTTTCATTATTACCTTTTACAAAGACCTTCAAGCACATAAGTCCAACAACATCAGCTGATCCATAGATATATTTTCTGTATTCTTCTTGAGTTTTGTAATTTGTTTTGTATAAATCTTGCCTCATCGAGTTCATAAATGAATCTACAAGTTCTCGATCAATATTAAATCTATGATAAGTAAATTGGAACGAGTTGAGAATTGGATTTAAACTAATTTTATTTTTTAAAGCATTGTTCAAGTCCACCTCAAAATCTTTGAATAACTTTTCCTTCGGATAATTATGAAACGAATCAACTATTTCATCTGCTAGCCTAACAAATCCATAAATATTATAGATATCTTGTCGGATTGATTTTGCTAGCATTTTGGTAGCCATTGAAAATGATGTGCTGTAGGTTTTTGTTACAACTTTACTACATTTGCTCGAAACTTCATCAAAAATGGATTTCATTATCTCAAGATTTTAGTGCTTATCAATTTTTTTTAAAATTAAATCGGATGCTAGCTTACCAGAAATTAAAGAAGGAGGTACTCCAGGTCCAGGAACAGTAAGTTGTCCAGTGAAGTATAGGTTTTTCACTTTTTTACTTTTTAAATTTGGTCTTAGAAATGCTGTTTGCAATAGCGTATTTGCCATTCCATACGCGTTGCCTTTGTATGAGTTGTAATCTTTAATAAAATCATCAACACCAAAAGACTCCATAAATATAATATTATTTTTTACATTTTGGCTAGTGATTATTTCTAATCTTTCAATTATTTTATCAAAGTAATTTTGACGCAACGAATTTGAATCTTCAAGCCCAGGTGCTAAAGGAATTAGGAAAAATCCAGCTTCGCATCCATCTGGGGCACATGACTTATCAGTAATACTGGGAAAATTTGCATAGAAAAGTGGGTTTTTGGGCCATGTTGGATTGTTATAAATTGCTTTTGCATGAGTGTCAAAATCCACATCAAAGAATAGGTTGTGATGGTCAATATTTGTAAGTTTTTTATTAAAACCAACATAAAATAAAAGCGAAGAGGGAGCAAAAACTTTTTTCTCCCAATATTTTTCTGAATATTGTCTGTACTTTTTTTTGATTAATTTTTCAGTGTGATGATAATCAGCTCCGCTTAAAACTAAATCACAAGCTTCTTTTTTTCCATTAACTATCAGTGCGGTAGCATGACCATTATTAATATCTATTGATTCAACATTTGAATTTGTATAAAATTTTACTCCCAATTCTTTTGCTAAAGATTTCAAAGCTAAAATCACTTGGTACATGCCTTTTTTTGGATAGAAGGTACCTAGTCCAAAATCCGCATAATTCATAAAGCTGTAGAATGATGGCGTATCACTTGGCTTAGCACCCAAAAATAGTACAGGAAATTCTAAAATTTGAGCAAGGCGATTATTTTTAAAGGATTTTCTGACGTCTTTTTTAATAGTGCTAAAAAATTGATTAATTTTTAAAATAGTCTTTGGGGTTATGAGTTCAAAAATTGACAAACCAGGTTTATAAACTAGGTCTTTTATTGCAATATCATAGTTACTTTTTGCATTGCACATAAAGTGTTTTAATTTTTTTGAGCTCCCGCTTTCTTCTTTTTCAAAGGTTTTATATATTTTCTCGAGAGAATCATCGATTTTCACATAATCATTCTTTCCAAAGTAAACTCGATATGCAGGACTAAGTTTTTCAAGTTGATAATAATCTGATGTAGTTTTATCAAAATCATTAAAAAATCTTTCAAATACATCAGGCATCCAATACCATGACGGGCCAATATCAAAAGTGAATCCATCTTTTTTTAATTGCCTGGCTCTGCCTCCAACAGTTTTATTTTTCTCAAAAATGGAAACTTGATGGCCAGCTTTTGCTAAATATGATGCCGCAGCTAGCGATGAAAATCCTGACCCTATAATATTTATTTTTTTCCTCATACTGTACTAAAATAGCAAAAACAAAATTGTGATAATTATTTCAACTAATATTTTTTAAAAGTGCGCACGAGAAGACTCGAACTTCCAAGGGAATAAATCCCACTAGCCCCTCAAGCTAGCGCGTCTACCAGTTTCGCCACGTGCGCAATCACATTGAAAAAAAATTAAGAAGATTTGAGTTTTTGTGACTTGGCTGGGGCTCGAACCCAGGACCCTCTCCTTAAAAGGGAGATGCTCTACCAACTGAGCTACCAAGTCGATAAATTATACAATAGTGCGTGCAAAGATAAAGCGTTTAATTAATAATACAATTATTTTTTTTCAATATTTTTTTTGTTTTTTTGTGAAAAATATATCTTAAATTAAATAATTAATTTTATATGATCATAACTTTATTTGGGTACATGGGATGTGGTAAATCTTCACTCGGCAAGCTCTTGGCTGAAAATCTTAATTATGCTTTTATTGATTTGGATTTACACATTGAAAATTTACATGGCATGGCAGTGAAAGATATTTTCCAGCTTAAGGGTGAAGTTTATTTTAGGAAAATTGAATCAGAAATTTTGAAAAAAGTTTGTAGAACCCAAGCTAATACAGTCCTGTCTCTGGGGGGTGGAACTCCTTGTTATGGCAATAACCTATCTTTTCTTAAACAAAATTCATTAGTTAGAAGTTTTTATATAAAATTGTCAACCTCTGTTCTTTCAAAACGACTTAAATTAAGCAAAAAAAAGCGACCATTAATAAGTGAAATTTTAGATAAAGACGTCGAAGAATTTGTATCAAAGCACTTATTTGAGCGTTCTGCGTATTACAACCGGGCTGATCAAATCATTGATGCTGATCACAAATCAAAAGAACAAATTATAAATGAGATTAAGGCTTGTCTAAGTTAAATCTACTCTTGACTTATCATCTCTTAAAATAACATTTACATGTTCATTTAGTGATGTTGAAAGTGAAATTCCTTTGAAATCTGCTTTAACGGGATATTTTTTGTGGTTTCTATTTACTAGGACTGCGGTTTTAAATTGGGTTAATGGAGTTTCAAGAAAATGTTTTACTCCATATATCAGTGTTGTTCCAGAATTCAAAACATCGTCGATTAAAACCAAAGATTTATTTTTGTATTGAAAAGGTTCCAAAGAAGTTGTAATCGACTTTTCAGGATTTTTTTTATTTATTTTTACGCTACATAAGATAGTTTTTAGGTCACTAATTTTTTCTAACTCATGCTTTATTTTTTTTGCAAGAATGTATCCATTATCGTAAATTCCAGCAAGAACAACGTCCTCAAAATTGACATTTGATTCATAAATTTGATATGCAATTCTACGTATTTTTAAATCAATCTCTTGATTATTTAAAATACAGTCATTCAATACTGCCATATTCTTTTTTTTCCAAATATAGAACGTATTTTGTTATTTCAGGCTAAGTATTGTCTAAATCTAAATATTTATTTAATTTTCTTCTTTCTTTTTTAGTTGGCCTGCCATCTCCTTTTTTTCTCACATTTTTGACTAAATATTTAGTAGATTCTTTGATTTTTAAATCTGATTTTATTGTCAAATCAGATCTGTATTTGTCAACCTCCTTTGCACCAACTCTCGATTTAGGAATTGATAAAATAGTCAATGAATAATTGATTTGATTAATTCGAACTGATATTTTATCTCCTTGATGTATATAATTACTTGATTTAACAGTTCTTTGGTTGATTTGAACTTGCCCCTTTTTACATGCATTTGTTGCTTGTGTTCTTGTTTTAAAATAGCGCAAACACCACAAAAATTTATCAATTCTCATAATTTAAACTAAAAAAACCTTTGAGCAAAAATAGTATAATATTGTATCTTGCAAGCATAAATGTGTTTTCATGAAAATTAAGTTTTATTTTATTTTATTTTTTATAACCACAATTCCTCTTGCATTTATTTCTTGCAGTGATGAAGATTCTCAAACACAATCAATCCCTGCACGTGATAGAACTGAGCAGCAAATATCAGATCAAGATTCTTTACAAACATATTTAAATACCCATTATTATAATTCTGGAGAGATTATGTCTATGACAGCTTATCCTAGAATTGAAGATATGCAAATCACTAAACTAGCTGATGGGGAGACTTTACCAAATGGTTCAACTATGTTGATTGACGCAGTTGAACAAAGGCAAACCATTTTTGAAGAAACCGATTACACCTATTATATTTTAACGCTTAAACAGGGATTAGGGGATAGCCCAAATTTTTGTGATCAGGTAAGGGTTAAATATGACGGATTTTTAACCAATAACTCAACTTTTGATGAATCGGTAACCTCTGTAGATGTAGATTTGGCTTTTTCAATAGCTGGATGGAATAGAGTTTTACCACAATTCAAAACAGCAAACAGCTATACTATCAATCAAGATGGAACAGTTAATTACAGCAATTATGGAATAGGAGTAATGTTTTTACCTTCTGGTTTGTCATATTATAATAGCGCCGCTCCTGGAATTCCTGCATACTCATGTTTAATCTTTAAATTTGAGTTGCACCAGTACAAAGAAATGGATCATGACAATGATTACATTCCAACTTNTATGGAAGATCTTAACGGTGACATGGATTTATTAAATGATAACAGTGATGAAGACCAATTTAGTAATTTTAATGACATTGATGACGATGGAGATGGTTATAGTACTTACAGAGAAGTGCACTCATTGGAGCTCTCTGATATCACTTTGAATGCCTTAGAGGACCAAATGGATTTAATCGAACCATTAAATTCAAATCAGTTTTTCTTACCAGTTGAGCAAAATGAAAGTGGAGAATATTTGGTCAAACTCATAACGCTTGAAGATTCAAATGGCAATGGCATTCCAAATTATTTGGATGTGACAGATATAGGTACATTGGACAATTAATNTAAATTTATCAAGTTATAATTTTTTTTTCCTAGAAATAACTCGTTCTGCTTTGCTCACTATCGCGGAGCTATTTAGTCCGTATTTTTCTAGTAGTTGAGCAGGAGTTCCCGATTCACCAAATGTATCATTAGTAGCTACAAACTCTTGTGGAACGGGATAATTCAAGCTAATTAGTCTTGAAATGCTTTCACCTAAACCACCTAGATAATTGTGTTCTTCAGCAGAAACTAAACATTTAGTTTTCTTGATTGATTTTAAAACTGCCTTATCATCCATCGGTTTTATTGTATGTAAATTAATTACCTCTGCTGAAATTCCCTTTTCATGTAATTTTTTTGATGCTTCCAAAGCCTCCCAAACTAGGTGGCCTGTAGCCACTATTGTAACATCCAGTCCCTCAGTCAGTTTAATAGCCTTCCCAATTTCAAATTTTTTATTTTTATCTGTAAAGTTTGGAACTTCAGGACGACCAAAGCGAAGGTAAACTGGCCCAAAATAATCTGCAATTGCTATTGTAGCGGCTTTAGTTTGATTGTAGTCACATGGATTAATGACTACCATTCCAGGTAACATTTTCATTAATCCTATATCCTCCAATATTTGATGTGTTGCTCCATCTTCNCCGAGTGTGATCCCNGCATGAGAGGCACATATTTTAACATTTTTTCCTGAGTAAGCAATTGACTGTCTAATTTGATCGTACACTCGACCNGTAGAAAAATTGGCAAATGTGCCAGTGTAGGGNATTTTTCCTCCAATTGTNAGTCCNGCAGCAATTCCCATCATNTTAGCTTCGGCAATACCCACTTGAAAGAATTTTTCTGGATTTTCATTTTTGAAATCATTCATTTTTAGAGAACCAGTTAAATCAGCACAAAGTGCTACTACATTTTTATTACGCTGACCAAGTTCAGTGAGCCCAGCTCCAAAACCGCTTCTAGTATCCTTTTTTTCAGAGTAATTATAAATTTTCATAATAAAATTAAATTAAAAATCTCCAAGAGTTTCTGGGTTTTGCAACAACGCAGACTCTAATTGTTGGTCGTTTGGAGCTTTTCCATGCCACGCATGAGTATGCATCATAAAATCAACCCCATTGCCCATAACAGTATTCAAAATTACACAGACAGGTTTTCCTTGACCAGTATATGATTTTGCCAATTCCATACCATCTATTACAGATTTAATATCATTTCCTTTTTTTATTTGAATTACTTTCCATTTGAAAGCTTCAAGCTTTGACCCAAGATCACCTATATCAAGAACATCTTTTGTAGATCCATCAATTTGTTGACCATTTAGGTCTATTGTAGCAATAATATTATCAATTTTTTTTGCGGCCGCATACATAATTGCTTCCCAGTTTTGGCCCTCTTGCATTTCTCCATCTCCGTGAAGACTGAATATTAAATTATTATCGTTATTCAATTTTTTGGATAAAGCGGCTCCTATAGCAACAGACATTCCTTGTCCTAGAGATCCTGACGCGATTCTTATTCCAGGAAGCTCCTCGTGCGTAGTAGGGTGGCCTTGTAGCCTAGAATTCAAAAGCCTGAAAGTACTAAGTTCTTCTAGTGGGAAGTATCCAGTTCTAGCCAAGACGCTATACATAACAGGAGAGATATGCCCGTTGGAAAGAAAAAAAAGATCTTCTCCATGGCCATTCATGTCAAAATTATTTTTAAGTTTCATTATTTTTGAGTAAAGGACAACCAAGAACTCTGCGCAACCTAACGAACCACCAGGGTGGCCTGATTTTACCTTGTGTACCATGCGTAAAATATCTCTTCTAACTTGCGTTGTGAGATCTTGAAGTTTTGAATAGTCCATAATACTTAAATAGTTTTCCAAAAATAATCCTAAATTTTTATGATTAAAATTTTTTGATATTTAAGTTATGATAATTTAACTAACAATTACTTAGTTTTGAATTAATAACTTAACCACAAATTGATATTATTCATAAAGAGTTAAATTTGTTTTTTAATAAATAATTGTATTGAAATTTAAATTAAAGTCCATAGATGAAAAAACTAAGGCTCGTGCCGGAGTTATAATAACTGATCATGGATTAATTGAGACACCAATTTTTATGCCTGTTGGTACTGGCGGTACAGTAAAGGCTGTACATCAAAGAGAGCTCAGGAATGATATAAATCCAGATATAATCTTGGCAAATACTTATCACCTCTNCTTAAGGCCTCAAATTGAGGTTATAAAAAAAGCTGGTGGCATACATAAATTTATTAACTGGGAGCGAAATATTTTAACAGATTCGGGAGGCTACCAAGTTTATTCACTNTCTAGCAGCAGAAAAATTACAGAGGATGGAGTTAGTTTTAGAAGTCACATCGATGGCAGTTCTCATTTTTTTAGTCCCGAAAAAGTTATGGAAATTCAGCGTGACATTGGCGCTGATATCATAATGGCTTTTGATGAGTGTACTCCCTATCCTTGCGATTATCAATATGCAAAGAGCTCTATGCAAATGACTCACCGATGGTTAAATAGATGTGTTAAACAATTAAATAAAACAACTTACAAATATGGTTTTNACCAATCTTTTTTTCCAATCATTCAAGGNAGTATTTTCAAAGANTTAAGAGCTCAGTCAACTGAATACATTGCCAATATAAATGCTGACGGTAATGCTATTGGTGGACTTTCTGTGGGTGAACCACCTGACGAAATGTATGCTATGACTGATTTAGTCTGCGAATTACTACCTGCTGACAAACCACGCTACTTNATGGGGGTAGGTACTCCAATTAATATTCTTGAAAATATTTCACTTGGAGTTGATATGTTCGACTGTGTAATGCCAACAAGAAATGCTAGGAATGGAATGTTATTTACCGCCAATGGAACAATTAATATTAAGAATAAAAAATGGATTCANGATTTTTCTGCAATTGATGATATGGGCATTACTTGGGTAGATAAAGAGTATTCAAAAGCGTACCTAAGACATTTATTTGTATCTAACGAGTTATTGGGTAAGCAAATTGCAACTATTCACAACCTCGGTTTTTATATGTGGTTGGTTCGCGAAGCTAGAAAGCGTATTTTAGCTGGTGATTTTAGTAAATGGAAATCCCAAATGGTATCTCTCATGGATAAAAGACTTTAATAATGAAAATTTTTGATTGGTATATTTTAAAACGTTATTTAACCACGTTTTTTTTAATGCTATTGTTGTTCATTCCGATTGGGATTATTGTTAATTTAGCAGAGAAAATTGATAGAATTTTAGAAAATGAAGTTCCNTTCAAAGAAGTTNTGGAATATTATTTCGACTTCACGATTTATTTTGCCAATCTTCTTTTCCCGTTATTTTTATTTTTATCAGTGATATGGTTTACTTCAAAATTAGCTAACAATACGGAGGTTATAGCATATTTGAGTTCAGGCGTATCTTTTTCTAGATTCTTAAGACCTTATTTANTNGGNGGAACTATTATAGCACTTATTGCTTTGTTTCTTGGTTTATATTGGGCCCCAAANGCAAGTAAAGGATTTAATGAGTTTACTTTNAAATATCTTAAAAATAAGAAANTTGTAGAAACACAGTACATTCACAGGCAGATAAATGATAGTGAATATATCTATGTGAGTAATTTTGATACTAAGTCAAAGAGAGGAAATAATTTTACACTTGAACATTTTGATAAAAATAAATTAAAATATAAGATTCACGCTTCAACTATTAGCTTTATTGAAAAGGACAGTACTTACAGATTATCTAACTATTATCTCCGGAGAATTGGAAATAATGATGATTCAATAATTTTCAAAAGAAGAGTTGACACATTATTTGNATTTGACCTTTTAGACTTGACTCCTCCAATGTATGTAGCAGAGACTTTGAGTATTAATGAACTATCAAACTTCATAAAGCGTGAAGAAGCTCGAGGCTCATCAAATATAAATAGATACAAAGTTGTACAATACAAAAAATGGAGTTTACCAATTTCAGTTTACATACTTACAATAATAGCCGTATCTCTATCATCAATTAAGCGCCGAGGGGGTATGGGTGTGAACTTAGCATTTGGTGTTGCAATAGCAATGATTTATGTATTTTTTGATAAAGTCTTTGGAGTTATGGCTCAACAATCTGATTTTTCGCCCATCGTTGCAGTCTGGTTTCCAAACTTCCTTTTTGGAATTTTATCAATTTATTTATTTCGCTATGCAAAACGCTAAAATTAAGAACTATATTCATTTGCATTTTCTTGTATTTATCGCTGGTTTTACGGCTATTTTGGGTGAACTTATTACAATTGAGGCTATCCCCCTTGTTTGGTTTAGAATGCTCATAGCTGGGATTTTAATTTTTATTTATTTAAAGTTTAAGAAAATTACTCTTTCAGTAACAAATGATGCATTAAAAAGTTTTTTTATCGCAGGAATTGTAATTGCACTTCACTGGATTACGTTTTTCGCTGCTATAAAAGTTTCTAATATATCAATTACGTTGGCAATGTTTTCGTCTGGAGCTTTTTTTGCTTCTTTAATTGAACCTCTTTTTTACAAACGAAAAATAATTATTTATGAATTAGTTTTTGGATTTATCGTAATTGTGGGAGTCGCCATTATAGTTCAGGCTGAATTGAAAAATATATTAGGTATAATTTTAGGTATTCTGTCTGCGCTGTTTTCCACTATTTTTGCAGTTTTGAATGGGAAACTTGTGAAATTTAACAGTTCGTCAGTTATAACCTTTTATGAGTTTTTTAGTGGTGTTTTATTCATTTCTTTATTTTTATTTTTAAATGGCGATTTTTTTCAATCTTCAATGTTTAAATTATCAATCAATGACATACTTTATTTAATTATTTTATCCTCTGTTTGTACAGCCTATGCTTTTATTGCATCAGTTTATGTTATGCGGTTCATTAGTCCATACACTGTTATATTGTCTTATAATTTGGAGCCCATTTATGGAATTTTATTGGCCATAATTTTCTTTCCAAGGTCTGAGTTAATGTCTTCAGCATTTTATTTTGGAGCATTTATTATTATAGGTACTGTGATTGCAAATGCCATATTAAAATTCAAATATTTTAAAAATTAATTTTTAAAACAATCAAAAAATTTAAAGTTTATATATTTGTAATAAGATAATTTTAATTGTATTCAAATGGAATACCTGGAATTCGAGTTGCCAATCAAAGAATTAGAGGAACAACTTCAAAAGTGCCAAATTATAGGGGATCAAAGTAAAGTTGATGTAACTGAGACATGTAAACAAATACAGAAAAAATTAGAATCAACGAAAAGAGAAATATATAAGAATTTGACTCCGTGGCAACGAGTTCAATTATCTCGTCATCCCAATCGGCCCTACACCTTGGATTATATTAGAGCATTGTGTGGAGACTCTTTTTTAGAACTACACGGGGATCGTAATTATAAAGATGATAAAGCAATGATCGGAGGTTTAGGCAAAATTGACAACCAAACTTTTATGTTCATTGGGCAACAGAAAGGTTTTAATACAAAAACTCGTCAATATCGAAATTTTGGTATGGCTAGCCCTGATGGTTACAGAAAAGCTCTTAGGCTAATGAAATCAGCTGAAAAGTTTGAAATTCCAGTAATTACACTGATTGACACTCCAGGTGCTTATCCAGGCCTTGAGGCTGAGGAGCGTGGTCAAGGGGAGGCAATTGCCAGAAATATATTGGAAATGACTAGATTAAAGGTTCCAATAATTACGGTAATAATTGGTGAGGGTGCGTCAGGTGGTGCGTTAGGTATTGGAGTTGGTAACAGTGTTTTAATGCTAGAGAACACTTGGTATTCAGTTATTTCACCCGAGTCTTGTTCGTCTATTTTGTGGAGAAGCTGGGAGTTTAAAGAACAAGCAGCTGAGTCACTTAAATTGACTGCTAAGGATATGAAAAAAATGAAAATAGTTGACGAAATTATTAAAGAACCATTGGGAGGCGCACACAAAGACCCTGAAAAAACTTTTCATTCCATTCGAAACGCTGTAATTAGAAATTATAATGAACTAAAAAAATTATCTCCAAAAGATTTAATTGATCATCGCATGGCTAAGTATAGCAAAATGGGCGTTTACAATGATTAATTAAAATTTTTTTAAATAAAGATTTACTCTTTTTCACTAATTCCTAACATTATCAACAATCCCAGCGACTTATTAACATTTTAGTTGTTGAATTATAATTAAGTTTTTTTTGTTTATCAAGTTTTATTTTATGTACTTTAGTTTACTAGATGAATCAAAGAGATAAATATAAATCATTACAAGTAAATAACCCGGGAGTTATAAGCCTTGAAAAAGGAAAAATACCTCCCCAGGCAATTGATTTAGAAGAAGTTGTATTGGGAGCGATGATGATCGATAAAAAAGGAGTTGATGAGGTAATAGATATTTTAAGTGTAGAATCATTTTATAAAGAGTCTCACAAATATATTTTTGAATCAATACTCCAACTTTTCGAAGGCAGTCAACCAATAGATTTGTTGACGGTTTCGTCTCAGCTAAGAAAAAATAAGAGATTAGATATCGTCGGAGGTGATTTTTATTTAATAGGATTAACTCAAAAAGTTTCTTCATCTGCTCACATTGAGTTTCATGCACGTATTATACTTCAAAAATTCATTCAAAGAAGTTTGATAAAAATTTCCAATGAAATTATAGAGGACTCTTTTGATGAATCACAAGACGTATTTGATTTACTTGACAAAGCAGAATCAAAATTATATGATGTTACTCAAGGAAATATAAAAAAATCAACTGAAACGGCCCAAGACTTAGTTTTTCAGGCCAAGAAAAAAATTGAAGAAATTTCTAATAGGGAGGGATTAAGTGGTATTTCTTCTGGATTTGAAAAAGTTGATAAAATTACTTCTGGATGGCAGGAAAGTGATTTAATTATTGTAGCCGCACGCCCTGGAATGGGTAAAACTGCTCTAACGCTTTCAATGGCACGTAATATAGCAGTAAATCAAAATATTCCAGTTGCTTTTTTTTCACTAGAGATGTCTTCAGTTCAGCTTATCACAAGACTTATTTCATCAGAAACAGGACTTAGCTCTGATAAATTGAGGACTGGTAAACTTGAAAAGCATGAATGGGAACAGCTTAATGTTAAAGTTAAATCACTTGAAAAAGCTCCTCTTTATATTGATGACACTCCATCACTCTCAATTTTTGATTTAAGGGCAAAGGCAAGAAGACTTGCCTCACAAAATGGAATAAAACTTATAATTGTTGATTATTTACAGCTAATGACATCTGGTAGTAGTCAAAAGCCAGGCAATCGTGAACAGGAAATTTCGATGATTTCTAGAAATTTAAAAGCTCTTGCAAAAGAGTTAGCTATTCCTGTCATAGCTTTATCACAACTTTCCAGAGCTGTGGAGACCAGGGGGGGAAGTAAAAGGCCATTGCTTTCTGACTTAAGGGAGTCCGGTGCAATTGAGCAGGATGCAGATATCGTTTCATTTATTTACAGGCCTGAATATTATAAAATTGATGAATGGGATGATGATGAACGAACCCCTTGCGAAGGGCAAGCAGAACTTATTATAGCGAAACATCGAAACGGTGGTTTAGGAAATATCCGCCTTAAATTTATTGGATATCTTGGGAAATTTGAAAATTTAGAAGTTTTTGACTCTCCTTTTGATGCTGAATTTCATTCAAAAATGAATGCAGCAGCTAACGATGATACTTTCTCTGATGACTCAAACATGCAAATTGATCCAAATGATGCATTTGAATCTTCAACTGAGGAATAAATTTTCTACAATTAAAAATTTTAGTTTGAGTAGCAAAAAATATTTCATAAAATTTTTCTTTTGTATTTATCCACTTATATGTTTTTCAAGTCATATGCTAATACCGATGGATATATCACAATCAAATCATCTAAAGTCTTATGGTTTAGCTTTTTGGGTTATCAATCAAGATCAAAGTGTAAAATGGTTGCTAAACTATAGGGGTGGCTCATTTTTAGTCCCAAACACTGATGCTATTTCAAAAGAGTGTTATTTGAGGGGTATAACTTATGAGTTATTAAGTGATTCTAAAACAAAAAGAATATTAGATCATATAAGTAGTCCTGGTGTAAATATGGAAGTAGTTATACTGGAAAAAGCCCCCCGAATAGCCGTTTATTCGCCTGATGGTAAACAACCATGGGATGATGCAGTAACTCTTGTTTTAACATATGCAGAGATTCCTTATAATACAATATACGATGAGGAGGTATTGAATGATGGTTTACTAATTTATGATTGGCTTCATTTACATCATGAAGACTTCACAGGTCAGTATGGTAAATTTTATAGAGCATATAAAAATATGTCTTGGTACATTGATGAGCAAAAAAAATCTGAGAAATTAGCTAGAAAATTGGGGTTTGATAAAGTTTCAGAGGCTAAGCTGGCAGTTGCCATAAAGATGAAACAATTTGTGTATGGAGGCGGCTTCATGTTTGCTATGTGTAGTGCTACAGATACATTTGACATAGCATTAGCATCAGAACTAGTTGATATCTGTGAACCCATGTTTGACGGTGATGGTACCTCATTAAATTATCAATCAGCACTAGACTTTACAAAGACATTTGCTTTCAAAGATTTTATTATAGAACGTGATCCAAATGTTTATGAATTTTCATCTATAGATACGACTCAAAAACGAAATATTTCTAAAGAATCAGATTATTTCACATTATCTGAATATTCTGCTAAATGGGATCCGGTTCTTACAATGCTAAACCAAAATCATACTGCCTTAATTAAAGGATTCATGGGTCAAACAACGGCTTTTAGTTCGACATACATTAAATCAGGAGTTGAAGTACTTGGAGAAAATAGAATCAATGGTGAGGCTAGATATATTCACTCTAAAAAAGGGAAAGGTTTTTTTACTTTTTATGGAGGGCACGATCCAGAAGATTATGCTCACAGAGTTGGGGATCCAAAAACTGAGCTTGAGTTACATCCAAATTCACCAGGATATCGATTAATATTGAATAATATATTGTTTCCTGCTGCTAAAAAAAAGAAGAAAAAAACTTAATTTTTTACTTTAGTTTTTTAATTAGAGCTTCAAAAGCTAGCGGGTGATTCATTGAAAGATCAGCTAACACTTTTCTGTTAAGTTCGATATTTTTTTGTTTTAATTTGTAAACAAATTCTGAATAAGACATCCCATGTTGTCTTGCTCCTGCATTTATACGCATGATCCATAAAGATCTAAAATTACGTTTTTTATTTCTCCTGTCGCGGTAAGCGTACAACATAGCTTTTTCCACAGCATTCTTTGCTATGGTCCAAACATTTTTTCTCCTTCCAAAGTATCCTTTGGCTAGCTTTAATATTTTTTTTCTTCTCGCTCTTTTAGCTACTGAGTTAACTGATCTAGGCATATTTTTAGTTTTAATGCAATTTTGATTGATTCTGCAAAAGGAGTGTTATTTCAAACGCAATTGTAGTTTTATATTATCTTCGTCGCTCTTGTGAACAATGGTGCTATGTGTTAGGGATAATTTTCGTTTCTTTGACTTTTTCGTCAATATGTGATTTTTGAAAGCTTGTTTTCTTTTTATTTTACCACTACCAGTCACTTTAAATCTTTTTTTTGCGCTGGACTTTGTCTTCATTTTTGGCATTTTAATAATATTTAAATTTTACTTTTTTATTGGTGCTATGAACATTATCATTCTTTTACCTTCAAGTTGAGGCATTTGTTCAACTTTGCCTATCTTTTCAAGATCTTGTGCCAAGCGCAACAATAGAATTTGACCTTTTTCCTTAAAGATTATAGATCTGCCTTTAAAAAAGACAAAAGCTTTAAGTTTTGAACCTTCTTTTAGGAATTTTTCCGCATGTTTTTTCTTAAAATTATAATCATGATCGTCAGTGTTTGGTCCAAATCTAATTTCTTTGATAATAACTTTTGCTGTCCTTGATTTTAAAGCCTTTTCTCTTTTCTTTTGCTCGTAAAGGAATTTTTTGTAATCCATTACTTTGCAAACTGGTGGTTCAGCATTTGGGGAAATTTCAACTAAATCGAGCTCTTTTTCTTTAGCAATTGAAAGAGCTTTAGCGAGTTTATAAACTCCGACTTGGACATTTTCCCCTACAAGTCTCAATTCGTCAACTGTTATTTTATCATTTATGCGGTGTTTGTCTTCTTTTATTACCCTTTGAGGGCCTCTACTTCTTCTTCTTCTAATTGCTATAGCTTTTACTTTTTAAATTAAACCTAAAATTTCCTAAGTGTTTTACTTATTTCAAAATCAACGTGATCAGCAAACTTCTCTATTTTAAAATTTCCTAAATCTTCACCGCCATGTTTGCGGACTGATATTGTTGATGATTCTTTTTCTTTTTCACCAACAATTATCATATAGGGCAATTTTTTTATTTCGGCATCGCGAATTTTTTTGCCCATAGTTTCACTTCTATTGTCGATGA
The DNA here is from genome assembly GCA_002721175.1 of Flavobacteriaceae bacterium. Taxonomy (GTDB): domain Bacteria; phylum Bacteroidota; class Bacteroidia; order Flavobacteriales; family Flavobacteriaceae; genus UBA3537. The sequence continues at coordinate 2,199 of PBJR01000022.1, read as the reverse complement.
GGGCGCGAATTTCGTAATTTTCTAACAAATTTAAAACTTTTTGGGCGTATTTCTCGTACTTTTCACTTATAGTAAGTATTGCTACTTGTTGTGGTACAAGCCATAGGGGTAGGTTTCCTGCAGTGTGTTCAAGTAAAATTGCAACAAATCTTTCTAAACTTCCGAAAGGCGCTCTGTGTATCATTACCGGCCTGTGCAATTCATTGTCAGAGCCTTTGTATGTTAAATTAAATCTTTCGGGCAGATTATAGTCTACTTGAATTGTTCCAAGCTGCCAATTCCTTCCAAGTGCGTCTTTTACCATAAAATCCAGTTTTGGGCCATAGAAAGCCGCCTCACCCTCAACTACACTATAATCCAATCTTTTATCACTAACTGCATTTAAAATTGCTTTTTCTGAAATTATCCAATTTTCTTCAGAACCAATGTATTTTTCTGGCTTTTCTGGGTCCCTGAGAGATACTTGAGTGGTAAATTTCTCAAATCCCAGAGATCGAAATACGTAAAGAACAAGATCTATAACATTTTTAAATTCTTGGTCTAGTTGTTCTGAAGTACAAAAAATATGTGCATCGTCCTGAGTAAAACCGCGAACTCGAGTCAAGCCGTGTAATTCACCACTTTGTTCGTATCTATATACAGTTCCAAATTCTGCGAAACGTTTTGGTAATTCTCTGTAACTGTACGATTTAAATTTAAATATTTCGCAGTGATGTGGACAATTCATTGGTTTCAAAACAAATTCTTCTGATTCTTTTGGGGTTTTGATTGACCGGAAACTATCATCACCATATTTTTCTTGGTGTCCAGACGCTATGTATAGTTCTTTTTGGCCAATGTGGGGAGTTGCTACCATTTCATATCCCGCTTTTATTTGTACGTCTTTCAAAAAATTTTCTAATCGAGAACGTAATGTGTATCCGTTTGGCAACCATAGTGGTAAACCTTGGCCAACTTTTTTTGAGAAGGTAAATAATTCTAGATTTTTTCCAATTTTTCTATGATCCCTCTTTTTCGCCTCATCTAAAAGGGACAAGTACTCAACAAGATCTTTTTGTTTTGGAAAAGATATTCCATAAATTCTTGTAAGCTGTTTATTTTTCTCATCTCCTCTCCAATATGCACCAGCCACGCTTAAAAGTTTTACAGCCTTGACTATGCCTGTATTTGGGATATGACCTCCTTTACACAAGTCTGAAAAATCCGAATGGTGACAGAAGGTGATTTCTCCGTCTTTTATATCTTTTATTAACTCTAATTTATATGTGTTATTTTCATTTTTATATCTATTTATAGCGTCTGCTTTTTTTGTATTTTTGAGCTCAAAATTGTGTTTGCCTTTTGCTATTTCTATCATTTTAGCTTCAATTTTCGGGAAATCTTTTTCGGAAATAACTCGATTCTCTAAATCAACATCATAATAAAATCCTTTTTCAATTGCAGGTCCGATTGTGAGCTTAATACCAGGATACAAATCTTCCAGAGCTTGAGCCATAATATGAGAAGATGAGTGCCAAAACGCTTTTTTGCCATTTTCATCATTCCATGTGTACAAAATTAACTTACCATTGTTACTCAAATTAGTGGAAGTTTCAACTATCTTATCATTGAATTTTGCAGAGATGGTATTTCGTGCCAAACTTTCACTAATGTCTTTAGCTATGTCATAAACTGTAATAGGACTTTTGTATGTCCTTACAGATCCATCCGGCAATGTAACTTTAATATTCATTATTGTTTTTCTGTAGTGGACAAATATAACTTTATATCTTCTTTAAAACAACCTACATTTTTATTTGTTTTACAATTAATCATAAAAATATAAATTTAGTCCGTGTGCATTTTATGTGAAATTTCAAATTTGTTGATTGGAACCATTAAAAAAAAATTAAAAAATATTTTAAAAAGCCTTGGGTGGTTTAAAAAAGGATTTTATATTTGCATCCGCTTTGTGTTTTACGCAAAGCTTTTAAAATTTTAAAGTTCTTTGAACATATTGATTGACAGCGTATAAAATAAATTGGAAACGATTTATTTTTTTAGAGAATAAACCATTTTGTAGACCTGATCAATGTCCTTTAATTGTTATGAATATAAGTTCTCAATGAGAACTTAAAAAAACAACGATGAAGAGTTTGATCCTGGCTCAGGATGAACGCTAGCGGCAGGCCTAACACATGCAAGTCGAGGGGTAACATA
>PBJR01000021.1 GCA_002721175.1 Flavobacteriaceae bacterium | reverse complement strand
TTCAATTGAAAGTTTACAACTCCAACGTGGGGTTGGAACCTCCACCAATGGGTCAGCTGCCTTTGGAGCTAGTCTGAATATTTTGACTGACGCCATCTCGAAAGAATCCGGCGGAGAAATCTCTAACTCTTTTGGTTCTTTTGGCACCCAAAAACACACTGTAAAATTTACCACAGGCTTATTGGATGATCATTTTGAATTTGCTGGGCGTTTGTCCAAAATATATTCTGATGGTTATGTCGATAGAGCTTTTACAAATTTAAAGTCCTACTATCTTCAAGGAAATTATGTAGATGACAATACCATTGTCAAGGCTATTACTTTTGGTGGCAAAGAAAAAACTTATCAATCATGGTATGGTTTAGATAAAAATCAATTGGAAGAAGACCGTACACAAAATCCATATACCTATGACAATGAAACAGACAACTATTGGCAAGACCACTATCAGTTGCATTGGAATGAGTCATTAAATTCTTATTGGTCCACAAACATAGGTCTAAATTATACGCGTGGTAAAGGCTATTTTGAGCAATTTAAAAACGATAGAGACGCAGCAGATTACAACAACCTTATCAATGACGGTAGTGATGTGGTTGTTCGCCGATGGTTGGACAATGATTTTTATGTGGTTAATGCTAGTGCTACTTATGACAAAAATGGCCTTGAGATCATATCGGGTATTTCCTACAGTGATTATACAAACGACCATTACGGGGAAGTTATTTGGGGCAGCGACTTAGCACCAGGGACATTAATCAGAGACCGCTATTACTTGAGTGTTTCTGACAAGTCGGATTTTAGCCTTTTTTCAAAAGCCACTTTTAGAATGTCTGAAAAACTACAAGCTTTTTTAGATTTCCAAGGCCGATTTGTAAATTATAAAACTGTGGGGCTCACTTCTTCCAGAACAGCGATCGATGTAGACGCAAAGTTTAAATTTTTTAACCCAAAATTTGGATTTACCTACAGCTTGAATAATAACAATAGCATATATGTCTCCTTTGCACGTGCTAATAAAGAGCCCAACAGAAATGATTTTGAAAGTAATGCTACAGATTTAACTAATGAAGAACTCAATGATTTTGAACTGGGATGGCGTCATGAGGGTGAGCGCTTGCGACTCAATGCAAATGTTTATTATATGCAATATAACAATCAACTTGTGTTAACGGGGGCTTTGGATGATGTTGGGGAATACCTTAGGGAAAATGTTGATGAAAGCTACCGTTTGGGAATAGAATTGGATGCAACACTATTTTTAAGCAACCAGTTTTCATTGAATTCTAATTTGGCTGCAAGCAGAAATAAAATAAAAGATTTAACCATAGATCGCGACGGTAGTTTACAAGACCTAGGAGATACTAATATTGCGTTTTCACCTGATTTGATTACCACACATTCTCTTGAATATGTTCCAAATTCGAAATTTAGAGCGGCTTTAATTGGTAAGTATGTAGGGGAGCAGTACATGAGTAATACGGATACCGAAGCCTCTAAACTCGACAGTTATTTTGTAACAGATATAAATTTTAGCTATTCATTACCGTTTAAAACAGTTTTTAAATCCGTTGTATTTACAGGTATGGTCAATAATCTTTTAGATCTTGAATATGAAGACAGAGGTTTTACATATCTGGATACTTGGAGCGGTCCAACATCTTCAGAAGTTCAAGGATATTACCCACAAGCTACCCGTAATTTTTTAGCGGGGGTTACTCTAACTTTTTAGGAAAATTAGACTTAGAAAAAGCCGCATCTACTATTGCGGTTTTTTTTATTTATGAGGGATTGTCTAGAAATTTTAATTTGAAATAATCAATTCATTTCCAATTTTTTCAATGAAGTAGGATTTTAAGTTACAAATTAGATTAGGATTCTGTAGTGGTTGACCCGTCAGAAGATTATAGTTGTTATTTTCATAACAGGTGTTTTGTGCTTCAATTCCGTTGATTGAAAGAATTGAGCATTCTCCAAATGGGATATTGGGATCTGCTGCATCAAAGGCAACATAACCTGCACCAGTATTGTTAATGATCAAGCCTCCATTTCCTTCTCCGGGGACATAAACAGGATTGTTAGGAAATGTCAATTGATTATATTGAGCCAAATTTAAATTTAGGCTTATTTGTATTCCAATATTTAATAGAAAATTACAATTTTCATTGTAATTATTAGAGCTTGAGCAGTTTATAATGATAAAAGGAAAAAATAATAATATAATTTTATTCAATAATGAACCTCTTGTTTGAAACATAAAATTTAAAATTAAAAGCAAAATAAAACAAAAAACAGCACATATAAAATTATTTGTATATTTGCTTAAAGATCTCGTGCAAACGGGATTTTTATGTTTTATAATATTTTAAAAAAAAGCATATGAGTAATGTATCTTATTACACACCAAAAGGATTAAAAAAGCTTCGAGAGGAATTACAGCAACTCAAGGATATTGAGCGAGTCAAAGCCTCTAAGGCTATTGCTGAGGCAAGAGATAAGGGAGATCTGAGTGAAAATGCTGAGTACGATGCTGCTAAAGAGGCTCAGGGTATGTTAGAAATGAGAATTTCTAAACTTGAGGAGACTTTAGCAGGAGCTAGGCTAATCGATGAATCTCAACTAGATAACTCTAAGGTTTTGGTATTGTCTAATGTTGAAATAAAAAACAGATCAAATGGCATGAAGATGAGCTATCTGTTGGTAGCTGATGGAGAAGCTGATTTATCTTCTGGCAAAATTTCTGTAAATTCACCAATTGGAAAGGGTTTGCTTGGTAAATCCGTAGGTGATATTGCTAAAATTAAAGTTCCCAACGGTGTCATTGAATTTGAAGTTTTAAAAATTACTCGATAATTTTATATGCCATCAATCTTTTCAAAAATAATTTCTGGTGAAATCCCTTGCTACAAAGTGGCTGAAACAAGAGATTTCCTCGCTTTTTTAGACATTAATCCAAATTCAAAAGGTCATACATTATGCATTCCAAAAAAGGAAGTGGATAAGTTGTTTGATTTAGATAAGGATACATTCAATGGTTTAATGTTATTTTCTAGAGAGGTTGCATTTGCAATAAAGAAAACGATTGACTGTGAAAGGATTGGCATGTCTGTCATAGGACTTGAGGTACCCCATGCTCACGTTCATTTAATTCCAATTAATAAGATGGAGGACGCTCAGTTCATTAAAAAGGAGTTAAACATTACTTCATCCCAATTTAGAGAAATTGCTGAATCAATTTCTAAAAATCTAAGACCTTTTTAAGTATAATTTGAATTGTGGTGCCTTTACCAATCTCTGATTCTAAAATTCTGATCTTTCCTTTGTGATATTGTTCAATAATTCTTTTAGCCAAGGACAATCCTAACCCCCATCCCCTTTTTTTTGTTGTATATCCAGTTTCAAAAATAGTTTTGAATTGACTTTTTGCTATTCCCTTTCCAGTATCCTTTATTTCCACAAATACATCATTGTCATTAGACCTAATCATAACATTTATTTTCCCTTTCCCTTTCATTGCATCTATCCCATTTTTAATTATGTTCTCTATTGTCCAGCCATATAGCTCCTCATTTAATTTTACTTTATTTGAGGTGTCTTTAAACGAGATTTCAAATTTTATCAAGTTACTACTTCTAGATTTTAAATAACTGATCGCAGTTTTCGTTACATGATTTATATCCATAGGAACTAATTGAGGAATTGAACCTATTTTACTAAATCTATCTGTTATAACCTCAAGTCTTTTTATATCGCTATTCATTTCTTTTATGTAAGCTGGGTTAATTTTTTCAATTTTAAGTAATTCAGTCCAACCTATGAGTGAAGACAGAGGTGTGCCAATTTGGTGGGCTGTTTCTTTCGCCATAGCTGTCCAAAGCTTATTTTGTGAAGCAGTTTTTGAGCTTTCATAAAAAAAATAAATTAGGCTCAGAAATAACAGAATAATTACAATTAATGCAAGAGGATAATATTTTAATTTGTTTATTAAGACAGAATCTCCATAATATAAAGTGGATAGAACTTTTCCTTCATAAATAACTTCAATTGGTTTATTTTGTTTGGCATATGTTTTAGTGAGATCTTTTAAGTATTTTTTGGAATTCTTATTATTTAAAATAATATTTCTTGATATTATGACTCCATTTGAATATTCTAGAATCATGGGAGTAGAAGTATTTGTCTCTACAATTTTCTGTGGTAAATCACTGAAGTTTTCGTTAAGATTTTCGGTATTGTTAAGTTCAATCAGAGCTTCAGAAAAATTTTCCATTTTTATTCGTTCCTCCTCCTTAAATTTTTGAAAGAACCCATATGTATTCCACAAAATCACCGAGACCATTAGAAATGACAACGAAATTATAATCCAGTTAATATTAACTCTGCTGATTGTAGTTCCCATTTATTCCAATTTACAAACTAAATATAATGCATTTATATTAAAATTATTATTGAATATAACTATATGATGAATAGTTAATTTTGATCTTAATATTTTTTTTAATTATTATAAAATTAAATTTATTTCAGCGACAAATAGGGTTATTTAGCGATAAAAATTAGATTTCGTTGGTAGTGGCCAAAGAAGTTATTATATTCGAAAAAAAGACTTGAGATATATTGTAATTAAAAAACAAATAGTGATTAAACATGGAAGTACAAGGAAAAATTAAATTAATTGGAGAGACATTAACTGTGGGTACAAATGGTTTTAGAAAACGAGAGTTGGTAATAACCACTGAAGAGCAATACCCTCAACATTTATCTATAGATTTTGTTCAGGACAAAACAGATCTTTTAAATAATTTTGAGGTTGGTCAATCTGTAAAAGTCGGGATTAATTTGAGAGGCCGTGAATGGATTAGCCCACAAGGTGAAACAAAGCATTTTAATTCAATACAAGGTTGGAGAATTGATAATTTACAACCCAAACCATCTAGTCCTACTTCTACTTCTCCTTCGCCAGAAGCTTTTGAACCTGCAGAGGATCTCAAGACTGACGAACCAGATGATTTACCCTTCTAATTAAACACAACCTATAAAATCTATATGAGCTCTCTAAGCCTGTCTGATTTTGAAAAATTGAGTAGAATCTCAGACGCCAAAGTTTTTTTAAAATCGAAACTCAATTCAAAAAAATACGAGTCCATAATAAAGGGTTTTAATTATGAAACTGAATTACTCAAGCTTCAAGCTGAATTAGTTGAACTTCAACAGTGGGTTGCAAAAAATAAAAAGCGTATTTGTATAATTTTCGAAGGTAGAGATGCTGCTGGCAAAGGAGGAGCAATTCGCAGATTTACTGAACACTTAAATCCTCGATCGATGCGGGTTGTTGCATTAACAAAACCGACGGAGTCTGAAATGGGACAATGGTATTTTAGGCGATACATAAAGGAGTTGCCTGAGCCAGGAGAATTAGTTTTTTTTGATCGCAGCTGGTATAATCGTGCGGTCGTTGATCCAGTTATGGGCTTTTGTAATGATGATCAGTACGAAAAATTTATGCTTCAAGTGCCTGAATTCGAGCACATGCTGTATGAGGATGGAGTTGTAATAATCAAATTTTGGTTTTCAATTTCAAAAGATGAGCAACTGAGGAGATTTAACTCTAGATTAGCAAACCCATTAAAGCAATGGAAATTTAGTCCTGTTGATAAAGAAGGACAAAAACGTTGGGACCTTTACACAAAATATAAAGATAAGATGTTTGAAGAAACACATAGCACTTTTAGCCCATGGATCATTATTAAAACAAACCAAAAGAAAAAGGCACGTTTGGAAAGTATTCGATATGTTCTTTCTCAGTTTAATTATGATGGAAAGAGGCTTTCTAAAACCTCGATTACACCTGACAAGAGTGTTGCTGTCGTGTACAAAAACAATTTAATTAAATGAACCTATTTAACTCTAAAAATTTAAAAAAAATAAACACAAAGCGAGGATTAAAACTTTTTTTGCTTGACAAAAATATGACTCCAGCTAGAGCTTTACGTATTTTGAATTATGAGACAAAGCTGAAAAAGCTACAAGAACAATTAATCGAAATGCAGCAATGGATTGAAAAAAAAGGGGAAAAGTTAGTAGTTATTTTTGAAGGTCGTGATGCGGCTGGAAAAGGTGGGGCCATAAGAAGAATTACACAAAATTTGAACCCTCGTGAATTCGAAGTAGTTGCATTACCAAAACCGACTCCTGAAGAAAGACAGCAATGGTATTTTCAGCGATATGTAAAACATCTGCCACGGAGCGGTCAGATCACTTTTTTTGATCGTAGTTGGTACAACAGAGCTGTAGTAGAACCAGTTAACAACTTTTGCAGTAATGAAGAATACAAAATTTTTATGAATCAAGTGAATGATTTTGAGAAAATGCTTGTTGACTCAGGAGTTCGTTTAGTAAAGTTTTATTTTTCAATTTCCAAAGATGAACAAGCTAGACGCTTTAATGACATAAAAAGTAGTCCAGTCAAGAGGTGGAAATTTAGTTCTGTGGATAAGGCTGCATTGGATTTATGGGATGATTACACTAAATATCGTACGAAAATGTTTGAAATGACAGACACCAAATATGCTCCTTGGATTACAATTCTGGCTAATAAGAAAATGAAAGCTAGAGTTGAAGTTATTCAGAAATTGTTAGAAATTATTCCTTTTAAATAGAAATAATAAACCTGAATTATTTTAAAAGTTGAACAAAATCATCAATTTTAAAAGCCTTTTCAATCGAATGATCACCAATTTTTATTCTTCTTAGTTTTGTAAGATGGGCACCAGAGTTTAATTTTTTGCCAAAATCATTTACCAAAGATCGAACATAAGTTCCTTTGCTACATTCAATTTCAAAACTTACATTAAGTTTTCTTATGTCTGTAATGTTGAAGTTAAAAACGGTAATTTTTCTTGATTTTAATTTGACATTCTTTCCAGCTCTTGCATATTTGTAAAGTGGTTTTCCTTTATTTTTGATGGCAGAGAAAATCGGTGGATACTGCGATATTTCTCCTATGAAATCTTTTGATACTTTAACAATTAATTCTTTTGTAATGTGATTGGTTGCAAATTGTTCATTAATTTCGGTTTCTCTGTCAAATGAAGGGGTTGTACTTCCAATAATAAAATTTCCCACATAAGTTTTTTTTTGATTTTGGAATTTTTCAATACTTTTAGTCATTTTGCCAGTAGCAATTACTAATAGTCCAGTTGATAATGGATCTAATGTCCCCGCATGACCTACTTTAATGTTATTAACTTTAAATTTTTTTCTTATTGACCATCTTATTTTATTAACAACATCAAAAGATGACCAACCTATTGGTTTGTCAAACAAAAGTAGTTGTCCATTTTTAAAATCCTCAATTTTTTTCATTTTGAAAGAGCAAAAGATAATATTGACGAGACACCCAATATAGTACAATAAAGAGCAAAAAACTTCAGTTGACTATTTTTGACTAGGCTTATCATCCACTTGCACGCAATTAAACCACTCAGAAATGCAGCGATAAATCCAATTCCAAGCATTTGTAACTGTGTTTCGTTGTAATTAAATCCAACAAATGAAATATCATAAATTACTTTTCCAAATATGATAGGTAACACCATTAAAAATGAAAATTTTGCTGCATTAGCTTTGTCAACACCCAAGACTAAAGCAGTCGCGATTGTAGCTCCAGATCTTGAAATTCCAGGTATTAATGCAAAAGCTTGAGAGATACCAATTAAGAAAGCAATTTTGTAATCTATTCTTTTTTTACCTTGGTTATACCTATCGCCAGCCATTAATAATAATGCAGTAACTATTAGCATTGAGCCAACAAAGGCCATATTACTTGAAAACATTGAATTTATTAATGATTCCAAAAAAAATCCAATTATTATGGCAGGGATCATTGAAATGATTATTTTATAGACAAATTGAGTGTTTGAGTTTGATTTTAATTTAAAGAAATCTCTTAAAATTTCAATTATATCTTTGTGGAAGATTATAATAGTGCTCATTGCTGTTGCAAAATGTAGAACCATTGTAAAAAGAATGCTTTCTCGTAACATTAGTTTATTGCCTATTATATTTTTTCCGAGCTCTAAATGACCTGAAGATGAAACAGGTAAAAATTCAGTTAAGCCCTGTACAACTCCCAAAATAAGGCTTTCGATTAATTCCATTTAATTATTTTTTTGAGAGAATAGCGTAAATTTGAATAATGTAACCTATTATGACTAGAGTTGGAGCTAACCTAATTCTTCGAAAACTAAAAATTGCTTCGCTGTAAATATTGGGGTCATTTGATCCACCCCCAGACATTAATAAAAATCCTGCACCAATAAAAAGTAATCCCGCAAACATTAATTTGTAATTTTTTTTTCTGAAGATAAATACTCCCCTGTGACTATCTTTTCTTTTTTTTTCACCCATATTTTAATAGTGTGTAAAAAGAATTATTTTTCTAATATAATTCATTTGTTTTAAGGTTTAGAAAACGTTGAGTAGCCCAATAAGTACTAAGCCATGATATAAAAATACCAATAAAAAATAGCACTACAAACATATATGTAATTTCAAATAATTGCTTCATAATTTGAAGTTCAGGAAATGATATATTTACGTAATATAAGAAAACTATATTTCCAAAGACTGCTAAGATACTACCAAAAATACCAAGGAGTATATTTCTAAGAATGAATGGTTTTCGTATAAATTTCTTTGTTGCTCCGACCATTTGCATTGTTTTAATTGAAAAACGTTTTGAGTAAACCGCTAATCTTATGGAGCTGTTTATAAGCAAAACAGCTATTAATGTAAAAATCCCACAAGTAATCAAAATCCAAAAGCTTATTCTATTAACATTACTATTAACTAAGGAAACTAAGTCTTTATCATATTTGACGTCTTCAACAAATCTTTTTTTAATAACTTGATTAGAGATACTGTCAAGTCTTTTTGTGGTCACAAAGTCTGCCATGAAATTAATTTCAAATGAATTTTTAAGGGGATTATAACCAATTTCGTCAAGAAAATCTTCACCGTACTCCAATTTCATGAACTCAGCCGCTGATTCCTTTGAAATAAACTTTGTTGTTTTAACAAATTTTGATAATAGCAGATTATTTTTTAATTGATTAATTTCACTTTGTTTTGATGAGTCTTCAAGGTATATTGTTAGAACTACCTTTTCCTTAAATTCTTTCGAAATGAATTTTGCATTAATAACAATTATACCTAAAATCCCAAGTAAAAATAAAACTAAAGCAATGCTAATAACAACTGAAAAGTAAGATGAAATCAAGCGTCGTTTTTGGTCTTTTTCGAATGATAATTTCATTATAAATTTCTTCTTTTGTAAAAATATAAAACTTCCTTAAATAAAATGTAAATTTGTGCTTAATAAAGTTTTGGTAATGGATTACAATTTTAGGGAAATTGAAGAAAAATGGCAGAAATACTGGAGAGATAATAACACATTTTTAACCCCACAAGAATCTAATAAACCAAAATATTATGTATTGGATATGTTTCCTTATCCAAGTGGATCAGGTCTACACGTTGGTCATCCCTTGGGATATATTGCTTCTGATATTTATGCTCGCTACAAAAGAAATATGGGTTACAATGTGCTGCATCCACAAGGATATGACAGTTTTGGCCTGCCTGCGGAGCAATATGCTATACAAACTGGCCAACACCCAGCTATAACCACAGATGAGAATATTAAGAACTACAGAAGTCAATTGGATAAAATGGGTTTCTCATATGATTGGACAAGGGAGGTTAGGACATCATCTCCAGATTATTATAAATGGACTCAATGGATTTTTATTCAATTATATAACTCTTGGTATGATAAGTCTGCAGATAAAGCTCAGCCTATAAATTTGTTAATTGAGCAATTCGAAATTAGTGGTAACAAAAATATAAATGCATTTTGTGATTTGGATACCATTGTTTTCTCTTCAAACGACTGGAAAAATTATCCCAAATTCGAAAAAGAAAAAATTTTACTTAAGTATCGCCTTGCTTTTTTAGCTGAAACTGTAGTTAATTGGTGTCCTAAGCTGGGAACTGTTCTTGCCAACGATGAAATCATTGATGGTGTTTCCGAACGAGGAGGTTATCCAGTAATCAAAAGAGAAATGATACAATGGAGTATGCGAATAACTGCATACGCTGAAAGATTACTTTCTGGACTTGATAAAATTGATTGGTCAGACGCGATTAAAGAGACTCAGCGAAACTGGATTGGTAAATCAGTTGGTGCCTCAGTATTTTTTAATGTTATTGGACATGATTGTAAAATTGAAGTTTTTACCACAAGACCTGACACAATTTTTGGTGTGTCTTTTATGACTTTAGCACCTGAACATGAACTTGTCAATATAATTACAACTGAGATACAAAGAAAGTTTGTTGATAAATATATTATGACAACTAAAAGCCGTAGTGAAAGAGACAGAATGTCAGATATTAAAACGATTACGGGAGAGTTTACAGGTGCATATGCTGAACATCCTTTCACAAAGAAGCCTATTCCAATATGGATTGGAGATTACGTTTTAGCAGGTTATGGTACTGGCGCAGTGATGTCTGTGCCGTGTGGCGATCAAAGAGACTACGATTTTGCCAAATATTTTAAGATTCCAATTCCAAATATATTTGCAGAAGTTGATATTTCAGAAAAAGCTTTTACTGGTAAGACTTTTACAATCACCGATAGTGAATTTTTGAATGGATCAAATTTTAATGATGCTTTTAAAACATCTGTAGACAAATTAATCAAAATTGGTCATGGTCGCGAGAAGATAAACTATAGATTAAGAGATGCGATTTTTTCGAGACAAAGATACTGGGGAGAACCATTTCCAGTCTATTACAAGAATGATATACCTAATATGATTTCACCCAAATTTTTACCTTTAAAACTCCCTGAAGTAAAAAAATATTTACCGACTGAGCATGGGGATCCACCGCTTGGACGTGCCACATCTTGGGCCTGGGATACAAATAATAATTCTGTTGTTTGTAACTCTAAAATTGACAATAAAACTGTTTTTCCACTTGAGTTAAATACAATGCCTGGTTGGGCTGGTAGTTCATGGTATTTTAATAGGTTTATGGATCCCGATAATGAAAATGAGTTTGCGAGTAATAAAAATTTAAATTATTGGCAACAAGTAGATCTCTATGTTGGGGGAAGTGAACACGCTACTGGTCACTTACTTTATGCGCGTTTTTGGCAAAAATTTTTATTTGATAGGGGATTTTTAACTGTTGATGAGTTTGCAAAAAAATTAGTAAATCAGGGCATGATTTTGGGTAAAAGCGCTTATGTAGCAAGAATTGAAGGGCAAAACACCTTTATTTCATACGATAAAGTTAAAGGCAAGTCTGTTCAATATATACATGTTGATATCAATTTTATAAATTCTAAAGATCAAATGGATTTAAACATGTTTAAATCCTGGCGCGCTGAATTTAATTCAGCTAAATTTATTTTTTCTGATGATGGTAGCTTTAAAGTCAAAAGGGAAGTAGAAAAAATGTCCAAATCAAAATATAACGTTATAAACCCTGATGATATTTGTTTTAAATATGGAGCAGACTCATTCCGTTTATATGAGATGTTTCTTGGTCCATTGGAGCAACATAAGCCGTGGAGTACAGATGGAATTACCGGTGTTTTCGCCTTTTTGAAAAAATTTTGGAAGCTTTACGTTGGTCAATCTGGTGTTAAAGTAACAGCAGATGCTCCATGCTCACAATCACTTAAAACCCTTCATAAAACAATTAAGAAAGTTTGTCACGATATTGAAGGATTTTCATTCAATACCTCAGTTTCCAGCTTTATGATCGCTGTAAATGAACTCACTAATCTAAATTGCACAAGTCGTTCGATATTGGAACCTCTTTTGGTACTTATGTCACCATACGCCCCCCACATTTGCGAGGAGCTATGGCATAAGTTGGGAAACAAGGAATCAATATCCATTACAAAATTTCCTGTTTACGACCCTAAGTATCTAGTTGAGATTTCAAAAACTTATCCCATTTCTTTCAATGGCAAGACCCGTTTTACTTTAGATTTACCCACCAATATGAGTGCAGCTGAGATTGAAAAGTTAGTTCTCTCAGATCATAGATCAATTACATATCTGAATGGAAAGATTGTAAAAAAAATGATTTTTGTTCCTGGAAAAATTGTTAATGTTGTCTTTTGATATAAATCATATTGAAATCATAGGTTTACTGGCAGGAACATTAACTACAATTTCATTTTTACACCAAGCTTATAAGACATTTTTAACAAAAGATGTTTCTTCATTTTCATTAACAACATTTTTTATTTTTTTTTGTAGGCATTTTTTGTTGGTTGATCTACGGAATTTATAGGCAAAGCCTATCAATGATTATTGCCAACAGCATAATGATGGTTTTAACATCTATTTTGCTTATTACAATCATAAAGTACAGAAAATTAGACTGACATTATTTCATTTTAATATATTTGGCTTTATTTTTGATGCTAATAATATAAATTACTAAATCAAATGTTACAATACTATCTTTTAATTGGAATAATAGCTTTAGCCAGTTCTTATGTTAGCTCGACGCTGAAGCGTAAATTTTTAAAATATTCAAAAACTTCTTTACGTAATGGTCTTTCAGGGGCAGAAGTTGCAGAGAAGATGCTGTCGGATCATGGTATTTATAATGTAAAAGTAGTTTCAGTTAAAGGTCGATTAACGGACCATTACAATCCTAAAGACAGAACGATTAATTTAAGTGAAGCTGTTTTTCACAAGAGAAATGCAGCTGCAGCAGCAGTTGCAGCTCACGAATGTGGTCACGCTGTTCAGCATGCAAGGGCATACAGCTGGTTACAAATGCGTTCTTCAATGGTTCCAGTGGTTAGTGTAGCTTCAAGACTATCAACAATGGTAATTTTTGCTGGCTTAGTTTTGGGATTAGCAAGTGGCATTGGCTATTTCGTATTAATATTGGGTTTTTTTATGATGGGATTGGCAACTCTTTTTAGTTTTATCACTCTTCCTGTTGAATATGATGCAAGCAATCGTGCTTTAATTTGGCTAAAAAACAGAAATATTGTTTCACGTGATGAGTATAAATCAGCGGAGGATGCGTTACGTTGGGCTGCGCGGACTTATTTGGTAGCAGCTCTAGGTTCATTGGCAACGCTTTTGTACTGGGCTATACAAGTTTTCGGTAGACGTTAAATTTTAATTTGTCTATCAATTTGTTGATTTAACGAAATGTACGTTTCTGTTCTGGAAACTCCAGAAATTTCTTGAATTCCTTTGTTTAAGACTGACATTAGATGCATATTGTCTTTACACAATATTTTAATTAGAATGCTCCAGTCCCCTGTAGTATAATGACACTCAATAACTTCAGGGATGCGTTTTAACTGCCTAACTACATCCGAATTGATTTTAGCTTTCTCCAAAAAAACTCCAACGAATGCCATAGTTGTATAGCCTAGGGCTTTTGGATTTATGATGAATTTAGATCCTGCGATAAGCCCCGAGTTTTCTAGTTTTTTTAGTCTTTGATGAATTGCTGCACCGGAGATTCCAATATTGCGCGCGATTTCAAGAACAGGTGTTCTTGCATCTTTAATTAGAAACCTTAAAATTGATTTATCAGTCCCATCAATTGATAATTTACTCATTTTTTACAAAAAATTAATTAAAATATAATAATTTTAAAGCAAATTAAGCATTAAGTATATTATATCCTAAATATTTTAATTTTTTTTCTTTAAAATTTATACCGTATTTTTTTAATTCATTTAAAATTGGTAGGTAAATTTGTTTTTTTACAGGTATTTGAATGCCTTTTTCGTTTATTATACCATTTAAAACCTTAATTGCTCCAATTGCAACCGGTAATCCAACAGTTTTAGACATAGCTGTATATGTTTGGTCTTCTCCAATACAAACCATTGTTGAATCAATTTGGTATTTTTTTTCTTTCAATACATAACCAAACTTGTGATACATAACAATCATATCTTTATCATCTTGTTTCAATGTCCAGCTGTCCATAAGTATTTTTTGTAATATTTGAGCTGGAGTGCCATCTTTTATTCCTACTCTTTTTTTTCTATTGAATAAATCAAGCTCTTCAAGTTTTTCCCATAATATATCGTCTTGGTCAATTTTTAATTGATGTCGTAACTTTAGTTCAACTGAATCAGATGGGTGGTATGGTAAGAAAGAATTTATAAAATCTCTATAACTCATGTTTTCACTGCCGCTAATGTAGTAACTGTCATCTGTCATTCCAAGTCTGACAAAAATTTGCCACGCCTTTCCAAACCCAACTTTCCTAATTGTTCCTCTGTACATTGTATGGACATCATCAAGTCCATAAATATTTTGATATTTTAGTGAGTCACGATTAGCATACGCTTCAAAACGTCCATAGCCGTCTACATCTAAAAATTCAGTTCGCCTAAATAATCTATTGTATGGGATGTATTTGAATTTCCCCTCCTGAATAAATTTCGCAGCTCCACCTTGGCCCGCTAAAACTACGTTTCTTGGGTTCCAAGTAAATTTATAATTCCACAAGTTATTATCGCATTCTGGGGCAATAAGACCTCCAGTAAATGATTCAAATAAAATCATTTTTCCGCCCGCTGATTTAATTCTATCAATTATTTGCATGGCGCTCATATGATCAATTCCTGGATCAACCCCCATTTCATTTAAAAAAAGAAGATTTTTTAATTTAACCTCTTGATTTAAAGACTGCATTTCATTGCTTACATATGAAGCAGTTATAAGATTTTTTTTATGGCTTAGACAATCTTTAGCAACTTCAAAATGAAATCTTGCAGGTAGCATTGAAATAACAATATCAGCTTTTTTAATTTCATCAATTCGTTGTTGTTTACTATTGATATCAAACTCAATTCCTATCCCGTTTTTGTGATTATTGATAAGTTTAAGAGCCGCTAATTTATTTTTATCAGCAAGTCTAATATATAGTTTTTCATCAATTGATTTATCAAGTAGATATTTTACTAAAAAAGCAGTAGATTTTCCAGCTCCAATTATTAAAACAGTTCGCATATTAAGCTTACAATTATTACTTTTGCCTCTAAGTTACTAAATTGAATGAGTAATAATTAAAATGAAAAAAAAAATTTTTTTAACGGCAACAATTTTAGGCTTAACTGCTTTATTTTTTGGAGCTTATGCTACTCATGGGCTTAAGCCATTAATCAGTAATGATTCCTTTGAAAGTTTTCAAACTGGAATTAGATATCAATTATATCATGCCTTGTTTCTTTTTATTGTTGGAATATTACCAATTTTGAATTTATTTCAAAGAAAAATAATTTTTTATTTAGTTTTAAGTGGTGTGATTTTATTTTCAGGATCAATATATTTACTATCTACAAATTCACTAACTAGTACTGATTTTATTTCCTTTGGAATATTAACTCCAGTTGGCGGATTAGTTTTGATTTTTGGATGGATAATATTAGCTTATTATATTTTTATAAATCAAAGTCAGAAATAAAAACTTATTTTAAAATTTGCATTCATTAATCGGTTTTCAAAGTTAAAATTAAATTGTAATTTTAGGATTTAATGCTTAACTATGAGATTATTAATTATCTTCTTTTTAATTTTTTCTTCTTGCAAATTCTTTGATAAAAAAAAATTAGATCCTGAAACTATTTTTCAAGAAGAAATTCAGGTAATTGATTGGAAATCATTAGATCAATATCCAAGTTTTGATATTTGCAGTGAAACTTTAAACTTCAATGAAAACAGACAATGTTTTGAAAAAGTAATAACTGACCATATTTTTGATTTTTTTAATAAAAATCAAAATTTAATTACGACTAGTTCAAGTGATACGCTATTATTAAATATGTTAGTGTCTAGTTCTGGAGTGATATCAATTAGTAAAATTAATTCTAATCAATTTTCTCAATCTGAAAAAGATAAAATAATTACGAATTTGACTCAAAGTTTCAATAATCTTTCGACTCTCTACCCTGCAGTAAAGAGAGGTCAACATGTTCAAGTATCCTTTCAATTTCCCATAATACTTAACACTACAAAATGAAAAATGACAAGGTTATTTTAGGCATTGACCCTGGTACAACAATAATGGGATTTGGGCTCATTCGTACTCATGGTAAACAAATGGAATTTATGCTACTTAATGAGTTGCAGTTAAAAAAATACAACGATCATTATTTAAAATTAAAATTGATTTTTGAACGCACCTTAGAAATAATTGATAATTATAAGCCTGACGAAATCGCAATCGAAGCACCATTTTTTGGAAAAAATGTTCAAAGTATGCTTAAATTGGGTCGAGCACAAGGAGTTGCTATGGCTGCAGGACTTTCAAGAGAAATTCCAATTACAGAATACTCCCCAAAGAAAATTAAGATGGCTATAACTGGGAATGGTAATGCGAGTAAAGAACAAGTTGCAAAAATGCTACAGAACATTTTGACACTAAATGAATTACCGAAGAATTTGGATTCAACAGACGGACTTGCTGCAGCAGTTTGCCATTTTTATAACAATGGGAAACTTGAATCTGGGAAAACTTATTCAGGATGGAGTGATTTTATTAAAATAAATGAAAATAGAATCAAGAAATAATTAAAATTTGGCAGGGCTTTACATTCATATTCCATTTTGTAAAACAGCTTGTAATTATTGTAATTTCCATTTTTCTACTAATAAAAAAAATATTAATCAAGTAATTGATGCCATTTGTAAAGAGATAGAAATTCGTTCCGAAGTGTCTAGGAAGGAGTTAATCGAGACTGTTTATTTTGGCGGCGGGACTCCCTCTCTATTATCCTGTTCACAATTAAATATGATTTTTAAAACGATATACGAAAATTATAATGTTAGTAGTTGTGCAGAAGTAACCATGGAGTTAAATCCTGATGATTTAGGTAAAGAAAAAATAATACAATTTGAAAATTCTAAAATTAATAGATTAAGTATTGGTATTCAGTCATTTTTTGATGAAGATCTGAAATGGATGAACAGAGCTCATAATTCAGAACAATCACATGGCAGTATTGAAATTGCAAAAAAATACTTTGACAATATTTCTGTTGATTTATTATACGGAATTCCACAAATGTCAGACGAACGATGGCTAGCCAACCTACAAATTGTTTTTAATTTAGGGCTCAATCACATATCTTGCTATGCCCTAACTGTTGAACCAAAAACAGCTCTTAATTACCTTATAAAGAAAAAAAAACAGCTCCCTTTATGTGAGGATCAAGCAGCAAATCATTTCAAAATTTTAGTCAAGGAAGCAAGAAAAAATGGATTCGAACATTACGAAGTTTGTAGCTTTGGTAAAAAAGGTTATTTTTCCAAACACAATTGTAATTATTGGTTAGGCACATCATATTTAGGGATTGGACCCTCAGCTCACTCATATAATGGAAATACCCGTTCATGGAATATTTCAAATAACAAGAAATATATTGATGCATTAAACAATAACATATTACCATCTGAATCAGAGTTATTGACAATACAAAATCGATTTAATGAATATGTTATGACTAGTTTAAGAACTATTTGGGGTGTTTCATTAAAAAAAATTGAGATTGAATTTGGGAAAGTTTTTCAAAGTAGACTATTGCATAATGCTGATAAGTACTTAAAGACGAATTTTCTCAAAATAGAAAACTTACATTTAAAAGCAACGAGTAAGGGCAAATTCTTAGTTGATGGAATTGCTTCGGATTTATTTATATTTTAAATTATTTAGAGACAATGAGTATAAAAGCTATTATTGAAGTAAACAGCAGAACATACACTATTTTAGTAGATAAACCAATTGATATATCCATACCTTTAAGGGCCAGTAAAGACAATGTTAATGCTTGGCATTTACCTCCTCCAAAAATATATCCAGTAAAACTTAAAGATTGGGAGGGGAGTGTTAAAAGTGGTGCCTCAGTGAATTTTAATTCAATTGAATTTAATCCACACGCTCATGGTACACACACTGAGTGTGTAGGTCATATCACAGATGAAGTTTATTCAATTAACACAACCTTAAATCAATTTTTGTTTATTGCTGAATTAATTACAGTTGTGCCTGAAACCCTTGGGAGTGATTTAATTATTTCAAAAAAACAATTGCGATTTGCAATTGGAAATAAAAAGCGTGAGGCATTAATAATCAGAACCTTACCGAATACCAAGGATAAACTTAATAGACAATACTCCAATACTAATCCACCATATTTGTCAGAAGCAGCAGCAATATATCTTAAGGAAAAACAGGTAAAACACTTATTAGTAGACATTCCTAGCATTGATAAAGAAAATGACAACGGCGAATTATTGGCACACAAGGCCTTTTGGGGTGTCGATGGGATAATTCGAAACGAGGCGACTATAACAGAGCTTATTTATGTCCCTAACAGCGTCAAAGATGGAAAGTATATTTTGAATTTACTCATCGCACCGTTTCATAACGATGCCACACCAAGTAAACCAATTCTTTATAAACTTTTTGATAAATGATATATCAAATATAAATCAATTGATATATTGAGAGACGTAATAAAAATGAAATTACATTAACATTGTAACAGGGTTTTCAATGAATTCTTTCAGTGTTTGTAAAAAAGAAGCGCCAGTTGCGCCGTCAACTGTCCTGTGATCGCATGCTAGGGTGAGTTTGATTGTATTGCCAATAACTATTTTATTATTCTTTACTACAGGTTTTTCAACTATTGTACCAACTGATAAAATAGCAGAGTTAGGTTGATTAACTATTGATGTAAAGCTTTCAATACCAAACATGCCCAAGTTCGAGATTGTAAAAGTACTTCCTTCCATCTCCTCTGGAAGTAATTTTTTATTACGCGAACGCATTGCAAAGTCTTTGACAGTGTTACCAATCTGTGTAAGTTTTTGCTCATTAGCAAATTTTACCACAGGTACAACTAGTCCATCTTCAACAGCAACAGCAACACCAATATGAACATGGTTATTAAGTTTCATTTTATCATCAAACCATTGGGAATTAACCTGTGGGTGTTTCTTTAAAGATAAAGCACAAGCTTTAACAATTATATCGTTGAAAGAAATTTTAGTGTTTGGTACAGAATTAAATTGTTCACGAAATGATATGGCATTGTCCATATCAAATTCTACTGAGAGGTAGTAGTGTGGTGCAGAAAACTTTGATTCTGCTAGTCTTTTAGCAATGACTTTTCGCATTTGCGAGTGGCTTATTTCGTCAAAACTTTCTTGCCCTTGTGGAGTAAATTTTGGAGATTGTTTTGCACTGGATATTGCATTAACAGTAAAGTTTTCAACATCTCTTTTAATAATTCTACCATTTTCTCCTGTTCCTATGATTTGATTTATTGATATTCCTTTTTCTTTGGCAATTTTATTTGCTAAAGGAGAAATAAAAATCCTTTCGTTGTTTGATTCAACAGGCAACAAAATTTCTTGATTATTTTTTTGGACTTTATCAGCTTTTTTAAGGGTTGTTTGCTCATCAACTGACTCTTGCTCTTTAATTTTGACAATTTCATTTTCTTGTCCTGATTTGAAATTATCTTTAATTCCAGTTATGTCTGTCCCTTCAGGTCCGATTATTGCTAATAAATCGTCAACTTTGGCAGATTGACCAACTTCTAGACCTTTTAATAAAAGTGTACCTTCATTAAAAGACTCAAATTCCATGGTAGCCTTATCAGTTTCTATCTCTGCTAGTATCTCACCCTCATTAATATAATCACCTTCATTTTTTAACCAACTCGCGATAGTACCTTCCTCCATTGTATCGCTTAACCTTGGCATGGTGACAATTATCACATTTTCAGGAATTTTATTATTTTCCTCAGCCAATTTCGTTTTTGAATCATTTTTATCAGAATTGTTGATTTCAATACTTTCGTCAGGTTTTGAATCTTTTTCTAAAATTTCATCAGATTGGGTCTTAAGTAGTTCAGAGATATCTTCACCCTCATCACCAATTATAGCTAGGAGTTGATCAACTTTAGTAGTTTCACCTTCTTGAATTCCAATATGCAGGAGTGTACCTTCATTAAAAGACTCGAATTCCATGGTTGCTTTGTCAGTTTCAATTTCAGCTAGAATATCACCCTCTTCAACATAATCCCCAACTTTTTTCAACCATGAGGCTACTGTTCCTTCTTCCATGGTGTCACTCAATCTGGGCATGTTAATAACTGTAGCCATAATTTAGAGTTTGTGTTTTAAGAACGGGTAATCTTCTTGCTCGTAAACTGCATCGTACATTAAGCTCTTTTCAGGATAGGGAGATTCTTCAGCAAATTTTTCACACTCAGTAACAAGCTCTTTTACTCTAGCGTTAATATTTTTGATTTCGTCTTCAGTAGCATAGTTTTTTTTAAGAATTATTTCTTTTACTTGCGTGATGGGATCAATTTTTTGATATTCTTTTACCTCATCTTTCGTTCTGTAGTGCTGGGCATCACTCATCGAATGGCCTCTATAACGGTAAGTCTTCATCTCAAGAAATGTTGGACCATCACCACCTCTTGCACGATTAATTGCTTCATCTAATGCTTCTGCAACTTTAACTGGATTCATACCGTCTACAGGGCCACATGGCATTTCATAACCAAGTCCTAATTTCCATATATCGGTGTGATTTGCGGTACGTTCGACAGAGGTACCCATTGCATATCCATTATTTTCACAAACAAACACAACAGGAAGTTTCCATGTCATAGCCATGTTGAATGTTTCGTGAAGGGAGCCTTGCCGAGCTGCGCCATCTCCGAAAAAACATAATGTTACTGCATCAGTTTTAAAGTATTTATCACCAAAAGCCATACCAGCACCAAGCGGGATTTGTCCACCAACAATTCCGTGTCCCCCGTAAAAACCATGTTCTTTTGAAAAAATATGCATTGAGCCACCAAGACCTTTTGATGTTCCTGTTGCTTTTCCATATAATTCCGCCATAACACGCCTTGGATCAACACCCATTCCGATTGGTTGAACGTGGTTACGATAAGCTGTTATCATTTTATCTTTTTCCAGATTCATTACATGTAAAGCTCCCGCGAGGACGGCTTCTTGACCATTGTACAAATGCAAGAAACCTCTTACTTTTTGTTGAATATAAACGGCAGCTAATTTGTCTTCAAATTTTCGCCAAAATAGCATGTTTTCATACCAATCAAGGTATGTTTCTTTGGTAATTTTTTTCATTGACTTAGCGAGGATCTAAAATTTAATTACAAAAATAACATTTTGATCGCTAAACGAAAAAGGGAAGTAAGAAATTTTTGGATAAAAATTTATAGCATTTTTCCAGTATATAATAATGGTAGTATGTTTTTAATTGATTTTGAGTAAGCAACCTCGCCTTCAGTTCCCATGAAGTATAGTTCAATTGGATTATTTTGTTTTATTTCATATTCGGCTAGAACTTGCCTACATGCCCCGCATGGCGAAATCGGAGAAAACGCTGGTTTGTTTTTTGGGCCAGCAATAATGGCCATTTGTAGAATTTTTTGGTTGGGGTATTTTGAACTTGCATAAAAAACTGCTGTTCTTTCAGCACAAATACCAGATGGGTATGCAGCGTTTTCTTGATTATTTCCTGTTATGATTTTTCCATTTTCAAGATGGACTGCAGCACCTACTAAAAAATTAGAGTATGGGGCATAAGCTTTATTACGAGCTTTTTCTGCACTTTCCATTAAACTTTTCACTTCAGGGGGTAACTCGTTTTTTGAGTTGTACAAAACAAATTCACTATTTAAATTTATTTTTTTCACTTGCACATAAAATTTTATGCTAATACTCTAAGTATTCTTCCTCACCAAAATTAAATGACAAAGAAAATCGTAATGTATTTTCTAATGGACTTTGAACTTTTGCTGCTGAAAATAAGTATGACATATCTATGTTAACTGTTGAATATTTAAATCCCGCGCCTAAAGAAAAGAATTTTCGGGCACCCTTTGTTTCATTTTCGTTAAAGTATCCAGCCCGAAGAGCGAATGAATCTTGATATAGATATTCAGCGCTCAGTGCCCAAGTAAATTCGTCTAATTCTTCACTAAATCCACCTGGGGCGTCACCAAAAGATTGAAATATTCCATTAACAAAACTTACATTTGGATCTTGGCCATTTAGAATTACATTGCTATTAATAATTTGACCCAGATAATCAGTATTTGAAGTATCAGTACCATTTTCTGGATCATAATCTCCACTATTATTTGCATCTATGTAATTATACTCAGTTCCATAAATAGGGGGAGTTGGTATTAATAGCTTTGTAATTTCAGCAGTAACGCTTAATTTATTATAAAAATCAAATATAAAGTCAAATCCACCACCAAGTCTCAAGTTTGTTGGTAAAAAGTTTTCTCTTCCAGAGTCATCATATTTTAATTTAGGGCCAATATTTTGAACAGCAAATCCACCTCTCCATTTCCCATTAAAATCATTGTATGCGATTTCTTCTCCTTGATAAAATCCCGAAATGTCAACTCCAAATGAACCAGCGGATTTAGCATTAGGATCAAGAGCTTGTATTCTTAAGTCAGAGCGGAGATATCGAAGTGCAACTGACATTGAAAACTTATCCGAAAGTCTAAGTGCATAAGAAACATCCATTGTTAGTTCATTAGGTTTCTCTATTATTCCTAAATCAAACTCTGTTTCTCTAAGTTCAATTTCTCCAAGAGAAAAATATTTAAAACTAGCGGCAAATGCACTTCGATCATTAATTCTATTGAAGTATGTAATGTTTGCCAAAAAAATATCGTTTACAAGTTTACTTAAGTAGGGCGTATAACTAATACCAAAACCGGATTTTGTTTCAGAAAAAGCATATTTTGAAGGATTCCATTGTTGTGAGTAAGAATCAGCAGATGTCGCTACGCCCATATCACCTAAGCTGGCCGCACGTGCATCTGAAGCAATTAGTAAAAAAGGAACTCCCGTTGTAATAACTCTTGAGTCAGGGTTCGGAAGGGTAACAGTTTGCGATAAAATTTTGTTAGTACAGAATATTAAAGCGGTAGAAGCTAACAAGATTCTTAAATTTTTAGTGAGATTCTTTTTGTTCATCATTTTTAAATTTGATTATGGCAAATATAGATTTTTTTAAAGGATAACAAGTTTTTCAATTTTCTCAGATTTAAGGCCATTTAACTGGGATTTAACACTAAGCTTATAGACATAAACTCCTTTTCCAATTTTATTTCCAAAGTCATCTCTTCCATCCCAAGTGATATTTCTTGAAATCGTACTATTTATACCGTTTGAATTGGTTTGACTATTAATTGTTTTTACCAATTTACCTGAAATTGTAAATATTTGTATAAAAACGTCCAAAACCCCTGAACTATTGTGATTGAACCAAAATTCTGTATAATTTACAAATGGGTTTGGATAATTAAGTACATTTTTTAATTCTAAGCTTTCGTTTTGGTTAAAGACTGTGAAATGAATTTCTTTGGTAGATGAATTATTATACACATCCCAGGCTTTAAGTGAAATGGTGTGACGGCCTGGCGATAGTTTTCTTAACGGGTAACTCAATTGGCCACTTTGATAGCTATCAATATCTGCCAAATAGTAGTCATTTAAAATATATGGATTAGTTTCATCGCCGTCTAATATCGCAACAATATCATGCCCCACGCCACTTGATGTATTAATACCACTATCGTCAAATAGTTTTGCAATAAGTGTTGGGTTTTCATTTGTAATACCACCTGAAATAAAATTTTCATCATTCATAAACAGTTCAATGTCAGGTCCCATATTATCTTCTGGAGCATTTATATTTACTCCACCAATGTTCATTTCAAAACTATATCCTCTTTGATCTGACAAAGGCGATTCTGATTTTGAATAAAGACTTATTTTACCAGGGCCGACTGGGATTACAATGTCTCTTGGAACAATGAAATTAATTTCAAATTCTCCATTTTCGACTGATGCTTGACCTCTAAATAAAACTTCTCCCATGGCTTCATAGTCCAGTATAATCAATTCACCATCAAGTGTAGTACCATCATTGCCTAAAGTAGATCTTTGAATATTTTTGTCATATATTGTTGCAGTTACCGTTCCATTATAATTATTCATTATATTTCCCTGTTCATTTAAAAGATATCCCTCTAGTTTTGCCGGTGCCAGCGCTTGTAGAGTAATATTTGAGCTAGAAATATCCTCATCATTGATTTTTGTGACCACTATTTCTGGGGACGCTAGAGGTAATTTTATTGCAGGATCGCCGATAAAAAAGACGAGTCTTCTTTGAGAATTGTTTGTAACTGCAGGGTCATTTTTCGTTAATCTCAAGGCTTCAGCCATGCTAATCGATTGACTGTTCTCATAATCGAACAAATATTGACTTAGAGCCGTATTGAATTGAACTCCAACATTTATAAAAATTTGACGTGTAGTTGTTATTAATGCGATTGCTCCCCCTATCTTGTTCCAAAAAAGATATTCTCCCGCAGTTGGTCTCAACGGATTATCAAATTTTGTGAATTCACATGTTACTGTAACAAAACAACTTAATTTGTTAGGGTTATTCAATTCTTGTGCATTTATTTTGTCAAAGATTCGTTCTAGAGCTAATCCATCTTCACCCCCATGTCCAAAATAATTAACCACTACAGCTCCGACTTCAAGAGCATCAAAAATAGCATCATTGACTTCAGGATATCTGCTACCACCTGATGAGGTCTGTTGTGCATAGGAGTCGGAGTGAATTTTTTTGACGTTCAAAAAAGGCTTAGATGCTTTAACATCTTCAGCAATTAAATCAGTGGTTTCTTGAAGAGATTTATCACTTAAATCGTCTACATCATCAGAAATTAAAAGAAAATTATTTCTCCAATTACCATAAGCATTAGAGTTATAATAAGATTCAATTTTATTAACCATTTCAGTTGCCTGCATTGGATTTTGAGCTAAAATTCTGCCAACTGCTATATCTAATTTATCTCCATTAATCATTGTCCCCTCATTTTCATCCATCATTCCAAAAAAGTCATCTGATATAAAGGAACTTGTTAAACTAAAGCTGTTTATTGATAACCAAGCGGGTACAATATTTGTATTTCCATTTACACGATCTTTATAGTCAAATGAGGCATCTCCAAACATGCACAAATAACGTATTCTTTTATCGATTGAGCTGGCATTATCATAGACATATTTAATAAAGTTTCGTATCCCTGCAATATCTTGCATACCAGAGCTAAATTCTTGGTAAATTGTCTCAAGATCAACCACTTTAACAACTAAATTGTTTTTTGACCTATGTATGTTGGCTAATCTTTCAGCTTGACCAATTAATATTTTTGGAGATATAATAATATAATCAACATCTTGAAATTCACCTTGGGTATTTTGGAAAATTGTTCCCTTCAAATTTTGATTTTCAACATTCGAGTTGCTTAACGCTACAGGTCTATAAGTGTCATTGTATGACACAACTTGATACAATTTTTTAGAGCCTAGGTTAAATTTGAAATTGAATTCGGAATTATTAGCGCTATTGACTAAATATGTTGGATTGTAAGGAGAACTTATATCCCATATTTCGTTCATTGATGATGAGTTTGCAACAATAAATTCGCCTATACCAATTAAATTCGGAATTGAATTATGTTTAATTTGAAATTGAAGGTCGTTAAAAATTAGTTCTCTTTCAGCTTCAATTGAAATATAATCAAGATAAGCAATGGCTGATGGATTTCCATTGTTATTATAGAACAAGTCCAAAGTTACAGAATCAGAGGAGCTGAAAACATCATTATTAAAATTTGCTTCAGCAGCAAGGTTACCATCTTCCACAGCGGGTAATGATAGATTCGATACACTGCTACCATTAATTGTAATTTCCATGTAAGTATTTGATTCTGCTGTTGAAGCTACTGATAGTTTTAATTTTAAGGGGCTGGAGGTTATTAAATTCTCAAATTGAAAATCAAAGGATCTACTATTTTCAAAGTAAAATCGATGACCGAACCAACGCCTACCAATCAGGCCTATATTGTAATCGTCTTTTTCGATAAATTTATAATCATGAAATGTTGTGAACGACAGTGAAGGATTTTCATCAGGCTCAATGCTCGAGACCATTCTTAATCCATCTTCGTTACTAATATTTATATAGTAAAACACCTCATCTGAGTATGGATTAATGTGTGAATTATTTTCTTCATTAAAATATTTAGGACCGATTCCAAAAAAAAGTAGATAATCCTCATCATTAAAAACCCCATCAGATTCACCTATAAATCTTACTGCATTTTGAATTAAATCATAAGAGATTGTCTCACTGTTTAAAAGTGCTAATGATTGACCTCCGTGGCCAAATAATTTGATTTTTTTTGGATTTAAGTTGTTAGTATTTATCCCTAATGAGTTGAAAAATTCTTTGTCTAACTTGTAAACCCCTGTTGTGTCAATTGCAAATCGATACCACTGACCTGAATTTAAAGAAGAGTTTTGAATTTCAACTGATTTACTGAGTGATGTATTTGGATTATTTTTTTCATAAGCGATGCTAAAACTCAGAAGTTTTTTTATGACTCCTCTTTCCTTGTAGATGGGATTAACCTCAAAAGTGTAGTAAAGATCATCTCTAATTTTTGATTCATGAACTGATAATTTTACATTTTCTGAAATTAGGCTTACATTTAAATCCTTCAAATATTCATTATTTACTATTTCACTTTGAATATTGATTATTTTAGCACTATTAATATTAATTGGGGTTACAGGTTTCCACATGTCAGAAAATTTCAACCCATCTACAAATGAAAAGTTATAATTTTTGTCTTGAAAAGAGGGTAGGGTAATTGTGTTATTGTCATATTTTGATGATATGTGCTCCTTCCAATCAATTTTATAATCAATTTTTTGAGAATAACTAATTTGTAAAGTATATATTATAATCAGTAAAAATGAGGTTTTTTTCATTTAACATGAACGCTTTTTAATTAGTTTTAGTATTGAAAAATATGTCAATGTAAAACTGTAACAATAAATTATTAGTGAGTTCGTTTATAAATAATGAGTTAAAAGTTTAAATTTAAAATTAATAAACGTAATAAAATTTATTGCAAACCAAACCATAATTGTTATATTGCAACCCTTAAATTTTATTTTTAAAAATTTAAATTAGTATGACAAATAACAAATCTACAAGATTTTTAATAACATTATTCTCGTTTTTGGTCGTTGCCGGATGTAGTAAAACACCAAAGTACGGTAATACTTCACGCGGTACAGGTTGGCAAATCAATGCTAAGGAGGGAGGATTTCAGTATAACACTAGATTTAAAGGACAGGAAACAGCTCCTGGAATGGTATTTATTGAAGGCGGTACTTTTACAATGGGAAGGGTACAAGACGATGTGATGCACGATTGGAATAACAGTCCTAATCAGCAACATGTTCAGTCCTTTTATATGGACGAAACTGAAGTTACCAATATGATGTATCTTGAATACCTAGATTGGATTAAAAGGGTTTATCCCCCTGAAAACCCCAGTTTTGAAGGGATATATCGAGCAGCCTTACCTGACACTTTAGTTTGGAGAAATCGTTTAGGCGATAGCGAAATATTAGTTGAAAACTATCTGCGTCACCCAGCATTTGGGAACTATCCAGTCGTAGGAGTAAGTTGGTTGCAAGCAAATGAATATGCAAAGTGGAGATCTGATCGTTTGGGAGAAAAAGTCCTACAAAAAGAGGGATATTTGCTCAAAAATTCACACATTCCTGGGACTGAAGAAGGGTTTGTAAATGGCAGCAGTAACTTCAGCATAGACACATATGTTAATGCACCAAGTAAAACTTTTGATGGTAACTCTGAAGTTCATACGGGTGGAAAAAGAGCGCGTCAGAATGATTCTACAGGACTATATGCCACTCGTGAGTCTGGTGCAATTCAAATAAGATACAGACTTCCAACNGAAGCGGAGTGGGAATATGCNGCATTGGGTCTNCCAGAGCTTAGGGATTANAATATATACCGAGGGCGAAAAAAATATCCATGGGACGGNCAGTANACTAGAAANGGTAAAAGAAAANTTAGAGGTGATCAACTTGCCAACTTTAAGCAAGGNAAAGGNGACTACAGTGGTATTGCTGGATGGTCTGATGACGGTGCATCTATAACTAATGAAGTCATGTCTTATGAGCCAAATGAATTTGGAGTTTATGATATGGGAGGTAATGTAGCTGAATGGGTTGCCGATGTTTATCGTCCAATTGTTGATGATGAGTTCAACGATTTTGCTTATTACAGAGGAAACGTTTACACAAAAAATGCTATTTCTCAAGACGGCTCAATAAAAATAGTTGGTGTTGATGATATTGAATTTGANACCCTCTCAAATGGTAATGTTGTTCCCAAAACTCTTCCAGGCCAAATAGCTCAAGTGCCCATAGATGGAGACGATACATATTTGAGAACTAATTATGATACCAGTGATAATCGTAACTTTAGAGATGGAACAATTCAGTCATCAAGATATTTTGACGAATGGGAGGATTATGAAGAATCNTCGATTGACNTAGTAACCAGAAAAATGTANAATTCACCAGATCATTCGGTTTCTTCTNGCAATGATGGTACAGTTATAAAAGAATTTGATAAATCTGANGAAAGAACATCACTTATAAATAACGAAGCTCGTGTTTACAAAGGTGGATCTTGGAANGATAGAGAATACTGGTTAGACCCTGCACAAAGGAGATTTTATCCTCAAGACATGGCAACTGATTTTATTGGATTTAGGTGTGCAATGTCAAGGGTTGGATCACATTCCAAATCTAAGCGTAAGACAAAAAACTAAAGTTAAGTTATTAGTATAAGAAAAGTTTCAACAATGTTTTGAAACTTTTTTTTGTACATTTAAATTGTGGAAATAAAGGATCTTCACCGAATATTTTTGGATTCCAGCGGGGTTTCAACTGACACGCGATCGCTAAGTTCAGGAAACATTTTTTTTGCATTAAAAGGGGATAATTTTAATGCTAATGAGTTTGTAGATATTGCTCTAAAAATGGGAGCATTAGCTTGCATTGTTGATGAAAAGCCAAAATTCGAAAACAATAATATTGTATTGGTGGATTGTGTTTTAGAAACTTTACAAGAATTAGCACATTTTCACAGGCAATATTTAGGTATTCCTATTATTGCAATAACAGGGAGCAATGGCAAAACTACTTCTAAAGAGCTTATAAATAGTGTGCTATCAAAAAAATATAAAACACAAGCTACAGTTGGGAATTATAATAATCATATTGGCGTTCCACTAACGCTATTAAAGATGACATCATCTACTGAGATTGGAATAGTTGAATTTGGAGCGAACCACTTGGGTGAAATCGAACATTTATCTAAGATCACCNNTCCNAATTATGGTTACATTACCAATTTNGGTAAAGCACATTTGGAAGGCTTTGGANGNCAAGAGGGTGTCATCAAAGGAAAGTCGGAGCTATATAAATATTTAATTGAAAATAACGGAACTATTTTTCTTAATAGTAACGATTCTAAACAACTAGAATTAATTGGTGAGCATAGTAAAATTATTCCCTTTCCAGAAAATAATTGTGATAATCCGATTGAGTTCTNCTCCGTAAAACCATTTGTGAGTGTAAAGGCTCAGAATACTATTATATTGACAAAACTTATTGGAAAATATAATTTTTCAAATATTGCTGCAGCTATAACTGTTGGCTATTTTTTCAATGTAAATTTTAAAGATATCAAAGACGGAATCGAGTCTTATATTCCAAAGAATAATAGGTCTCAAATTTTAAAAACTGAGTTTAATACTGTCATTCTTGATGCATATAATGCAAATCCAAGCAGTATGATTGCGGCTTTGGATAATTTCAATTCAATGAACTATAAAGACAAAATTGTTATTCTTGGTGATATGTTTGAGTTAGGCGAAAGCTCAGAAAATGAGCATCAAGCNATCATTGATTATGTNCATACTTTGAACTTTANATCGATGTATTTTATTGGTGAGAGTTTTTTTTCTCAAGTGAAAGATTTTTACAGTGCTAAGTTTTTTAAGAACAAGGAGNCATTCAAAAATTATATTAAATCTAANCCTATTCAAAATTCACANGTGCTAATTAAAGGGTCCCGTGGTATGCAACTTGAAAAACTAAAAACAATTTTGTAATTTGGATTCATTTAATTTTATAATTAATTTGAAGTAGATGAAGAAATTTTTGACACTTCTTTTTTTATCTTTCAATTTGGTAGTCTATTCGCAACAGCAAACCAGGGTTGTTGATAGAATTTATGATACGAATGGAGAATTTCTTTCAGTCTGGCATATTTGTGAAAACAATAATGTAGCTGATCAAATTATAAAGAACACAAATAGTTTTCCCGAAGATGTAATAAAACTAGGCTGGGATTCTGGATATAGAATTAGCGATTTAAGCTACGGAAGTGGATATTGGTCTTTAGTGATGGATAAAGGAAAAGATTTTGGTAAACAAAGGTGGTTTACTAGATCTAGTACTGAGGATTTAAAAAATACAATTCAAGAGGGATGGGACGAAGGTTTTAGAATTCAAGATATATCTTATGGTGACGGTGTATTTGCAATAGTTATGTCTGAAGTTCCTCCACACGGAACTGGAGGGCAAACATGGTTTACTCGAAGTACAGTTGATAATTTTACTGAAACAGTTGATGAGTATTGGGAAGAGGGATACAGAATCATTGAGGTAACTCATGCTGATGGTTTTTGGTTTGCATTTATGCAAAAGGGCTCAAATTTTTCTTCTCAGTCATGGAGAGGAAGAAGCGAGTTTCCAATAGATGCAATTCAAGANCAATTTAATGAAAATAGACTTTTGACATCAATTACAACAGATGGAAGTTATTGGATTGGGATNTTCTCAGAAGTCAACGGNTGTTATTCACAAAGATTTGGTGAAGTTGAGTTGAATATCCCAGATGATAAACCGTCTTTTATAGGGTCCGGAACGGGATTTGCAATCAATTCAAATGGATATATTGCGACCAATTACCATGTAATTGATGGGGCAAATAGTGTATATGTGAGAGGAGTAAATGGAGATTTTGAGAAAACTTATAAAGCCAAAGTTATTGTTGAAGACCAACGCAATGATTTAGCTCTTTTAAAAATTGAAAAATGGTTAGGAGAAATTCCATACAAATTAAATAAATCAACTATTGCTCTTGCCAATTCAGTTTATGCACTAGGCTATCCTTTAACATCAATACTTGGAAGTGATATTAAATTTACAGATGGTAAAATTGGGGCCACTACTGGGTTTAACAATGATCCAACATATTATCAGCATTCTGCTCCAATTCAACCTGGTAACAGTGGAGGTCCTCTGTTTAATGAATCGGGAGAT
Organism: Flavobacteriaceae bacterium; assembly: GCA_002721175.1. Taxonomy (GTDB): domain Bacteria; phylum Bacteroidota; class Bacteroidia; order Flavobacteriales; family Flavobacteriaceae; genus UBA3537. The sequence goes on along the minus strand of PBJR01000021.1, from coordinate 2,323 downwards.
TTAATTGCAATTAATACACTACGAGTTGATCAAGAGGTCGTAATAACTGAGGGTATATTTTTTTCAGTCAAGGCACGATATTTGGCAAACCTTATGGAAGATAAAAATATATCTTTTCCNAAGTCCAGAGGCTTGAGTTTCTACAGTGTACCTAAACAGGTTAATTTGATTAAAAAGTTTGTTTATTTGGTAGAAATAAATTAGTCGTATTAAAACAAACCCACTCAATTGAGTGGGTTACGTTTTTATTNTATTAAATAAACTATTCTTGAAATGAGGCCATTAAACCTCCAAAATCGAAGTAATCTCCTCCGCCAGATATTTTNCCTTCCTTAAATGCCATTGCATGATAAGATTTTAATGCAAACTCTTTGCTTGATTCAGTATGAACTCCAGTCCATGTTCCATATGTTCTCACGCTACCATCATTCATTCCTGTTTCGGGGTCAACTCCAGGTAACCAATAATCAGCCTCATATTTTATATTATCAAACATCTTTTGATACATTTTCATAGCCTCAATGTGCTCGGCTTTACCATAGTTTTCAGAACCATACTTTGGTTGAGCCCAATCTAGCTCTTCATGAATTAGTTCCGCTTGAGCTTCCCAATTTTCTGAGTTGTGTAATTCAATAAATTCTATCGCTGTAGCTTTATTTTTTTCAAAATCAGGATGCATTACACTTTTTGTTTCATTTTTGCATGAACTGAATAAGAAAAGTGCGATAAATAATAGTATGTAATTTTTCATTTTATATAATTTTAGTTTGGTTAAATCTACGATAATTTTTGATAAATTTTTTTAGGGTGTTACTTATAAGGAATACTTTATGTTCCCAGTAGTATCACTCAAATTCATACAAAGCTAATGAAAATAAATGTGGACAGATTCTGTCCAGAATAATTTTAGTAAATTNATATGGGATTTAGAAATGTTTATTAGAATAAATTAATAATAACAAAATATGAATTCAGTACTCGAAAAAAAATTATTTTTATTTAAAGAACATGTTGGATTATTAAAAACATCAAATAATTATGATGTTTATGATCCCAATACCAAAGAAAAAATCCTTTATTGTAGAGAAACAAATCTGAATGTTCTTGCAAAGTTTATTAGAATTTTTTTTCGAAAATATAAAGTTTTCGCACCATTTGAGATTGTTATTGAGGAAATGAATAATAAAAAATTATTAAAAATTAAAAAAGGATTTTCTTTTGCATATCCAATAGTAAAAATTTATGATGAAAATGATAATATTGTGGGATTTTTCAAAAAGAAATCTATTATTGGTTCTAGTTTCGATATGTTTAATAAAAATGAAAAATTAGTTTGTAAACTAGAGGGAAATTTAGTTGGGTGGAATTTTAAATTTCGAATTAATGGTAATGTTATTGGATTGGTTACTAAAAAATGGGCAGGCATCGGGAAAGAGATGTTTACCAGTGCAGATAATTATATTCTTGAAATAAAAGATGAATTAGAAAAACAGAATCCTGTAAGATTATTGATTTTAGCAGCTGTAGTGTGTATTGACATGGTCTTAAAAGAATAAATTTTAATCTACCATTTTAATTTTTTATTATGTGATTCTCACTAGTTAGAGTCGAACACTTGGGAACACTTTTTATTTTTGTAAAGCGCTAATTATCAGTGTATATTTTTTTGTGGGTCATACTGGATTCGAACCAGTGACTTCTACCCTGTCAAGGTAACACTCTAAACCAACTGAGTTAATGACCCAAGTAAATTAAATTACTGTTTGCCGATAATTCTTTCAAGATTATCTAAACCAAATTCATTTCCGTAAAGTAGAACAGAAAATCTTTGGATTTCCGCTGCAATTTGAACAGCAGCTTTTATTTCATCATCTGTTGCTCCCTCTTTTTTAGCTAAATGTACTTGTGCAGATATACAATATTCACACCTAATAGCAGCAGATACTGCAACAGCAGCAAGTCTAGCTTCCTTTGGTGCAATTGGCCCCTCTTCTGTAAATAACTTATTGAATTCTTTAAAGTAATCTGCAGCCTCTTTAGCCATGAATTGAGGATACATTTTATTAAAAGGACTTTGCTCAAGTACTTTTTCGTATTCAGCTTCATCTGTTTGTGAAAAAACTAAAGAGCTTAAGAACATAAATGTTATTGGTAAAATTATTTTTTTCATTTTTTTCATTTTTTACAAAATTAAGTTAATCATCTATAACTCACTTGTACTTTTGAATAATTTTTCTTTCACACACTTATTGTGAATGTAAAGAATCAAAAGTCCAAATAAAAGTGCTGAAATGATCATAATTGCATTTGAAAATCCTTCATA
>PBJR01000020.1 GCA_002721175.1 Flavobacteriaceae bacterium | reverse complement strand
AGGGTTATCGTGTTTTGGAAAGTAGCCGTTTTTCCAAAGATATATAAGAATAATAATACCAGCACCCAAAGAAATAAGAAACCCATATAAATATTTTTCGAGTCCTAAACGGATGTATTGAATTAAATTATATAAGAAAAACACATCAAAGATAACAGCGCAAAAAAAAATATAATGATTAAAGTTTGGCGATTTTAGCTTTTTCATATCTGCAATTTACAATAATTTAAAATTTTTTGTTATTTTATATAACTACCTAATTTCAACAATTTACTTTCCGATACAAAAACTAGAAAAAATGTTTCCTAATAGTTCATCAGAAGTTATTTCGCCTGTAATTCTGCCCAAATTATCAAGTGCTTCTCTTATATCAATTGCTAAAAGATCGCCACTTATATTATTTCCTAAACCCTTTTGTATCATTTTAATACACTTAGAAACATCCAGAAGAGCATTGTAATGTCTCGCGTTGGTGATTATAGTATCATTATTATCTAGTTTACTCAAACGCACCACATCCAATAACTCACTTTTAAGTTCATTAATCCCCAGACCAGATTTAGCGCTTATTTTAACTGTTTTATGTTCAAAAAGAAACTCAAAAGATTTTTTTTCACTAATCAAGTCAATTTTATTCAAGACTATCAAGTATTTTGTGTTTTCGCTAATTTTAATCGAATCGTCAATGTTTTTTAAAATATCATTTTGATCAATTTGGCTAATTTTTGAAGCATCGATAATTAATAATATAACATTAGATTCAGTGATTTTTTGCATCGTTTTTTTTATTCCTATTGATTCTACCTGGTCGTTAGTTTTTCTGATTCCCGCAGTATCAATGAAACGAAACTTAACTCCCTCAATTATTAACTCATCCTCAATTGTATCGCGTGTTGTTCCTGGAATATTACTAACTATAGCTTTGTCTTCATTGAATAAAGAATTTAAAAGAGTTGATTTACCAACATTTGGAGCTCCAACAATAGAAACTGGTATACCGTTTTTTATAACATTCCCTGTTGAAAACGAATTAATAAGACTATTTACAGCTTTAGAAATTTTTAAAAGAAGAATTTCAAATTCTTTTCGATCTGCAAATAATACGTCTTCTTCAGAAAAATCTAGCTCTAATTCGATCAAGGAAGCAAATTTTACAAGTTCTTCTCTTAAGTTTTTAATTTCCGAACTAAACCCTCCTCGCATTTGTTGCAAAGCAATTTTATGACTAGCCGCATTTTCAGATGAAATCAAATCAGCAACTGCTTCAGCTTGACTCAAATCAATTTTACCATTAGAAAAAGCTCTCAATGTGAATTCACCTGGTTCTGCTGCTCTACAGCCATGGCGTATAAATAAAGCAATAATTTCCTTTTGTATGTAAAAACTAGCGTGACATGATATTTCAATAACATCTTCTCCAGTATAGGATTTAGGGCTTTTAAAAACCGTTAATAAAACTTCATCAATAGTTCTCTTTTTTTCTTTTATTAAACCTAAACTAACAGTGTGGGATGGCATCAAATTAATTGATTTATTATTTTTTGCTGAAAATAAACCATCAGCTATGGAAATTGCATTATAACCTGATACACGGATAATAGAAATCGCACCAATACCGGCAGGAGTTGCAAGAGCAACAATTGTGTCCTCGTTTTTCATTACTTGCAAAAGTATTAATATTCAGAAATCTTTGTAAAATTAATTTTTAATTATTTTTACAAAAAATTCAAAATCACCATGCGATATTATCTTTTTTTACTTGTTTTAGTTCTGAATTTTTATGGATGCAGATCAAAAGAAGGTACCGAAAATAAATATTCTATTACTGTTATTGCTGATGGATTTCCAGAAGGAACAAATGTTTCTTTACTAATTTCAGGAAAAAACTCAAATTTTAAAAATAATACTAAGATCAAAAATGGTAAAGGTTTATTAACAGGAACATTTGAAAGCTTCGAAATAGGTTATATCAATGTTGAAGGTGTTGATGAAGAACTCGCGATGGTTATCGAACCCGAGAACATTGATATTTACTTAAACAATAATAGCCTAAGCGAATCTATTGTTAAAGGTGGCATTAATAATGATAAATTCAAACTTTACAATGATGGATTGAAATCATTATTTTATGAATATGAAAACTTACAAAACCAAAATAACACAATTGAAATTGAAAATAAAATTGTCGAAGTTCAAAAGCAATATTATGATTATGATTTCAATTTTTTAAGTAATAATTACGAGTCAGATTTCGCTTTGATACTTATTGAAGAAATCACAAATAACAGCTCTTCTGATGTTTATTTCATAAGCGATATAATAAAAAAAATTCCAACTGTTGTGATTGGTAATCCGATTAACAAAAATAGAGTTGAAGTAATAGATGGTAATTTGAGAAAATTATTGAATAAAACGACATTAAATATTGGGGACATGGCACCAAATTTTTCTGCTCCTGACGTCGATGGTAAATTAATTACGCTAAAAGAAATTTTAGGAACTGTAACAATTTTAGATTTTTGGGCTTCTTGGTGTTATCCTTGCCGTCTCGAAAACCCAAATTATGTAAATATTTACAATAGATATAAAAATATGGGATTAGTAATAATTGGAGTTGCATTGGAACGCGACAACCAGAAAAAACAATGGATAAAAGCAATAAAAGACGATAAACTAACTTGGTATAACGTGTCTAATTTAAAATTTTGGGATGATCCAATTGCTAGACTTTATGAAATAGATGCAATTCCAGCCACCTTTTTAATTGATAATAATGGTTCCATAATTGCAAAGAATTTGAAAGGTGTTGATTTGGAAAAAAAGATAAAATCATTACTCTCAGAAAAATAATATCAAAATAGACTCTTAGGCAGAAATATTTTAAGATTTTATTTGAGCAAATCATTTATATTTGCTGTGATATATAAAGCACAACTTCATGCAATTATTTTCTTTTTTGCTTATTTATCCTTTAATATGGTTTGTTTCTAGACTACCTTTTAAATTATTATACATAGCTTCAGATATTTTATATTTCATACTATACCATGTTATATCCTATAGAAAAAAAATAGTTATGTATAATTTAAAACTAGTTTTTCCTAAAAAAACAGATATTGAAAGAAAAAATATTGCAAAGTTATTTTACAGCCATTTGTGTGATATAATTTTAGAATCATTAAAGTCAATTAATATTAAAATTGATGATATGAAAGAACGTTTCAAATTCACAAACATTGAAGTTGTAAAAGATTTAGAAAAACGCAACAAAAGCATTAATATGATGCTTGCTCATTACAACAGCTGGGAATGGGGATTTATATTACAAGAATATACTAGCCACAAAACTATTGGTATTTATAAAAAACTTAATAATAAATATTTTGATAGATTAGTGAAGAGATCAAGAGCTCGGTATAATACATTTTTAGTAACAACAAAAGAAGCAATCTCTGTATTAACTCAAAACAAAGAAAATGGACTTTTAACTATAAATGGTTTTGCCGCTGACCAGAGTCCAAAATTGAACAAGGCCTTTCACTGGAATAATTTTTTAGGAGTCAAAGTACCTGTCCACACAGGTGCTGAAATGTTAGCTAAAAAACTTGATATTCCTGTAGTCTTTTTTAGTGTAAATAAAATTAAAAGAGGCTATTATGAAGCTACTTTTAAAACGATTACTGAGACACCCAATGACTTTAAAGATTATGAAATAACAGATAAGTTTTTCAAACTTGTCGAAAATCAGATAAAACAAGCCCCTCAATATTATTTATGGACTCATAAGCGCTGGAAATACGCAGAAAATTAGATTTAAAATTGTTGTAATACTCCAATCTCGCTTATAAAATCATTGGCTAATTCGTCGGCTTTTTCTTGTGTTTTAGCTTCTGAATAAATTCTTAGGATTGGCTCGGTATTACTTGTCCTTAAATGCACCCACGAGTCTGGGAAATCAATTTTCACTCCATCAACAGTTGAAATTTTTTGATCACCATATTTGCTTTTGACTAATTTAATTAATTGATTAAAATTAAATTTTACGTTCAGATCCAACTTCTTCTTAGACATAAAGTAAATGGGATAAGTTTTCTTCAAATTACTAACTGTTATTTTTTTTTCAGCTAATAAATTTAAAAACAACACAATACCAACTAGTGCGTCACGACCATAGTGTAGTTCTGGTAGTATTATTCCGCCATTACCTTCACCTCCAATAACTGAGTTAGTTGCTTTCATTTTTTGAACTACGTTTACCTCACCAACTGCGCTTGCATAATACTTGCCACCATTTTTAGTGGTTATTTCACTAAGAGCGCGAGTTGAACTTAAATTACTAACTGTGTTTCCATTTCTATGGGAAAGAACAAAATCAGCACATGCAACCAAGGTGTATTCTTCACCAAACATGTGCCCTTCATTATCAACAAAGGCTAGTCTATCAACATCAGGATCAACTGCTATTCCGAAATCTGCTCCAGAACTTATAACTTTTTCAGACAAAGCAGATAGATTTTCCTTTAAAGGTTCAGGGCTGTGAGCAAATTTTCCATCTGGCTCACAATTTAACTTAACGACATTAATGTTGAGTTTTTCAAGCATTTTTGGAATTATTAAACCTCCTGTTGAATTTACTGCATCTAAGACAACTTTGTATTTTTGTTTTCGGATGATATCAACATTAACTAAATCTAGATTAAATACCAAATCAATGTGTTTATCAAAATAGTTGTCGTTTAAAAAAATACTACCAATATTATTATTTGGAGCAAAAGAAATATTTCCTGATTCAGAAAGTCGAACTAGTTCCTCACCTTTTTGGGCGTTTAGAAACTCTCCATTCGAATCTAAAAATTTAAGGGCATTCCATTGCTCAGGATTGTGACTAGCAGTAATAATTATTCCACCATCTGCTTTTTCTTTTTTTACAGCAATTTCTACTGTTGGAGTGGTTGACAAGTTCAGGTTTATGATATCTATACCCATACCGATTAGAGTGTTTATAACTAATTCTTGAATCATCTTACCAGAAATTCTCGCATCACGCCCAATAACAATACTATATCTTGATTTAACAATCACTTCTTTGACGAGTTGTCCATAAGCTGAAACAAACTTTACGATATCAACTGGGGTCAAATTTTTTCCTACTTTCCCACCAATTGTACCGCGAATACCAGAAATAGATTTAATTAAAGTCATTAGCTAATAATTTAAGGCAAATATATGATTTCAATTCAATATTAAATTCTAATAACCTCATAATTAAAAATATAATCTTTGGTATTTTACCTAACTTATATAATTCCATATTCCTATACGTTTTTTCATACCCATGTATGTTTTTTTAATATTATAATTTTCTTCCAATTCAAGATTAGGATCAATGGCTAAAATATCTTTAGCTGATTCTCTTGCCTTAAATAAAAGATCATTATCATAAACAATATTAGCAATTTTAAAATTTAATATTCCACTTTGTTGAGTTCCCATGACATCCCCTGGCCCACGAAGTTTCAAATCAACTTCAGCTATTTGAAAACCGTCAGACGAATCTACCATTGTATTTATTCGCTTTTTACTATCGCCAGATAAATTGTCTTTGGTCATCAAAATACAATAGCTCTGGTCATTGCCGCGCCCTACCCTACCGCGTAGTTGATGTAATTGAGACAAACCAAATCTTTCAGCACTTTCAATAATCATAACAGAAGCATTGGGTACATTGACACCCACTTCAATTACGGTTGTTGCTACCATTATATTCGTTTCTCCTTTTGCAAAACGTTCCATTTCGTATTCTTTATCAGAGGATTTCATTTGACCATGCATGATTGAAATTTGATAATCTGGCATTTGAAACTCCCGAGATATGCTTTCATAGCCATCCATTAAATCTTTAAAATCTAATTTTTGACTTTCTTTGATCAATGGATAAACAATATAAATTTGTTTACCATTATTAATTTCTTCTCTAATAAATCTAAACACACTTAATCTATTTTTATCGAGTCGATGTACTGTTTTTATGGTTTTTCTTCCTGGAGGTAACTCTTTAATTAATGAAATATCCAAATCCCCATAGAGAGACATTGCCAATGTTCTAGGAATTGGAGTAGCAGTCATAACTAAAACATGAGGTGGTAAATTATTTTTATGCCATAATTTACTTCGTTGTGCAACACCAAATCGGTGTTGTTCGTCGATGATTGCAAGTCCAAGATTTTTAAATTTTACCCGATCCTCCAATATTGCATGAGTACCTACTAAAATATGAGTAGTTCCATTTTCTAAATTCTGGTGAATAAATTTTCTTTCACTTTTTGTTGATGAACCTGTTAAAAGAACAACATTAATTTTTAAATCTTTTGAAAGATTTTTTAAAGAGTTGTAATGTTGAATGGCTAAAATTTCTGTTGGGGCCATCAAAGTAGCTTGAAAATTGTTGTCTGTTGCGATTAGCATAGACATAAAAGCAACAATAGTTTTACCTGAACCGACGTCACCTTGCAAAAGCCTGTTCATTTGAGCATTACTAGCAAAGTCTGATCGAATTTGTTTTATTACTAATTTTTGGTCATTTGTTAAATCAAATGGTAAACAATTCTTGTAAAAAAAATTAAAATTGTCTCCAACGGATTTAAAAATAAATCCTTTTATTTTTGATTTACGAACTAAATTTTTTTCAATCAGTTGTATTTGGAAGAAAAATAATTCTTCAAATTTCAATCTAAATTGTGATTTTGAAAGCAATTTTTGGTTTCTTGGAAAATGAATATTAAGCAAAGCTTCATTTATTCCTATCATTTCAAATTGGTTTATTATTGTTTTAGAAAGAGATTCATAAAATTCTCCCTTACAACTGAAAAAGATCTGCTCTATTAACTTACAAATTACTTTATTAGAAACCCCTGATTTAATTAATTTCTCAGTTGATGGATATATTGGCTGGATAGTTGTCCTTAATCCTTTATCAAATTCAGACTTTAGTTCTATCTCTGGGTGAATAATTGAGTAGACTCCTTTGAAAAAATTTATTTTACCAAAAACAATGTATGTTGTATTTAATGATAAATTTTCTCGAATCCATTTATATCCACGAAACCAAATGAGCTCCATAACTCCTGTATCATCTTCAAAAATTGCCAATAATCTTTTACCTCTACTTTGAGTAATTTCCCTGAAACCTGTTATTTTTCCAACCAGTTGTACTTCTGAACTATTTGATACTAAATCACAAATTTTATAGAATTTTGTTCTATCGATATAACGTCTTGGAAAAAAATATAGTAAATGTTCAATAGTTTCTATGCCAAATTCTCTTTGTAAAAGATTAGCTCGATTTTCCCCTATCCCTTTTAAAGAATTAATCCTTTTATTAAAATTAATATTGGTCATCAATTATTTAAGATATCTTGAAACTTCTTTTTTAAGAACTGAAAGTGCCATTTCAGGTGTAACCTTACATTCGGATAATTTATTTAATAAGATTGGTCTTAAATCATCAGCCGATTTATATTTTTTTTCGTCAATTTCTATAACTGTTTGTAAAACACCATTTTTTGCTGCAACTAACATTTTCCAACAAGGAAAAGAAACATATATTTGTTGTGATTGATTATGTTCAAATTCTTGTTCAACATTAGCAATGAGCAAATCTTTGTAATCAATAGGTCTATTAGAAATTGGACTTACTCGTTTTAATAAGTGGTGGGCAGAAATTCTTTCCAAAAATAAAGTCAATCTTTCATACGCCTGCAAACGCGTTGGTAATACCTCTTTTTGAGCAACTTCTTTTAAAATAAAATCTCTTCTTTTGTTTTCATTATGAGTATGCTCTTTAAAAAACAAGTAAGCAATGGTACCAGTAACAACTGCTGGAAGACAATACATAATTAAAGATAAAATTTGATTCTCCATGATGAAAATTCCTTTGCTAATTTAATAATTTTTAATCTTGGACAATAGTAAGCATTAAATAACTTAAGTATATCTATTGCTAAATTTATAATATGTTTTAAATGTTTATAATTATTCGTTAAACTCAACAAAAAAATAAATTACATTAATTAATTTCACTTAATATTCATTTAAATTGAAAAAATATTTAAACCAACTTAATGACGCCCAATTAGAACCTACTACACAAAAAGATGGTCCAATGATGGTTGTTGCAGGAGCTGGATCAGGTAAGACTCGTGTATTAACTTATCGAATAGCATATCTAATGAGTCAAAATATTGACCCATTCAATATTTTAGCCCTCACTTTTACTAACAACGCTGCCAGGGAAATGAAGTCGAGAATTGGAAAAATTGTTGGCGAAAGCGAAGCAAAAAACTTGTGGATGGGAACTTTTCATTCAATCTTTGCAAAAATATTACGATTTGAATCTGATAGACTAGGATACCCTTCGAATTTTACCATTTACGACACCCAAGATTCACATAGATTGATTGCATCAATTATTAAGGAAATGGGTTTAGACAAAGACACCTATAAAAACAAGCAAATATTTAGCCGTATTTCGTCATACAAAAACAACCTAATAACAGTAAAAGCATATTTTAACAATCAGGAGCTTATCGACAGTGATGTAATGGCAAAAAGACCAAAGCTTGGTGAAATTTATAAAAATTACGTTGATAGGTGTTTTAAATCTGGTGCTATGGATTTTGACGATTTGTTATTAAAAACAAATGAACTGCTTACTCGATTTCCTGAAGTTTTAGCAAAATATCAGAGGCGCTTTAAATATATTTTGGTAGATGAATACCAAGATACTAATCACTCACAATATCTTATAGTTAGGGCACTAGCCGATCGTTTTCAAAATATATGTGTTGTAGGTGACGACTCACAAAGTATATATGCATTTCGCGGAGCTAACATAAATAATATTTTAAACTTTCAGAGGGATTATGAAGACACTAAGATTTATCGCCTCGAACAAAATTATAGATCAACAAAAAATATCGTAAATGCCGCTAATTCTGTAATTGCCAATAATAAAAATAAATTAGAAAAAGTAGTTTGGACAGCTAACGAGGAAGGACACCCTGTAATTGTCAATCGATCATTAACAGATGGTGACGAGGGTAGATATGTTGCTGCTTCAATATTTGAAAATAAAATGAATAAGCCTCTTCAAAATAAGGATTTTGCAGTTTTATACAGAACAAATGCACAGTCAAGAGCTATTGAAGACGCATTAAGAAAAAGAGGTATTGATTATAAAATTTATGGAGGTTTATCTTTTTATCAGCGAAAAGAAATAAAAGACGTTTTATGTTATTTACGCTTGGTTATAAATCCTGATGATGAGGAGGCAATAAAAAGGGTAATTAATTTTCCAGCAAGAGGAATTGGGCAAACAACGATGAATAAACTGATTGTGTGTTCCAATGAACAAAATATATCAATATTTAACTTAATAAAAAACATAAACATGAGCGAAATAGCTCTGAACAATGGAACTAAGACTAAACTCTCTGAATTTGCTACTATGATTCAGAGCTTTCAGCTTATTAGTAAATCTAAAAATGCTTTTGAAATCACGGATCATATTTGCCGTGCAAGTGGAATAATAAAGGAACTCAAAAAGGACTCTACCCCGGAAGGTGTATCAAAAATGGAGAATATCGAAGAGCTTCTTAGTGGTATTAAAGATTTTGTTGAGGGCCAGAAAGAAATCGCTGAATCAAATGGTGCTTTAGAAGAATTTCTTGAAGACGTGGCTCTTGCAACTGATCTTGATAATGAAAAATCAGAAAACAAAGAAAAAGTTGCTTTAATGACAATTCATATTGCCAAAGGCTTAGAGTTTCCATTTGTCTACATAGTTGGAATGGAAGAAGATCTTTTCCCAAGTCCACTAAGTATCAACAGTAGAAATGAGTTAGAAGAAGAAAGACGATTATTTTATGTAGCAATAACTAGAGCGAAAAAGCAGGTTTACATATCTTATTCTATTTCAAGGTATCGTTGGGGAAAACATATTGACTGTGAACCTAGTCGCTTTATTAATGAAATAGATGAGCAATATTTGGAATTTAATGAATTTAATAAAAAATATTCCAATAATCCTTTATTAACCAGCGATATATTCGGTGATATTAGTTCAGAATCAATAAGACTTAGAGTTCCTAGAAATTTTAAAAAAGAAAAAAATATTAATAAAATTACTGATTCAGATAGCAAAAAAAGGCCAAGTAAATCAAATCTTTTTGATTATAAACTTAGCGTAGGAAATATTGTCAATCATCACCGATTTGGTAAAGGGGAAGTTATTAAAGTAGATGGAGTTGGTGTAGACAAGAAAGCCGAAATAAAATTTCAATCTGTAGGTATAAAAAGACTCCTTCTTAGATTTGCCAAACTTCAAATTATTTCTTAAAAATAAATAAATGACGAATAATTCGAAAGGTTACATAGAAATTAAAGGGGCAAAAGTACACAACCTAAAGAATATTGATTTAAAAATACCACGCAATCAATTAGTTGTAATTACAGGTCTATCAGGAAGTGGTAAATCATCATTGGCTTTTGACACTATTTATGCTGAAGGTCAAAGACGATATATTGAAACTTTTTCAGCTTACGCTAGACAATTTTTAGGTTCTTTGGAGCGCCCTGATGTTGATAAAATTGATGGTTTATCACCCGTTATTGCAATTGAACAAAAAACAACTAACAGATCACCTCGCTCCACTGTCGGTACGATAACTGAAATTTATGATTTTGTAAGGCTCTTGTTTTCCAGAGTATCCGATGCTCATAGCTATGAAACCAATAAAAAAATGGTTAGTTACAACGATTATCAAATAAAAAAGTTAATTGTAGAAAAATTTATTAACCAAAAAATTTCAATTTTAGCTCCAGTTGTAAAATCAAGAAAAGGTCATTACAGAGATTTGTTTGAAAAAATTGCGAAGAAAGGGTTCCTAAAAGTGCGAGTTGATGGTGTTATGATGGATATTGTTCCAGACATGAAATTAGATCGCTATAAAATTCATGATATTGAAATTGTTGTCGATAGAATTGAAATTGATAACTCGACTTTTCAGTCAAAGCGTTTCATTGATTCAATTTCAATAGCTTTGAATGAGGGGAATAAATCTATTATGATTATTGATGAAAGAAATGAGACAGTAAGTCATTACAGTACAAATTTAATGTGTCCAGATACTGGAATATCTTATCCTAATCCAGAGCCAAATAATTTTTCATTTAATTCTCCCAAGGGCGCCTGTCAAAAATGTAATGGTATTGGAAGTTTATATGTGATTAGCGAAGATAAAATAATTCCCGATAAAAAAAATTCAATAAAAAATGGTGGTTTAGCTCCTCAGGGGCCATTAAAAAATAATTGGGTTTTCAAACAGTTGGAGCAAATTGCAAATTGTTATAAGTTTAGTTTATCAGATCCAATAGCTGATATTCCAAAAGAAGCGTTAAAATTGATAATGTATGGTGGCAGAAATAAATTTTCAATCGAAAGTAGTTCTTTGGGTGTTTCTCGACAATATAATATTGATTTTGATGGTATCGCAAACTTTATTGAAAATCAATACAGAAATTCTGAATCAAAATCTATAAGACGTTGGGCTAAAGGATATATGAACAAAATTAGATGCGACCAATGCAATGGATCAAGATTAAACAAAATATCCCAATATTTTAAAATTAATAATAAAAATATCAAAGAAATTATTGATATGGATATTCATGAACTTTCAATTTGGTTTAAAGATCTTCCTAATCACTTGAGTGACAAACAAAAAAAAATTGCAAATGAAATTATTAAAGAGATTAATTCAAGAATTTCTTTCTTGATGGATGTTGGACTAAATTATCTAACTCTGGGAAGATCTTCAACTTCATTGTCAGGCGGTGAAGCCCAGAGAATTAGGTTGGCAACACAAATCGGAACAGAACTAGTAGGAGTTTTGTATATACTTGATGAACCAAGTATTGGTTTACACCAAAGAGATAATCAAAGATTAATTGAATCACTCAAGACCCTAAGGGATTTAGGTAACACTGTAATTGTTGTTGAACATGACAAAAGCATGATTGAACAGGCTGATCACATTATTGATGTTGGACCCTTTGCTGGAACCTACGGTGGTGAGATAATTACTCAAGCCAAGCCTGAAGAACTATATAAATATGATACTTTAACAGCTTCTTATTTAAATGGGAAGTTAAATATTAAGATGCCAAAAGAGAGACGATTGGGGAATGGCAAATTTTTAGAACTCAGGGGATGTAAGGGTAATAATTTAAAGAGTGTTGATATTAAAATACCACTAGGTTCAATGGTTGGAATTACGGGTGTTTCTGGAAGTGGTAAATCAACGCTTATTAATGAAACCCTTTATCCTATACTAAATAATTATTTTTTTAATGGCGTCAAAGAAATATTGCCATATGATTCAATTAATGGAATTGATAATTTGGATAAAGTGATAGACATAAACCAAAAACCAATTGGTCGTACGCCAAGAAGTAATCCGGCAACTTATACGGGTGTTTTTAGTGAAATTAGAAATCTATTTGCGAAGATTCAAGAATCGACCATAAGAGGATATAAACCTGGAAGATTTAGTTTCAATGTAAAAGGAGGACGTTGTGAAACATGCAAAGGTGGTGGGCTTAAGATTATTGAAATGAATTTTCTTCCTGACGTTTATGTAAAATGTGAATCATGTTTGGGAAGACGTTTTAACCGTGAAACCCTAGAAATTAAATACAAGGGCAAGTCAATTAGTGATGTTTTAAATATGACCATTAATGATTCAGTAGAATTTTTTGAGAAAATTCCTAAAATATACAGGAAACTCAAATCAATCAAGGATGTAGGACTTGGTTATATAACTCTTGGACAACAAAGCACAACACTTTCTGGTGGTGAGGCTCAAAGAATCAAATTAGCGGCTGAGCTAAGCAAGCGTGACACTGGTAATACTATTTACATACTTGATGAGCCAACAACTGGGCTGCATTTTGAGGATATAAGATTACTTTTAGAAGTATTAAATAAAATTGTTGATAAAGGAAATACTGTTGTTATAATCGAACACAACCTTGATGTAATTAAATCTGTAGATTATATCATTGACATTGGCAAAGAGGGTGGTCAAAAAGGTGGCAAGATAATTGGAACTGGTACCCCTGAGGAGTTAATAAAAAACAAATTAAGCCATACAGCAAAGTATTTGGAAAAAGAGCTAAATTAGATATAAAAACAAATTAAATATGAAACTTCAACAACATAAAAGCTGGAACGAAATAAAAACAAATGACTCTTGGGCAATATTCAAAATCATGGGCGAATTTGTAGATGGTTTTGAAAAAATGAGTAAAATTGGACCTTGTGTGTCAATTTTTGGATCAGCAAGAACGAATGAGAAATCCGAATACTATAATTTAGCAGTAAATGTTGCAAAATCTATAGTAAAATCGGGTTATGGAGTCATAACTGGTGGAGGACCAGGAATAATGGAAGCGGCAAATAGGGGCGCAAGCGAAGCGGGCGGCATATCAGTTGGGCTAAATATTGAGCTACCATTTGAACAAAAACAAAATATGTATATTGATTCAGATAAAAGTTTAGACTTTGATTATTTCTTTGTCAGGAAAGTAATGTTTGTCAAGTATTCGCAAGGCTTTGTTGTAATGCCAGGTGGAGTTGGAACTCTAGATGAATTATTTGAGGCAATAACTTTAATCCAGACAAAGAAAATTGAAAAGTTTCCTATAATTCTTGTTGGAAAAACTTATTGGAGTGGACTAATCGATTGGATTGAGAAAGTTCTTCTAGATAAACACAAAGCAATAAGTCCAGAGGATATGAATTTAATTCATATAGTCGATTCACCATCTCAAGTTACTAAAATTTTAGATTCCTTCTATAAACAATACCTACTTAGCCCTAATTTTTAATTTATTTTTAAAAGAAGTAAAATATTAATTTCATATTTGTTTGTTTTCATTTTTCTGGTGGGATGGAGCGACACAGCTACATCACAAAATGAAATAACAATTAATGCTTCTTTAGATCACAACAAAGGCGAAATTAAGATTGTTCAATTTTTAAAATATGAAAATAAAACTGATAAGATTCTCGAACAAATCTATTTAAATGATTGGGTTTCAAGTTATAGCCTTAGTAATACTCCACTTGCAAAAAGATTCTTAAATGAATTCAATACAAATTTATACATTACAAAAGAAAAAAATCGNGGTTTTACGTCAATAAATTCAATTATTGACACTGAAGATAATAGATTAAATTTTAATCGACTTGAAGATCAACAAGATTTAATATCGGTTAAACTTAAAAATATTGTAAATCCTAATGAGTTTGTTTTATTAAAGTTGATTTATAAATTGAAAATCCAAGATGGAAATTTCACTGGATACGGTAAAAATAAAGATGGAGATTATAATTTAAATACATGGTACTTAACTCCAGTAATGTTTGATAAAGACTGGAAATTGTACAGTAACCTAAATTTTGATAAACCATATTCACCCAAATGTAACGTCGAAATTAAAATCAAAGTTCCGTTGGAGTATAATGTTTACAGTGAGCTTGCAATTATNAATACAAAAGAAAATATAAAAACAAAAGAATACACATTAAAGGATAAAAATGTTAGATATCACGACATATTTATAACAAAAAAAAAATTCAAAACCTATGAATTTGGATTATCCAAGATATCAATTCTTGATCATAAAAATGATCTTGATAGCATCACTACAAATATCTATTTGAATAAAATAAACAACTATTTAATTGAAAGGCTGAATTTTAAATTAAAAGAGAAAATAATTATATCAAACGTAGATTTACTAAACAATAGTGTGTACGGTTTGTCATTTGTTCCAGCTTTTATTTCACCACATTCAAAAGATTTTGATTACGAAATTTCCTTAGCAAAAAATATTATTGAAAAGTATTTGGATCAGATATTTTTGAATGACCCAAGAGAAGATCTTTGGTTAAAGAATGGCTATGAAACAATACTTTTGATGGATTATATTAATACTAATTACAAGGACTTAAAGCTAATAGGTAAATTAGCAGATTTGTGGCCTATTCGAAAATACAATTTTTCGAAANTAGAATTTAATGACCAATTTAGGCTAATTTATCAACAAATTTTAAGAACGGGTAAAGACCAGTCTCTTAGCACACCAAAAGATAAGCTGTCAAGTTTCAACGAGAGATTTACTAATCACTATAAATCAGCTTTTGCAATAATGTATCTTAACAATTTTGTTGGTGGTGATGATTCTATCACTTGGCTTAGGGAAACAATTAATGAAAATAATGGATATATAAAATCAATTTTAGACTTTAAAAATTATCTAAATAAATCATACGAGAAAAATATTGATTGGTTTTTTGATGACTTTATNAAAAAAAATCTTACGTCAGACTATAAAATTANNTCTGTAAATAAAATAAGTGACTCNCTTTTTCTAACTGTAAAAAATCTTAAATCAGGCTCCTACCCCTTTACTATCTCAACTATTAATACTGAAAATGAAATTTCAACGAAATGGATCAACGGATTTGATGGAAAAAAAAATATTGCACTAATTGATAATAAAACCAATTTTTTGATTTTGAACATTGATCCAAACATGTTTGAATATAANCTTAACAATAATTGGAAATCAGTTGANAAATTCAATCTTAACAAACCGCTACAAATAAAGCTTTTTCAAGATATTCAAAACCCAAACTATAATCTTTTAAACGTAATGCCAATCGTTGAGTTTCAAAACGTCTACGATAGCTTCAAGTTTGGAGCTAACTTAAACAATAATAGCATAACGGCTAAACCGATTACATTTTCAGTAGCACCAAGTTATGGAACCAAATCAAGGACTATGACTGGAAAAACTAAATTTATTTTTAATAAATATTACGACAATAAAAATTTGTTCAATGCATTAATTGGGATAACTTTTGAACGTTCTAGTTTTGATTATGGAGCTTTTGTCACAAGATTCCAGCCNTTTGCTCAATTTTCTTTTCGTCAAAATGAAAATTTTAGATCAAATGTATTGAAGAAGTTTCAACTTAGGTATATTAACATTCAAAGAGACGAATCAAGCAATCCAATTGATGAAAACACCATTCCACCATATCAAATATTTAATACAAGATATATATATCTCAATAATAATATTGATAATTTTAAAAACTGGTATTTCGGATTACAGTTTTCCAAAGATTTTGGGAAGATAAATTTCAGTTATGAAATTAGAAAAAGGACTTCAAGAGACCGCCACTATGGTTTTAGATTTTTTTTAGGATCATTCTTATATAATTCGCTATCCGAAAATGAAACAAATTTTAATTACAGTCTTTACAGACCAATCAACTATCTCTTGGACTATGATTACCTGGGCCAGTCAGAGTCCTCTGGGGTCTTGTCTCAACAACTAATTATAGCCGAAGGTGGGTTTAAATCAAAAATAAAACCAGGATTTGCTAATCATTGGATCTCATCTTTAAACCTTAGTGCATCAATATGGCGATACGTTCAGATATATGGTGATTTGGGATTGATAAAAAATAAAAATCAAAAATATTTTTATGCATATGGATCTGGCCTAAAAATTGATCTAATNAAAGATTATTTTGAGCTATATTTTCCCTTTTACTCAAATTTAGGTTGGGAAATATTTGAAAAAAATTATGAACAAAAAATACGCTTTGTTTTTACATCTAATTTTTCAAAACTTGGAACATTATTNTCAAGAAGGTGGTTCTAATATATCTATTTTTTTAGTAGATTCCATAATTATCTATCACTGAAAAAGTTTTCATCTNTTCATATAAATNTTTTTAAAGGTTATATTTGCAAAAAATCATTCAATGTCTTTCGAACAAAAATTGACTGAAAACATCACTTTTGAGCAATTCAAAGCTGAGATCATTGACGACTACAGAACTGTTCTCATAAGCAGAGAATGTAGTTTGTTAGGAAGAAGAGAAGTGCTTACTGGTAAAGCAAAATTCGGAATTTTTGGAGGTGGAAAAGAACTGCCTCAAATTGCCTGGGCGAAATCTTTTAAAAAGGGTGATTTTAGGTCTGGTTATTACCGTGATCAAACTTTCATGATGGCTATCGGGAAACTCACTGCAAAGGAATTTTTTTCCGGTTTATATGCTCATACTGACATTAAATTTGATCCCATGAGTGCTGGAAGACAAATGGGAGGACATTTTGTAACTCACTCTTTAGATGAAAGTTTTAATTGGAAAAATTTGATGGAACAAAAAAATTCTAGCTCTGATATTTCACCCACAGCAGCTCAAATGCCTAGACTTCTCGGCCTTGCGCAAGCTTCCAAAATTTATAAAGAACTGGAGGGATTTGATTTTTCTAAATTTTCAAATAATGGTGATGAAGTAGCATGGGGTACTATTGGAAACGCGAGCACAAGCGAAGGTCTTTTTTTTGAAGCCTTTAACGCTGCTGGTGTTCTTCAAATCCCTTTAGTNATAAGCGTCTGGGATGATGAATATGGAATATCTGTCCATAACAAATACCAAACTACAAAAGAAAGTATATCGAAGGCATTAAAGGGCTTTCAAAGAGACAAGCAAGATAATGGATACGAAATAATTACTGTTAATGGTTGGGATTACGTTGAGCTAATAAATACCTACGAAAAAGCTGGTCACATTGCTAGAGAAAAGCATATACCAGTCCTAATTCACGTTCAAGAACTCACACAGCCGCAAGGCCATTCAACTTCCGGATCACACGAGAGATATAAAAATGCGGAAAGGCTTGAGTGGGAAAAAAAATATGATTGCAATTTAATATTTAGAAAATGGATCATTGAAAATAATATTGCTGACGAGAATGAGATCAACAATCTAGAAATAAAAATTAAACTTGAGGTTAAAGAAGCAAAGAATAGTGCTTGGAAGGATTTTATTGAGCCAATTGTTAAAAGCAAAAATGAATTAAAAGAAATTCTACAAAAGGTCGCTGCTAAATCGAATAATGGTAATTTAATAAATAAAGAAATTATTTATCTAGATTCGATAAAAGAGCCATTAAAAAAAGATGTTTTATCAGCTTCAAGAAGGATTCTAAAGTATGTCCGTGCTGACAATAATGATTTAAAATTGGAATTAATTAATTGGATAAATCATTATTCTTTAAAAGAGCAAGAAAAATATAGTAGTCTTTTGTATAGCGAATCAAATATTAGAAGTCAGAATATCGAATCAGTTGACCCAGTATATGATAGTGAATCTGAAATGGTTGATGGAAGAATAATTATCAGAGATAATTTTGATAAAATTTTGAGCAAATACCCAGAGGTACTCATTTTTGGACAAGATACTGGAAAAATTGGTGGAGTTAACCAAGGTTTGGAAGGATTACAAGCAAAATATGGTTCAACTAGAGTTTCAGACTCGGGAATTCGTGAGGCGACTATAATTGGACAGGCGATTGGATTGGCAATGAGAGGACTGAGGCCAATAGCTGAAATTCAATACTTAGATTATTTGATCTATGCCCTACAAATTATTAGTGACGATTTAGCGACTTTACATTACAGGACTTCAGGGAAACAGAAAGCGCCTGTAATAATAAGAACTAGAGGCCACAGACTAGAAGGAATTTGGCATTCTGGATCACAACTTGGAGGAATTTTAAATCTTATTAGAGGAGTTCAAGTGTTAGTTCCAAGGAATATGACACAAGCGGCAGGTTTTTATAATACATTATTGCAAAGTGATCAACCTGCTTTAATAATAGAATGCTTGAACGGATATCGTTTGAAAGAAAAAAAACCAAATAACCTAGGTGAATTTAAAACACCTGTTGGAATTGTTGATATAATTAAAGAGGGTAAGGACATAACTATTGTTTCATATGGATCCACACTGCGATTGGTAGTTGAAGCTTCAAGAGAATTAGATGAAGTTGGAATTTCATCAGAAATTATTGATTTACAATCACTTATACCATTTGACTTAAATAATAACATTAATATCAGCCTAAGAAAAACTAATAGATTACTTATTGTTGATGAAGATGTTCCTGGCGGTGCATCAGCTTATATTCTTTCTGAAATACTGAAACAAAATGACTCATATGAAAATTTAGACAGTAAGCCTCACTTATTAACTGCCAAACCACATAGGCCTGCTTATGGGTCTGATGGTGATTATTTTAGTAAGCCTTCAGTTAATGATATTTTTGAAAAAGTGTACGAGATTTTTAACGAATTTGATCCTAACACATATCCACAATTAAGATAAATATTTTGAAAGAAAAAATCTTAAAAATTAATAGACAAATTCTTTAATAAATTGTAAAATGAAAAAAATTAGTCTTTTTCAAGCATTAATACCAATTTTACTGTTGGTACTTTTGCTTTTCTTCAATGTTTTTTTTGTTTTTGGAGATGAGGCTCTAGATGGAAGCAACCAATTTATACTCCTAATCGGTGGTGCTATTGCTGCATTAATAGGATTTTACAATGGTGTACCATATAAAACAATGATTTCCGAAATTTCTGAAAATGTAAAATCTACTACTTCTGCCCTTGTTATTCTTCTTATGGTTGGTGCTCTTTCTGGAACATGGATGGCTAGTGGTATCATCCCAACCATTGTTTACTATGGATTACAAATTCTAAATCCTTCTTTTTTTCTTGTAGCATCACTCATCAGTTGCGCCATAGTATCAATTTCAACAGGTAGTAGCTGGACAACAACGGCCACTGTTGGAATTGCATTGATATTAATTGGTGGTGCTCTAAATATTCCAAATGGAATGACAGCTGGGGCTGTTTTATCTGGGGCATATTTTGGTGATAAGTTATCGCCGCTCAGTGATACTACAAACCTAGCTCCTGCTATGGCTGGTGCAGACTTATTTACACACATAAGATATATGACAATAACAACAATACCGACTTTTGCAATTACATTCCTGATATTTTTAATACTTGGTTTAAATTTAAATATTGAAGGATCATCAAACATATCGAATAAGCTTAATGCAATTAGTGATGTATTTAACATATCGCCTTGGTTATTAATTGTGCCTACATTGGTTATTTTTATGATATTCAAGAAAACACCTCCGCTTACAGCATTATTCACAGGTGTTATTTTAGCAAGTATTTTAATTATTATTGCGCAACCTCAAATTATTTTCCTAATCACCAACGAAGAAAGCATTACTTTTACTAACTCGTATGAGGCAATAATGAAATCTATAACTAGTGAGGTTAAAATTAACACGAGATCAACAGACCTAAACAAATTATTTTCATCTGACGGAATGAAGGGTATGATGGGGACTATTTGGTTAATCTTGTGCGCTATGGTATTTGGTGGTGTTATGAGTGCAATTGGAGCACTTTCAAAAATTACTAAAGCAATCTTGAAAACCACCTCTACTATTTTCGGCTTATTTGCAAGCACTGTTTGCAGTTGCTTAGCACTAAACCTTACCGCCTCAGATCAATATCTAGCTTTAGTTGTCCCTGGGAAAATGTATCAACAGGCTTTTGAAGACAATAAATTGGCACCTGAAAATTTGAGTAGAACATTAGAAGATTCTGGTACAGTAACATCAGTTCTGGTTCCTTGGAATACATGTGGAGCTTACCAAAGCGGAACCCTTGGAGTTTCTGTTGGAGAATATTTTGTTTATGCTTTTTTCAACTGGATTAGTCCCTTTATGACTCTTTTAGTTGCTGCACTGTCGATAAAAATAAAAAGGTTAAAGATCAATAATTAACTTTAACTATGAATGTATAAGAAAATCAGATTTATCTTATTAGTCTAATAACTAAGTTATTATTTAAATTTACAAAAGATATAATACAATATGGAAGCAAATAAATGTCCTTTTCATGGATCTACAACAAAACCTAATCATGGTACTCAAAACCATCACTGGTGGCCCAATAACCTCAACCTTGATATATTGAG
This sequence comes from Flavobacteriaceae bacterium, assembly GCA_002721175.1. Lineage (GTDB taxonomy): Bacteria > Bacteroidota > Bacteroidia > Flavobacteriales > Flavobacteriaceae > UBA3537. The sequence continues at coordinate 13,601 of PBJR01000020.1, read as the reverse complement.
ACAACATGACACAAAGAGTAATCCGTTAAAAGAGTTAAATTACAGGGAGGCAGTCAAAACATTAGATTTTGAAAGTGTAAAAAGGGATTTAAAAATTCTGATGACTAATAGCATGGAATGGTGGCCTGCAGATTACGGACACTATGGTCCATTTTTTATTAGAATGACATGGCATGCTGCTGGAACATACAGAACTGGAGATGGTCGCGGAGGAGCTGCTACTGGTGCGCAGCGTTTTGCACCACTAAATTCATGGCCTGACAACGGAAATTTAGATAAAGCAAGACGATTGCTTTGGCCAATAAAACAAAAATATGGTAACAAACTAAGCTGGGCTGATCTTTTAGTTATTGCTGGGAATGTAGCAATTGAAGACATGGGCGGACCAAATCATGGCACGGCTCTTGGAAGACCCGATATTTGGCATTCGGAAAAAGATATTTATTGGGGTTCAGAGGACGAATGGCTTGGTGATAATCGTTATGGAAAAACAAGACAAGATTTGGAAAATCCATTAGCAGCTGTTCAAATGGGGCTAATATATGTCAATCCTCAAGGCCCTAATGCAAATCCTGACCCTGCAAAATCAGCTCAAGATGTAAGAGAAACTTTTAAAAGAATGGCAATGAATGATGAGGAAACTGTTGCATTAACAGCTGGTGGTCATACATTTGGTAAAGCACACGGAGCAGAAAGTGAAGATTATAAAGGACATGAACCTGAAGGAGCTGAAATTCATGAGCAAGGTTTTGGTTGGACAAGTGATTACAAAACAGGTAAGGGTGTTGATGCAATTACAAGTGGTATTGAAGGACCATGGACCCCCAACCCAATAAAATGGGACATGGATTATTTAAAATTACTTTTCAAATATGAATGGGAATGCAAAAAAAGTCCCGCCGGTGCATGGCAATGGCACCCCATAAACTGCGAAAATGAAGATATGGTACCTCAAGTAGATGGCAGTGCATCTAAAGTTCTCCCAATGATGACAACAGCAGATATGTCATTAAAAATTGATCCTAATTATAATAGAATTTGTAAGAAATTTTTAAAAAATCCAAAATTATTTGAAGAAACTTTTGCGAAAGCCTGGTTTAAATTACTGCATCGTGATATGGGACCTAAAAGTAATTACGTGACAGGGGATTATAAAGATGTTGATTACATATGGCAAGACCCCATCAAGACAGGAAAAAAAATATCAAAAAGAGATGAAGCCGCAATTAGAAATGATATTAATAAATCTGGATTATCAAAGATAGAATTAATAGAAACAGCTTGGGCTTCAGCATCAACTTACAGGCAATCTGACAAGCGCGGTGGTGCAAACGGTGCCCGAATTCGACTAGAACCTCAGCGAAATTGGGATGTGAATAAACCCATACAGCTGAACAAAGTACTTTCAAAACTAGAGGTTATTGCTATGAATTATGGTGTTAGTGTTGCAGATGTGATTGTTTTGGGAGGAGCAGTTGGTATAGAAATGGCGTGTGGTAAGAAAGTCGATGTAATTACTGGACGTGGTGATGCTACGCAAGAAAATACTAATGTTGAGTCATTTAACTTATTAAAGCCTAAAGCATGCGGTTTTAGAAATTATTCGGAAAAAGAATTTGCCGTTAGTCCTGAAGAAATAATGCTTGATAAGGCTCAGCTTCTTGGCCTTAATCCGGTTGAGTTAACAGTTTTAATTGGGGGATTTAGAGCAATGGGAATTTCCCACAGTGGCGATGGTGTTTGGTCTGATGGAAAATTAAATAATGAGTGGTTCAAGACTTTACTTTTAATGGATGTTAAATGGGAAAAAACTGGTTACAATAGTTATGTTGCAAAGAATCGTGTAAGCGGTGAGATTGAACGTACAGCATCAAGAACAGATTTGGTGTTTGGTTCAAATTCTGAATTAAGAGCCATATCTGAAGTATATGCCATGGATTGTAACAATGACAAACTAATAAATAATTTTATTTCCACATGGAATAAAATCATGAACTTAGATAGATTTGACATTTGTTAAATTCAAATTATTTGTATGCTATTTTAAATCCTGGTTTTATTCTGTTTTTGGTTTATAAGAAATTAAGCTTTACAATTCAATAAAGTTTATTAACTTGTACTGGTGACTTTACGAAAAAATATGCCTAAACCAAAAGAAAAAAGTTTCAAATTATCTTTAAAGATTAGCAATACTCAACGCCTGATATTAGGTAGTTTTTTTATTATTTTTTCTGTTTTCCTGTTTTTATCAATAATATCATATTTTTTTAGTGGAGAAATTGATCAAAGCACTATATACGAATTCGCAGACAGAAAAATAAAAACTAGAAATTTATTAAGTAAATCAGGTGCATGGGTTAGTCATTTTTTAGTATTTAATGGTTTCGGGTTAAGCTCAATAATTTTTGCTTGGTTAGTTGGATTATCTGGTCTAAATGTTTTAATAAAATCTTCTAACAAAAAAATTTATAGAAATTGGATTTGGGGTATTTTCGTAACCACATGGCTTTCAATTTTCTTCGGATTCTTTCACTCATACCCCAAACTTGGTGGAATGATTGGATTTGAAATTAATTTATTTTTTCAAGATTATATTGGTAAAACTGGATTAATTCTTCTTTTACTACTTGGCCTTATCGCCTATTCCAGTATTAGATTTGGTTTAACAACACAACATATAATTAATTTCTTCAACACGAAAAAATTATCCAAAAGTAGTGATGATCTAACCACTGAAAACGAATCTGAAATAGTTGATCAAATTATCTCAGGTGAGTCAAACCAAAATACAGCTCCTGACTTGGTAGAGGATAAAATAGAGATTGATCAACTTAAGCCAACAATCCAAAATTTCTCAAGTATTAACAACAAATTAAATAAAGATGAAAAAATTCATTCAGATGATTTGAAGATGGAGATCACTGTTGCTGAAAAAGAAGCCTCAGAAACAAATAACTTGTCAGGAAAAATGATCGAAAATTTTGGAAAATTTGATCCTACTTTGGAATTGTCAAAATTTGTTTTTCCAAAATTAAACTTACTAAAAAAATATGATAAAGAAAGAATCACCGTTGATGAAGAAGAATTGGAGAGTAATAAAAATAAAATAGTTGAAACATTAAATAATTATAAAATTGGTATTAGTAGTATTAAAGCGAAGGTTGGACCCACAGTCACGCTTTATGAAATTATCCCGGATGCTGGAATACGAATTTCAAAAATTAAAAATTTAGAAGACGATATTGCATTGTCCCTGTCTGCCCTTGGAATTAGAATTATTGCTCCAATTCCAGGTCGTGGAACAATCGGAATTGAAGTCCCAAATAAAAATTCAACAATAGTTTCAATGAATTCAGTCATTTCATCAAAAAAATTTCAATCAACTGAATTGGAACTACCAATCGCTCTTGGTAAAACCATAAGCAACGAAACTTTTATAGTTGATCTTTGTAAAATGCCACATCTACTCATGGCTGGCGCAACTGGACAAGGAAAATCTGTGGGGTTAAACGCGTTATTAACCTCATTACTTTATAAAAAACATCCAGCGGAAGTTAAATTTGTTTTAGTTGATCCAAAAAAAGTTGAACTAACATTGTTTAATAAAATTGAACGACACTATTTAGCAAAACTCCCAAATTCTGAGGATGCTATAATTACTGATACAAAAAAAGTTATCAATACACTAAATTCATTGTGTATTGAAATGGACAACAGGTATGACCTTTTAAAAACAGCATTTTGCAGAAATATTAAGGAATATAATTCTAAATTTAAAAGTCGTAAACTTAACCCCAATAATGGTCATAAATACTTACCTTACATAGTTCTTGTTATTGATGAGTTTGCAGATTTGATTATGACAGCAGGTAAAGAAGTTGAAACACCACTAGCAAGGTTAGCACAATTAGCTAGAGCCATAGGTATCCACTTAGTAATAGCAACTCAAAGACCTTCAGTAAATGTTATTACGGGATTAATTAAAGCCAATTTCCCTGCCAGGATTGCCTTTAGAGTAACTTCAAAAATAGACTCAAGAACTATACTCGATAGCTCTGGAGCTGATCAATTGGTTGGGCGTGGTGATATGTTATTTACCCAAGGCAATGATTTAGTAAGAATTCAATGTGCATTTGTTGATACTCCAGAAATTGAAGATTTAACAGACTTTATTGGGTCACAAAAAGCTTATCCAGATGCCTATATTCTACCCGAATATGTAGGTGAAGACTCTGGCACAAATCTTGATATTGATATAAATGATAGAGATAAATTATTTAGAGAAGCTGCAGAAATTATTATTGTTGCACAACAAGGTTCTGCTTCACTTCTTCAAAGAAAACTAAAGCTTGGCTACAACAGAGCTGGAAGATTAATTGATCAGCTCGAAGCCGCAGGTATTGTTGGACCATTTGAAGGAAGTAAAGCGAGAAAAGTTTTAATAAACAATTTAAATGCATTGAATATATTATTAAATGATGAAAATACTACATAGTTCTTTAAGTTTCCTGATTACTATTTTTTTTGTCAATTTAAGTGGGCAACCAATAGATCTTGAAGCAAATGCACTTCTTAAAGATGTAAGTGATAAAATTTCAAATTTTGAAAGTATAGAAATAACTTTTGAATATAGCATTATAAATGATACGCAAGACTTACAGCAGCGTACGGATGGAAAAATTGTTGTTAAAAACGATATGTTTTCACTTGATATTTTTGAAATAAGGCAAATTTTTGATGGACAAAAGTTATACACAATAAGTAATGAAGACGAAGAGATAACAATAAGTAAACAACAAGGATACGAATTTAATTATTTTAGCCCCAGTTCATTGTTAAATTCACTTAAGAAAAGTTACAGTTGTAAAATGGATATAGTACAAAAGAAATCAGGATCAACTATTCAGTATATTAAATTTTTACCTTTGGACTCCAACTCGGAAATAAAATATATTTTAGTCGGTGTCGATAATAAAACAAAAATAATTGACAATTTAGTTATGTTTGATGAAAACAAAATTAAAACTGTAATAAAAATTAAAGAATTTAATACAAATAAGTCTTTCCCAAAATCTTATTTCAAATTTGAAAAATCTAAATACAAAGGATATTATATAAACAATTTAGATTAAAATTTATATTGAAAATTCTTGATCGATACATATTATCCACTTATTTGAAATCCTTTTTTAGTGTCTTCACAATTTTAATGTTAATCTTTTTATTACAATCAATTTGGGTATACATATCAGAGTTAGCAGGTAAAGACCTTGACATTATTGTTGTTATGAAATTTTTAATTTACGTATCTCCCCGATTAGTATTACTGGTATTACCCCTAACAATTCTTCTAGTATCAATTATGGTTTTTGGTAATTTCGCTGAGCGATACGAATTTGCAGCCATGAAATCTACTGGAATTTCACTACAAAGAGCTATGAGAAGTGTTGGTGTATTTATTATTCTTTTAGCAGCTGTAAGCTTTTTTTTTGCAAATAACATAATACCAATAGCCGAATATAATTTCTTTAATTTAAGACGAAATATTGCAAAAGTAAAGCCTGCAATTGCTGTGGCAGAAGGTCAATTCAATCAGTTGAAAGATATTAACATAAAGGTTTCCAAAAAAAGTGGTAAAAATGGGGAATTTTTAGAGGATGTAATAATTCATCAAAAAAAACCAAATTCGTTTGGTAATTTCACAGTAATTAAATCTAGAACTGGAAAATTTATTTCAAATGCAGATTCTGAAATTCTACAATTAATTCTTTATAATGGTAATTACTACGATGAATTACAACCAGCTAATTATCAAAAGCGAACTAAAAATAGACCCCAAGTTAAAAGTAGTTTTGATAAATATTTAATAAATATTGATATTTCAGATTTTAATAATATAGATTTTGACAACAAAGACGCCTCGTCAAGATATAACATGTTAGGAATAAATGAGTTAAACAAAACTATTGATTCACTTAAGAAAAATTACATTAATTCAACTAATGAATTTTCTAATAAAATATTGGCAGATAATTCAATTAATCGTTTGCAAAAAAAATATAAAATGGATAAAATTGAAACTTTTCCAGATTTATTGACGCTATTCTCAGATTTAGAGGCATTAAGCTTGATAAATATTAGTAGTAATTCAATAAAAAATACCAAAAGCATTTTGAATATTAAATCAAAATCAAATTTAATAGCAAAGAAAAATATTAACAAACACATAATAGCGCTCCATGACAAATTCACTATTGGTTTGATGTGTATTGTTTTATTTTTTATTGGTGCACCTCTTGGTGCACTTATTCGTAAAGGCGGTGTTGGAACTCCAATGATAATTGCAATTTTAATTTTTTTATCTTATCACTTTATAAGTATTTTTGCTAAAAACAGCTCAGAGGACAGTAGTTTAAATCCCATTTTTGCAACCTGGGTTGCCGGAATCATAACGCTCCCGTTCAGTATATATTTAACGAAACAAGCAACTAATGATAGAGCATTATTTGACTTTAATACAATATTAATGCATCTAAAAAAAGTACTATCTAAATCAAAATTACTAACTATCTTTAAAATCGATGTTTAATAATAAAAGCTTATTGGAATCTAAAAAACTAAGTAAAGTTGAAGACGCTATTTCTGATCTTAAAAATGGAAAGATAATAATTGTTGTTGATGATGAAAATCGGGAAAATGAGGGAGATTTTATTGCAGCTGCTGAGAAAGTAACTCCCGAAATGATCAATTTTATGGCAACTCATGGTCGCGGATTAATTTGTGCCCCTCTGACTGAATCAAGATGTCAGGAGTTGAAACTAGATATGATGGTAAAGCATAATACTGTCTTACACGATACTCAGTTCACAGTTTCAGTTGATTTAATTGGTCATGGGTGTACAACAGGTATTTCAGTTGGTGATAGAGCAAAAACAATAAAATCCTTAGTAAATGAAAAAACTAAACCCGAGGATCTTGGAAGGCCTGGACATATATTTCCATTAAAAGCAAAAAATGGTGGTGTTTTAAGACGAACAGGACACACAGAAGCTGCAGTAGATCTTTCAAGATTAGCAGGTTTCAAACCGGCAGGAATTCTTGTTGAAATATTAAATGATGATGGAACTATGGCTCGCCTGCCTGAACTTTTGCAAGTTGCAAAAAAATTTAAATTAAAAATTATTTCAATTGAGAACCTAGTTGCATACAGGATGAAGAATGACTCATTAATAGTTAAGGTGAGTGATTACGAAATAAATACTGTTTTTGGCAATTTAAGACTTAGAGCTTACAAGCAGACAACAAATAATGCTATACACATCGCACTTACAAAAGGCTCATGGAGGAAAAATGAAGTTATATCTACAAGAATTAATTCAACACTAGCTAGCAGTGAAATTTTGCTCAAACTAATAAATAAAAATGACAATAATTTAGATAATATTTTTAAAGTAATAAACAAAAGAAAAAAGGGTGCCTTAGTCTTTATAAATCTACAGTCGAATTCAGAAAAATCGATCAAGCAATTGGAAGAATTCAAAAAAATTCAAAAATCCACAGACATTGCAAAGCTACCATCATTTGACATGGACACAAAAGACTTTGGAATAGGTGCGCAAATATTACATGATTTAGGAATAAAAAAAATAAATTTGATTACAAATAGAAAACAAAAAAAACGCGTTGGATTAGTTGGATATGGATTAAAAATAGTAAGTTACATCAGCTATTAGAAATTACCTTTTTGATACAATAAACCATTTTTTGTGCTAAATTTTCAGCCTCTTCAACAGTCCAGGATAATTTAATCAAACAGCTAATATTTTTAGAAATAAAATAATCTGATTTTAAAAATTTTTTACTCCTCAAATACTCAAGACCACTTTTTTGTTCGGATGACAAAGGATACAAACTTCTCTGATTAATAAGATGTTCCCAATTACGAACGTAATGCCAATTGTTATCATAATAATGAAAACAATTTTCAATTCCGTTTGATTTGAACATTTTCATGACACTTTTTGTTAAATTATAATTTTCAAGAAAGAAGTTCAAGAAGGCAAAACTTTGCTGTCCTCCTGTTGGAACTGAGCGAAATTTGATATGACTAATACTTTTGAGAGAGTTAAATAAAATTGAATAATTTTTTCTTTGGAGTTCTAAAAACTCATCAATTCTTCGAAACTGCGCCAAGCCAACGGCTGCATTTAGTTCTGAAATACGAAAATTATATCCAATATATGGGTGATTTTCAGCCCCACGACTGTTACCAATGTGATCANNNCNGTGATCACCAAAAGAATCAAGATTTNTAGCAAAAACNTCATTATTAGTAATTACAACACCTCCCTCACCACATGTTACAGTCTTAACGAAATCGAATGAAAAACACCCAAGATCACCTATTGTACCTAACGATCTACCATTGTAAGTACCTCCAATTGCCTGGCAAGCATCTTCAATCAGTAATAGCGAGTTATCCTTGCAAATCTTGACTAATGCGTCGAGATTTGCCATACTACCGCACATATGAACAGGCATTATAGCCTTTGTTTTGTCATTAATTGANTCGATTACGGATTCAATATCAAGGGTGAGTGTTTCATCAATATCTACAACTATAGGTGTTGCACCAATTAATAGAATAGCTTCAAAACTAGCAACAAAAGTAAATGNGGGAATTATAACCTCGTCTCCTGAACCTATTCCAGAGGCTGCTAGGGACATTGAAAGGGCAGCTGTGCCACTGCTACACAAAAAAGCATTTTTTGATTTAAATCTAATTTTAATTAATTCCTCAAGTTCTTTTGCTTTCCATTTCCCATCCCTGGCTTTATCAAATCCATATCGCATTAAGATTCCCGAATCCAACACATCTTGAACTTCCCGTCTCTCAGCATCACCAAACAATTCAAAACCCGGCATACTATTCGATATTTATAATAGATTCTGAAATGGGCTTTCTAACCTTTTTCATCTTTGATAAAATATCTTGACTGGATCTATATCCCATTGGCATAATCAGCACAGATTTTAAACCTTTTTTATTTAGTTTGAAATACTCATCATAAGCTAATGAATCAAATCCTTCCATTGGGCAAGCATCAACTTTTAAATCAGCGCAAACAGCTAATAAATTACCCATTGCTAAATACGCTTGTTTTGTTGCCCATAATTCAATATCAATTTGAGACATTTCACTAAATGTTGAAATCAAATTATTTCTGTATGAACTTAAAATCGATTCTTCGGTTTTACGAATTTTTTTTATTCTTTTAAAATAATCTTGAATATAATCAGAATCTATATTTACATTAATACAAAAAATAGCTAAATGAGATGCATCTAATACTTGCTTTTGATTCATTGAAATTGAAAGTAATTCATTTTGAATTTTCTTGTTTTTTAAGAGAATTAATTTTACTGGTTGTAATCCATAAGAAGATGCAGAGAGATTAAAACCTTGTTTAATTTTATCAACCAAAACCGGATCAATAATTTTCTTATTGTCAAAAACTTTGGTTGCATAACGCCATTCTAAAGATTTGATCAAGTTCATTTCTTTTATTTATGTAAAAATAATGATTTTAATAAGATGTTTTAGATAAGATTAAATATTATTTATAAAGCCACTAGAATAAAAATAATAAGCAAAACAATTTGAAAAAAAATTAAAACAAACTTATATTTACAAAATTATAGGAGAAATGGCAGAGTGGTCGAATGCGGCAGTCTTGAAAACTGTTGAGGGTCATACCTCCGGGGGTTCGAATCCCTCTTTCTCCGCTTAAATGCCAAGTATCATAAACTTGGCATTTTTTTTTCAAAAGCTAATTATTCGTAATTTTATTTTAATGAAATGGAGACAAGCAGTTAAGAACTTTGAATATTTTTTAAAAATTGAGCGTGGGCTTTCCGAAAATACTATTAAAAATTACAAATTAGATTTACATAAACTAATAAAATATATAGAATCAAACTATGTAAATGAGATAAAAAAGAATAGTATAAATTATACGCCACTAAGAATAAATCAAAATATAATTCAGCATTTCCTTTATGAACAATCAAAAATATCAAACGCAAGGACTCAATCAAGATGCATTTCCGGACTTAAAAGTTTTTTTAACTTTTTAGTCTTCGAAAATTACCGAAACAATAATCCTTTAACACATATTGAAAGTCCAAAAATTGGGCGTAAACTTCCAGAGACGCTATCATTAGACGAAATTGATAAAATTATTTCCTCAATTGATATGAGTCATACATTAGCGTACAGAAACCGAGCAATAATAGAAATATTGTACAGTTGTGGCCTCAGAGTCAGCGAATTAACAGATCTTAAAATATCTGATTTGTATTTTGATGAGGGATTTTTAAAAGTCACAGGAAAAGGAAATAAACAACGCTTAATACCTGTCAGCACAATTACACAAAAATACATATATCATTATTTAAATAATTTAAGGTCAAAGCTAAATGTAAATAGTGATAATGTTGATATTTTATTTCTCAACCGAAGAGGAAAAAAATTGACTCGTGCTATGATTTTTACAATTGTTAAAAAAACAGCAAAATCAGCTGGAATAAAAAAATCAGTATCACCTCACACATTTCGCCATTCTTTTGCCACTCATCTGCTTGAAAACGGAGCTGACCTAAGATCAATTCAATCAATGCTAGGACACGAAAGCATAACTACTACAGAAATCTATATGCATGTAGAAAAAAGCCATTTAAAAAAAGTTATAAACAACTTTCACCCAAGGGAATTAAAATAATTGATTCCGATATTATAATTGAATTATATTTATGTTGAATAAGAAAGCCTGTAAATCAATGTAATGAATAAACTCCCTATTAACAGGATTTAGGGTTGAAAATATGGTCAAGGGTCTGTCCTAAACAGCATGCTTTTACAAATTAAACAACACCAATTTATATGATTACTTGTTAAGTTTATCAAAAAATGACTATACAGGCTTAGATTTATTCCTCATTGGTTTCAAAATAATTAATCAATTGATTATTAATTTTATTTAATCGTTCTTCAAACTCACGATTTGTATTTTCTTTATTTATATATGATTGTTCAAGTTGAGTAGCAAATTTTAGTGCACACATGGCTAATACGTCTTGTTTATCTTTAACAGAATAACTTTCTTCAAATTGTTTTAAAGTTTCATTAATCTTTTGTGCTGCCAAACGCAGTCCCTGTTCTTGATTAGGTCTAATTGTTAAGGGATAAAGCCTATTTGCGATAGATAATTTTATTTTTAAATTTTCACTCATATTTATTTGGACAAACTAGAAATACAATCATTTATATCTCGGATTAATGCATTAATCTTAAGCTTTGATACCCGTTTTATTTCGTTGTCTCCTAGCATAGAATTTGCAATTTTAAGCGATTCTAGCTCAGATTCTTTTTCCTTTAGAGATATTATCTTTTCGTTCAATGTTTTCTTAATTGTAATCAAATCATTTTTCAAAGACTTGTTTTCAGTTTGTAATTGGTTTAGCCTATTCAAAATTTGATTTGTTTTTAACTCCAATGACTTTATGACAGACTCAATGCTACTCATCGATCGTATTTTAATAACTAGTAAGAATCAATAAATATAATTCATTTCAAATATTTTCATATCATATTAATATTTTTTTTGCTTTTTCTTTGCATTTATATACATTAGCAGGAAGTAGCTTCTATGAAATATTCAATTATAATTTTTTTATCTGCATTATCACTATGTAGTTCTCAAAACCCTTACCCAAGAGACTATTTTATATATCCAATTAAAGATCCTATTATTCTTTCAGGAACATTTGCTGAGCTCAGATCAAATCATTTTCATGCTGGCATTGATATTAAAACTGGTGGAGTTGAAGGATTGAAAGTGGTTTCTTCGGCTGATGGATATGTAAGTAGAATTAAAATATCAGAGAGAGGGTATGGAAAGGCGTTGTACATAACACATCCAAATGGGTTTACCTCTGTTTATGCTCACTTACAAAAATTTTGTCCTGAAATAGAAAATTACGTTAAAAAAAAACAATACCAAAACCAGAAATTTGAAATCCAACTCTTTCCTTCAGTTAATCTGTTAAAATTTAAAAAAGGGGAAATAATAGGATATTCTGGGAACACAGGAGGTTCGTCTGGTCCTCACCTACATTTCGAAATCCGAGATAAAAATGAAAAACCTGTAAATCCAATGTTATTTGGGATAGAGGCAAAAGATACTTCAAAACCATCCATTCATGGATTATTTGTGTATCCAATAGAAAATAATAGTAATATCAATGGGTATACAACGAGGGTACAAATTGATATAAAAAAAAATGCTAGTGGTGATTATATTAGCGAGTTAATTAATGCAAAGGGGGAAATTGGCTTTGGGATTATATCAAATGACCAGTTGGATTATGCAAGTAATAAAAATGGTTTGACATCAATTGTTACAACATATGAAGGGGTTGAACATCTTAAAATAAACTTTGATAAATTCTCATTTTACGAATCAAAACATATAAACAGGTACATAGATTACGAGTATTACAGAAATAATAATAATCGAATTCAAAAACTATATATTGAACAAAATAATCCTCTAAGTATTTTCAAATTTGAAAAAAACAAAGGTCTAATAAACATAGTTAAAAAAAAAGTTTCATTATTTGAAATCAAGATTTCAGATTTTGCAGGAAACACAACCAATTTGAAAATTCCCATAAAGTTTACGGAATTCGATGTTAAAAACAAAAACGAAAACCGAAAGAATTCTAAGAAAATTTATTATGATCAAGATACTCATTTAAAAGCTGAATCAGTTGATATTTTTATTAAAAAAAACTCTCTATATGAAGATCTATATTTAAATTTCAAATTTGAAAATGATATACTAAATCTACATAACACTTTTGTGCCATTAAAAAAACCTATCAGTCTATGTTTCAATTTGGATGGTTATGATCAAACTAAATTAGATAAATTGTTTATTGGAAAAATTTTAAATAATGGTACAGTAGTTTATTGTCAAACTTCATTGAAAAAAAATAAACTATTTGCGAATACAAGAGATTTTGGAAAATTCAAAATTGTGATTGATAAAGAAAAACCAAAAATTGAAATAAAAAACTTAAATAAAGTCAATGCTGTTATCGATGGAAGATATTTAAAATTTAAAATATTTGATGATAAATCAGGTATAAAAAATTACCTTGGAACTATAAATGGTAAATGGATTTTAATGGAGCATGATCCGAAAACTAATATTTTAATGCATGATTTAAAGGACGGAATAGCTAGTAAGCAAGAAAATAATTTAAAATTATTAGTAACTGATAAAGTTGGGAATATTTCTAAATTTGAAACAATTTTTTACATAAAATAAATGTTGAAATTAAAATTAAAGCACATATTAAGCACATTAATTATATTGCTTGTTCATTCATTTTCATTATCTCAAAATGCAATTGTTTCAGGTATCATATTAAATGAATTAAATGAACCGATTGAAAATGTATCAATACAAACTTTTACAAATGGAACAATTTCCAACCAAAATGGTTTTTATAAATTAATTGTTGCCTCAAACACC
>PBJR01000019.1 GCA_002721175.1 Flavobacteriaceae bacterium | reverse complement strand
GGAAAACACTTAACGGTCAATTACATGATTGCTAAAGACTCTGTAAAAAATAGAATTAAAGGATCCTTAAAAAATGGTATGTCTTTCACCGAGTTTACATACCAAATCATTCAGGCTTACGATTTTTTTTACCTGAATAAAAACCATAATTGTATTATCCAAATGGGTGGAAGTGATCAATGGGGAAATATAACAACGGGAGTTGAATTGGTTAGAAGAGTCTTGAATGGAAAAGGCTATGCCATAACTTGTCCATTAATTACTAAATCTGATGGATCAAAATTTGGCAAGACTGAGGAAGGAAATATTTGGCTTTGCGCTGAACGAACATCTCCTTATAAATTTTATCAGTACTGGTTGAACAGCAGTGATGTGGATGCAGAAAAATATATTAGAATCTTTACTTTTTTAAAAAAAGATGATATTGATAATGTCCTTAATTTACACAAAAAAGAGCCTCATTTAAGATTATTACAGAATCGTCTTGCACGAGAAATTACAGCTTTAGTACATAGTAAAAATGACCTGATTAATGCTGAAAAAGCATCTAAAATTTTGTTTAGTAAAGATTTTAAAAAAGACATACAATCCATAGATAAATCACTATTTTTAGATATTTTTGAAGGAGTTCCAACTGCACAAATTCCAAATAATAGAATAAAAGCAGGGCTAGATATGATTTCAGTATTATTTGATGAAACTAAATTCTTGTCCTCTAGAGGAGATGCACGGCGGGCTTTGAACGAAAATTCAATTATGATCAACAAGGAAAAAGTTGACGAAAATTATAGATTGACTAATTCTGATTTGATTAATGACAGTTATATTGTTATAAATCGTGGTAAACGAAAGACCTTTATAATTCAGGTTATTTAAATCTAAACCACCATTAAATTACAGCCCCTAACTTCAGATTGATCAAATCGCCCAAGTAGCTCAAAATAACCATTCTTATGAATCATTCCCAAATCTTGTGTTGCAATAAAAGCACAGGAGTCTATATTTGCTAAATCAATTATGTTGATTCCTCCTGATTTTTCAATCGGTAAAATAGACAATGCGTCTTCAGTATCTCTAATTAAGATTTTCATCCAAGGCGGTGTTTTAAAAAGTCCGTTATTTTTGGAGTATGCTTGCGATAATATTTCTGTCATCCCATACTCACTGTGAATAGCTTGCACACCAAAGCCTTTTTTTAAATATTCGTGAAGCTCGCTTTTTATCAATTCTTTTCGTTGTCCTTTCATACCACCAGTTTCCATAATTATGGTGTTTTTTAAGTTAAATTGGTGAAATTCAATTAGATCTAAGAGAGCAAATGAAACACCAATTAAAATAGTTTTTTGCCCACTCTGATCTAGCTCTTGGATCGTGTCTTTTAGCTCTTTTAAGTTATTTAAATAAAATCCGCTCTGTGGTTTTTTTGATCTAACTATCATATCATTTACCATATAAACTAGCGATGAACCATTGCGTTCTAAGTATGAGGGAAGTAAAGCGAGTATAACATAGTCTTTGATTGGACCATAAAAAAATTCAAAACATTTTCTAAAGCTTTTTCTATATATTTTGGGATTCGTTAAATAGTGTTTGCTAGCGTTTTTGTTTGTAGTTCCACTACTTAGAAAGGTTTTTTTAATTTTCTTTTTTGTTGATTTTACAGTATGCGTTTTAAAAAAATTAATTGGTAGAAAAGGAATTTCTTCAATTTTTTGAACATCACTTGAATTTATATTTAATAAGTCACAAAAGGAACGATAGACAGGGTTATTTTCAAATTGAATATGAAAAATTTCAATAGCTAAATCACTAAATTTTTTTTCCGAATTAAGATTAAATATTGATTTTAAATCCATAGAACTAATTACAGTTGCAAAAATAAAAAAAAGAGCATTATCAAAATAACGCTCTTTTTTTTATTTTGAGTAAATAATTATTGTTTAATAAACTTTTTTGACCACATCAGATTGCCCTGAGTAAGCCTTATAATATAAATACCACTGCTAAGGTCTGATAAATCCAACTTTTGATTTTTAATTTTTGTATTTATCAGTTCTTTCCCAAGTAAATCAAAAACTTGAGATTTTATTTCACCTAATTTGTTTGATTTTATGGAAATTATTCCAGAAACTGATGGATTTGGAAATAAAATAAAAGAATAATCTAAATCAGAAAACTCATTATTATTCAGAGTTTCATTGAATGTTTGCGTGATAGTTAAGTTGTCTATTAAAATACCTTCATTTGCTGAAGAGTCAGACTGTCTAAGACCAAATTGGGTAATTGTAGTTCCTGGATCATCCTCATCATTACCATAAATTGATGGATCTGTCTCACCATCAGCATTGATCCATAGCTGTGTGGTATTTTGAGCTTGATCATATTTTACTGTAGCTCTGTATGTGGTTTCAAAGTCTAAGTCCCCAGGCCAAATAACATCTGCAGTACCATTTTTTGTGGAAATACCCACAGTGAAGTCGCTTGCTGCATCATTAGCACTTACAATATCTATCCTTGCTCTGTAATTAAAGCCATCGTCTTTAAAAAGTGCAAAATATTCGAAATCGCTTCCAGATATAGGATTTCCAGGATCATTTACTGAGAAATCAAAAGCATAATATATGACGCCCTCAACTGGATCAAAAGTTACCCCAGCATCTTCACTTGGGGTTCCGTGTTGAACGATCGCTTGACCATTTGTTACTAAAAGATCTCCCTCATTTCCTGAAAAGTTATTCCAATTTGGATAAGAGGTTAATGAACCATCAGGGTAATCGAATGGATCATTATAAGGTAAAGCTATTGATGGATTACAGTTTGGACTGCTTATTGATCTTATAAAATTACACGAGCTGTTGCTCGGATCCCCAGTAAAACTTACAACATAATCTGTATTTTCTGGAACGCCACTAATTATAATAACCCCTTCTGGAGTTACAGAAGGGTCATCTCCCTCAATAGTTCCCACACCTCCAGTATCGATTACATATGACGTTGTACCTCCGCCAGTAAAGCTCAGCGAAGTGGAGTAGGTGTCAGAGTTTTCAGCTGTATTCGAGTCACATGACGAATTGATAGTATCTATGTAAAGATCACATGGAAAATTTACTTCAAAAGAAACAGTTTGATTAACTGCAGGGCTGATGGCTTGGTGGCTATCATCAACTAATTCCATATAAATGGAGTAGCTTTCGCCATCAGCTACATTGATTGTTTCATCAAGAGTATCATATTTCATCGGCTGTTCTTGATTATTTATTGTCCAATGGATATGTCCATCCGCACCTGAATTTAATTCACCTATGTTGAAGTTTGCTACAGAAACAGAAACAATGACTGAAGTTGTGCCAGACTCAAACTCTTGATTATTTGATGGGGAAGTAATAGTCAATATTGGACCAGAAACACAGCCATCATACGAGCCTACTGTGTCCCATCCTGAATTGCTCTCTCCTACTATCCATTCAGAATCCTCAGAATTGGTACCAAATGATGCGAGCGGAGTTGGATTTGGGCCACATACAGTCGATTTTCTTGTCAATGTGTGATTTTGAGTACCATTCGAAATTCCTGCAACTTCCCATCCATTACCAGGATCAGGACCCATATCACCAAGGGCATCAATAATTGTATAGTCGCTTGCTGTAGCACCTGCCAGTGTAAGTGCCATAAAATCATCACCATTTGATAAGTAAGTGAAGGTTTGGTCTGAGTGTATTGATGGATCAGCAGACCCGTGAGTAATAACATAAACATCACCACTTTGTATAATTGTACCTGCGGCAAATATTATATTATCTGGGTAATCAAATTCACCAGTTGTGTTACAACCATTACTGCATGATGATACAGAATAATTAGATAAATCAATATCTGCATTTGTCCCATTATAAATTTCTAAGAATTTATGGTTAGAACTTCCCTCACCATATTTACTAATGTAAAGTTCAGTTACTTGACTGTAAGCAATGCAGGAGAAAAGGGCTGTTATTATAATTGAGTAGAAGTGTTTCATTAGCTATTATTTTTATTGATTAATCAAAGATAGACTTTTTGATTTTTAATCTTTATTTTTTTTGTGTTCAAATATTTAACAAAATGAAAATTTTTAGTTAAATAATTTTTAATTTTCAATTTGTTTGAGGAAGTAGTTCCAAAATTTATTGTTTTCTCAATTTAAAATTATAAATTTATTATAGCAAAATTATTTTAGTTATAAATAAAAATATTAAGATACTGATTGTTGATGACGAGCCTGATATTCTTGAAATATTGAGTTACAACTTAAAATCTGAGGGCTATTCAGTATTAACTGCTACTAACGGTCAAAAGGCAATTAAAAAAGCTAAGAAAGAAAAACCAGAGCTAATAATTTTAGATGTCATGATGCCTGAAATGGATGGAATTGAGGCATGTGAAAAAATAAGAAAAATTCCAGAGCTTGAAGAGACAATCATAACTTTCTTGACTGCACGCAGTGAGGATTATTCATTAGTTGCTGGCCTTGAAGCTGGGGCTGATGATTATATCTCCAAGCCTATTAAACCTAAGGTTTTAATTAGTAAAGTAAAGTCACTATTAAGGCGCAAAATTAGCGATCAATCGAAAATTAAAGATGAATTAATACAACTTAAAGGACTCACAATTGATAAAGAATTATATAAAATAATTCACCATGGTAAAGACATCATTTTACCAAGAAAAGAATTTGAACTGTTATGTTTACTGACTTCTAAGCCTGGTAAAGTTTTTAAGAGAAAAGAAATTTTGACTAAAATTTGGGGTGAAGATGTTATTGTTGGTGGTCGAACTATAGATGTACATATTCGAAAACTTCGCAGTAAAATTGGTAATGATAAATTAACGACTTTAAAAGGGGTGGGGTATAAGTTTAATGACTAATGAGCTCTTATAAAAACAAAGCCTATATTTTTAGCGCACTAACAGCCTTATTAACTTCACTGGTTTTAATGCTATTTTTTAGTATTTTTTTGTATTTATTTGATTTGCTTGATGCCAAGTCGTTAATCTTTTCTTTCTTACTAAATTTTTTAGTTATTTTTTTTATTTTTCATTTTCGCTCAAAGAAATACATGTTCAAAAGAACAGAAAAAATATATAATGACATATTGACTTTAGAGTCAAATAAATCAGCAGTAGACAAGCTACTTAGTTCAGAGGATATGGATTTATTGACAAACGAAATAAGTAAGTATATAAGCCTAAAAAAGAAACAAGTACAATCATTAAAAGACCGTGAAGAATTTAGAAAAGAGTTTGTAGGAAATGTTGCACACGAGCTAAAGACTCCATTATTTACTATTCAAGGTTATATTTCTACATTATTGGATGGCGCATTGAGTGATCCTGAGGTTCTAAAAAAATATTTAAAAAGGGCTGACAAAGGGGTAGATAGATTAATTTATATAGTAAGGGATCTTGACATGATTACAAAGATTGAATTTGGAGAGTCAAAGTTAAATAAATCGAACTTTGATATTTTTGAATTAATTTCAAGTATTTTTGAAGATCTTGATATGAAAGCAAAAAAAAAGAATATATCATTAGTTTTTAAGGAAAAGTCTGAAAATATTTCTGAGGTATTTGCTGATAAAGAGAGAATTCAGCAGCTTATCACAAATTTAATTGTTAATTCGATTAAATACGGTCATAAAAATGGAACGACTGAAGTTGATATTGTGAACACAGGCGAAGAGAAAATACTAGTAAAAATTTCAGACAACGGAGAAGGTATTGAAGAAGAACATATTCCAAGAATTTTTGAAAGATTTTACAGGGTTGATAAAAGTGGAGCTAGAAGTGAGGGCGGGTCTGGTTTAGGACTTTCAATTGTTAAACACATAATAGATGCTCATGATGAAAAAATATTTGTCGAAAGCAAATACGGAATTGGCAGTGAGTTTTCATTTACTCTGAAAAAATTTATCGTAAATTAATATTCTAATTAAAATATCTGTATATCATTGGGTAGTAAAAATAAATTAATAAGATTTAAAGAAAATGAAATATTCCCACATGTTCTTCAGCCATCCAGAGAGGAATTGATAGATTGTAAATTTCCATTAAAATATAATTGGAATTCAAGGTTTTTCAAAAATAATAACCCAATAATTGTTGAAGTTGGTTGTGGAAAAGGTGAGTATACTGTTGGTTTAGCCAAAAGTAACCCAAATCGAAATTATATAGGAATTGATATTAAAGGGGCTCGTTTTTGGAAAGGCGCTAAGATTGTTGAAAACGAAAAACTTGATAATGTGGTGTTTATTAGAACACAAGTCGAACTTATTGATAAGGTTTTTGGAAGAAATGAAGTAGATGAAATTTGGATTACTTTTCCGGATCCTCAAATAAAATATAAGAGAACTAAACACAGACTAACAAACATGACTTTTTTAAAAAAGTACAAGTGTATTTTAAAAAAACAGGGGGTAGTGCATTTAAAAACCGATAGCGGGTTTTTACATGGTTATACCATTGGAATATTACATGCAATGGAAGATGAAATTCAATATTCAAATAACGATATTTACAAACAGGCGGGTAGTCCATCTGAAGTTACAAATATTAAAACATTCTATGAAAAAATTTATTTAGACCAAGGTAAACCAATCACATATTTGAAATTTAAATTTAAATAAATTTTGAAAGAAAATTTTTTTGAAAGATGTTATCAAATTGTAGTTCAAATTCCATATGGGAGAGTCACTACCTACGGTAGTATTGCTAAGTATTTGGGCGCAGCTAAAAGTGCTAGAACCGTTGGATATGCAATGGTAGCTTCTCATACCAAAAATATTCCATCACACCGTGTTGTTAATCGTAATGGATATTTAACAGGAAAGCATCACTTTGGAGGATGTAACTTAATGCAGCAGCTTCTCGAAAATGAGGGAATAATTATCGCAAATGATCAGATTCAAAATTTTGAAACTGTTTTTTGGGATCCTTCAAAGGAAATCTAGTTTTTTTATTAAATCAAGCGTATATTTGTAAATCGTACAACGTTTATTGCAATTCATTGAAAATTAAAAAAAACGATATTATTTCAGCCATTGAGTCAATTAAAATTGCTGGCGAGAGTAAAAGCATAGTTGAAAATAATTCAATTCAAAACATTGTTATTTTTGGAGATGAGGTTATTATTGATATATCCACAAGCAACCCAGCTCTTCAGGCTCGTAAACGCACTGAGGCTGAAATCAAGAAAGCTATTCACAATTTGATTTATTCCAAAGCCAAAATAAAAGTGAATTTTAATTTAGAAAAAGCGAAGTTAGAAAAGCCTCAAATCAAAGGCAAAAAAATTCCTGGAGTAAAGAATATTATTGCCGTTGCATCTGGTAAGGGTGGGGTTGGAAAATCTACAATTACCTCAAATATTGCTGTAACACTCTCAAAAATGGGATTTAATGTCGGGGTTTTAGATGCTGATATTTATGGGCCGTCAATACCAATTATGTTTGACGTTACAGATCAAAAGCCTTTGTCTGTAAAGGTTGGTAATTCTTCCAAGATGAAGCCAGTAGAAAACTACGGTGTAAAAATATTATCTATAGGTTTCTTTACTAAACCAAACCAGGCTGTAATTTGGCGTGGCCCAATGGCAGCAAAGGCTCTTAGTCAGATGATTTTTGATGTAGATTGGGGAGTTTTAGATTTTTTACTTGTTGATTTACCTCCCGGAACAGGAGACATACACCTAAGCACAGTTCAGGCTTTACCTATTACAGGCGCTATCGTTGTAAGTACTCCTCAAAACGTTGCACTTGCCGATGCAAGAAAAGGAGTGGCAATGTTTAACCAAGAGAGTATTAATGTACCTGTTTTGGGGATTGTAGAGAATATGGCATATTTTATCCCAGATGAACTTCCTAACAGTAAATATTATATCTTTGGACAACAAGGCGCAAAAAATCTAGCCTTTGATTTAGATGTAGCTTTTTTAGGTGAAGTTCCATTAGTACAAAGCTTGAGAGAATCAGGTGATTTTGGAAGACCTGCAGCTTTGCAAGAAAATACTGCATTGGAAGATACATTTGTGAAACTAACACAAAAAATGGTAACAGAACTAGTAAAACGTAATAAAAATATACCTCCTACCGAAGTTGTGAAAATTACAACGATGGCAGGTTGTAATGCAATTAATAAATAAATAAAAGTATGAGCTCGAACGAAATTCGTAAACATGTAGAAATAGCTTTGGACGAAATAAGACCCTTTCTTCAAAATGATGGGGGGGATATAAACTTATTGGAAATAATAAATAATGAAATAGTAAAAGTCCAGCTTGTTGGAGCTTGCTCGTCATGTACAGTTAACCAAATGACACTTAAAACAGGTGTTGAGATGACAATTAAAAAGCATGCTCCACAAATTAAATCTGTAATTAATATTCAGGACTGAGTACTATGATTAAAACAGATATCTTGATTATAGGTGCCGGTCCAACAGCATTATTTGCTGTTTTTGAGGCGGGGCTTCTAAAATTGAATTGTCATTTAATCGATGTACTTGCACAGCCAGGCGGACAATGCTCAGAAATTTATCCCAAAAAGCCCATTTATGACATACCTGCGCATCCAGAAATACTTGCGGGTGAATTAACAGAAAAATTATTAGAGCAATCAAAGCAATTTAATCCTGGATTCACCCTTGGCGAAAGAGCAGAGACCATATCTCGCCAAGATGACGGTAAATTCATTGTAACTACCAACAAGGGAACAAAACACTTAGCTCCTGTAGTGGCAATTGCTGGTGGTCTTGGTTGTTTTGAGCCGCGAAAACCTAATATCAAAGATATTGAACGGTTAGAGGATAAGGGAGTTGCGTATATAATAAAAGATCCCGAAGTCTATAGAAATAAAAGAGTAGTAATTGCTGGCGGTGGCGATTCCGCTTTAGATTGGACAATTTTTTTAAGTAAAATTGCTAAAAAAGTAACCTTAATTCATCGGCGAAATGAGTTCAGAGGTGCTCTTGATTCAGTTCAAAAGGTTCAAGAACTAAAAAACTCAGGAAAAATTAATATTATTACCCCTGCTGAAGTAACTTCCATTGAAGGGGATAATTTTTTAGAGTCAGTTACGTATACTACTAGAGACGGCGAACAACAAAGTTTGTCTACTGAAGCTTTTATACCTCTTTTTGGGTTGACACCAAAATTAGGTCCAATAGCTAATTGGGGTCTAGAAATTGAAAGAAATGCTATCAAGGTAAATAATGCTCTGGATTATCAGACAAACATTCCAGGGGTTTTTGCAATCGGAGATATTAATACTTATCCAGGAAAATTGAAATTGATTTTGTGTGGTTTTCATGAAGCTACTTTAATGTGTCATGCGGCATACAAGATAATTAATCCTGGTAAACGTTATGTCTTAAAGTATACTACAGTTACAGGAGTTGATGGTTTCGATGGAACAAGAAAAGAAGCAACAAAAAATGTAGTAAAGTCAATTCAATGAAATATAATGAATTAGATATCTCTTTAAAAATTGTTGATCGAAAAGGAAATGTCCACATTGTCGACGCACCGATTGATATGGGATTAAATTTAATGGATATTGTGCGAATGTATGATCTTGCACCTGATGGTACGATTGGGGTTTGTGGTGGTATTGCAATGTGTGCTTCATGTCAATGTTATATTTTAAGTTCACATAAACTTCTTGATAAAAGTGATGAAGAAGAAGCGATGCTAGGTGATGTAATTGAAGTTAAAAGAAATAGTCGGCTAGCCTGTCAAATTCAAATTAATTCTGAGTTGGAGGGTCTGGCTATTGAACTCGCACCTGCGGAATTAGATTAATTTAATTTTTGAATTGCAATTGGTAAAATTCTTTCTACAAATTTTGTGTAGGCCAGTGATGATGGATGTAAGCCATCGTTAGCAACCAAATCAGGATTTTCAAGTCCTTCTCTAGTTATATCAGTTATATAGACATAAGATATATCATTATCATTACAATAATTTTCTGCATAATTATTATAGCTGTCAAGTTGATTTGAGATAAAACCGCCAGCAAAATTTTGGGCATATGGAGTGTAAGAATAATCTGGAATTGAGATTACAATTATTTTTGAGGAATCTTGACCAGCTAGAGCAGAAGCGATTTCAACTAAGTCTATAAATTCAGTTTCATAAATTGAAAATGGTTGTCCCTGGTATTGATTGTTAACACCAATTAACAATGTTACAAGGTCATAATCTGAACTTGGGCTATTGTATTCAATGGCAGAAATTAAATTTGTAGTTGTCCAACCAGTTTGAGCAATAATATCTAATTCAAAGCTATCTTGATAGTCGAAATTTGCAATTAAACTGTCTTTAAGTTGTTCAGGAAAGCGACAGCTTTCACATACACTGTGACCAATAGTGTAACTATCACCCAATGAAATAATTTTAAAATTTTGAGCAGGGTTATTTTCAATTATTTCTTGTATGTTGTTATCGCTGGTTGAATTTATTGATATATCAGTTTCATAGTAGCAAGAATTTATAAGAAATGATGAAATAAAAAGTAAAAAAGGAAAAGGAGTAAATAATCTTTTATTTGAATGCATTTATTCCAGTAATATCAAGACCAGTTATTAGCAAGTGAATGTCATGAGTTCCTTCGTAAGTTACTACACTTTCTAAGTTCATCATATGACGCATAATACTATAGTCGCCTGTAATACCCATCCCTCCAAGTATTTGGCGTGCATCTCTGGCAATCTTAAGTGCCATTTCTACATTATTTCTCTTAGCCATCGATATTTGTGCGGAGCTTGCCTTATCTTTATTCTTCAACTGTCCTAATCTAAATGCTAATAATTGAGCTTTGGTAATTTCAGTGATCATTTCAGCTAATTTTTTTTGCTGAAGCTGGAATCCAGCGATTGGTTTATCAAATTGTATACGCTCTTTAGCATATCTTAAAGCAGTATCGTAACAATCCATTGCGGCTCCAATTGCTCCCCAAGATATTCCATATCGCGCCGAGTCCAGACAGCCCAATGGAGCTCCTAAACCTGATTTATTCGGTAGTAAGTTTTCTTTAGGTACTTTAACATCTTGGAAAATAAGCTCACCTGTGGCGCTGGCTCTCAATGACCATTTGTTGTGAGTTTCAGGTGTTGAAAATCCTTCCATGCCTCTCTCAACAATAAGACCATTTATTCTCCCGTTTTCGTCTTTAGCCCAAACAATAGCAATATCACAAAATGGTGCATTTGAAATCCAAAGTTTAGCTCCATTTAATAAAAAATGATCTCCCATGTCCTTATAGTTCGATGTCATTCCTCCAGGATTACTTCCGTGATCTGGTTCAGTTAGGCCAAACGCCCCCATGTATTCACCTGTTGACAACTTTGGTAAATATTTTTGGCGCTGTTCTTCATTACCATATTTCCATATTGGGAACATCACAAGGGAGGATTGAACAGATGCAGTACTTCTAACTCCCGAATCACCTCTTTCAATTTCTTGCATTATAAGTCCGTATGATATTTGATCTAGTCCTGCACCTCCATAGTTTTCTGGAATGTAAGGTCCAAATGCTCCAATATTGGCGAGCCCTTTGATGATCTGCTTTGGAAATTCAGCTTTTTGTGAATATGACTCAATAATAGGTGAGATATCTTTTTTTACCCAATCTCTAGCCGCTTCTCTAACTAGCTTTTGCTCTTCGCTGAGTAACTCATCGAGATTGTAATAATCAGGAGATTCAAATAAATCTGTTTTCATTAGTAGAATTTTACTTAATTAAGGGGTATTATATCAAATGATAATTCATTAAGAATATCAAACAAATTTAATTATAATATTAATTAATTTATCGGATTTTTGATAAAATTCTTTTAATAAATTTACATCAATTTGTAAACAGGTTAATCAAGCCTTCAGGTGATTTTATGTGAATTTCTTTTTTTGCTCTGTCTACATTTGTTATAAATTCGTCGGTGATGGGTATTAAAATTTCAATTCCACGACTATCAATTACAAAGAGTGATTGTGCTGTTTGGTCGTTCACTCCGACGATATTCCCAATTTTACCATGGTTATAATCAATTACGCCAAAACCTATAATCTCATGGTAATAAAATTTATTACCAATTAATTTTGGTAAGGTATCTGTGGGTAAAAAAATATTTTTATTTATTATTTTTTGGGCTTTAGTTTCACTGTCAATATCCTGAAATTTGATTCTTAACAAATTAGATTTATGTAATTTTGAGTTATCGATAAAGTATGGAACTAGTTTGTTATCTATTTCCAAAAATAAGAACTCTATTTTTTCATAAGTATTAGGCTGATCAGTGTCGATTTTGGCTATAACTTCGCCTTTAAAGCTGAATTTTTTGATGATTTTACCAAGCTTATAGCAATCTTTTTTTTTCATAAATTGGTTTTAAACCTAGAGTTATTGCGGTTTAAATATCAAAAAAACAGTACTACTCTTCTTCAGACTTCTCAATTTTATCAGTAGTTACTTGGTCCTCAGAGTCGTTGTCATCATTTGTTTTTTTAGAAGCTTGAGTCCTAGCTTCATTAGCAACTATTTCTGCAGCTTTTGCTTTTGCTTTTTTTTCTTCGTCTGCTTTTAGAATAGATGATTTTTTTGATTCTATTTTGGATTCTTTTTCTTTAACCCAAGCTTGGAATTTTTTTTCTGCTTGATCCTCAGTAATTGCACCCTTTCTAACTCCCTCGGCTAAATGCTTTTTGAGCAGAACTCCTTTATATGATAAAATTGCTCTAGCAGTATCAGTTGGTTGAGCACCATTTTTTAACCACTTTACAGCACTGTCAATATTAAGATTGATGTCAGCGGGGTTAACGTTTGGATTGTAGGTTCCAATTTTTTCAAGAAAACGTCCGTCTCGCTTAGAACGTGTGTCCGCTGCGACAATCCAATAGAATGGTTTGCCTTTTTTTCCGTGTCTTTGTAGTCTTAGTTTTACAGGCATAAGTATTAATTTGTGAGGTACTCGACCCCGGTTATTAATTAGTCGGCAAATATAGTATATTTTTTTAAATGAAACTTTTGTTTTTTTTTATATTTTTGGATATTAACTATTAAAAGTGCCATTGCGTTTTTACATTAAAGTTTGTTTATGAGGTTTTATTTTAAAGTTTTATTATTATTAGCTTTTTCTTGTCAAGACGATATTCAAACTAATAATCCTACTTTTCAAGGGCTTAGACATGGTGATTATGTATGGAAGTCTACTGCTAGAACAGCAACTGTGCAAAGTACAGGTATTTTTAATATATCTGGCAGTGATGGCTATGGTACTATGGTAATAAGCCTCCCAGATTTCAGTATTGGAACTTTTAACTTGGGTCCTGGAAAATCGCCAACTGTAACTTACACAGAAAATAATATTACTTATTCAACTCAAAATATAGGTAATGAATATCCTGTTTATGTCGGTGATGGTAAAGTAACGATAGTTTCAATTGATGTTGTAAATAAAACAATAACAGGTTCTTTTTACTTTAACTCCTATGACGAATCTGGTTTTAATTACATGAATTTCTCAGAAGGTGTTTTTTTTAAAGTCCCCTACATCGAACTTTAAATTTCTTTTTTAAAATCGTTTTTATAAAATTGTTTAGTAAGAAAAATTTTGTTCATAAATATAAAACTTGACAAAAGAATTTAATTTAAAATAATTTTATATTTATATACTTCATTATTTAGCTTGATCCTTATATGTATTTAATATTTGACACAGAAACTACAGGACTTCCAAAAAAATGGGATTCTCCAACAAGCGATGTAAATAATTGGCCCCGCTGTGTACAAATCGCTTGGCAACTACATGATGATATGGGAGTTTGTATTGATCACCAGGCGTATATGATACATCCTGACGGATTTAATATTCCATATGATGCGGAAAAAATTCATGGAATTTCAACTGCCTTAGCAACTTTGAAGGGAGATTCATTAGCTGGTGTTTTAGAAAAATTTAATGAGGTGATTTCAAAATCAAAGTTTATTGTTGGTCAAAACGTTGGTTTTGATATCAAAATAATTTCTTGTGAGTTTTACAGGGTTCAATTAGAAACCAATCTAAAAGATTTAAAAGTTTTGGATACATGTACTGAAGTTACGGCAAATCTTTGTAAACTTCCGGGTGGCCGTGGCGGAAAGTATAAGTTACCAACTCTAACCGAATTGCATTATTTTTTATTTGATGAAAAATTTATTGAAGCACATAATGCAACTGCTGACGTTGAAGCTACAGCACGCTGTTTTTTCGAGCTTTTAAGGAGAGAAATTTTTTCAATTGATGAATTAGATTGCGAAATTGAATATATTAAAAATTTTAAAAATAAAAATTCACTGCCAATACAATTATTGGGTCTTCGCCATGAAAATTTAAAGAAACAAGCATTTAAACTTCAGGAAGCTGAAAAACAATCATTGAAGAACAATAAAATTGATAACGATGGCGATTTACCTCAGGTTATGGCAGATGCAGAAGTAATTCATTTACATAATCATTCCCAATTCTCTGTGCTTCAATCTACTATAAGCATAAAAAAATTGGTTGAAATGACATCGCAGAACAAAATGATTGCAGTAGCATTGACTGATCTTGGCAACATGATGGGTTCTTTTCATTTTGTTAAGGAAATAAAAAATTACAATAAAAATCTTTTATCAAAAAAAGCTCAATCTAATGAAAATGATGAAGTAATTGATCTGAAACCAATTAAGCCAATTTTAGGTTGTGAATTTTTTATTTGTGAAGACCATAAAAACAAATCTCATAAAGATAACGGATATCAGGCTGTTTTTCTAGCAAAAAATAAGACAGGATATCAAAATCTTATAAAAATGGCATCTTTAGCCTACACTGAAGGGTTCTACTATGTTCCACGTATTGACAAAGAAATTGTAAAAAAATATAAGAGTGATATTATTGTTTTGTCAGGCAATTTAAAAGGTGAGATATCATCGAAGATTTTAAATGTTGGCAAGGAACAAGCAGAGCAGTCATTGATGTGGTGGAAAAAAGAGTTTGGAAAAGATTTTTTTCTTGAGATAATGAGGCATGGACAGGACGATGAAGACAGGGTTATACCAGTTTTGATTGAGTTTTCAAAAAAACACGATACTTCATTAGTTGCAACAAATAATATTTATTATTCTACAAAAAGTGAAGCTAATGCTCATGATATTTTGTTGTGTGTAAAAGAGGGCGAAAAACAATCTACTCCTATTGGTCATGGAAGGGGATACCGTTATGGTTTACCGAATCAAGAATATTATTTTAAAGATTCCATGTCAATGAAGAAATTATTTAGAGAAATTCCTGAAGCTATACTCAACATGCAAATCATTTATGATAAAATTGAAGAATTCGAGTTAACGCGTGAAGTATTATTGCCAAAATTTAATATTCCAAAAAAATTTGTTGACATTGGAAGTAGTAATGGGAATGAAAAAAAAGCAGAAAATTTATATCTACGCCATTTAACTTACTTGGGCGCAGAAAAGCGCTATGGCATTATTTCAGATGACTTAAAAGATCGAATTGAATTTGAATTAAATACAATACAGAAGACAGGCTATCCAGGCTATTTTTTAATTGTTGAAGAT
This sequence comes from Flavobacteriaceae bacterium, assembly GCA_002721175.1. Lineage (GTDB taxonomy): Bacteria > Bacteroidota > Bacteroidia > Flavobacteriales > Flavobacteriaceae > UBA3537. Next base: position 54,451 of record PBJR01000019.1, on the reverse strand, counting down.
TTTATAAAGGAAGCACGAAACCTGGGGGTTTCTGTTGGACCTGGAAGAGGCTCAGTTGCTGGATCAGTTGTAGCCTATTGTTTATGGATTACAAATATAGATCCAATCAAATATGATTTACTCTTTGAGAGATTTTTAAATCCCGATAGAATAAGTATGCCAGATATTGATATTGATTTTGACGATGAGGGCCGTCAAAAAGTTATTGATTATGTTATCAAGAAATACGGATCCAACCAGGTAGCTCAAATTATGACTTATGGTACAATGGCTGCAAAATCGTCGATACGTGACACGGCCAGAGTTTTAGACTTACCATTGAATGATGCGGATAGGATTGCAAAATTAGTGCCTAACATGGCTAAGCTAAACAATATTTTCAATAGTGATGAAAATAGTTTGAGGCAGAAGTTTCGTGCTGAAGATATGGAGCTAATTAATCAACTATTAACAATTTCAGAGGGTGATGATCTTGAAGCAGAGACCATTAATCAGGCTAAAGTTCTTGAAGGTTCTTTGCGCAATACTGGTATTCACGCTTGCGGAGTAATCATTACACCTAGTGACATAACCAATTATGTACCAATCGCAACTGCTAAGGACTCAGATTTATTTGTTACACAATTTGATAACGCTGTTGTTGAGGACGCTGGATTATTAAAAATGGACTTTTTAGGTCTGAAAACACTAACGTTAATAAAGGATACTGTAAAAATAATTAAAGCAAAGCATGGTATATCACTAAATCCAGAGGAATTCCCTTTGGATGATAAACAAACTTACGAACTATTTCAACGTGGTGAAACAATTGGTATTTTTCAGTACGAATCCGCCGGTATGCAAAAGTACATGCGCGATTTAAAACCATCTGTTTTTGCAGATTTGATTGCAATGAATGCTTTGTATAGACCTGGTCCACTTGAATACATTCCTAGTTTTATAAGAAGAAAAAAAGGAGATGAAATTATTTCATATGATTTACCTGAAATGGAGGAAATATTAAAAGAGACATATGGGATAACTGTTTATCAAGAGCAAGTTATGCTATTATCTCAAAAATTGGCAGATTTTACTAAAGGTGAGGCAGATGTTTTACGTAAAGCAATGGGAAAGAAATTAAAACCTGTATTAGACAAAATGAAGCCTAAGTTCATTGATCAGGCTAGTGAAAAAGGGTTTGATTCGGAAAAATTAGAAAAGATTTGGACTGATTGGGAAAAATTTGCTAGTTACGCCTTTAATAAATCACATTCAACTTGTTATGCTTGGATAGCTTACCAAACAGCTTATCTAAAATCTCATTATCCAGCTGAATATATGGCTGCAGTTTTATCGAATAATATGAATGATATAAAACAAGTTTCATTTTTTATGGAGGAAGCCAAACGCATGAAATTGAAAGTTCTTGGTCCTGATATTAATGAAAGCTATTATAAGTTTTCGGTTAATAAAGATAATGCGATCCGTTTCGGCATGGGAGCAATCAAAGGAGTTGGCCAGGCTGCTGTAAAAACAATTGTTGATGAGAGAAAAAATAATGGCCTTTATAGATCTATTTTTGATCTTGCTAAGAGAATTGATCTAAGATCAGCGAACAAAAAGGCTTTTGAAAATTTAGCTAATGCAGGTGGATTTGATTGTTTTTCAAACACCCACAGAGCGCAATATTTTCATCACTTGGGGAATGATATAACATTCATTGAAAAAATATTAAAATTTGCACACAGGTTCCAAGATAGCCAAAACTCATCTCAAATTAGCTTATTTGTAGATTCAAATGAAAATCACTTTACTGAACCTGATATTCCTCCCTGTGACCCATGGGATACTATGAAAAAATTAGCAAGGGAGCGGGAGGTTGTAGGAATATATATTTCTGGTCACCCACTAGATGATTTCAAAATTGAAATGCAAAATTTTTGTAATGCAGAAGTGGAGTTATTTAATAATCTTGGGTCTTTGTTAAATAAAGAATTAATTTTTGGTGGAGTGTTGACAGATGTTCAGCACCGGGTTAGTCGTCAGGGTAAGGGATGGGCAAGTTTCACCATTGAGGATTATACTGGCAATTTTAATTTTAAGATTTTTGGCGAAGAGTATCTTCGCTTCAGACATTTTTTGATGTTAAATAATTTCTTATTTGTACGTGTATTAGTTCGTGACGGGTGGGTCAACAAAGAGACGGGAAAAAAAGGAAATGCAAGAATTCAATTTAATAGTTTCCAATTATTACATGATGTTTTAGATTCATACGCAAAAAGACTTTCAATCCAACTAAATATTAGTGATCTTGATGATCAAATGATTTCAAAAATAGATAATTTGTTAAAGGGTCACAATGGTAATCATAATTTGAGTTTTGTTGTTTATGATAATGATGAAAGTTATAAAGTAGACTTTAAAAGTCGCAAAAAGAAGATTAAAATTTCTCAAGATCTTTTGAATGATTTGGATAGAGAAAAGGTTTTTTATAAACTAAACTGATTTTTTAATATATTAATTATAAATTAATAAAAACTATTTCATGTTTATTTATAATAGTTTAAATTTGATATAAATATCTCTACAAAAAAATAAAATATGGCCATAGAAATTTCAGATTCTAATTTTGAAGAAACAGTTTTAAAAAGTGATAAACCAGTAATGGTTGATTTTTGGGCTGCTTGGTGTGGACCTTGTCGCATGGTTGGACCAATAATTGATGAATTAAGTAATGAATACGCAGACAAAGCTGTAATTGGAAAAGTTGATGTCGATAAAAATCAAGAATACGCTGCTAAATACGGAGTTAGAAATATTCCAACCGTACTAGTGTTTAAAAATGGAGAGGTTGTTAAACGTCAAGTTGGGGTTGCTACAAAAGAAACATACGCAGAAGCAATAGATAGTTTACTTTAGTTGAATCTATTATCATATTACAAATCTAATCCTTGCTGAAGGTTTTTTTATATGAAACTTAGAATGATTAAAAATAAATTTCAAAGTAATTCAAACCTTTCAAGATTCGATTTAATTTCTAAGACAATTGCTGAGGGTTATATTTCAGGATCTCATAAAAGTCCTTTCAATGGCTATTCAGCTGAGTTTAAAGAACACAAAAGTTACATAAACGGAGATAGTGTAAGACACGTTGACTGGAAATTATATGCCAAAACAAATAAATTATTCACTAAATGTTTTGAAGAAGAAACAAATGTGCTTTGTCACATAATTTTAGATATTAGTTCTTCGATGTTTTACCCAGAATATGACTTAAGACCTGATTTAAATTTCAACAAAATACAATTTTCAGCCCTTGCATCGGCAGTTTTATTAAATATTTTGGAAAGGCAACGTGACTCTACTGGTTTGAGTTTATTTTCAGATAAATATAATTTTTATGCCCCTGAAAGGGGGTCTAAGAGTCACTACCAGTTATTAAAAAATAATTTAGAGTCATTATTAGAAAACAAATCTACAACTAGTAAAACACGAATTCACGAAATATTACATCAAATTGCTGAAAAATTTAAACGCCGAACAATGATTTTTTTATTTACAGATTTACTTCAGTGCAATGTTCAGAACAAAGAACTTTTTGATGCTTTAAGACATTTGAAGCACAACAAACATGATTTAACACTATTTCATGTATATGATAAAAAAACAGAACATAATTTGAATTTTGGTAAGGATCCAAAGAGGCTTGTTGATGTTGAAACAAAGGAATTTGTTGATGTTTTTACCAAAAGTTATCAATTTAAATACAATAAAATGATTAATGATTATTTTAATATTTTTCGTTTGAAATGTGCACGATATAAAATAAATTATGTAGATGTTGATATACATCAAAATTTCGATATTATCATGAAGACTTTTTTTGAAAAGCGTATGAAGTTTTTTTAAAAAAGAAATAAAAAGATTTGTCGAATTAAAAATGCAGTGTATATTTGTTTTCGCTTTTTAGCAACGGTTTGGTAGTTCAGTTGGTTAGAATACCTGCCTGTCACGCAGGGGGTCGCGGGTTCGAGTCCCGTCCAGACCGCAATAATTAAAATTAAAAAATGTTGTGTTGTGGTAATCTTAATGATTACCATGGGTTTGTTTAAACCACTGATAAGCTTTCCATTAAATTGGAAGGCTTTTTTATTAGGTATTTCCTTTTTTTATGTGTTTTTTAATTATTCTCTTTCTTTCTTCTTGAACAAGAGGGTGTTTTCTGTGACCCCAAATCTTTTTTCTTGCAAACCTTGAACTCTCCTCTAAATTTACAATGGGGAATGGATAGTCTTTTCCCAAAGAAAAATTATAAAAACTTTGTTCCATTTGGCTCATTTTCCACGGTTCGTGAATATGTTCAGAGGGGATGTTGATTAATTCAGGAACCCACTTTTTAATAAATACTCCTTTAGGGTCGTGTTCTTTTGAGTTTTTTACAGGATTATATAATCTAATCGTATTTATACCAGTGGTTCCTGACTGCATTTGGAACTGAGGATAATGTATACCAGGCTCGTAATCAAGAAAAAGGTTACCTAGATGATAAACTCCATTTCTCCAGTCTTGATCCAAATTAAAAGAAAAAAACGACACTAGTAGTGCTCGCATTCTAAAATTTAGCCATCCCGTTTTTTGTAGTGATCTCATACAGGCATCAATTAATGGGTATCCTGTTCTTCCATTTTTCCAGCTATTTATATGATCTAAGTTATGTGAGTGTTTCAATATTTCATACCCTTTGTTTAAACATTTGGTTTCATAGGTACATTCCATTTCAAATTTTTGCACAAAATGGCAGCGCCAATGAAGTCTGGAAAGCATGGCATATAAAGGTCTTTTGTTAGTTTGTGTTTTCGCATGCTTATTGATAAATTGAAAAACTTGCCTTGTACTTAAATTACCCCAGCTTAGGTATGGTGAAACTCGGCTACAGCTTAGCCTACTTTCTCTAGGCTTGGATATATAATTCTGATAATTTTCTCCTCTACCGGAGACAAAAGATCTTAGGTATTTCCACGCATTTGATTCACCTGGAGGTTGAAGCTCAGCGGGATAATTTTCAAACAGGTCTCTTAGTTTTTTTGGAATTTTAAATGGGTGTGTAAATTTTATTTCATTTCCTTTTTTAAAACTATTATCAATATTATTTTTCAAAACATATGATTTCCACAGTTTTGCCCAATTGTCTCTATTTTTTATTCCTCTAATCACTCCATTTCGTTGAAATTCAATCCAATTAATACAACTTTTTTTTAGTAAAACCGTTACATTTTTATCACGATTCCAGGACTTAATAACACCATTTTGCTGATAGCTAAAAACATTTTCAACTTTAAATTTGTCTTTTAGGTAGGTAAATATTTCTATTGAACTTCCGTAAAATATTTCAACCTTTTTATTAAATGAATAAAGTGATTTATTAAAATCGTTAATTGAATGATAAATGAATTGTTGGTGCCGTAAGCTTACAGAGGGATGCTCAGCAAGATCTTTATCATAAATATAAATAACTATGTACGGAATTTGATGTGACTCAGCAGCTTGAAGTGGAGCGTGATCTTTGGTTCTTATATCTCTTTTTAACCAAACAATATTAATTTTTTTCTTTCTCAAAATAAGTATTCGTATTAAACAAAATTATAAAACAAAAAAAATTAAATTATAAGTTTTAAGATAGATTTATAAAAATAATTGATAGGGTTTTAAATAAAAATAATGAATATTATTTCTTAATAATACGTTTAGTAACTAGTGAATTTGTATTCTCGATTTCAATTAAGTATATGCCTGTTTCAAGGGAGCTTAAGTCAATGAAGTTTTTATTTTCTGAAACTAGGATCAGCTGTCCAAGCAGATTGCGAATTTTAATACTTTGAGTATTATAATTGCTTACTATGTGTAATATATTTATGACAGGGTTAGGATATATTACTAATGAGTCTGTAGTATTATTCAAAGTTGACAATGCATCACTGTTTACTTCGTTCGGACTTCCATTTTCATTCAAACAACTCCATGATTCAGATAAATAGTTGTCTAAATCAGGTGTAATTAGTTCTAAAGTATTTCCGGTTCCATCTGCACAAGTGGGCCATTCCGAGTCTTCCACCAGACAATTAGCCTGAATATTTAGTCCAACCAAGGTGTCACCATACTCACCTGAGATAAGAACTGCTCCTGTAGTATCGACAATTTCCCATGAAACTTCTGAAGACCAAGATCCGTCAGTCCAGCTAAGCTCTATTATTTCTCCATGTGTAATTTCAAATTCTATGCTGGCTGAAAATCCATCTTCAAAAGTTGCTTGATTGTAAATAGTTTGTCCGTTGGCAATAATATCGACTGCATTCCCTTGCCAACCATCACCATAAGAATCAAACATGTTTAATGTATGCGAGCAGTTTGGAGTAGGGTTTTCCACATCATAATAGACCTCATCCATAAGTTTATTGGCTGAATTGAATAACCTTATTGCGTCTGATCTACCTAAACCAAATCCAAGTTCTCCAATAAATGTTATTTCTGGAAATGCGGTCAAGAACTTATTTTCATCTTTAACAATTATTAAAAATCCGTTGCCATCAATTACTGTTCCTTCAGGTATAATAAAAATGTGGTTTGGGTTTTCGTCCCTAATTTGCCAATTTGAGAGATCTACAGACGATGATTTTGGATTATATAATTCAATCCAATCTTCTGGATCGAATTCTTCACTTGATCGATAATTAAACTCGTTAATTATTATTGATTCGATTTCAACACGAATACTCTCTTCATAAAGGCAAACTTCTAAAGCATCCTTCACAACTACATTGTATAGCCCACTTGGAAGATTTTCAAAAAAGTTATTTTCTGAAAAATTTTGGCCTCCATCTATACTATATTGATAGGGAGCGATTCCCGAACTTGGAGAGATTGATATAGTACCATCATTTGAGACAACCGAGGGTACGCCTGAAGAAACAATATCAACAGAAATCAATTCACATGCTTCAACTGAAATTGATTCGCTATATGAACAGATTCCAAGAGCACCTTGGATAACGATTTCGTACATACCAGGGGATAAATCAGTAAATGAATTGGTATCATAAAATGTCATACCCCCATCAATGCTAAATTGAAATGGGCTTAAGCCTGTTTGAACAATAATTGAGATTGCACCATCATTCGAGTTGGTGGAAGTTGCATTAGTAACATTAAAATCTGCTGTTATTTCACATCCTGCATTATCTAGGCAGAAAACTTCTTGAGTAAAGTTATCAAACTCACCATCGTTTGTCAAAATTATATTTCCACTAGAGTCTTGAACTAAAAAGTTTCCTTCCCCATATCCACAGCATATTCCATCTCCATACGAGTCGAAAACATCAAGAGTGTAGCATGAATTATAATTTACACAAATATTTTCTGTGTAAACTTCAGTTCCTGAACTTAGAGCACCTGTGGCTACAATTTCGTTGGTGCTATTGTCATACAATTTCCACGAAGTTTCCTGTGGGTAATTGTCGGCATTAATAATCAGAGTAATGATATCATATGTTGAATCTAGCGATGTAGTTGTGTCAACGGAATCAAAGATAGAGTTTCCATTGGTTTGATTATTTATAGTTACTAGATTTAAAGATATTTCATTAAATTCCTGAAGGTTGTTATCAACAATTAGTTCAATTATATTTTCTTCTCCAAATGGAATATCAATATTGTAATCCGTTGTACTGATTGAAGATCCATTCACTATTGTTTCAATTCCTAATTCATTTATGGTCGTTCCACCACTATTGCTAATTTTAACATCGATTTCTATCATTCCGTCGCATATTACCGTTAAATTTTCGATTGAAATTAATCCATCAAATTCTGGTACATTACTTATTACTACACTCAAAGAATCATTGTTTTCATATTCATCGAGTGGATGACTAACATTAACAGCGATGTTATAATCTTCGATATTTGAAAAATTTTGTGGAATGGAAAATTGGTAGTTTGATTCACTAAATGGCTCCAGAGTTTCATTTATAGTGATGATTTCAATTGATTGGTTATTAACTATTAACTCAATGTTAAAATCAGACATACTGTTTAAACCATGATTTGCAATCTTAACTGTTACGATTTCATTGTCTGTCAAGCTGGATGAGGATTGCGGACTAATTAGTGCCTCAACCCCAAGATCAAAATCTCCATTAATTTCCGCCCAAAATGAAACCCAGGGTCTAGCTTGTTTGATGGCTAATTGCTCTTGGGCAGTTACTTTATATTCAATATCCATACCAAATCCTTCTGCACCAACCACATCATATAATATTGAAAATTCGTCATGAATCACTGTCAGATAATCTCTCATTTGGTCAAGATAAATTTGATCCATGACAAGCTCGCCAGGGTTTACTAAATTTGATAATCTTAAAACTAAATAGCCCCCTCCTTGAGTAGGATCTCTGTATAATAAAATCTCTTCAGGCACTGAGTTTGGATCAGGATTTGTTATGAGCGACTCTCCAATTTGTGTGTTTAGGTAAAAAGTGTCTTCAGTTTCGTAAATTGGATCTATGCTAATACCAACTCCGTTAGATTGTTCTCCTTGGAAGTTTGGATGGCAAAGCAAACCCATGGCTGCCATGAAATGGTCAATTCTATAAAAATCTCTCTCTTCGTAGGCTCTAAAGTTCCACATGCTTGCATAAACTTGCTTTACAGATTTTGAAATGTGTCCTTCATCTGGGTATTGCGTCTTTGAAGTGTATAGTCCAGCACCACTAAATCCTGGTAAGTCCTCGTTATTTGTACTAGATCTAACTCTAATTGGAGTGTCAATGGGAAATGCGTCTTGCATAGTTTGTAAATCCTCTAACATCCATTGCGGCATGGGAGCGTCTCTAATAGCTCTTCTAAAATCATCAAGGCGTTGATTTCTAAAAATAATATCATTCTGAAAGGCAGGATTATCAATAATGGTTTGTACTTCTTCGTAAAAATTGTTGTATAACATGAACTGGTCGTAGAAGTAGAAGGGTATTCCAAAACCATTTGGAATTGTTCCTTCAGGAAGTTCAAATGTTCTCATAGTTGCGACATTAGCGCACTTTGCACCAAAAGAACTTGACATTTCAAAAGTGATATCGTCAAGTGGTTTTATATCTGTTATACTTAGATCCCGTATTGGAGTTTGAGGCTCTGTTGGCCTTAAATCTTCATACCAATCGTTAACTTCGGATAGTGTTGCCTCTCTTATTTCATATTGGTCACTTTCAACCCTGTAATAAATGTATCCATTAAGTAAACTAGATATTTCGCTGTTAGAGAGTGGATCAGCTATGTATGCATTTGGTACATTGTCTTGGATCGCTCTCAAATTTACATGTGATAAAGGGGTTTGTATCACAGAAGTAATGATCCCACCTACACGGGGAAGTGAGTTAGGTAAGGCATCATATAAAACAATATCTCGACTGCCTGGTGTTTCGTTCAAATCTTGCATGTGTTTGAAGAATCCATAACCCTCTGCTTCATGAAAAGGAATATAGTTAACTTCAGCGAAAACATCCGTCTCTAACACGACATCAAATCTGGAGTCTGTAAATTGATCAGCGTAATTATTAATATGATCATTTTCATCAGCTTGTCCAATAAAATGATTCATATTATTTTGTAAAAATGGCATACTGGCAACGAGCAATTCATATGTTCTTTGCGTTTCTTCAAAGTTGTATGCATTTCCAAAAGAAAAATTGAAAGAATAACTACCTATTACACCAGAGGGCAATATGTCATTTGGATTAAAAACGATTTCTCCAGAGCCGTCATCTCCACTCACAGAGGCACCAATTCCGTTCCAAAAACTTGCGTGAATTACATAGGTGTTACTGTTAATGAAGTAGACTTGTGGTTCATCTGTATCTCTATTTAATATTCCAAACTTTACATAAAGTTGGTCGTCTAGAAATGGTGCCCAACCGACATTGTTAACAGTTGCTAATTGATTAAATGTTTCTGCGTTTGGGATAGATGTTGTGCCATCAACTAAATTGATTGGCGGTGCAAAGTTAAAAGGTGAGTCTGTAGGCATATTATAAAACTCAGTAAGGTCATCTATTCCATCACCGTCATAGTCATCAGGGGTGGCTATATCATGTGCCGTAATGGTATATTGTTCCAAAGGGTAAGCAGCAGCTGGTTCTGAAATTATCATGGTTCCATCAACGCCAATGGTCAAAGAGGTAGCCCAATTGAACGTTGGACTGTGTTGTGCATGCAAAATATAGTATTTATCAGCTTGACCTTGAATTGATAATTGAACCTGGCCAAATGTGTTGGCAGAATAATTATCAATATTAACCGGCTGGGCGAAAACAAAATCGCATAAACAAACCACAAAAAAAACAGGTAGTATATTTTTTAAAATATTAACCTTATTAAATATACATTTCATGTAGCAAATATTTTCAATTTATTGTAAACAAACAAAATTTGACTCTATTAATTCTAAAAACTTATTATCATTGTAAATAACCACTCTGTAAATGCGATTATAAATATCTGAACTATATGAACCAATACTTTGGTCTGCAAGAAGTCCAGAAAGTACTCCGGTTGTATTGCTGTGACCAACAACAAGAGCATTTTGTTTTTTTGCAATCAATAACTTTGATAGTTTTTCAAGATCATCAGGATTGTAATAAACAATCGCATTATCTTTTGAGTTAGAAATCCAAGCAGCAGTAGATCTTGTTCTGTCAAAATCAGTGGTATAGATCACATCTAGATTTTTATTTTTAAAAAACTTTTTCAAATTTTTTGATCTCTTGAGACCACACTTGCTCAGCGGAGGATCGGATTGGTCGCTAAATTTTAAATCTTTTTCTGAATGTCTAATTAGGTAAATTGTAAATTTTTCGTTCTGATCCTGTCCATGTAGATTGTCTGAGATAGAACAAGATGACACAAGAAAAATAAATATTACAAAAATTTTTTCCATTTTATTTTCTTTTAAATTCAAAAATTTGTCCACTGACACTCATCTCAAATGATGATTTTTCTTCACTAAATTGTATTTCTAAATCAGCTTCTTCAAAAAGAAATTTTCCGTCCCCATCATTTGTTAAATATAAATTTGGCTGACCATCAACGACAGCTACAAGTTCGTTATTTTCAACAACCATTTTTATTACAACAGGTATCATAGATGAAGAGTATTCTCCAACGTATGCAGAGAGATTTTCAGCGTTTGTAGCACCTATTTCAGGAGTCCAGGTGTTATTTGACGAGTTCACATCAGGAAGAACGAAATCAGGATCTATTTTGACCCTTTTCAAAGGTTCATCTGAATCGTATTTAAAGGTCCATTTTTTGTTTCTTTTCCAAATTTCTACTGGTAGTTTATGCCTACTTTTAGCTCCACTTTCAGTTGTAAATTCTATAATTACGGGCATTGGCATTTGTTGCATATTTTCAATAGTAACAATTGAGCCCTGCGATGGATCTCCGTTCACATATTTAACACGTGTAATTGCTTGATCAAGTTTCCAATTGTTAATAAACCAACCTCTCCAAAACCAATTAAGCTCTTCCCCTGCTACGTTTTCAATTGTTCTGTAAAAATCGTCAGGGGTCGGGTGTTTATAAGACCAACGTTTGATGTATTCTTTGAAAGCTTCATCAAATCTTTTTTCACCTAGGACTTGTTCTCTAAGTAAAATGAGACCTTCACTTGGCTTGTAGTATGCCAGAAGACCTAGATTTATTTCTTTCATATTGTCAGGCGGGGTTGCTATTGGCTCTGCTTTTTCTCTCAAAAGATAGCTTGAAAATCTGTGCATATTTCGTTTTGGTTCTTTATACTCCCCATCGTTGAATTCGTCAGTACTCAGTTCATTAATAAATGTGTTGAAACCTTCATCCATCCATGCGTGAAGTCGCTCATTGGAACCAACTATCATTGGAAACCAAATATGTCCAAATTCGTGATCAGTTACTCCCCATAATGATTCATTTTTCCTTTCCCAATCACAAAATACTATTCCAGGGTATTCCATTCCGCCTTGATTCCCCGCCACATTTATTGCGGCTGGGTAGGGATACTCTGTCCATTTATTTGAATAATGTTCAATAGAGGCTTTGGTATATTCAGTAGATCTAGCCCAGGAATCCATAGAATTACTTTCTACTGGATAAACGGACATAGCTATTGATTTTTTTCCACTCGGTAGATTAATTCTGGCTGCATCTAAAATAAATGATGAAGAAGACGACCAGGCAACATCTCTTGAGTTTTCAATTTTAAACTTCCAAGTTATCCTATCATTTTCAGATGGGCGGGAATATGGGTCATTAATTTCATCTGCACCCCGAATAATCACAGTTTCATCACTTTTCGCAGCTTTTTCTAATAATTGTATTTGGTTTTTTGTGTAAACTTCTTCGGGATTTAATAGACCACCAGAACATACAACTATATGATCGCTAGGGACATTAATATGAATATCAAATGTTCCATATTCTAAATAAAATTCTCCAGCACCAAGGTAAGGTAAGGTGTTCCAACCGAGAATATCATCATATACACAGATTCTGGGATACCACTGCGCGAGGTTGAAAATGCGTCCATTTTTTGTTTCTAAGACACCCATTCTGTCAGAACCGTAGTCTGGTGAGATGAAGGACCAATCAATTTCAATTTTAATTTTTCCGCCGCGAGGCCTAATAGGTCTATTTAAATTTACTTTCATTCGTGTATCATAGATTTGGTATCCTGTTACTGAAACAGGATCAAGAAATATTGTTTTTTTTGATATTTTCTTTTTTTCGTTTTCATACGATAATTTAACAGATGAAATATTATATCCACCATCAAAATCTTGTCCTTTTGCTCCATTTCGGCTTCCCGTAAGGGGGATAATTGCATTACCGCGCGAATCTTTTTTAAATAAATTTTGATCTAACTGGAACCACAAAAAATCTAGTTCGTCAGGACTATTGTTCGTGTAAGTGATGGTTTCGCTACCACTAATTTTCTTTAATTTATCGTCAAGAGTGACTTTAATAAAGTAATCAGCACTATTTTGCCAGTATGAGTGGCCTGGTTTACCACTTGCAGATCTAGTTTCAGAGCCATCATTTTTATAAAATCCGTGACCAAAAGCAAGATTATAATCATATACGGATTTTTCATTTTGCGAGTTAGTAATAAAAAAAACTAAAAGAATTACAAATTTTAAGTTTTCTAATATTTTAATCATGGATAAGTATTTTTAATTAAATCAAATATTTTTTTCATTTTATTAATAAACCAGAATTATTTTAGATTTATTAAATTTTAATTTGTTCGATGCAAATTCTAATAAAAAATCCAAAACAAAAGACTGAATATAAGAACTTTATAAATCCTGATGCTAGAAGTCCAAATAGTGAACCAAAAGCTGATTTAAATGCTTTAACAGACTTACTTTTGTTAAAAAATTCCCCAATCATAGCCCCTAAAAAAGGCCCCAACAAGATTCCTCCAGGTATGGGGATGAAAATTCCTATTATTAGTCCAACACTAGTTCCTGTTAGCCCGTATTTCGAGCTGCCAAATTTTTTTGCTGCAACAACTGGAACAAAGAAATCTAATATTGTTATAATAATTGATGTTGCTAAGATAAGAATTAAGATTATAAGGTTAAAATTGTAGAGGTCAAAGAAATATAATACTAAAAATCCAAAACCACTCATGATTGGACCTGGTAAAATTGGCAAAAAACTTCCAATGACACCAGCGATCATAAATAGTCCAGAAATAAATAAAACAAATACATCCATTGGATTAGAATACAACTACAAAAGATTTTAAATTGCAAACCTATGTAATTTGGTTAAATGAATTTAATTTTTTTGAAAATAAATTACATAAATGTGAGAAAAAACCTCAACTGGTTTATATTTGCACAAATTTATTTGTGTTGAGTAATGTAAATCTCTTCCAAGTATATGAACAGTCTTTGAATTTACAAAAACTGCGCAACCTCCTATCCAAGTCTCAAAAAAAATTATTTATTTCTGATTGCGTTGGCTCTGATATTTCAATTACAATTGCTGATATTTTTAGATCTCAAAGGAATTACTTCTTTATCTCGTTTGAATCTAAGGAAATTGCGGCTTTTCATTTAAATGATTTTGAAGTTTTATTACCAAATCATTCTATTCTTTTTTTTCCCAGCAGTTACAGAAAAAACCGTGAGATTGATAATTCTAATATTTTAATGCGAACTGAGGTTTTGAATCAAATTAATAGCTCAAAGCCCCCCTCATTAATTATTTCATATCATGAGGCGCTTTTCGAAAAGGTAATGAGCAATAATGAGTTGGATAAAAAAACTATAAGAATAAATTTAGGTGAAAGATTAAACATAGATCTCCTCAATGAAACTCTTTTTGAATACCAATTTAGTCGTGTAGATTTCGTTACAGATCCCGGAGAATTTTCTGTGCGTGGAGGTATTGTAGATGTGTTTTCCTTTTCTAATGAAAATCCATATAGAATCGAATTTTTTGGTGATTATATTGAAAGTATTAGAACTTTTGATATTGAGACACAATTATCCATACAAGTTCAAGAAAGTTTACAAATAATACCTAATATCGATAATGTAACGGATAATAAAAACCTGATTCCGTTTTTAGATTTTATGAATAAGCAGACTTTGTTTTGGATTCAAAATATCAGCTCTCTTTTTGAAGGTGGAGGTCACTTTTTTGATGGTTTTCGTAAGACCCCTGCAACACATCAAAATATAAGCCTCTCAAATCAGTTTTGTAGCCAAGAAAGTCTAAAATTATCTTTAAAAAAATTTTCTGTGGTTGAGTTTGGGTCATATCATAATAGTAATTTTTGTTCAGAAATGTTAAAGTTTGATGTATCTCCTCAGCCTTCATTTAATAAACAATTTGGAATTTTAGTTGATGATTTAAATGAAAAATATAAAAAAGGGTATGAAAACTATATTTGTTGTTCTAATGAACAGCAAGCAAGTCGTTTTCATGACATTTTTAATGATTATGAAGTTTACGTTAATTGTAAAGTTGTGGTTTTACCTCTTCATCAAGGTTTTGTTAATCATGAGCTTAAAATTACGTGTTATACCGACCATCAAATATTTGAACGTTATAACAAATTTAGACTTAAGAATAGATATGCAAAAAAACAATCCATAACACTTCGCGAAATAAATGGTTTGGAAATAGGTGACTATGTTACTCACATTGATCACGGGATTGGAAAGTTTGGTGGTTTAAAAAAAATTGACGTAAACGGTACTCAGCAAGAGGCGATAAAGCTTTATTATGGTGAGCGCGATATTTTATATCTAAGTATTCACTCGTTGTATAAAGTAACAAAATTTAGTGGCAAGGATGGAAAAGTTCCAAAGATATATAAACTGGGAAGTAAGGCTTGGAAATCACTTAAACACAAAACAAAATCGAAAGTTAAAGAAATTGCTTTTAATTTAATTAAGTTATATGCTAAGCGAAAATTACAAAAAGGTTTTCAATATAGCCCAGATAGTGCTATGCAATTAGAGCTTGAGTCATCCTTTGTTTACGAGGATACTCCTGATCAAATAAAAACAACATCTGAAATTAAGTTCGATATGGAAAGTAATCAACCAATGGATAGATTGGTTTGCGGGGACGTTGGTTTTGGGAAGACGGAAGTAGCCATTAGAGCAGCTTTTAAGGCAGTTGACAATGGTAAACAAGTGGCTGTCTTAGTTCCCACTACTATTTTAGCTTTTCAACATTCCAAAACTTTTAAGTCTCGTTTAAATGAGTTTCCAGTACGGATAGATTATTTAAATCGATTTAAATCTTTGAGCCAAAAAAAAGAAATATTAAAACAATTAAAGTCCGGAGCAATTGATATAATTATTGGTACACATCAGCTTGTTAATAAATCAGTTGAGTTTAAAGATTTAGGCTTGTTAATAGTGGACGAGGAACAAAAGTTTGGTGTTGCAGTCAAAGATAAATTAAAGACTTTGAAAGAAAATATCGATGTACTAACCTTGACTGCTACTCCAATTCCAAGAACATTGCAGTTTAGTTTAATGGCTGCCAGAGATTTATCAGTAATTAATACACCACCAATAAATAGATTTCCCATTGAAAGTCAAGTAATAAGAATGAATAGAGATATTATCAAGGAAGGGATTAAAAATGAAATTAATAGATCAGGTCAGGTATTCTTTGTTCACAATCGGATTGAAAATATTATTGAGGTAGCAAGTTTTATTCAAAATTTAGTTCCAGATGCAAAAATTGCTATCGGACATGGAAAGCTTGAAGGCAAAAAACTAGAAAAGCTTATGCTTGATTTTATGGAGGGTTATTACGACGTATTGGTAAGCACGACAATAGTTGAAAGTGGTCTTGACGTCCCAAACGCAAATACAATTTTCATTAATAATGCCAATAACTTTGGATTAAGCGATTTACATCAAATGCGCGGTAGAGTGGGTAGAAGTAATAGAAAAGCGTTTTGTTATTTTATAACCCCAGAATTTCACGCTATGACAGCTGACGCCAAAAAACGAATATCTGCACTTCAGCAATATACTGCTTTGGGTAGTGGCTTTAGTATAGCCATGAAAGATTTAGAAATTAGAGGAGCAGGCGATATACTTGGTGGTGAGCAAAGCGGTTTTATAAATGAGATAGGATTTGATACATATCAAAAAATTTTAAATGAAGCGATTGAAGAGCTTAAGGAAAATGAGTTTCAAAAATTATTTAATCAAGATCTAATGTCAAAAAAACATGTTAAAGAATTATCAATTGATTCAGATTTCTCATTGCTTTTTCCAGACGATTATATTAATAATATCAAAGAAAGGTTAAGGTTATATACCGATTTAAATAAAGTTACAAATCAGAAAGAATTAAAAAGTTTTAAATTAAAGCTAATCGATCGATTTGGTCCACTTCCTATTGAGGTTAATGATTTATTGAAAAGTATTAAATTGAAATGGTTAGGTGTAAGACTTGGAATGCAGAAAATAATAATGAGAGAAAAAAAATTTATTGGTTACTTTATTGATGACCAAAAAAGTATATTTTTTGATTCACAAGAGTTTTCAAAAGTTTTGGCATATGTTCAAAAGGACTCAAAATCTTGTTCGCTTAAACAAAAAACAACAAGATCTGGTCTTCGACTTATCCTAACAATTGAAAATATTTGTACGGTCAACGATGCGGTAAAATCTTTGAGTTTGATTTTGGAATAAATAATTTTTTAATAAAAATTTAGAAGCGTTTTGGAA
This sequence comes from Flavobacteriaceae bacterium, assembly GCA_002721175.1. Lineage (GTDB taxonomy): Bacteria > Bacteroidota > Bacteroidia > Flavobacteriales > Flavobacteriaceae > UBA3537. The sequence goes on along the minus strand of PBJR01000019.1, from coordinate 37,169 downwards.
TTTTTAACGCTAAGTTCTATTTTTCTTCCCAAAATTAAAGCTTTGTTTTCAGACGAATGACCGGCAGGCATTCCAAAAGCTATTGGAAAATTATAAGGTTTTAGAGCGTCTTTAATCAAGCTCTCAACGCAGCTTCCCCATGACGGAGAGTTGTTTTTAATTTTGGTTATATCACCAACAATTAGTCCAGTACATTGATCGAAGTAATTGGCCCTTTTTAAGGATTGAATCATTCTGTCAATATGATATTTATATTCACCTATTTCTTCAAAAAATAAAATTTTGTTTTTTGTATCAAGCTGAGAATTACTTCCAAGTTGAGCAACAAGAAGCGATAAGTTTCCACCAATTATTTTCCCCACAGCCGTTCCTTGAGTATTATATTTATTTGCCTTAATCTCATAATTAATTGGGGTATTAAATAAAGCTGATTTTAACGATTTGATAGATGCTTTTGAAAGCGATGCGTAATTCCTCATATCTACAGGCATCATCCCATGTATTGTTTCAATACCAATATTGTGAAGTTTACTGTGCAAAACTGTTACATCAGAGTAGCCGATAAGCCATTTTGGATATTTATTGAATAGCTCGAAATTTAAATTGTCAACAACACGAAGGGTTCCATAACCGCCACGCGCACACCAAATAGCTTTAAATTCATGGCTATTTAAAGCCCACTGAAGGTCTTTAAGACGTTCTTTGTCTGTTCCAGCAAAGTGATTATGTTTTGAAAATAAATTTGGTCCCAATACGGAGTTGAGCCCCCAGCTTTTTATGAGTTCTGACGCTTTTTTAATGTAGCCTAATGAACTGTCCAGTATTCCTGCCGGTGCTACAATTGCAATTGTGTCTCCTTTTTTTAATTTAGTTGGACTAACGAGTGACTTTTTTGCCAAACTTTTAGATTTTTTTTTACTTATCATTTATGATAAAGTTTTTGGGATAATTAAAAGTGGGAAAATAAATTATCAAAGCATTTTGATGTTATTAGTAAAGATAAAAAATTATCATTTGTAATATTCCGAATACTTCTTTATTTGTTTACTTTTGTATTACAATCTTAAAAATGTCAAAAAGATTTACTCTAACGGCTGCGTTACCTTACTCTAACGGTCCTATTCATATTGGTCATTTGGCGGGAGTTTACATTCCGGCCGACATTTATGCTCGTTACTTAAGACTTTTAGGAAATGATGTTGTTTTTATATGTGGTAGTGATGAGCATGGAGTACCCATCACAATTAAGGCTAAAAAGGAAAATGTCAGTCCTCAAATCATTGTTGATCGATATCATAAAATTATCAAAGATTCTTTTGCTGAATTTGGTATTTCTTTTGATAATTACTCTCGTACATCAAATACTATTCATCATGAGACAGCTTCCTATTTTTTTAAAAAATTATATGAGAATGACAAATTCGTTGTAGAGGTTTCTGATCAATTATACGATTCTGACGCTAAACAATTTTTACCTGATCGGTTTGTAGTTGGGACATGTCCTAAATGTGGTAATAATGAAAGCTATGGCGATCAGTGCGAGGCTTGTGGAAGCATTCATAATGGAACTGACCTCATAGATCCTAAATCTGTAATTTCAGGAAATTCGCCAATTCTCAAATCAACTAAACACTGGTACTTGCCTTTAAATAAGTATCAAAAATTTTTAAGACAATGGATCGGAGAAGAACATAAAAATGATTGGAAATCGAATGTTTATGGACAATGCATGTCTTGGATTAATGACGATTTGCGTCCTAGAGCTGTAACAAGAGATTTAGATTGGGGTATTCCTGTTCCTATTGAAGGGGAAAAAGGTAAAGTTCTCTATGTTTGGTTTGATGCACCAATTGGGTATATATCTTCAACCAAAGAATGGGCAAAGAAAGAAGGTAAAGACTGGGAGCCCTATTGGAAGGATCAAGATACAAGCTTAGTACATTTTATTGGCAAGGATAATATTGTTTTCCACTGTATAATTTTTCCCTCAATGTTAAAAGCTGAAGGGAGTTATATTTTACCAAAAAATGTTCCCGCAAATGAATTTCTAAATTTAGAGGGGAAAAAAATATCAACATCAAAAAATTGGGCGGTATGGTTAACAGATTATTTGAAAGATTTTCCAAACCAACAAGACGTTTTAAGATATGTTTTGATCTCAACAGCTCCAGAGACTAAGGATAATGACTTTACATGGAAGGATTTTCAGTCCAGGAACAATAATGAATTGGTTGCAATTTTTGGTAATTTTGTGAACCGAGTTGTGGTTTTAACTCATAAATACTATAAGGGTCATGTACCCAGTGCTACTGACTTGAAGAGCGATGATCATTATGTGTTGGATTTATTGTCCAAAACACCAAATTCTCTGAAATTTTCTTTAGATCGTTTTCGATTCAGGGAGGCTAACCAAACAATGATTAACTTGGCACGTAGTGGTAATAAATATTTAGCGGATCAAGAACCTTGGAAATTAATTAAGTCCGATCCAATTCGTGTTCAAACTGTTATAAATACAGCATTACAAATTGTTGCTGGTTTGGCTCTTGTCTCTGAGCCTTTTTTACCCTTCACTTCATCTCGATTAAAATCGATGTTAGTATTAGATAAAGAACTTTCATGGGATGGTATAACGTCTGGAGATATACTTTTACCTGTTCATCACAGAATAAATCAGGCTGAATTATTATTTAATAAAATTGAAGACTCACAAATTTTTAGTCAGCTCTCTAAACTAAACTCATAAAAAATTAAATAACTCAGTCTAATGCATCTCTTGGACTTTTAAAATTTATTGCTAAATAATTCACTTGCATTTTGAAATAATCTAATGATAGATTATTAATTTTATTTAAAATAACTATCTAAATTTATATACCCCCTAATTTTTGGGGGTAATAATTATTAATTATATAAATTTAAAAAAAAGCCCCCTATTTTTTGTGGGTCTTAAATATTAAATTAATACTTTTGTTTAATCATTAATCAAAAAAAGAGTATTGCAAAATTAAATCTCTTTTTTTAAAAAAATAATTAAATAATTATGTTCAATTCACTTTTTATTAATATCCCCCTTATCGCAATTGAAGATGCCCCTGAATTTGCTACAATTGGTGGCGATGGAACTGACTTAGGTATGCTGTGGATGCTTTTAGCAGGTATCTTAGTTTTCTTCATGCAAGCTGGATTTACTCTTGTAGAGTCAGGAATGACCGCATCCAAAAATGCAGTTAATATCGCCATGAAGAATATGTTAGACATCTGTGTTGGAACTTTAGCATATTGGTTTGTTGGTTATTCTTTAATGTATGGTGATACAGAGAACGGTTGGTTTTTTTGGAAAGGTATAATGCAAGGAGATGGTGCTGACTTATTTTTCCAAACAATGTTTGCTGCTACAGCCGCTACTATAGTTTCTGGAGCTATTGCAGGAAGAACTAAATTTTCTACCTACGCAATATTTACAGTTGTCATGACAGCTATTATTTATCCCATTGCAGGCGGATGGGAGTGGAACGGAGGTTGGTTGAATGATGTCGAAGGGTATTTTTTCGAGAAGGAGTTTATTGATTTTGCTGGTTCATCTATTGTTCACGGAGTAGGTGGATTTGCCGCACTTGTTGCCGCCTACATGGTAGGTCCACGAATTGGAAAATATGTAGATGGAAAAGTTATCCCCATTCCAGGTCACAATTTAACACTAGCAACCTTGGGTGTTTTTATACTCTGGTTAGGCTGGTTTGGTTTTAATGGTGGTTCCGAGTTAGCTTGGGGCGGAGATTCTACTATAAGTGCATCTCAAGTTGTTCTTAACACCAATATAGCGGCAGCAGCTGGAGCTTTAGGTGCCTTGTTTACAACTTGGTTTTACCTTGGAAAGCCAAATCTGTCTCACACCTTAAATGGTTGCTTGGCTGGACTAGTTAGCATAACAGCAGGTTGTGGAAATATGACAGAAGTTGGATCTTTGGTAGCTGGTTTAATTGGTGGTATTATTGTTGTATTTTCTATTGAATTTATAGAAAAAGTACTTAAAATCGACGATGCCATTGGTGCTGCCTCTGTGCACGGAGTTGCAGGGTTTTGGGGTACCATTGTAATAGGACTTTGGGGTGTTGATTCTGCAGGTGGTTCAGAAGGCATTGGTATGTTTAATGGTGGAGGGACCGAACAGTTCGTTATACAATTAACAGGTGCCTTTTCATATGCAATTTGGGCTGTATTACTATCACTCGCAGTATTTTTTATATTAAAAATTACCCTCGGTCTTAGAGTTACTGAAAAAGAAGAGATCGAAGGACTTAGTTTATCTGAACATGGTGACTTACCCTACGCTGGAAAGAGAAAAAGGGAATAATTTATTTACAATCTTCACGATGAAGAACGTTAAGTTTTGATTTATTGTTTTTTCTAAAAGACCCTTGAAAATTTCAAGGGTTTTTTTTTATTATTACTCATTCTAAATCACAATTAAATAAAAAAATCTTTTAAATTTGAGCTTTTAAAATTAAATTATGAAATATAAAATTACTCTCAGTGTCATTTTTATCTTCTTTTTATTTCAATCGAATAATGCTCAAGAAGAGTCAGATTTATTAAGTCATTACAAATCTTATTATACTCAAATGTTAAAACAAGACGATGCTCAGGGAATAATTAATGCAATGACTCATCTACTTATATTAGAGCCTAATGTAAAAAGGAGTGACACTCTCGCTTTGAGATATATGAATGATGGTAAATATTTTCAGGCATTGAATTTGATTGGAATTGATACAAACGACAATGATACAAACATGATGGTTGAAGTAAAGGCGATATGTTTGAAAGCTCTAAATCAACCTACACGGGCATTAGAGCATTATGAATTACTTTTCAAGCGCATACCTAGTGCAAGTCTTGCATATGAATTAGCGGATTTAAAAATTCAATTGAATGACTTGATAGGAGCCAATTTAAATATAACTTATGGAATTGCTAACTGTTCTTCCGATATGATGAAACCTTTTTACGAAACTCAACAACCTTATCAAGTCCCACTGAAGGCTGCATTTTTATATTTAAAAGCAATAGCAAAGTATAGTGAAGACCCAGAATCAAATCATGATTTCTCAACAGCTATATTAGATGAATCATTGGCATTAGCCCCCAAATTCAACTTAGCAATTTTGGCAAAGAATGCAATTTCAACTAAAAAAGAGGAGCTTGAAAAGTAATAAGGTGATATTAATTTAGGATTATTTTTTTAACAATTCTTTTGTTTCCAGATTCTATCTCAAGTAAATACACACCATTAGAAAACTTGCTCATGTCAAGCCTATAATTAGATCTTGCGATATTGGAGTCACTAAACAAAAGTTTTGCGGTTATATCTCTTACTCTGATGTTGTAATTCGAGATGTTATTTAAATCAATATTAAAAATATCTGATGATGGATTTGGATAAATAGAAATTTGATTTAACTCACTTTCTGAAATATCAAGAGTGGTTCCTTCAATAACTAAATCATCTATAACGACCCCTTCCTCGTTGACATACTCATCTGTATGGAAGACAAATCTAAAAACAATGTTTTCGTAAGTATTAAATGCTGCAAGGTTGTACGAATATTCTTGCATTTCTAAATTAGTTCCAGTCCATTGAGACCCAACACAATTATAACAATTGTTATTTACTCCGTCTCCAGAAATTCTGAAACTATTGTACCAATTGGGATCATCAGCACTTCCTAAAATATCCCAACTTTCTCCAAGATTAGTTGAATATTGCATATAAAGTAAATCCCAGTCAAATTCGATATCAAAAGCCATATCAAACTTTAGCACCGGATCAGCTAAAGTGGTTAAATCATAACAAGGGGAATATAAGTATGTTTTTGTATTGTCAGTATAGTTCCCATCAAGATTAGTTGCGTAGACTTTTGTACCTGAACTAGCTTGGTTGAGATCTTCACCCGACGGAATTCCCAATTCCCAGTTTTTGGAGCCATAGTCAGCCACAGCTAACAGGCGTTCTGAATTAGATTCAAATGTCATGACTGATTGAGTTGAACCAGAGTCATTTGTTTGAAACGTAACACTCATTTGGTTATTTGACTCAAAAGCATCGTCCTCAATAAGTAAACTAACACTTAATTCTCTTGAACCAAGATTTAAATTAAGTGACTCTAAATCAATAGTTTGGTTTTCTAGGGATTCTAGATTTCCGGTCCAAGTAAATGAATAATCTTGTGATCCAAATGGGGTGTTGTCCCCAATGTTATAATTGACAACTATTTCAGTAATTGTATTAAGTCCATTATTTCTAACTCGAATTTGGGGACTAACTTCGCCACAGTTGATTGATGTTGCTGAAGGATTTATTATTTCAACAAGCTTAACATCGTTAAGTGGTAATTCACCAACAGCCATTTCACTTTGCCAAACTCCTCTTCCGTAGGTGGAAGCAATCACTTTATTATCGATAATATTAATATCTAAATCTGTCACTGAGACATTTGGTAACCCTGAATTATATGACCTCCAAGTGTTTAAAACTTCATCGAATCGATATACCCCTAGACTTGTACCCAAATACAAAATATTGTCTGGAGTATCTGGTTGATGCTTAACAATATTTTTTACAACAGATGGCAAAGTTCCTGTGATATCACTGAAACTAACTCCTTGGTTTAAAGATTTGAAGACCCCTCCATTATTTCCCCTTGTTGTTACATATACGATATTGTTATCGTTATTGTTGACTTCAATGGACGTTATGTGATTGGAGAAGTTAGATAAGTTGGTAAAAGTCACACCATGGTCAGTACTTTTTCTAAGGCTTTGATTTATAGCTACATATATTATATCAGAATCAATTGGATCTAGTTCCAAAACATCTATATTACCTCCAATCAAATTTGTTGAAATTTCAGTAAATTCACCATTTTCAAATTGATAAAGACTGTTGTATCCAGCATAAACCTCGCTGTCTTTATTAATACTAAGTGGAGTAATCCAATTTCCGTTAGAAGGTCCGCTGAAACCTTGCGTACCAGACATTCCAGAATTATTACTTACAAATAAAGTTTGGCCTGATTGCATAAAACCGTATACCAAATTATCATTGTTTGGATCAATAACGCTTTCCATGCCATCTCCACCATGATAAATATTCCAATCATTAAAATAAGCGAAACCTCCATTATCTTGTGTACCTCCTGCCATTTTGGTAGAAGTTTGCTTTGAAACAGAAACTCTGTAAAATTGACCAATAGCCATATTACCAGTCAGGTCAGAAAATGTAGAACCTTGATCAGAAGATCTAAAAAATCCTCCATCAGAGCCAACATATAATTCGTTATCATAAAATTTTAGGAAGTGGATGTCAGCGTGGGTGTAAGCTTCATTTCGGATTCCCCAATTGTTAAGTTGAGTAAAGCTATCACCTCCATTTGCAGATTTCCATATGTTAAGAACCCCAACGTATAGTTCATTTTCATTAGAATCAGAGACAGCCAATGCCAAATCAAACCAGGCTTGATTACTTTGGTAAATATTTTCAGTATTGGCCATTTTCATAAAATTATTTCCGCTATCAGATGATTTATAAACTCCTTCAAATCCATAATTACTAGTACTGGCGACAACATACACTAAATCTTCATTTGCAGGAGTTACATCCATCACTAACCTAGCTGAATCGGTAAATAAACCAGTCCCGCTGATGTTAAAATTTTCACCACCATTTACAGATTTGTAGAATTCTGAGTTGGTAATTGCATACAATATATTTGGATTATTTGGCTTTTGTTTAACCCCTTGAAATGCTCCGTTTTGAGTTTCAGTCCAATTTTCACCACCATCGCTGGTTTTGTAAATCCCTCCGTTTGTAGCTGCCCATATTACATCAGGATTAGTGAAATGCATCTCTAATTCATATATTCTGGATGGGGAGTTCGTCGGTCCAAGAGCAGTTGGAACCCAATTTAATCCACCGTCTGTAGATTTCCAAACTCCTACGCTGTAAGAATCTCCTGCATCATCATCTCCAGTTCCAATATAAATTATATCAGGATTATCATAGTTTATAACAATACTTGATACCCCAATTTGTGGTAAATCATCAGAAAGTGGAACATACGTTAGGCCCCCGTCAGTTGATTTCCAGATGCCTCCTGAAGGTGCTCCAGCATACAGTTCGTCGGGATTAGTGGGGTGTGGAGTTATACAATTAATTCGACCTAAATTTAGGTACGAAGTTGATCGATTTAGAAAGTCATTTGGACCCATAGATATCCAATCACTCTCGTCAGTTAATGACTCATTAGCTTGTCTACTTTGATTTGTGGTATTTTTCTCCATCCAAGAGTTCCAAAATTCATCTTTGGAGGGCAAAAAGCCATTTTCGTCAACATAATTTCCCCAATAAGCTTCCCATCTTTTAAAGACTTTGTACCCGCTACCTTTAGCATCTTTATCTCGACCCTCCCAATAAGAATTGGCATCATTAACTATTTTTTGAAAGTTAATTTTTTCTTCGTAGAGATCCTTTTCATTAATCCACGGTGCATTGAAGCTGATTTGGGCATTGGAGCTAAAAACTGAAAAAATAAATAGTGCGCAAAGTTTTTTCATAATAGAAGTTAGTTATTGGATAAGATTTGTGAATTTTTTTCGTTGATTTTATTTATTTGTCTTACGATGTTGGAATATGATACAGCTACATCATTTTTTATTTTTTTTGATTTTTCAAAATTGGATTGATTAATTTTTAATGTTTCAAGGTACATATAAATATTAGTTTCTAGAATCTTAAATCTAGACCAAATACTGTTATTATCAAAAGGCGATGGTGGATTTAGCTCTAAATTCTTAAACATTTTTTTAATTTCTTCCTTGGAAGTGTTAGTTTTTTTTCCTTCATTTTTATTAATGTAAAGGATTTTTTCACGTAGAACTCCAAATGCAATCCAATCATTAATTATTTTCTCAGAACTCGCAGTTAATTCAAATTTTATTGTATTATCAACATAAGAGTTATTTATGTGATTATCTTTATATTTGAAGTTTACGGATGTTTCATTTTTAGGTAGGTCATTTGTTTGGCATTTAGTTAGAAAAACAAATAATATTAAGCTTGTACAAAATATCGTATTTTTTTTAATTATCGTCATGTCATTCAAAACTTTCTACAGATACAAATATCACAATAAATATGCCACTTTGCTATAAATATTTGTTAATTTAACCGAAACTTTATACTAAATAAAATGATTCACGAAACTAAATCTGGTAAACATTCCAAAAAGATATTGGTTCTTGGGGCGTTAGGTCAAATTGGTAGCGTATTAACACAACGATTATGTAAATTACACGGCAAATCAAACGTTATAGCGAGCGATATTAGAAAAAATAGAAATTCTAATACTGATAATAACTTTATAATTCTAGATGCTACAGATTATTTAGCTGTAAAGGAAGCAGTAATAAATTTTTCAATTGATACTGTTTATCTAATGGCTGCCATGTTGAGCGCTGAAGTTGAAAAGAAACCAGCGATAGGATGGAATGTTAATACGAAGCCATTATTAGTCACGCTTGATTTAGCTAAAAAGGGGATTATCAAGCAGTTATTTTGGCCATCTAGTATAGCAGTATTTGGTCCATCTACTCCAAAAATTAATACTCCCCAATTGACCATCATGGATCCAACTACCATTTATGGTATCGCAAAGTTGGCTGGGGAGCGTTGGTGTGAGTATTATAAAATAAAATTTGGGATCGACGTCAGGAGTCTTCGATATCCAGGGATTATTAGTTGGCAGTCACTTCCGGGCGGTGGCACAACAGATTATGCTGTACACATTTTCAAAGAACTAATTGATAAGGGAGCTTATACTTGTTTTTTGAAATCTAAAACTAAATTACCAATGATGTACATTGATGATGCAGTTCGCGCTACCACAGAGATCATGAGTGCTGAAGCGGATAAATTAACCGTTAATTCCTCTTATAATTTAGCAGCAATTACTTTTGATCCAAATCAGCTTTTTAAGAGAATAAAAAAATTTTTACCTAAATCAAAGATCAATTATGAGCCTGATTTTAGACAAGAGATTGCTGATAGCTGGCCTAAAACTATTGATGACTCCCAGGCAAATAAAGACTGGGGATGGAAATCAAATTACGATTTGGATATGATTTGCGAAGAGATGTTAGAAAATATAAAAATCTAAAACCCCATTCAAAATGAATGGGGTTTAGTGGTACCTCCAGGAATCGAACCAGGGACACACGGATTTTCAGTCCGTTGCTCTACCAACTGAGCTAAGGTACCTTATAATGAGCAGCAAATATAATAGAATTTTAATTTACCTAAACCAAATTTTTAAAAAAATGGTTTGTAAATTTACGCAAGATAAATTGTTATGAAATTAATTTTGGATGTAGGGAATTCTTTAATTAAACTTGCAGTTTTTGATTCTAAATTACAGATAGAGCATAGAACTTTTAAAGAAAAAGAATTAAAAATAAGCTTGTCTAAAGTATTAAAAAATTATCCAAATATTAATTTTGTTGTAGTTTCTTCTGTATCTACGCTGAAAAAAAATAAAATTAAAGAATTTTTTGACGGATATAGATTATTATTCCTAGACTCAAAAGTTAGATTACCATTTAATTCTTTATATAAGACAACTGAAACACTTGGAACTGATAGAATAGCTTTAGTTGCAGCAGCACATCATATCTACCCAAATCAAAATGTTTTGATAATTGACACCGGAACATGTATTACTTATGACTTCATAGATAAAGATTCTAATTACCATGGTGGATCAATTTCACCTGGATTAATGATGCGCTATAAGTCATTATATCAGCTAACTGAAAATCTACCAAATTTAAACCCCACACATCCTGAAAATTTTATTGGCAATTCAACTCACTCTTCAGTCCATACTGGCGTTGTTTTAGGTGCTGTAACTGAAATTGAGGGAATGGTATCTATGTACAAAAAAGAATATCCTGATTTGAAAGTAGTAGTTACAGGTGGTGATTGTAATTTCTTGTGTAAACAATTTAAAATTAGCATATTTGCAATCTCTAATTTTCTTATGGAAGGTCTTAACTTTTTATCAGAAGCTAATTTTAAGGAATGATTAGAAATTTAATTGTTTGTTCCGCTTTAGTATTTTCTCTTTTAGCTTTTGGTCAGCAAATTACAAGTTCACCTTATTCTTTCTATGGCTTGGGCAGTATTAAGTTCAAAGGTACAGTTGAGAATCAATCAATGGGTGGTATTAGCGTTTATTCAGATAGTATTCATATAAATTTGCGAAATCCTGCCTCATATGCAGGTAATAACTTAGCATTCTATAATAATGAGGCTCGTCCAGTTAAATTCACTATGGGGACTAGTTTTTCTTCAACAACGATTGAAACAATGAGTGCAAATGACAATTATGGAAATTCATCTATAGATTATTTGGCTTTATCATTCCCTGTAGGAAAATTTGGTATTGGTTTAGGAATTCTTCCATACTCTTCAGTCGGGTATAGCCTGCAGTCAAGAGGAGACAATGATCAATTACAATTTCGCTATCGTGGAGATGGAGGAATTAATAGGGTTTTTCTTGCAACCGGATATCAAATTCACAAAAATTTAAAAGTTGGTATTGACGGACAATATAATTTTGGAAATGTAACCAATACTAGTATTGCATTCGGATACAATGCTCAAGGGGAATTACTTCAGTATCAAAGTAGAGTCGCAAAAAGATCAGATTTAGGAGGATTTTCATTAAATTTTGGTATAATTTGGAGTAAGAAGATATTTAAGTCTATTGAATTAATGGCATCAGCATCATTGAGTCCAGATTCAAATATTTCTTCTAAAAACAAGAGCCAAGTTGCAACAATATCTATTGACTCAGATCAAGTGGAATATATTGAATCTTCGGCAGATGTAGATTTGGAACTATTGAACTTGTCTGAGACTACATTAGCTCTGCCTTCAAAATCGAGCTTTGGCTTAGGGATTGGAGCTCCGAGGTCTTGGTTTTTTGGATTTGATTATTCAATTACAGAGTCTTCGAAATATAGTAACGAATTTATAGAAATAAATAATGCATATTTTGAGGACGCATCCACTTTTTCTCTTGGTGGATTTTTTATTCCCAAATATGACTCGTTTAGCAACTATTGGAAGAGAATTGTTTACAGAGCTGGTATACGCATGGAACAAACTGGATTAGTAATTAACAATCAATCAATTGACGAATTTGGCATATCTTTTGGTGTAGGTTTACCAGTTGGTCGTTTGTTTTCTAACGCAAATTTAGGTTTTGAATGGGGACAGAGGGGCACCACTTCCTCAAATTTAGCCAAAGAAACTTTTTTTAGTTTCAACGTTAGTTTATCTGTAAATGATAGGTGGTTTGAAAAAAGAAAATTTAATTAATAAAAAAAATTTTTAAAAATTAATCATGTTAAATAATACAACAATCATATCATTAATTTTGATAACTTATTTTTTCAATGTCTCATCTCAAAACGAGCAAGACATTCAAACACTTTCAATTTTCAGCGAATACGTCAAGGCTAAAAATTATGACGATGCCTATGCGCCATGGAATGAGATAAGACAGAGAAATCCTAAATTTAACAAAGCTATTTTTGTTTACGGTGAAAGAATATTAAAACATAAAATTAGAACTTCAAAGGAAGAAGAAAAAATATTTTTTTTAAACGATATTCTTAAGTTATGGGAGCAACGTATTGATTTATTTCCATCAACAACCCCTATTGGCCAATACATGGCTAAGGCATGTCAATTAAAGTATGATCATCGTAAAGAACTTTCAATTAGCAAAGAAGATTTATTTTATGAGTTTAATAATGTATATGAATCCGATTTTGAGACATTTACAAACCCAAAAAGTTTATATACTTATTTCTCGCTCACTGTTGATATGTATGATTTGGGGAAGATACCCGCTCAAGGGCTTTTTGATATGTATGACGTTATTACAGAAAAGGTTGATAGCGAAGTAAAAAAATATACAATAAAAAGAAATTCTTACATGACATTAGATGGAGAAACTAAAGAGATGACAAGATCTGATAAATCTAAGTTTAATTCCTACAACAGTTATTTAAAAGCGTATGATCAAATATCAACTAGTATTGACACTAAACTTGGAAAGAGAGCAAATTGCGAGAACTTAATCCCTCTTTACACTCGTAACTTTGATTTATACAAGGAGGACCAATTATGGCTCCAACGTGCTATGAACAGAATTTATAACAAGGGATGTAATGAGGATCCATTATTTGTAAAAATAGTTGAGAAAAAAAATGAACTTTCGCCAAATGCTGAGACATCTTTTTACCTAGCTATATTAAAAGAAAAATCAGGCTTGACAAGTGAAGCTCTAAGTTATTATAATCAAGCTGTGGATCTTGAGAGCGATGATTTTTCAAAAGCCAAAATACTTTATAAAATTGCTACAAATTTCAAAAATAAAGGAAGTTATGGAAAAGCGAGATCTTATTACAAAAAAGCACTTAAACTAAATCCAAGTTTGGGTAAAGCATATCTCGCTATAGCATATATGTATTCTAAAAGTGCTAACAAATGTGGTGATGATAATTTTTCTAAAAGAGCTGTTTATTGGTTGGCTGCAAAAGAGGCCTCCAAGGCTTCAAGAGTTTCCCCAAATCTTAGTAAAAAGGCATCTGAATATATTGCTAATTATTCAGCTAAAGCACCGCAGAAAAGTGAAATTTTTTCGTCTGGAAAGGAAGGTCAAATTATATCCATTGGATGTTGGATTCAAAGAAAAGTAACTGTTCCAAATATCCAATAATTATTACTCAATGTCTTGAAAAAGTTAGCCTTATTGTTATTAGTTTTTGCATTTGTTTTGTCTTGCGAGAGGAGGTTATCAATAATTCAAGGCGATTCACTTCCAAAAGTTTTTCCACTTTCAACTGCTGAAAATATAAAAACTAAATACACTGATTCAGGTTATTTAAAATCTGTATTGAGTTCCTCAAAGATGATGAATTATTCAAATCAACCTTTTCCTTTTTATGAATTTCCAGAGGGAATTAATTTAACTCTTTTAGATAAGGATAAAGATTCAAGTAAAGTTTTTTCAAATACTGCAAAAATTTATAACGATACTGATATTATTGATTTAAGGGGTAATGTTGTTTTAATCACAGCTGATAGTGATTCATTATTTACTGAGCAATTATATTATGATCAGAAAAGAGAGTGGCTTTTTACAGATTTTCCTGTTAAGTTTAGAACAAGAAATTATATTACTAATGGCAACGGGTTTGATGCAAATCAAAATTTTACAAATGCTCAAGTCCTGGAAGTTAGTGGTCGAATAAAAATTAGAGATTAATAGTTATCTTTAACAATATTTTACATAATGATGAAACTTATCTATTTTTTTAAATATTTTTATTTAGTTTTCGCAACCCTATTTTTTCTTGACGCTATAAAAAGCTGGAACTTGGATTCAACAAGATTTTCTATTTCTCTTTTTTTTGCATTTTTTTCAGTTTTTATTTTTTTCTTTAGAGATAGATATCAAAAAAAAATTAAAAATCGTGATAAATCCGATTAGATGACTCTCGAATTAATTTTAATTTTTGTTAGCTTATTTTTATCAGCTTTTTTTTCAGGAATGGAAATCGCTTTTGTTTCTTCCAATAAAATTCACATTGAAATTCAAAAAAAACAAAGAAGTTTTTTATCCAAATTGCTTAACAAAATTACCGCTAAGCCATCAAAGTTTATCGCTACGATGCTTATAGGAAATAACATTGCATTAGTCATCTATGGACTTTACATGGGAGATTTTTTAGTTGATTTTATAAATTTAAAATTATCTCATCAAAGTGTTTTTTTTAAATATTTTTTTGATGAATTGAGTTTATTGTCACAAACTATAATTTCAACTGTCATAATTTTATTGACAGCTGAGTTTTTACCAAAGGTTTTTTTCCAGATATATGCAAATAGATTATTGAAGCTTTTTTCTTTACCTGCATATATTTTTTACATATTTTTCTATTACGTATCCGATTTCGTCATTTGGATTTCAGATTATGTTTTGAGAATTTTTTTTAAAACAAAAGGTGATCAAGTACAATTAGCTTTTTCGAAAGTTGAACTGGTTAACTATATTTCCGAACAGATGGAATCGGTTGAAGCTGAAGATGTGATGGATAATGAAATTATAATTTTTCAAAATGCTCTTGACTTTTCAGATAAAAAAGCCAGAGAAGCTATGATTCCAAGGACTGAGATTAAATCGATAGAAATCCATGACTCAATTGAAAATCTTAGCAAGATTTTTACTCTCACAGGTTTATCTAAAATTGTTGTTTACAACAATACAATTGATGATGTTTTAGGTTATGTACACGTTTTCGATTTATTTAAAAATCCAAAATCAATTAAATCAATTTTGATGCCAACAGAATTTGTTCCTGAAACTATGCTAGCAAAAGACATACTTAATACTTTAACAAAAAAAAGAAAAAGTTTAGCAGTTGTATTAGATGAATATGGGGGTACATCTGGAATTTTAACCATTGAAGATATTGTTGAAGAGTTATTTGGTGAAATTGAAGATGAACATGATTCTGTGGTGACAGTTGAAAAAAAGATTAGTGATAATTCATTTATCTTTTCTGCCAGACTAGAAGTTGATTATCTCAATGAAACATACAAATTACAATTGCCTGAGAACGAAAATTATGAAACTTTGGGAGGATTAATTGTTTACCACACTGAAAATATCCCGGAAAAAAAGCAATGTATCAATATTAAAGGATTTGAGTTTACAATTGAGGAAGTTTCAAGTACTAAAATCGAGTTAATATCTCTAAAATTACTTTCAAATAATGATTTATAAAATTTAGCCTTAATATAATTGGTCCTACTTTATTATTTCAAATTAAATTGGTATTTTCGTCAACTGATTGAAAAATATAGATAATGGCATTACTAGGAAAAATAAGATCACTTGGACCTGTAGCATTAATTAGTGTTATTGGCTTAGCTCTTTTTGCATTTGTTTTTTCAACTGGATCTGGAACTATAGTTGATATATTCAATTCAGAAAAGACCAACATTGGAGTTATTAATGAAGATGAAATTGATGTTAGTGATTTCAGACAAAAAGTTGAGCTGCGACAACGTCAGATTCGTGGACAACAATCTAACATACAAATTGTCAATCAGGTTTGGGATCGAGAAGTATATTCAAAGGTGATGCAGTCCCAGTTCGATAAACTAGGCCTTTCGATTGAAAGAGATTTCATAATTGATTTACTTAGAAAAAGCAGTTTGTTCCAAGGGAGTCCTGCGATTGAAACTTACGAAGAGTTTTTAGATCAAGAAGGAAATTTTGATCAAGATAAACTTTCTAATTTTATTTCAAATCTAAAGGCTATTGCACCTGAGACTTCAATTTTGGGTGGAATTCCAATAAGTTATGATGCTTGGACTGATTTTGAGCAACAAGTTTCTTTTAATGGTATGCTACAATCTTACTTCAGTTTGGTTAGATCTGGAACTATGGGTACTTTAACTGAAGGTGAATTTGATTACAATCTTGAAAATGACAAAGTTGAAATTGATCTCATTCAAATTCCTTATTCAAGCATTAATGATAGTTTGGTTAATGTTAGTTCAACAGATATAAAAGATTACATAAATCGATTTCCAAAAAAATTTGAGGTAGAATCTTCGAGGGATTTTATTTTTGTTAAGTTTTCAGCTGAGCCATCTGAAAATGACAAAAAATTTATTCTTTCCAGTTTAAAATCACTAGTCAATGGTATTCAAAATATTAACAGCGCACAAAGTGTGACTGCTACAAAAGGATTTGCTAGCACATCCGATAATGAATCTTTTGTAAATTCAAATTCTGATGATTATTTTGTTGACAGATACGTTCTTAAATCTTTTTTTAATGCTAAATATTCAGACAGTATAGTATCTCTTGCTCAAAACGAGGTATTTGGGCCTTATGAAGACTCAGGATTTTACAAATTAACTAAAATGTTGTCCGTCAAAGACTCTGTAAATAACGTTAAAGTTAGGCATATACTAATTCCATATCGTGGAGCGATTAGAGCTGATGCTTCAATTATTAAATCCCAAGACGAAGCTAAAGCCACGGCTGATAGTATTTATGATATTTTGAAGAAAAATTCCACAAAGTTTAATTCCTTGTTAAGTCTTTCGTCTGATAAAGTGAGTAATGAAAAAGGTGGAGTTATTGAATTTGACCATGCAAATAATGCTCTCGCACCACAATTCAAGGAATTTTCAACACAAAATTCAAAGGGCAGTTTAGGAGTCGTTGGTACTGATTTTGGTTTCCATGTCATTGAGATACTTGACCAAACCTTTCAAGATTCTTACAAAGTAGCAACCATTTCTAAAAAAATAGTTGCATCCGATGAAACAATTAACAGTCAAAACAAAAAGCATAGAAATTTTCAAATCAGTTCTAAAAATTCTAGCTTTGAATCAGCTGCTAAAGAGAGTGATTATGAAATAAATACAGTCACCAAAATAGGTGAATTAGATGAAAATATCCCTGGGCTGAAGCCTAATAGAGAGATTGTTCAATGGACCTTTAAAAATAGTACTAAACTTGGTGATTTTGAAAGCTTTAAAACTAACAATGGAGGTCACATAGTTGTAAAAGTTACATCAATTGATAACAAGGGCCTAATGTCCACAGAGCGAGCTTCAGTAACCGCTAAACCCGAAATTTTAAAGGAAAAGAAAGCATCACTAATTAAGTCTCGTTTATCTTCTTTTAAAGACTTGGAGTCATTAGCTAAAAATGAAGAGCAACAAATAAAAAAATCTATTACTATTAATATGAAAAATCCTATTCTTTCTGAATTTGGAAAAGAGCCGCTTGTTGTTGGTACTGCTTTTGGTTTGAAGGAAGGTGAAATTTCAGATCCAATATCTGGCCAGTTTGGCGTGTATGTTTTGAAAGTCAATAAAATTATACGTGCCAAATTAATCGAAAGCTATCAAGCTTCTGCTGATAAAGTTGGAAAAGCTAAGGAAAATGATATCAATTCTATGCTTTTTGAGGCTTTAAAGAATGCTACTATGATTGAAGATAATAGATCGTTTTTTTATTAAAACCTACTGCCATATTATCAAATTTCATAAATCTATAATATAATATCCTTGTAGCTAATAATCGTTTCATATCCCTTTTTTTTGAAATAGTCTTGATCAGACCCTGTGGCAAGAAAGAAATCTCCTCCCCATGCTCCTAAACTCTTTATAGCTCCGTTATAATCACTAAACTTGATTTTTTTTAATGGGGGTTGTTTAATTAGATTACTAATTATCATCTCATGTTCAGTTATTAAATTTTCAAATTCTTTGATTTTTGAAGTAAGAATAATTGTTTTTGTAATTGTATTAATCTTGGAGATGTCTTTTTTTCTGATTTTTCTTAAAGAACTGTAGTGTGAAATTGCCTCTCGAGTGTTTTGTTTTTTATTTCTGTAAACAAAAAAAATTTTTTCATTAAATGAAGGATTAAAGCTTATCGGCTTTATTTTAGCTTTCCCATTGATTTTTTGATAAATTATGGGTTTGGAGCTCTGAGCACAGGCTACATCACATCCACTGCCTCCAAATGTTTTTTCTAATAATTGAAATGGATCAACACCTGCCCATTGTGCTAAATTATTTATTAGTGTTGATGAGGAACCTAAACCCCAGTTTTGAGGAAACTCTAAGAAGGTATTAAATTCAAATCCATTTTTTTTGAAAAGTTCTGGTTTTAGATCTTTAATAATTTTGAAAGAGTTAATTAAACTGTCATGAATTTTGTCTTTACTAATTTGATCCATATCTAAAGTTGAAAAATTAGTTTTAAACCATAATTTTTTATTGATATCAAAACTTTTCCATACAATTTCATTTTTTGAAATTGGGCTAACCGTGAGGCTTTGTCCAAATTTTGTGGGCACGGCTAATGACATTGATCCGTCTAGTACAGTATATTCACCCGTAATTAGTAATTTCCCATGGCTATAAAATTCAGTCATTTTTACGGAGTTTTGTTAGGGCTTTGACTACTTCGCTATGAGAAACAATATTAGATTTAAAGTGATTTATTAGCTTGTCCTTTTCATTTTGATTTGCCTGCAAATTATTCAAGATATTAAGTAGGTGCATTTTCATGTGTCCTTTTTGTATGCCCGTTGTTGTTAAAGATTTTACTGCTGCAAAATTTTGGGCAAGTCCTGCTGCGGCAACAATTTCCATTAACATTTCCGCAGAAGGATTATCTAGTAGATCTAAGGCGAGTTTAACCATTGGATGCAATGAGGTAAGTCCTCCAACTGTACCTAAAGCTAAAGGAAGGTCCATCCAAAATTTAAAATTTTTATTTTTTATTTGTGCATGAGACAAACTAGTATAATTTCCATCTTTGGAGGCATAAGCATGGACTCCTGCTTCTATTGCTCTGAAGTCATTTCCAGTCGCAATTACAACAGAATCAACACCATTCATTATACCTTTATTATGTGTAACAGCACGCGAAGTATCAACTTCAGCTATTTTCACAGCTTGAACAAACTTTTCTGCAAATTCTCTTCCATCTAAACCACTTTCAAAATTCAAATCATTGACTGGGCAAGAAACTTCAACATGTACAATACAGTTGGGAACATAATTAGATAAAATACTCATTATAATTTCCAAGTTTTTTGATATCATCGGATATTTTTCATTAGCAATTTTTTTAAGTTCATAAGCAATTTTTTCAAGGCAGGAATTAATAAAATTAGCACCCATAGCATCACAAGTGTTAAAATTTACTTCAATTTGATAATAATAATTCATTTTCTCGCAGCAGTTAACGAGTTTTATTTCTTGTATACCACCGCCACGTGATTTCATGTTATTTGTTAATGGTGATAAAGTTTTTATCAAATCTGATTTGATAGATTCATAAAATTTTATTAGCTCATCTTTGTTCCCTTTGAATAAAAAGTGTATGTGTCCAACTTTTGTTATTGATCTTACATGCGTTTTGAATCCGCCTCTAGACATCCAAAATTTTGCAGCATTACTTGCCGCGGCAACAACTGAGCTTTCCTCTATTGCCATAGGGATAGTGAAAAATTTGTTATTTATCAAAAAATTGGGTGCTATGCCAAATGGCATGTAAAAGTTTGAAATACAATTTTCAGTAAACTCGTCATGTAATTGCTGAAGTTTTTTGTCCTCATTCCAGTAAGATTTTAATATTTTTTTTGCATCAATATTACCATTGAAGTGGTTTTTAATTAACCAATCAACTTTTTTTTCTTTTGAAAATTTAGAAAATCCTGAAATTGACATCTTAATAACTAATTAAGTTCAGACAAATATACTATTCTTCAAATTATCAGAAAACATTGTCAATAAATTGAGTGTTAAATTTAGTTTAAGGGTCGGGTTTTGATTTTTTTTTATTAAAATTAGATTTTAAAATTTTAAATTCGCATATGTTTTCTAGAATCTATTTAATACTATTTTTTTTAGTTACATCTTTTTTTGCATTTGGACAATTAAAAAAAATTAGTCTCCAGCAGATTTGGGACAGGTCTTTTGAAACAGAATCTATAGATGCAATCCACTCAATGAAAAGTGGTCAGCAGTATAGTGTTATTAATTTTAATGCAGCAACTAGATCTACCTCAATCGATTTATATGAATACAAGTCTCAGCTCAAAATCAAATCGGTTATTGATTCAAAAGATCTGGAAGAAATTGATTATTTCACAGATTATGCTTTTAATAATGATGAGTCAAAAGTTCTTCTATTGACCAACCCCAACCCAGTTTATCGCCGATCAATTTTAGGAACCTATTTTATTTATGACATTTCATCGGGTGATATTCAAAAAGTGTGGAACTATCAAATTCAGGAACCAACATTTTCACCTGATGGTTTACACCTAGCTTTTTCTTATGAAAATAATATTTATGTAAAAAACTTAGAAACTGATATCGTTAAGCGAATTACAGGTGGGGGTGAAAAAAATAAGATTATCAATGGAATTACCGATTGGGTCTATGAAGAAGAATTTGCATTCGTTCGCGCATATGAATGGAATATTGATGGAACAAAGATTGCCTATATTCGTTTTGATGAGTCAGAAGTTCCTGAATTTTCAATGGATGTCTATGGGGATTATTTATATCAAAAACAACAAGTTTTCAAATATCCCAAAGCAGGTGAAAAAAATTCTGTCGTTTCTCTCCATATTTATGATTTAGATAATGGAGTTTCCAAAACTGTAAAATTAACTGATTCATACGAAGATTTTTACATACCAAGAATTAAATGGACCTTAGACCCATCTATTTTAAGTGCCCAATACATTAACCGGCATCAAAATCAATTAGATTTATGGTTTATTAATTCTGAAACAGATGAGAGTAAATTAGTATTGAGGGAGACTGATGATGCTTACATTGATATCACAGATGTTTTAACTTTTTTAAAAGACAATAGCTTTATTTGGACATCTGAGAAAGATGGATTTAATCACATTTATCATTATTCCAAAGAAGGTAACTTGATTAATAAAGTCACTGCTGGAAATTGGGATGTTACTGCTTATTATGGTTATGATGAAAAAAGGAATAAAATATTTTACCAATCAGTGGAAAATAGCTCAATTGAAAGAGAAATTTTTTCCATTTCATTGAACGGAAAAAATAAGCTTAGATTGTCTGATAAAATTGGAACCAATGATGCGTTTTTTAGTTCTAATTTTAGCTACTACATTAATTCATTTTCAAGTAGCAAGATACCCCCCTTCTATACTTTGAATAATGCTTCTAATGGAAAAGAGTTAAAAGTCATCAAGACAAATGAAAATTTGCTTAAAAAGCTGAAGAGTTACCAACTTTCAGAAAAAATTTTTAGCACAATTCAAGTTAACGGTAATGAGTTAAATATGTGGACTCTTAAACCTGTTAATTTTGATCCATTAAAAAAATATCCATTACTAATGTTTCAATACTCAGGTCCAGGATCACAGGAGGTNTCAAATAGTTGGAATTCATCAAATGATTATTGGCATTTAATGTTNGCACAAATGGGATACTTTGTAGTTTGTGTAGATGGCCGNGGGACTGGTTTCAAGGGAGCTGATTTTAAAAAATNAACTTATTTNAATTTGGTTAAATATGAAACTGAGGATCAAATNGCGGTAGCTGAAAAACTATCAAAATTACCTCATATTGATGAGAGTCGNATCGGAATTTGGGGTTGGAGTTTTGGAGGTCACATGAGNACAAATTGNTTNCTNAAGGGNAGTTCAATTTTTAAGNTGGCAATNGCTGTTGCACCAGTAACAAATTGGNGATTTTATGATACNATNTATACCGAACGTTATATGAGAACTCCACAAGAAAATCCNAANGGTTANGATGATAATTCNCCNTTTTTTTATCCTCAAAAATTAAGGGGTGATTATTTATTAATACACGGTTCAGCTGATGATAATGTACATTTACAGCACACTATGCGAATGGTTGAAGCTCTTGTTCAGGCTGGTAAGGAATTTGAATGGGCAATTTATCCAGACAAAAACCATGGAATTTATGGAGGTAATACAAGATTACATTTATATCAAAAGATGACTAATTTTCTTTCTCAAACATTGGGAGATAAAATTTCATATAAATAAAATTGAGGCGTATATTAATTATTATTAAAGGCAAGTTATGGAAAAACAAATAACGTTTTTGAATAAGAAGAAAATTTTTGGACACCCAATTGGGCTTTTCGTTTTGTTTCTAACNGANATGTGGGANCGGTTTTCATATTATGGTATGCGTGCAATTTTAGTNCTCTATCTTGTAGCTGAAACAGGNTCTGACAATCCAGGNCTTGGATGGGCTAATGATAGTGCAATAGCACTTTATGGTTGGTATACTATGTTTGTTTATGTGGCNTCAATTCCTGGTGGTATAATAGCTGATAAGATAATTGGCCAAAGGAAATCTGTTTTTATNGGCGGAATTCTCTTGGTTTTAGGTCACAGTATACTNGCTGTTGAACAAATNTGGGCCTTCTATTTAGGTTTAGTTCTCATTATTATGGGTGTTGGNATGTTAAAGCCAAATATTTCNACNATGGTTGGAGGATTATACTCAANAANTGAGCAAAATAANCGCGATATGGGTTTTTATATTTTTTATATGGGTATAAATTTAGGTGCAGCAGTTGCAGCTATTACTGTTGGATATGTTGGTGAAAATATTGGTTGGCATTATGGTTTTGGAATGGCTGGAGTTGGAATGGCAATTGGCCAATTGACATATTGGTATGGACAAAAGTATTTAATGGNTNTTGGAAATGTTGTANTTGATAAAAGGTCTTCGGAAGAGAAAAGTGTTACACAAAACTTATTTTTGGCAATTTTTAANAACTTAAACTCAATTTTAGGNTTTGCAATAACAGTACTCNTTGGATTAACAATTTGGTTANTTGGTGNGTCGTGGTCATATGGCCTTTTAGTAATTGGTCTGTCATTTGCNGTNGGTGTAGGAATTGTAGTTTACAACGATGGTANCAAAATTGANAANGATAGGATTCTTGTNACCTATCTATCCTTTTTGATCATAATAATATTTTGNGGAGCTTTTGAACAAGCTGGAGGCTTACTAAACNTTTATACCTATCAAAAAACTGACTTGTCCNTNGNNGATTATATGGTGCCTGCTAGTTGGTTCCAATCTGTCAATGCNATTTTTATTTTGATATTTGCTACTATTGTAGGTAGTTTTTGGGCTTGGTGGAAAAATAGAAATAAAGAATCATCATCATTGTTTAAAATGGCAATAGGAGTANTAGTTATGGGNTGGGGCTTCTTTTTTATGTCGGCAGCNTCAATGCAATATGAAAGTACTGGAACTTCTGCAATGTATTGGTTAATTTTCGCATATTTATTTCACACATTNGGCGAATTGTGTGCCTCTCCGGTNGCTTTATCCTTNATTACAAAGCTAGCGCCTGANCGTTGGATGGCTTTTATGATGGGTGCATATTTTGCAGCGTCNGGAATAGGNAACAAANTAGCAGGCCTTCTTGGTGAATCGGCCTCTCAGTTTGGGGAATTTACAATCTTTACCGGAATAGCAATATTTTGCAGTATTTTTGGTATTTTGGTTGTTATAATTTTAAAACCATTGAAGCGACTTACTCATGGTGCCGAAAGTTTAGAGAAAAACTAAAAATAAATAAAAAGATGAATGAAGAAATTGACGAAATATTTAAAGATAAGGTCTTAGGACACCCAGCTGGACTTTTTGTATTATTTTTTACTGAGATGTGGGAGCGATTTTCCTANTATGGNATGCGAGCACTTTTAGTTATGTTTTTTACTGCATCTCTNATGGATGAGGGATGGGGNTGGCCNAGAGAATATGCTTATGCTATTTTTGGAACNTANACTTCTCTAGTTTATTTATCGACGCTTATGGGTGGTTATTTTGCNGATAAGNTCATAGGNTATCGTTATGCTGTTGTTATTGGNGCNTTACTTATGACACTTGGTCATGGTTCAATGGCANTAGAAACNCCATTTTTTATATATNCCGGGCTTACACTTTTAGTTTTCGGTAGTGGTTTTTTTAAACCAAATATGACCTCAATAATTTCGCAAATGTANAAAGGNAAAGATGATCAAAAAGANGGGGCCTATACNATTTTTTACATGGGTGTNAANGCCGGTGCATTTTTAGGAATTNTNTTGTGTGGTTANTTAGGNGAAAAAGTAGGATGGCGTTGGGGGTTCGGATTGGCAGGAATTTTCATGTTTTTTGGTNTATTACAATTTTGGTTTGCTCAAAATATTTTTGGTGATATNGGTAAAAAACCAATTCTTTCTGAAAAAGCCNATNANNCGAATTTAGGNGATGAACCAAAATTTAACCCNTTTACAAATATTCATNTAATAATAATTGNTATTGCGTCTGTTTTAGGTNTAGCNTGGATNTTAAATGANCCNGTNTCTAAAATTTCGGAGGGATCATATAATTTATTTAATTTTGAAGTNTTTGGAGCCTCAGGATCTAANGTAGCAATAATTACTGCTTTGGTGTTGTTTATTTTGCTTNTGATTATTAGNATTCCACGATACGANAGAATAACTATGGACAGGATGTTGGCTGTAATATTTTTTGCTATTATNACTATATTTTTCTGGGCCATTTTTGAACAAGCTCCAAGTAGTCTAACAATATTTGCAAAAGATTATACTCAACGCGTNCTTGAAGGAANTGCTGCAGANATTTTTAAAATNATAAATTCTTTAATGACTATTATTCCATTAGGAATAATCACATGGGTTTTAATTTTATTATTTAAAAAAACATTTTCTAAATATTTTCTTTCAAATATAATTTTAGCTTTTAGTTTTNTGATTATTTGGGCAATTGCTATTTGGATGNTAAANACNGAGTTTAAAAAGGNAATTGCTGAAGTACCAGCATCTTGGTTTGGAGTTNTAAANTCATTGTTTATAATTGCTTTTGCTCCTTTATTTTCGAAATGGTGGGGAAGNAAATACAATCCNAATGCTAATTTTAAATANGCAATAGGCATGATTTTGCTTGGAATCGGTATGGCATGTGTTGCAATTGGCGCTTCTGGTATACCAGCAGGTGCTAAAACAGCATCTGTAAGTATGATATGGCTAATTTTGGTTTATTTTTTTCATACCATGGGAGAGCTTTGNGTNTCGCCCGTTGCTCTCTCNTANGTAAGTAAATTGGTTCCGGGAAGAATGATAGCTATGATGTTTAGTATTTGGTATTTGGCTGTTGCNATCGGTATGAAGTTGGCTGGGGTTTTCGGNGAAGCATCAGAGGGCATAGCTAACCAATATGGNCTTAGTCAATTCTTTTGGATTCTTACAGCTATTGCTTTTGGTCTTGGATTAATATCTGCTTTTNTATANCCCGTAATCAACAAGTTGATGCACGGAGTNCGCTGATAAAAANATCAATTAATGATTTTCCAAAAAGAGATANTATTACCTCAATTTNNAAGAGGNTTCCATTTAATCACGAATTATGTTTTAGATGAACTTCCACAAAAAAGTGGCATNGTTCATGTNTTTATTAAGCATACATCTGCAAGTTTGACAATTAATGAAAATGCTGANCCAACTGTTCGAGATGACTTTGAAACTCACTTTAACAAAATGGTNNACGAAAAAGCGACATATTTCACNCACACTTTTGAAGGACCNGATGATATGACTTCTCANATAAAAAGTAGTATATTAGGAGCATCAATATCCTTTCCCGTGACAAATGGTATTCCACAGTGGGGAATTTGGCAAGGTATTTATTTGTGCGAACACAGAAACTCAGCAAACCAAAGAAAAATTTTTNTAACGTTAATAGGTAATTAAACATTAGATGCNATCAAATTTAATTTTCTTAATTATAATTTTTCCACAATTTNTTTTATCTCAAGGCATAAATTGGTTNTCAATGGATGAGGCATTAGCAAAGCAGAAAAGTAATCCAAAAAAAATTATGATAGACATGTACACCACATGGTGTGGTCCGTGCCGAATGTTAGATAGAAATACTTTTTCAAACAAAAAATTAGCGGCTTATGTGAATGAGAAGTATTATGCTGTGAAATTTAATGCTGAAGGAAATGAAATTGTAAATTTTAAAGGTCAAAAGCTAGTCAATCCCAATTATGACCCAGCAAAAGCAAGGCGCCGGAATAGTCAACATCAGCTAGCTCAATATTTTGGTGTAAGATCNTATCCAACTATATTATTTTTAGGGGAAAAGGGTGAATATTTNGCACCAATTTTAGGATACAAATCAGCTGAGCAACTAGAATTATTTTTAAAGCTTTTTGGAGAGGATTTNTATAAAAGNCTTAAAACTCAAGAGGCATTTAATGNTTACAGAAATTCTTTCAAATCAGATTTTAAGTAACTTATATCAGCTTATTTATAANGATTTAAATATTAATTCTGCTGTTTTTCTACTAGCTCCNGGTCCACCAAGTTTTTGNTTNAANCTTTTATAATCTGCCTTAATTTTTTTTTGNTCNGNNTCNGTAAGAATTTTTTTAAGTTCNTGTNTAAGCCTTTTTTTATTGAAATCATTTTGAATTAATTCACAAACAACTTCTTTTTCCATGATAAGATTAACCAGTGAAATATGTTTCAGTTTTATAAGTCTTTTGCCTATTTGGTATGATAACCAGCTTGATTTGTAACAAACTACTTGGGGAACTCCAAAAAGTGCGCTCTCNAGTGTNGCCGTTCCAGACATTACAACCGAAGCTTTAGCTACACTTAANAATTCGTAAGTTGAACCTGTAACAAATTTTAAATTCTTGATTTTAGCCAGGTATTGATAAAATATTTCTGGNTGATTTTCGGTGGCTGCTACAACAAACTGGTAGTCAGGAAAATTTTCAATGACAGAAAGCATAATCTTTAATGATTTATTTATTTCTTGTTTTCTGCTACCCGGCAGCAGAGCTATTACCGGCTTTTCATTTAGATTAAATTTTTTTAGGATGGATTTTTTTTCAAATTTGGTGTGCTCTGCAATTGCATCAATCAATGGATGACCTACGAAATTGACAGGTGTTTGGTGCTTAACTTCATAAAATTTTTTTTCAAAAGGTAAAATGACATGTAAATGATCAATATTATTTTTTATTTGTTTAATTCTGCTTTCCTTCCAAGCCCAAATCTGTGGTGAAATGTAATAATGTGTGTCTATTCCCTTCGCCTTTGCCCAATTAGCAATTCTTAGATTAAATCCAGGGTAATCAATAAAAATAACGCAGTCTGGTGAGAATGAAATTAAATCTTTTTTGCAGAGATTAAGATTGTTATATATCTTTCTAATATTCAAGATTACTTCCCAAAATCCCATGAAAGCTAAATCTTTATAATGCTTTACTATTTCCGCACCAGCTGATTTCATAAGATTTCCACCCCAAGCTCTAAACTTTGCNTTTCTATCAAATTTTTTTAAAGATTTTATGAGATTTGAGCCGTGTAAATCTCCTGATGCTTCTCCAGCAATAATGTAATATCTCATAAAAGTTTGATTAGTAAGGTNAAAATGGCGGCTACCANAGTTGCAATCAATACACCTGCNGCTTTGGAATCTTTATTTTTTTTTAAAAAATAGAAAAAGCAAAATAAATTCATGATTGCACCNAGGCTAATTAGTTTTCCAAGAAATTTTTCTGATTTTGCNNNTNTAACAAAATCATAAAATTCAACAGGATTNAAGGAGAAATTTGCGGAAANNAGAATAACTACTAAAAATCCAGAAATATTAGAGCNAATACCATAAAAAAATCCTTCAATAGTTTCTTTCTTATTCATCAAAATTCCAATTTTTAAGCTTTTCGATATAATTGGTGTCTGTAAAGTCAAATTTTACTGGGACTATTGAAATATATCCGTTTTCTAAAGCCCATTCATCTGTATCAGTTCCTCTGTCGTAGTTAATAAATTTTCCTGTAAGCCAATAATAGGTTTTTTTCATTGGGCTAATTCTTTTGTCAAATTTTTCAATCCAATTCGCGTCGGCTTGTCTACAAATTTTAACACCCTTTATTTCCCTCTTTTTTATATTTGGGATATTAACATTTAAGCTNACACCTTTTTTTAGCCCATTTTTTAAAACTTTTAAACAAATTTTCTTGACATGTGTTTTGTATGGGCTAAAGTCAATATTCCAATCGTAGTTTAACAATGAGAATCCAATGGATGGAATACCTTCCATTCCAGCTTCTAGTGCTGCGCTCATTGTTCCAGAATAAACTATATTAACAGACGAATTTGATCCGTGGTTTATTCCTGAAATACATAGGTCAGGTTTTTTACCAAGAAGCTCATGAATTGCTAGCTTAACGCAATCCGCAGGAGTACCTGAGCTGCTATACTCAGTTTGAGGGCCATTATCAATTTCTTCTTCTTTACAATACAATGGCTTATTTATAGTTATTGCATGACCCATAGCGCTTCTCGGGCGGTCCGGGGCAACTACAATCACTTCCCCAATTTCATTAGCAACACTTATCAAAGCTCGAATTCCTGGGGCTTTAATTCCATCATCATTTGTAACTAAGATTAATGGTTTTTTATTCACCGTTAAAAGATTATAACAACAAAAGTAAGTAATTTGTTAATTCTTTAATTTTTTAGTTTAACAAAAAATTATTAGAACAAAAACCTCAAAATAAAGAAATTCTTTTAATTTTATGTACGCACTTTATATATATTTTTAAAATGATTAAAAATTTCAATATTTTCCTTTTAGCTATTTTTGTTGCATTTGCTTCATGCAGTTTCACAACAAAAACTTTTGATAACAACCCTGATAAGGAAAAGCTTTTAATGCAGCTGGTGTCTTACCTACTAGAAGAGGGGCACTTTCAACCTAAAGATTTTGATGATGATTTTTCATATGACGTTTACAAGCGGTTTTTAAAACGAATAGATCCAAATAAGATTTATTTCTACGAATCTGATTTAAAGAGTTTTAGTGAATTTGAAACTAAAATAGACGACCAATTTTTAAAATTCGAATCAAATTTTTTCAACATTGTCTATGAAAAACTGATGCTAAGAATTGATGAATCAAAAACTATTTACAACAAAATTTTAAATACCCCTTTCGATTTCACAATAGAAGAAAATTTTGAGTCCGACTCCGAAAAATTAGTATATGCACAATCCAAGAAAGATATGTACGAACGCTGGCGTAAACAATTAAAGCTGACTACCTTGTCAAATTATTATGAATTAATTAATGATCAGGAATCAAAAGAATACAAAAAAGACTTTGTCTTTAAATCTTTAGAAGATATTGAAATTGAGTCGCGTTCACTGACTTTAAAAAATATTGAGGAAACGTCTNCATACCTTGATGAATTAAGGCGAGACGATTGGTTTACACTTTACATTAATTCCATAGCTGAATCGTTTGATCCGCACACTTATTATTTTGCTCCACAGGACAAAGATAGATTTGACGCTTCCATGTCGGGTAAATATGAAGGTATAGGAGCTCGACTCCAAAAAAAAATGAATGAGATAAGTATAACTGAACTTATATCAGGTGGTTCAGCATGGCGTCAAAATAAACTTCAGGTTGGTGATATTATTTTGAAAGTACGCCAAGAGGACGAGCCAGAGGCTGTTAGTGTCGTGGGGATGCGTCTAGATGATGCAGTAAAGCTTATCAAAGGGCCCAAAGGAACAAATGTAATTTTGACTCTGCGGAAAGTTGATGGGACTGTTGAAGACTTAACAATTACTCGAGACGAAATAGAGCTTGAAGAAACGTATGCAAAGTCAAGTATTGTTAAAAAAAACGATTTCAATTTTGGAGTNATTAATTTACCAAAGTTTTACATTGATTTCCAAGATGTGGATAGTCGAAATGCAACTAGTGACCTGAAAAAAGAGATNGATAGGCTAAAATTAGCAGGTATATATGGGTTGGTGTTAGACCTGAGAAATAACGGTGGTGGATCTTTAAAAACAGTGGTTGATATAGCTGGATTATTTATAGAGGAAGGACCTATTGTTCAGGTTCGATCNTCAGGAAATAGTATTGATATTTTGGCTGACAGGGATAAAAGTGTAACATGGGATGGCCCTCTTGTAATAATTGTAAATGAGTTTTCAGCCTCAGCTTCTGAAATACTTGCCGCAGCAATGCAAGACTACAAAAGAGCTATAGTCATCGGAAGTCAGAATACATATGGGAAAGGAACTGTTCAAAATATTATTGATTTAAATAAGATGGTCCGAAACAATAAAAATGGAGAAATGGGTGCACTAAAATTTACAACTCAAAAATACTACAGAATAACAGGCGGATCTACTCAACTAAAAGGGGTTAAGAGTGATATTATTATTCCAAGTCGTTATTCAAATGTTGAGATTGGTGAAAGAGATCAAGATAATCCACTACCGTGGGATGAAATTAAATCAGCAAATTATAAACCCTGGGTCAGTAAAGTTGATTATCAGCAAGCAATTGATCTCAGCAATGCACGCTTGTCTAACAATCTTGACATTAGACTAATTAAAGAAAATGCTGAATGGATAAAAAAAATTCGTTCAAAAAATTTATACAGCTTGAAGTATGATATTTATAAAGCTGAATTAAAATTTAATGAGAAGGAATCTAAGCGTTTTGAATTAATTGATGATTATAGCTCAGATCTATCTTTTAGATCTCTACCTTACGAACAGCTATTGATTCAAAAAGACTCTGTACTTGGGACTAACCGCAGGCGTTGGCATGAGTCATTAAGTAGCGATATTTATATTGAAGAATCATTAAATGTTCTGGAAGATTTAGTTCAAAAGCCTCAAAAGAGCGATTTATCACTTATGGAAGAATAACTAAATTCAATGAATTATAATAACTATTTGTTATCAAAATAAATAAATTTAATTATTTAGGAATTTTTGGCCTTTGTATTGTATCCATTACTGCCCTTACCTCTATTTTTGCATACGTTTTAGCTCCAGACTCAACCGAAAATGCTAATCAAATGCATTTGAACATTCATTCAAAACAACCAGGTTTTGAGGTTCTTATGATTGAATTACCTTCAAAGATAACTACCAAGCAAACTAAATTTAATAGGTTTTTTTTTGGTAATAAATATCCTGATAAGCAAATACCAATTCAAAGCTATTATTACAAAAACAAAAAGCTTTTTTTTAATGGTTATGAATCTGAAAATGGAGATAATTTACAAGAATTAATTGGTTTTGATTATAGCTCTACGCCAAAGATTATTATGAAAAAATATTATCTCGGAACAGATAAATTCGGTCGTGATGTACTAAGTAGAATTATTTTAGGTTCAAGAATATCATTTTTTATTGGGTTTGTAGCTGTTTTTATTTCCTTAATTATTGGAATGACTCTTGGAAGTATAGCAGGTTATTATGGTGGTAAAATTGATTTGATCATTATGTGGTTTATTAATGTTACTTGGTCAATTCCAACATTATTGCTAGTTATAGCAATTACATTAGCCCTAGGCAAAGGATTTTGGCAAGTATTTATAGCCGTTGGTCTGACAATGTGGGTTGAGGTTGCTAGAGTCGTTAGAGGAGAGGTACTAAAGATTAAAGAACTGCAATATATAACTGCTGCCAAAACATTAGGTTTTAATGATTTTAGAATAATTTCAAAGCATATTATACCAAATATTATAGCTCCAATAATAGTAATTTCTGCTGCCAATTTCGCTGCTGCAATCTTGATTGAAAGTGGATTAAGTTTTTTGGGAATTGGAGCTCAACCTCCAATTTGTACATGGGGCGGGATGGTCAAATCAAACTTTAACGATATTATTTTAGGAAGACCACATTTAGCACTTATCCCAGGAATATGCATTATGATGCTGGTAATGTCATTCATGTTTATAGGCAATGCAGTTCGCGATGCTATGGATGTAAGAAATTGACATAACTAATTTCTAGTTTATAGGTGGATATTTATCTAGTATTGATTTCACAAACTCATTTATTCTTTCTTCTTTTTTTCTTGTATCTGATGTTAATATACCTTCACCTGATCCTTGCCAAATAAGTTCTCTGTTTTTAGCATTTATTATATCTATGTAAAGGGTTCCATTGGAAGCCCTTGAAACACTAGTTTGGTTCCAGCCCAACGATGGACCCCATCCCCATCCCCATCCCCATCCCCATCCGGGCATACTTAGGTTTTGATTATAAATATTGATTTCTTGACGTTCCTTTGTAAATATATTTATAAATAAATCGGGATTATTGGACTTTTGAAATCCTTTCTCTAAAAGATTTTTATCTATAGCACGCAAAATTCTTCGCTTGTCTAAATCATTGATTTTTGTTTTATCTACACCATCTTTTAGATAAGCATATGTTTTTAGATTGGAAAAATTTTGAGACCTATCATAATCAGTTACAACTCTTACAGAGTTACATGATGGAAAGATTAATATAAAAATAACTAAGACAACATAATATTTTTTCATAGATTTCAATTTATTTATAGATTTAATCAAAAAGTTTTTCGTCAACAGGCGTTGGTATTGTAATTTTTAAATTGGGCTCAATTTCCATTGCTCTTTTAATTGAAAAAACTGCTCCTTTGTTCCGCGCCCAATTTCTTCTTGCAATACCATTATTTACATCCCAAAAGAGCATCGATGTTAGTTTTTTCTCGCATTCTATGGAACCATCAAGAACCATACCAAATCCACCGTTTATTACTTCACCCCAGCCAACTCCACCACCATTGTGTATGCTTACCCAAGTAGCGCCTCGGAAACCGCCACCGATAACATTATGGATTGCCATGTCAGCAGTGTATTTTGAGCCATCATAAATGTTACTTGTTTCTCTGTATGGAGAATCTGTACCGGAAACATCGTGGTGATCTCTCCCTAAAATAATTTCACCAATATGCCCAGCATTTATAGCTTTGTTGAAAGCTCTAGCAATTTTTATTCTACCCTCTGCATCAGCGTAGAGAATTCTTGCTTTTGATCCAACAACCAAATTATTTTTATTGGCTTCCTTAATCCATTTGATATTATCTTCAATTTGTTGCTTTATTTCATTTGGAGAATTCACAAGAATTTTCTTCAAAATTTGTAAGGCAATTTGATCTGTTTTTATTAAATCTTCAGTTTTACCAGATGCACAAATCCATCTAAAAGGTCCGAATCCAAAATCAAAGCACATAGGGCCCATTATGTCTTGAACATAGCTTGGATAGATAAAATCACCATTATTTTCTTTTAAAATATTTGCACCAGCGCGTGAGGCTTCCAACATAAATGCATTTCCGTAATCAAAAAAATATGTTCCTTTTTCGGTATGTTTTTTTATTATATCAGCGTGGCGAACAAGACTTTTTTGGATAACTTTTTTGAACTTTTTAGGTTCATCACTTATCATTTTATTTGCTTCGTCAATAGACATTCCATATGGATAATAACCACCAGCCCATGGATTATGCAAAGAGGTTTGATCACTACCAATTTCGACAAAAATATTAGACTCATAAAATGCCTCCCAGACTTCTATCACATTTCCATGATAGGCGATAGAGACTACCTCATTTTTGTTTTTTGCTAAGATGACACGAACTACCAACTCATCTATATTTTCAATAACTTCATCTACCCAACCTTGGTCAAGTCTTTTTATTATAGCTTTTTTGTTAACTTCTGCACAAACTGTTATGCAACCTGCAATATTTCCAGCTTTTGGTTGAGCTCCGCTCATTCCACCAAGACCTGAGGTTAAAAAAAGATGCCCTTTCGGATTGATATTTTTTTTCCTAAAGGCGTTCAGAATGGTGATTGTTGTTCCGTGTACAATTCCTTGAGGACCTATATACATGTAGCTTCCGGCTGTCATTTGTCCAAATTGTGTCACACCAAGTGCATTAAATTTTTCCCAATCGTCTTTTTTTGAATAGTTAGGTATCATCATTCCGTTAGAAATTACTACTCTGGGTGCATTTTTGTTTGAGGGAAAGAGTCCCATAGGGTGACCTGAATACATTACTAAGGTTTGTTCATCGCTCATTTCAGAAAGATATTTCATTGTTAAGCGATACTGGGCCCAATTAGAAAAAACAGACCCATTACCTCCATAAGTAATCAACTCGTGAGGATGCTGAGCAATTGAATCATCCAAATTATTTTGAATCATCAACATGATTGCAGCGGCTTGTAATGACTTGGCAGGATATTCATTGATTGGCCTAGCATAAATTTTGTGTTCAGGACGAAATCGATACATATATATTCGGCCGTAAGTATTTAATTCATTTTTGAATTCATTGATTAAAGTAGAATGAAATTTTTTTTCAAAATACCTCAAAGCATTTTTTAAAGCCAATTTTTGCTCTTTTTTATTTAGTATTGGTTTTCTTTTTGGAGCGTGATTGTAATTTATATCATAGGGTCTTTTATCAGGGAGATCCGATGGAATTCCCTCCTTTATTTCATCATGAAAACTTTTTGTTAGGGTTTGCATTTGATTTGATTTGGAAATTACTGTCATTGATATTACTGCAACGAATTCACCATTTTTCTTCAAGAAGGAATATCAAATCATTTAATGTAAAAATATTTTTAAAATAAAAAAACAAAGATAAGTTAAATTTATATAAGATAAATTAATGCTTGGTTATTACTTTAATTCTTTCTTTGTTTATTTTTATATTATTATATCCCTACATTAATGCTTAATATTAAAAAAGTTGAAAATATTGAAATAACTAAAAATATTTTTGTCAAACCAGAATATTTAATCAATAGTGTTATTAGCGGCAACAAGCTTCGAAAACTTAAGTATAATATTCAAAAATTTTTAAAAAGTAAATCAGAGGGTATTATAACCTTTGGAGGAGCATATTCTAATCATATAGATGCAGTAGCAACGGTTGGTAAATATTTAAAAATTCCAACTATTGGTTTAATAAGGGGGGAAGAATTAGCTTTTAGGCATTTAAGTAACCCGACATTAAGTTATGCTATGAAATGTGGGATGAAATTAATATTTTTAAGTAGGGCGGAGTACAAGAAAAAAGACAGCAAAGAATACTTGGCTAATTTAAAGCTTGAAAACCCAAATTATTTTATAATTCCAGAGGGAGGTACTAACTTATTGGGTGTTAAAGGGTGTGAAGAAATTTTATCTACTAATGACAGAGACTTTGACTTCATATGTTGCAGCGTTGGAACTGGTGGTACCTTTTGTGGACTCATAAATTCAAGTTTATCACATCAAAAAATAATTGGTTTTTCAGCAACCAAAGGTCCTTTTTTAAAAGAAGATATTTGTAAATTTGTAGCCAAGAGTAATTGGGACCTGAATGAGCAATATCAAATGGGAGGTTATGGAAAAGTAAATAGTGATTTAATTAAGTTTATTAACGACTTTAATTTTAAATATAAAATTCAGTTAGATCCGGTCTATACTGGAAAAATGATGTATGGTATTTTTGATTTGCAAAAAAAGCAGTTTTTTCCAAAAAAAAAGAAAATATTGGCTATTCATAGTGGCGGTTTACAAGGCATAAAGGGAATGAACATGTATCTTAAATCCAAAAACTTAAATCAAATTAAATGATGAGAGTTGTTTTTTTTATATCTATGACAATTTTTTTAACTGGATGTGGTTCAAGAAAAAAGAATATTACAATTTCAAAAACTAGGGAAGAAATTAGTCAAGTTGAATTACAAAATGCAAAAACTAATCAAACTTTAATTTTTAGTAATACGACTGAATACATTGAATTTTTTAAAGCAAAAGCAATAAATGAGATGCGACTTTTTGGAATTCCTGCTAGTATTACATTAGCTCAAGGAATATTAGAGTCTGGATCAGGCAGGGGGAGATTGGCAAGACAGGCAAATAATCATTTTGGAATAAAATGTCATGATTGGACTGGCCCACGAATTTTTCATGATGACGATACAGAGCAAGAATGTTTTAGAAAATATGATAATCCTAACCAGTCCTATCGTGACCATTCTTTGTTTTTAGCAAATAGAAGGCGTTATGAAAATTTATTTAAACACAATTCTAATGATTATAAGTCTTGGGCAAGGGGTTTGAAAAAAGCTGGATATGCTACGGATCCAAAATACGCACATAAACTAATTGCTTTGATAGAAAGGTATGAGCTTTATCGTTACGATACTAAAAATAAAAAAGATAAAACTCAATTCGAATTTGATGAAATTACATACACTGTGATAAAAGGCGATACCCTTTATTCAATTTCAAAGCGCTATAATACTTCTGTCGAAGCTATTAAGTCAGTAAATAAATTGTCATCAAATGAGTTGGAGATTGGGCAGAAATTAAAAATTGTTAAGTAATAGTTGTTATGCGATATCAGAGAAGTAGTAAACTGTTTAAAATTGCAAAAGAGGTTATTCCTGGAGGAGTAAATTCTCCAGTCAGAGCCTTTAAAGCAGTTGGTGGATCTCCCATATTTATAAAGAGAGCTAAAGGAGCTTATTTGTACGATGAAGATAACAATCGTTACATTGACTATA
>PBJR01000018.1 GCA_002721175.1 Flavobacteriaceae bacterium | reverse complement strand
GAAATAACTGCTCTGGAACTAAATAGCCTACTCGCCAATGAAATATGCGTTGTCCTCTCCGCTGTTTTAATTTGTATGTTATGCTATGGAGTATTTCAAAAAAAAATTGAAATAAATGCAGTAGGAAGAGAATTGTTTTCTATTCTTATCCTTTCAATTATCTTTAAATCCTCAACACTCATATGGGGATTTTCAATATATTTTATTTTATGGCATAGTCTTCCATCACTGATAGATCAAATAACTTTTATTTACGGTGATTTAAAGAAAAAAAGTATTACGAAATACACCAAAGATGCTCTTCCGTATTGGATTGTTTCCCTTATTGGTATGTTGGTTTTATTTATAATCTTTAAAGAAGAAAAACATTTTCACACCCTTTTCTTTGCTTTCATAGCAGCGGTAACTTTTCCACATGCTTTAGTCATGCTCTCAATGTTTGCAAAAAAGTCTTCTTAAATTGTTGAGTTTTGTTCAAAAAAAAACACAGCCTTCGCTGTGTTTTTAAAATAAATTTTAGTGTTTATTTCACTTCTTCGAAATCAACATCCTCAACATTATCACCCTCAGGAGCTGCATTTTCTGAGCCATTATCTGAAG
The DNA here is from genome assembly GCA_002721175.1 of Flavobacteriaceae bacterium. GTDB lineage: Bacteria > Bacteroidota > Bacteroidia > Flavobacteriales > Flavobacteriaceae > UBA3537. The sequence continues at coordinate 50,058 of PBJR01000018.1, read as the reverse complement.
GAGCTGATCCATTAGATTGGGCCTCTTGCTGAGCTTTGTACATTTCTTCGCTTGCAGCTTTCCATGCTTCATTAATTTTCTCCAAAGCTGGGTCAATAACTTCAGGGTCTTTTGACTCATAAGCTTTTTTCAATTCATCTAAAGCTTTTTGAATTGGTTTTTTCTTATCGTCAGTAAGCTTATCACCAAATTCTTTTAGTTGCTTTTCAGTTTGAAAAATCATTGCATCAGCGCTATTTAGTTTGTCAACAGTTTCCTTTGCTTTAGCATCTGCCTCAGCATTAGCCTCTGCATCACGTTTCATTTTCTCAATCTCCTCTTCAGTCAATCCAGATGAAGCCTCGATACGAATATCTTGTGATTTGTTAGTTGCTTTATCAGTGGCTGACACCTTTATTATTCCGTTGGCATCAATATCAAAAGTGACTTCAATTTGAGGAACTCCACGTTGTGCGGGTGGAATACCATCTAAATGAAAACGACCAATTGTTTTGTTGTCAACCGCCATTGGTCTTTCGCCTTGCAAAACATGAATTTCAACCGAAGGTTGGTTATCAGCCGCTGTTGAAAAAACCTGTGATTTCTTAGTAGGAATAGTTGTATTAGCATCAATTAATTTAGTCATTACATTACCCATTGTTTCAATTCCAAGAGATAGCGGCGTAACATCTAATAGTAAAACATCCTTTACATCACCAGAAAGAACTCCACCCTGGATAGCAGCTCCAACAGCCACAACCTCGTCAGGGTTAACGCCTTTGTTAGGTTTTTTTCCAAAAAATTTCTCGACTGCTTCTTGAACTGCAGGAATTCTAGTAGATCCTCCTACTAAAATTATTTCATCAACATCGCTTTTAGAAATACCAGCTGCCTTTAATGCATTTTGACAAGGTTTAATTGTTCTTTTAACTAAATCATCAATTAATTGTTCAAATTTTGATCTGGATAAAGATCTAACCAAATGCTTTGGNCCGCTTGGAGTTGCAGTAACATATGGTAAATTAATTTCTGTTTGAGTTGACGAGGAAAGCTCGACTTTAGCTTTTTCTGCAGCTTCTTTAAGTCTTTGCAGAGCCATCGGGTCTTCTCTCAAATCAATATTTTCATCTGATTTAAACTCTTCAGCTAGCCAATTGATAATTTTTTCATCTACATCGTCACCTCCTAAGTGAGTGTCTCCGTCAGTTGATAATACTTCAAAAACGCCGTCTCCCAGCTCTAATATTGAAACATCGTGCGTTCCACCACCAAAGTCAAAAACAACAATTGTTTGATCCTTCCCTTTTTTGTCTAAACCATAAGCTAGAGCTGCTGCTGTTGGTTCATTAATAATTCTTTGAACTTTCAAACCGGCGATTTCGCCTGCTTCTTTTGTAGCTTGACGTTGAGCGTCATTAAAATAAGCAGGTACTGTTACAACAGCTTCTGTAATTTCTTGATCAAGAAACTCTTCAGCAGTTTTTTTCATTTTTTGCAAAATCATCGCGGACAATTCTTGGGGAGTATACAAACGTCCGTCTATGTCAACTCTNGGCGTATCATTGTCTCCTTTTTCGACNTTGTATGGAACGCGATTAATCTCTTTTTTTGACTCGGAAAATTTNTTACCCATGAAACGTTTAATTGAATAAACTGTTTTTTGTGGGTTTGTTACAGCTTGTCTTTTTGCAGGATCACCAACCTTTATTTCACCACCTTCGACAAAGGCAATAACTGAAGGGGTAGTTCGCCTNCCCTCAGCGTTTGTAATAACTACTGGTTCATTTCCCTCCATTACAGACACACATGAATTAGTTGTTCCAAGATCAATTCCTATAATTTTACTCATAATTTAATTTTTTTTCGAATTTTTTTTTTCGTTATTTNANATAACTATGTCAATGACTATGCCATTAAAAAAAAACTGACAAGTTGTCATANTGTTGCAGATCTTTTTCATTACTTTTACAAAAATTTATAAATTAAATGACGAATTTTAAAGAATACAAGCGTGTTACTGTCAAATCGCTTGTTGAAATGAAAAATAACAAAGAAAAGATTGCAATGTTGACAGCCTATGATTACAGCATGGCCAAAATTGTTGATGGCGCTGGAATTGATGTTATACTNGTTGGAGATTCAGCAAGTAATGTTATGGCTGGTCATGAAACAACTTTGCCCATCACTTTAGATCACATGATTTATCATGCTTCTTCAGTTATTAAGGCTACAAAAAGGGCGCTAGTGGTTGTCGATTTGCCATTTGGGACCTATCAAAGNGACTCAAAAAAAGCTTTAAGATCAGCTATTAGAATTATGAAAGAAAGTGGTGGTCACGCTGTAAAGCTTGAAGGTGGTGAAGAAATTAAGGGCTCAATTAAGAAAATTCTTAATGCCGGCATCCCAGTCATGGGTCATTTAGGGCTTATTCCTCAATCCATTTATAAATTTGGTACATACAACGTNCGTGCAAAAGGAGAGGAAGAAGCCGAAAAGCTTATTAAAGATGCCAAAATGTTAGAAAAAATTGGATGTTTTGCTATAGTCCTTGAAAAAATACCTGCTCANCTAGCAAAAAAAATTGCNAACAAAGTTTCAATTCCAANCATTGGTATAGGCGCAGGAGCAGAAGTTGATGGCCAAGTCCTTGTGCTTCATGACTTAATTGGACTGACAAACGAATTTAATCCCAGATTTTTGAGACGTTACATGAATCTACACAAAACAATGACTAGTTCTATTTCAAAATATGTAAAAGATGTGAAAAGCTCTGATTTTCCTAATCAAAGTGAACAATACTAAGAAAATCAGACTCCTTAATGAATNANCTAGATTTAGAAATACTGCATGAGGACAACCATTTAATTTTAATAAATAAAAAAGTTGGAGATTTAGTTCAAGGAGATCGAACTAATGATATACCGTTGTCACAAATGGTAAAAAATTACTTAAAAAAAAAATACAATAAATNTGGAGAAGNATTTTTAGGAGTCACTCATAGACTTGATAGACCAACTTCAGGAGTTGTAATCTTTGCAAAGACCTCCAAGGCTTTAAGAAGGATAAATCAAATGTTTAGGGAAAATAAAATAGCTAAAAAATATTGGGCTATAGTTAAACAAAAACCACAAATTAAAAGTCAAAGATTAACACATTGGTTAAAAAAAAACTCTCGAACCAATAAAACAACTGTTTATAATAAACCANCTGTTGATACTAAGAAAGCNATNTTNGATTTTAAAATTTTGAAATATTTAGATAATTACACCCTGCTAGAAATAAATTTACAAACGGGAAGATCACACCAAATAAGAAGCCAATTAGCTTACATTGGATCCCCAATAAAGGGCGATATTAAATACGGCTATGAAAGAACAAATAGAAATGGTGGAATCGACTTACACGCTAGAATGGTAAANTTTATACACCCAGTAACAAAAGAAAAAATTTTAATCATTGCAAGAACTCCAGATGAAAAAATATGGAATGATTGTTTGTAAAACAAAAATTATTTATGGATTCAAAAGAAATTATTAAACAACAAAGATTATTTTATTNNTCTGGAAAAACCAGAAATGTANATTTTATTACAGATAAGTTATCAAATTTAAAACAAAAAATTATTGAAAATGAAGAATCAATAAATAATGTACTATATCGTGATCTAAAAAAATCCAAATTTGAATCATACATTAGTGAATTTGGAATTTTAATTTCTGAAATTGACAGCTATATAAAAAATATTAAAAAGTGGTCTAAAAGAAAAAAGGTAAGCTCTTCTCTTCTTAATTTTCCATCCTCTGACTACATTTACAGCGAACCTTATGGCGCTGTTTTAATTATTGCCCCATGGAATTACCCTTTCCAATTATCAATCAGTCCNGTAATAGCTGCCATCGCAGCCGGAAACACAGTAGTGCTGAAACCAAGTGAGTTAAGTGAAAATACAGGTGCTTTGATTAAAAAAATTCTTTCAGAAGTCTTTGATGAAAAACATTTAAAAGTAGTTCTTGGTGGAGTTTCTGAAGCGACAGCATTGCTNAAAGAGAAATGGGANTATATTTTTTTTACCGGCAGCGTTCCGGTAGGAAAAATTATCGCTAAAGCAGCAGCCAAAAATCTGACTCCTGTAACGCTTGAGTTAGGGGGTAAAAACCCCTGCATTGTNGACGAAAATGTCGACATTAACCTAACAGCAAAAAAAATTATTTGGGGAAAGTTTTTTAATGCTGGTCAGACTTGTATAGCNCCAGACTATTTAATTGTCAAAGATAACATTAAAGACTTACTGGTTAAAAATCTTAAAATTGAGATTCAGAAAGCCTACGGTAAGGATGCACAAAAATCAGAAGATTACCCAAGAATTATTAATAAAAATAATTTTCATCGCCTAAAGTCAATGCTAAAGGGGGTGGAAATTTTATACGGTGGAAAGACTGATTTTGATGATAACTTTGTTGGGCCAACTTTAGTAAATCAACCAAAACTAGATACAAAATTAATGAAAAATGAAATTTTTGGTCCGATTCTACCTATTCTTGAATACTCCAGCCTAATTGAGATCAAAAAAATAGTTGAAATGAATTCCAAGCCTCTTGCATTTTATGTGTTTACAAAAAATAAGAATNTTTATAATTCAATAATTGAAAAATATAGNTATGGTGGTGGAGTTNTTAATGATACTATGATTCATTTTGGTAATCCCAAACTNCCTTTTGGTGGAGTTGGTGAAAGCGGTTATGGTGCATATCGCGGTAAACATGGCTTCGAAACATTTAGCCATAAAAAAAGTATAGTAATTAAATCCAATCTAATTGATATTCCTATTCGATATGCACCATACAAAGGGAAATTAAAAATACTCAAAAAAATGTTTAAACTATTGAGTTAAAGCAGAAAAAAAGCTATAGATATTTCTTATAGTAAATTTTTAAAATATTCATTATCAATGTTTTATAAACAATACCTAAAGTTTTTATTTAGATAAAAAAAATAATACCCACTTTTTTATNAAANCAAAAAAATAATTGATAAAATGATTTATTCTTATCTTTTCATCTAACAAAATAAAGACAGTTGGTTCTAATTTTTTTTAATTTAAATGTTAATCTTTGTTTAATTTTTACACGATTTTGCTATACATATTTTAATTTTGATTTGCTNTTTTTGNNTAAATCATAATAAATTTTAATGTTAAATTTCAANAGGACCGATATATCTAAATTAAAACACGTTTNCAGGATTAACCTAATTAATAGTTGTTCTGGATACAAATCGGCAAATCTAATTGGCACAAAATCTCAAAGCGGATCTAGTAATTTGGCAATTTTCAGCTCAATAACACANCTTGGGTCCAATCCNCCACTACTAAGTGTAGTTTTTCGACCCGTAACNGATGTTCCAAGAAATACNTACGAAAATATTAAAGAAACCAAACAATTCACTGTCAATCACGTTTACTCAGACATTATAAAAAAAGCACATCACACCTCTGCAAAATATGATAAAAATATCTCTGAATTTGAAGTCGTNAATTTAGAAGAAGAATATAAAAACAATTGGTACGCTCCATTCGTCAAGGGAGCACCTATCCAAATTGGATTAACATTTTTAGAAGAGTATGTTATAAAATCCAATAACTGCATACAATTAATTGGTGAAATTAAAGACTTATTTGTTAAGAAGGAATTAATGGAAGATGATGGTTTTATAGATNTATCAAAGGGGGAAATTGCCGCAATAAATGGATTAGATGGATATATAATNCCCAAAAATAAGGTTAGATTTGGCTACCAGCGAATTNAAAAATCTCATTCAAAAAAATAGTTTTGAAAAAATCACTACTTCCATCAAAAATTTGTGTAGTATGTAAAAGGCCCTTTAATTGGAGGAAAAAATGGAAAAAAGACTGGGATTTAGTTAAATATTGTAGTAAAAAATGCAGGACACAGAAATTACATCAATAGTTTGGTTTACAGAAAACTTACGCACCCATGATAACTCTGTGCTGCGTGCTGCAATGAATTCTTCAGAAAAAGTTATTGCAGTTTATCAAATTGATATCGATGGGTTTAAAAAAACTAAGTACGGTTTCAAAAAAACCGAAAAATTTAGAACTAATTTTTTANTTGAGTCATTAAAATGTTTAAAAGAACAACTTGAAACACTNAATGTTCCACTTTTTATATCATCAGACAAAACACTTGGTGATATTAAGCCCTTATTCAAAGAATATAANATTAAACATATTTTTATTCAGAAAGAGTGGACNAGAAATGAGNNATCAAGGATTAACATCATAAAAAACCTTGCTGGAAATTCTGTTAAAGTTGATGAAATATATGACCAATTTCTGTTTCACCCAGAAGATTACCCTTTTAATTACTCTGAAATACCTGAAGTATTTACACGCTTTAGAAAAATTGTTGAAAAGAAAGTTTCAGTTCGTGAAACTGTTAANTGTACAAAACAAAACAAAATTCCAATTTCAAATAATAAGACGAAAATACCAACATTGAAAGAGCTTGGATTTGAGGAATTTAAAGTCAATAAAAAGTCGGTTTTTCCATTTAANGGTGGATCTAAAAATGCTTTAGATAGACTAGAAAGCTANACCTTCACAACGAAATTAATTGGAAATTACAAAAATACAAGAAATGGTCTTCTTGGAGTTGATTACAGTTCCAAACTCTCGCCATGGTTATCAAACGGAAGTCTTTCACCCAGACAAGTTTACTGGAAAATTAAAGACTTTGAAAAAGAATTTTACTCAAATCAGTCAACATATTGGTTAATTTTCGAATTAATTTGGAGAGATTTTTTTAAATACATTTCTTTAAAACATAAAGACTCAATTTTTAAAATTGGGGGCATTTTAAACAAATCTTANAGTTGGTCTAATAATATTGTATTTGTTAAAAAATGGATTAACGGAAATACAGAAAATGACTTTATAAATGCCAACATGATTGAATTAAAAAATACAGGCTGGATGAGCAATAGAGGTCGNCAAAATGTAGCATCATATTTCTCTAAAATCCANAAATTGGACTGGCGGATTGGAGCAGCTTATTTTGAAAGTCTTCTGATCGATTATGATGTTCACAGTAATTATGGAAATTGGATGTATCTGGCAGGAGTTGGAAACGACCCAAGAGATCGTGAGTTCAATATAAATCGCCAAGCCGATATATATGATAAGGATTATAAATTTAGAAATAATTGGTTGAAATATGAGTAATAGTACAGTGAGNTTAATTTTTCCAAATCAGCTTTTTGAAAATTCCAAGTTAATTAAAAATTCAAAANATTTTATTATAATTGAAGAGCACCTTTTCTTTAAACAATATAATTTCCACAAGCAGAAACTTCTATTTCATCGCATGAGCATGAAGTCTTATGAAAAATTTCTATCNGCTAAAAATTCTGTTCAATACATAGACTCGTGCAACGAAAAGAGTGATNTTAGAAAATTAATTGAAAGTCTTGATGCTAGCATAAAAAAAATACTAATATATAATCCAGTTGATAATTGGTTACTTAAAAGAATAAAATCCTCTTCAAAGAAGAAAAATATTGAAATTCAAATTTATGAAAACCCTTTGTTTATTTTAGAAAGCGATAAGTTAGATTCCTTTTTTAGAGCAGATAAGAAAAAATTCTTTCAAACTTCCTTTTATAAAAAACAGAGGATGGAAATGAATTTACTGATGAATAATGGTCTGCCAGAAGGAGGAGAATGGACATATGATAAATATAATAGGGAAAAATATCCAAAAAATAAATTAGTACCAATTATTTCAAGACCTAAAAAAAACTCTTCATTTACAGAAGCTATAAAATACATTGAAAGAAACTTTCCAGATAATATTGGAGAATTAAGTTCAAGTCAATTATACCCACATGATTTTAGTTTATCAAAAAAATGGTTAAAAGAATTTTTAGAAAAGAGATTTGATGAATTTGGACCATATGAGGATGCTATTTTGAAAGAAGAAACTGAATTGAATCACAGTATACTTTCACCATTAATAAATGTAGGCCTNCTAAATCCAAATTTTGTTGTAAGAGAAGCCATTGATTATGCCAAAAAATGTGGTGTGCCAATAAATTCAACAGAGGGATTCGTAAGACAAATCATTGGTTGGAGAGAATTTATAAGAGGTNTTTATATAGCAAAAGGAANCGAAGAAAGAAATAAAAATTTCTGGAATTTTAGTAAAAAAATGCCTTCAAGTTTTTACTCTGGTGACACAGGCATTGATCCTTTCGATGATTCTATTAAAAAACTATTAAAAACAGGATATGTAAATCACATTGAAAGACTAATGATNATAGGCAATTTTATGTTACTATGTGAAATAAACCCTGATGAAGTCTACAAATGGTTTATGGAGCTATCAATAGACAGTTATGACTGGGTTATGGTTCCAAATGTTTATGGTATGAGTCAATTTGCAGATGGTGGACTTATGTCAACAAAACCTTACATAAGTGGAAGTAGCTATATTGTAAAAATGAGCAACTATAAAAAAGGTGATTGGGCTTTTATATGGGATTCACTTTTTTGGAACTTCATAAATAACAACAAGGACTTTTTTAAAAAAAATCCAAGAATGAGAATGCTGGTTAGTTCATTTGAAAAAATGAATTATGAAAAGAAAAAAAGTATAATCAATACAGCATCTGAGTTCTTAAATTCCCTTTGANAAAATATATACTTGTGTTAAAAAAAAATTAAAAATGTTAATGTTTTTTTAATATTAAGTTCAATTGAATTCACTTTGACTAAGTTTGATTAAAACAATTACATTGGTACTTGATACATCTTACAAAAACGAGGAGCATTATCAACTAATCAATGATATTGTTGGAAAACCTCTCAGTTTTTTTGAGGCTATTAGAATTGGTGGAATTGGCTCAAAGAGAATGATAGTTGAAGAATTCAGTCCCAATTTAAGACATATTGAAAACAAAAGCCCTGATATCAATTATATTAATATAGAATTACGTAAAATGGGTGTTCTGATACGATTTACCAAAGGATTAACGAGGTTTTCTTGGGCTATACCTTTTTACCAACTGGTTTTTTACAANAAAGACTGCTCGAGTGTTCATGCGCAAGGCAAATACATTTTAATAAAAAAATCCAAAACCTTTCACGAAAACAAAAATTTTTTTGATCTCATAAGATCACACAAATTAAAATATGATCAGCTATACGCACATCCAAAATTATGAATCTAAGTCTTAATCAAATAAACAGAATTATAGAAATGGCGTGGGAAGATAGAACCACATTTGAAGCAATCGAGAGCCAATTTGGTTTGTCTGAGCAGCAAGTTATTTCATTGATGCGTAAGGAACTCAAACCTAAAAGTTTNAGAAACTGGCGTTCGCGAGTTAGTGGTAGAAAAACAAAACACTCCAAATTAAGAACATTTGAAACTGGAAGGTTTAAATGCTCCAGNCAAAGAACAATTTCTAACAACAAAATATCAAAACGGTAAATTAAATATGTCAACTAATAACATAACAAATAAGAAAATAAATCATCTAAATGATTTAAATCACACAGAAATTGGGGATGACCACCTCTACACTAGTATAGATACTCCCTTAAAAAAAGATGCATTTAAAATAAGTGATGAAGAGAAAAAGAATCGTATTTCTATGCTTTTTGAAGAAATCATGGATGTCATGGGATTAGACCTAAAAGACGACTCCTTAAGAGGCACTCCAGATAGAGTAGCTAAAATGTATATTGAAGAGATTTTCTCAGGACTAAATCCAAAAAATAAACCAAAAATTGCGCTTTTTAACAACAAGTATCAATACAACCAAATGCTAGTAGAAAAAAATATAACCTTCTACTCAAATTGTGAACACCATTTTGTCCCAATAACAGGAAAGGCGCACGTAGCCTATGTATCTTCAGGTAAGGTAATTGGCCTATCAAAACTCAACAGAATTGTACANTATTATGCCAAAAGACCTCAGGTCCAAGAGAGACTCACAAATCAAATTGGAGAAGAATTAAAAAATATATTAGATACTGATGATGTTGCAGTTATAATTGATGCCAAGCACCTTTGCGTTTCGTCAAGAGGAATCAAAGATGAATCTTCAGCCACTGTCACATCATTTTACAGTGGGGTTTTCAATAACCCTTCAAAAATAATAGAATTAAATAATTATATAAACTAATATTATGATAGCTATAAAAAAGGGAGAAAATTTTTTAGAGAAAAAACTAACTTTCAAAAATACAAGTGAACGTATTGAAGCCTCCAGAGAAGTAAAATCAATAATTCTAGAAATAAATGAGCTTTATAAATCCAATAAAGAAAAGAAATTAATGGACTTAATGAAAGAGTTAACAGCAGTTAAACAAAAAATTGAAAAACGATTAAAAGGTAGACCACTAACGTCATGAGAACAATAGTTATAATTGGAGGAAGTAANGGAATAGGTTTCTCTATAATAGAGTCATTAGTAAGCACCACTAAGATTATAAACATCAGCCGAACTCCTCCGAACATTGATCACGAAAACTTATCACACCACAGCTGTGATGCAATTAATGAAGATCTGCCTGAAATAGATAATTTGGATGGTTTAGTCTATTGTCCCGGAACCATTAATCTCAAACCATTTAATAGATTGAGTGTGGATGATTTCAGACAGGATTTTGAAATAAATGTAATTGGAGCTGTTAAAGCTATACAAAAATATTTACCAGCTCTTTCGANCAGTAATTTCGGTTCAATTTTATTATTCAGTACAGTTGCGACATCTCTTGGAATGCCGTTTCATGCTAGTNTTTCAACAGCAAAATCTGCAATTGAAGGACTGACGAAGTCAATTGCCGCAGATCTAGCTCCAAAAGTTAGAGTAAATGCAATAGCCCCTACTATAACAAATACAGATTTAGCATCAAAGCTCTTGAGGAACGACAGGATGATAGAAAATATAAAAGAGAGACATCCTTTAAAAAAATTCTTAAAACCTAATGAGGTTTCTGCATTGGCAAAATACCTGCTTTCAGATGATTCTAAATCTATTTCAGGACAAATTTTTAAACTTGATTGTGGAATTGTTACGCTTAAATTGTAAAGATGAAAACTTGTAAAATTATTTTGATAATTATGATATCATTTATCACAACTTCGACGATACTTAACAANGANAAGCCTAAAAGTATTTATGATATTAAATTGAATGATATTGATGGAAAAAAAATAGATCTTAGATCATATAAAGGAAAATTTATACTTTTTGTCAATGTTGCTTCAAAATGCGGATTCACCCGACAATACGAGGAGCTACAGCGTCTGTATGAGAACCACAGTGAAAAACTTATGATAATTGCCTTACCCTGCAATCAATTCGGATCACAAGAACCNGGAAATTCAAAAGAAATAAAAAGATTTTGCAAAAAAAATTATGGAGTAACTTTTTTGGTGTCTGAAAAAATTGACGTTAAAGGAAAAAATCAGCATGCTCTTTACAAATGGCTTACAAACAAAGACTACAATAATGTTAGTTCGTCATCAGTCAGATGGAACTTTCAAAAATATATTGTAGATGAAAATGGTAAGCTATTGGATTATTTTTATTCATTAACAAAACCAACGAGTAATAAAATTCTAAAGCTAATCTCATAATATGTTTAATTTATTTAGAAAAAAGACCCCTATCGAAAAGCTTCAAAATGAGTACAAAAAATTAATGTCTGAATGGCATGAACTTTCTTCTACTGATAGGAAAGCTAGTGATCAAAAATACTCCCAGGCACAAGAAGTCTTATGTAAAATTGAAAAACTAAACAATTAATGAAAACTTCTGCTACTTTTTTAGCTTTTCTTACACTAAATATAGGCGCTCTATTCATCGGCGTTCTTCTAATGAATAATGGTCCTACNTCTGAATGGTATATATCTCTTGAAAGAGCACCTTGGGAACCACCAGGATGGGTTTTCGGTGCAGCCTGGACATCAATCATGGTTTTCTTCTCTTTCTACATGACGTTTTTNTACCANAACNTAAAGACTTCTAAAGTACTNCTTTTTTATTTACCTCATTTTGTACTAAATATTTCATGGAANTATNTTTTTATGAANAAACATATGGTTNACTTAGGCTTGATCAATATAACTCTTTTAACAACTTTGATGTTCTACTTTCTATTTGGATTCACAAAGATTTTAGGCAATACACGATTCTTTGCTCTCCCCTATTGTTTATGGCTAGTGTTAGCAACTACATTGAACCTTTACATAGTTATTTACAATTAGTTGAAAATATATAGATTAAATATTGAGCAGAAATTACCAATATCTCTTGAAGAATCATGGAAATTTTTCTCCACACCAAAAAATCTTAAAATTATAACTCCAGATTATATGGGATTCGACATAATATCAGGAGGTGACAGTTTGATGTTTCCGGGCCAAATCATTCAGTATTTCGTATCTCCACTGTTTGGACTAAAAATNAAATGGGTAACTGAAATAACNCATGTAGAAGAAAACAAATATTTTGTTGATGAACAAAGGTTTGGACCTTATTCGNTCTGGCATCATAAGCATTTTTTTTCACAAANAGATAGAGGAGTAAAAATGATAGATATTGTTGATTATAAACTTCCCCTCGGAATTATCGGACGATTGGCCCACCCCANACTTGTGAAACCTAAATTAGATGAAATTTTCAGCTATCGTAAAAATAAATTAATTGAAATCTTTGGGGAGTACAAATGAAAAAAATTGTTTCAATATTTTGGTTTAGGAGAGATTTGAGATTNCATGACAACAAAGGATTTTTTGAAGCTCTGAAAAGTAAATTTAAAGTACTGCCCATTTTCATTTTTGATCCCGAAATATTGAATAAACTATCATCTAAAGATGCGCGTGTTTATTTTATCTACAAACAACTTGAGGAATTAAACAAAAGTTTAGGTGATAAACAAAAAATTCAAACCTTTTATGGTTCACCTGTTGATATTTTTAAACTACTCATAAAAGAATATAAAGTAGAATCGGTTTATACAAATGATGATTATGAGCCGTATGCCAATAAAAGAGATAAATCAATTAATAATCTTTTAAATCAAGAAAATATTTCTTTTTATTCTTTCAAAGATCAAGTTATATTTGAAAAAAATGAAATTGTCAAAGACGATGGAACTCCATATAAAGTTTATACTCCCTACTCAAAAAAATGGCTAAAAAATTTCAGCAAAAAAGCTTTAAAGGAACATACATCTGAAAATTACTTAAATAATATTGTTTCGGTAAAACCCCAATGGGTTAGACTTGACCAAATGGGATTTTCAAATCCAGAAGTTAAAGTTTCTTCNTTCAAACTAAACAAAAATCTTATTAGCAACTACAATCTTCACAGAAACATNCCTTCAATTGACGGAACTTCAAGACTTGGACCACACCTCAGATTTGGGACAGTGAGTGTAAGAGAGATAGTTAAAATAGCTTCTGAAAACGCAGACATAACCTTTTTGAAAGAACTTGTATGGCGTGAATTTTTCATGCAAATATTATGGCATTTTCCACACACAGTAACTAAAAGTTTTAAGCCTAAATATGATTTGATTAAGTGGAGAAATAATAAAGAAGAATTTAAAAAATGGTGTGAGGGTAAGACTGGTTACCCATTAGTTGACGCTGGCATGAGAGAATTNAATAAAACTGGATTCATGCATAACAGAGTTAGAATGCTTGTAGGTAGTTTTTTATGNAAACATCTTCTAATAGACTGGAGATGGGGTGAAGCTTATTTTGCCACCAAACTCCATGATTTTGAGCTTTCGAGCAATATTAGCAATTGGCAATGGGTAGCAGGTTGTGGAGTCGACGCCGCACCTTACTTTAGAATTTTTAACCCAACAACACAAATCTCTAAGTTTGATAGTAAACANAAATATATAAAAAAATGGGTCCCAGAGTATCAAGAATTTTCTTACCCGAATCAGATAGTTGAACATAAGTTTGCTAGAAAAAGATGCATTGAGGTATATAAATCAGCTCTNAATTCCGCATAAAGCTAAGTTTCNACTCTACTAATTTTTGCACCGATTGATAATAGTCTCTCATCAATACACTCGTATCCTCTATCAATTTGTTCTATATTATGTATTGTAGAAATACCTTCGGCAGATAGAGCTGCAATCAACAAGGAAATTCCTGCACGAATATCAGGTGAAGTCATTGTAGTTGCTTTTAAAGCTGATTNAAAAGCATGTCCAATAACAGTCGCNCGGTGAGGATCACACANAATAATCTTAGCACCCATATCGATTAACTTGTCTACAAAAAACAAACGACTTTCGAACATTTTTTGGTGTATTAGTATACTTCCTTTAGCCTGAGTGGCAACTACTAAAATAATACTGAGTAGGTCGGGTGTGAAACCGGGCCAGGGTGCATCTGAAATTGTTAAAATTGATCCATCAATATAATTTTTAACTTCATAGCCGTCATTATGCGCTGGAATATGAATTTTATTTTTACTATATTCNAGTTCAATTCCCAACTTATTAAAAACATCTGGAATCAAACCAAGATCAGACCAATTAACATTGGTAATAGTCAGATCACTGCGTGTCATTGCTGCAAGACCAATCCAACTACCAATTTCAATCATATCTGGTAGTAAGGTGTGTTCTGTGCCATTTAATGAACTTACACCTTTAATACTGAGTAAGTTGGAACCAATCCCGCTAATTTTAGCGCCCATCCTGTTCAACATTTTACATAACTGTTGAAGATATGGTTCGCAGGCAGCGTTATAAATTGTTGTAGTACCTTTGGCTAATACAGCCGCCATAACTATATTAGCAGTACCTGTTACTGAAGCCTCGTCCATCAAAATGTAAGTTCCTTTAAGCTCACTTGATTCAACTCCATAGAAAAAATCTTCTTTATTATAACGGAAAGTTGCCCCAAGTTTAATAAAACCCTGGAAATGAGTATCTAATCTCCTTCTTCCGATTTTATCTCCTCCTGGTTTAGGAATATAACCTTTTCCAAATCTAGCTAAAAGTGGACCTACAATCATGATTGATCCTCTTAGTCCAGCGGCATCAACTTTAAATTCGGAGGTTAGTAAATAATTCAAATCAATTGAGTCTGATTGAAAATTATATGAAGAAGGTGAAAGTCTCTCAACTTTGACACCTAATTTTTCTAACAAACTAATTAACTTATTTACATCTACAATGTCAGGAACATTATTAANAGTTATTGGATCAGAGGATAAGAGGGTTGCACAAATAATTTGTAAAGCTTCATTTTTTGCTCCCTGAGGCTTAATAGAGCCTTTAAGCTTATGCCCACCTTCAATTATAAATGATTTCAAAATAAAAAATTAGTTGATTGTTATTTTTATTAATTTAATAGCGCTTTCTATTTCTATTACCTTTTTTGGTGTTCTTTTTATAACTATTACTTTTTCTTTGCATTTTTAATAATTGAGAAGATTCAACCAATTTATCTTCTGATTTTCTGATATCTATTTTACCATTGGATAATTCGAAAAGATGATCAAAAATAACCAAGTCCTCAACAGTATCTTTGTTCCATGTTAAAAACGATTTTTTCATATGATTAGCTATTGTCATTATCAGTGCGCTTTTCATATCGCCCTCATCCCAATTGCAAGCAGCTTCTATCATTATTTTTATATTATTTCCATAAAAGCGATACTTTGGATAATTTTGAGGATAGTTAAGCGGGTCAGGGCTTGAGTTTAATTTTTTTTCAGAAGGCTTGTCAAACGGAGAATCAACATCGAGTTTAAAATTAGACATGATAAATAATTGGTCCCAAAGCTTATGTTGAAAATCTGGTACGTCTCTCAANTGAGGTTGCATATTACCCATTACAGAAATAATAGCATTTGCTAGCTTGTTACGTTCATCTTTTGAACCTTGTTCAACAGCATAATTAATCATCTTTTGTATGTGTCTGCCATACTCAGGAATAATTAGGTGTTCACGTTCAGTGTTGTACTCAAGATTGTCTGTTTGTAAAGTCATTTAAAAAAGTTTATACNATCACGAATTACGAAAATAAACAAAAAAAATAATNTTTTATAAATATCACAGTGATATTACGTCATCAATCTGATCTGCAATTTCTTGATATTTTGCAATTACCATTTCAGGGCTTTTCATTAAAACACTAACAGAAACACTTACATATTTTCCATTTTTAGATTTTTTAGAACTAAAATTAGCATTCATATTACAAAAAACTTCTTCTACTTTATTGACCGATTTGTTATTTGAATTTAAAATAAATTTAAATAAATAGTTCGAAGGCCAAGAACTTGTTTTATGTAGTCTTAATCTTAGTTTATCATAAAAATCAATTTTATTTTGAGACATAATTAAATCAATTGGCTATACAAATATACGTTAACTCATTTTTTTTATTTAGATTTAAAAAACGAATTTAAGATCACAATTTAAATAAATTGAAAACAAAAAAAATTGTAATAACTGGGGGGCCATCCACTGGAAAAAGTTCAATCATAGAAAAACTTTGTGAAATTGGATATCAATGTAAGTCTGAAATCTCAAGAGAAATTACTATGGAATCTCAGAAAAAAGGAATTAATCAATTATTTTTACAGAATCCATTAAAATTCAGCGAAAAAGTTTTCAAAAAAAGAAAATTACAATTCAAAGCTAACAATAATAGTAATTATCCATTTGTTTTTTTTGACAGAGGACTACCAGATGTTATAGCGTATATGGATTATGCTAAGGAAAATTACTCAAAAAAAAANTTTGCGGATTGCAATAAATATAAATATGATTATGTTTTTATTTTATACCCTTGGCAAAAAATATACAAGCAAGATAATGAAAGGTATGAAACTTATGATCAATGTGTTGAAATACACAATTTTCTAGTTAAATGGTACAAAAAGTTGGGCTATGAATTAACGAGAGTCCCTGAAACAAGTGTAGATGATAGGGTTAATTTCATTCTTTCGAATATATGATTGTAATGTATTTAAAATTTAATTAAAAATGAAAAATACACAGTTTAAAATTATCTTTATGGGTACCCCAGAATTTGCAGTAAAGATTCTTGAAACCCTATTTATGANAAAATATAAAATTGAAGCAGTAGTAACTGCACCGGATCGTCCAGCTGGCAGAGGAAAAAAAATAAAGGAATCTGCAGTAAAAATCTTTTCAAAAAAAAATAATTTAAAATTTTTCCAACCAAAAAANATAAAAAATGAAGATTTTGTAAATGAATTAAAAAAAATCAAACCTGACTTAATAATTGTTGTTGCTTTCAGACTATTACCAGAAATTATATGGAAAATCCCTAAGTTGGGTACTTTTAATTTACATGCATCGCTTTTGCCGCAGTATAGAGGAGCAGCTCCAATCAATTGGGTTTTGATAAATGGAGAATCCGAAACTGGAGTAACAACTTTTTTTATTGATAAAAATATAGATACTGGTGAAATTATTTTACAAAAAAAATTAAAAATTAAAAAAAATGATAATGCAGGAAGCCTACATGATAAGCTAATTAAACTTGGAAAACAATTAGTTTTAAAAACTGTTGAATTAATTAATGAAAAGAAAATCAATAAGATCCCGCAAATTAATGCCTCGTATTTGAAAACAGCTCCTAAGTTAAATAAGGTTAANTGCAGAATTGATTGGAAAAAAAATGGAATAGAAATCGAAAATCAAGTTAGGGGTTTATGTCCTCGTCCAGGATCNTGGACAATTTTGGAAAACGGAAAGAATAAATTTATCTTAAAAATTTACGAAGTTAGCTTTATAAAAGAACAACATGATCAAAAAAACGGATTGGTAGTTACTGACAAGAACTCCATAAAAATAAGTGTTGATAATGGTTTTATCAAATTAATTCAGTTTAAATTAGAAGGGAAAAAACAGATGAATGTTAAAGATTTTTTAAATGGATACACGTTCGAACCCAATGCAAAAATTACATAAAAAATAAATTTTAAATTACNAATTTTAGATACTCATTAATTTAGCAAATTTAGTTTGATTATAGAAAAAGGTAAATTACTAATTGCAGAGCCTTCAATTATTGGGGACTTGTCATTTAATAGATCAATTATACTAATTGTTGAGCATAATTCTAATGGATCTATCGGATTTATCATGAACAAACCTTTAAATATTAAATTAGGCGATATAATTCCAGAAATCGAATCTAATTTTACTATATACAATGGTGGTCCAGTGCAACAGGACAGTTTGTACTTTGTTCATAAAATCTCGAGTTTAGTTCCACAAAGTATTGAAATATCTNATGGTCTATATTGGTGTGGAAATTTTAAATATATTTCAAAACTTATAAAGGAGAAAAAAGTTGACAAAGAAGAAATAAAATTTTTTTTGGGATACTCGGGATGGGATANTAATCAGTTGCAATTTGAGCTGAACAGTAATTCTTGGATATTAAGCGANAATTTNCACCAAAAAAATATTATAGAAGTTGTAGATAATACATTCTGGAAAAACAAAATGCTTTCTCTAGGGGGCAAATATAGTATATGGTCTAACACACCTGAAAACCCATCACTTAATTAATCAAAACCAATTTCATTATTCAGTTTGTTAATTAACTTTTTACATACAACATTACTATAATTTTTTTTTCGATACTTTGTTACACTATTTATACCATCAATTACATTAGTAATGAAAAGTTCGTCAGACTTTTGAAGTTCAAAGGATAAAATAGAATTTACCTCTAACTCAAACTCGTTCGATCCCTTAAGAATTTCTATAATTTTTTTTCTAACGATTCCATTTAAGCACCCGTCAGACAAAGGAGGAGTTTTTATAATATTATCTTTTACAATAAATATATTACCGTTTAAAGCCTCAATAATGTTCTTATTTGTATTTATCAACAAGCAATTATCAAAATTATTTTCATTTGCATAAATACTACCAATAACATTAGTTACTTTATTATTTGTTTTTAGTGTTGATAATAGATTTGGAGAAACTAAGAAATCTTTGAAAAGCTCAATTTCATACTTTTCATTATTTAAAATATATCTATTTGATTTTAATGGTTTTGCGGTTATAGCGTATTCAATATGGTTTGAATTAGGTAAATAATAACCGCCATTTTTTCTAAAAACAATCAATTTTACTCGAAACGATTTACAATTTGAATCGAATTTTTTTAGTAATTCCATTATTTCTTTTTCAAGATATTCTGGAGTAAAATTCATTGGAATATCCATCCTTAGAATCCTCATTGAAGACATTAATCTAAAATAGTGATATTCCCAAAATAATGGCTCATTGATAACTTTTATGGTTTCAAATAATGAATCTCCATAAGTAAAACCCCTATTTTCTAAGGAAAGTAATTTATTTGAATCCTTAAAAATAAATCCATTGATGTTAACCATAAAATTAAAAGTGGAAATTAATTATCTAGAACCAAGAACTTGTTTAAGAGAAGAAATTTGATTTTCCCAAAGCATTTTAGATTCTTCTAATTCATCATCATCACAAAAATCAGTTACAATTAAGGAAACATCTTTTGTTAAATTATCAACTTGAATACTCAATTCAAAAAAGGTAGAGTCATCTTCGCTATCAAGCCACTTAAATCTAATTCGCTCTGAACTTTTTTTCGCAACTAATTTTGCACGTTCTTCCGAATCATCCCAAATGAACACAAAAAATTCTCCCCTGGAATTAACATTGTCAGCAAACCATTCGGATAAACCAGAGGGTGTTGATATATAGTTGAAAAGTAGTTGTGGTGATGACTGAATAGGAAATTCCAATTCAAATTTAACCTTTGTGTTCATATTAGTATAATTAAACATCCAATATATACAATAATTTATTAGTTTGAAAAGAAAAAAATGTTTTTTAAAAAGCTTTTTTTGAAAGGACACAAATTTGTTTCTATATTTACGACCAAAAAGAGGCGTGGTAGCTCAGTTGGTTAGAGCGTCGGATTCATAACCCGGAGGTCGGGAGTTCAAATCTCCCCCACGCTACATAATTAAAAAATGAGATTATTTTTTAGTGAAACTTGAAATTAAAGCTTGTAAATCAATTGTCTTCTGAGAACCGTTTAACATATTTTTTAAAGTATATTTTCTCATGTAAAGCTCATTTTCACCAACTAAAACAATAAATGGAATACCCTTTTTATTTGCATATGAAATTTGCTTTTTAAGCTTTGAATTATTAGGATATAATTCACATACAATTCCTTTTTCTCTGAGTTTCATTATGGCATTGTAGGAAAAAAGACTTTCTTTATTTCCAAAATTTGTAAACATGACCTTTATTTTATCATCATTTTTTTGAGGAAGCAAGCCTTGTTCCTTTAACAAAAAAAGAATTCTATCAAGTCCAAAACTAATTCCTACTCCACTAATATTATTTAATCCAAATATTGAGGTTAGATCGTCATATCTCCCCCCTGCAGCTATTGAACCAATTTCGATAGTATTACTAACTGCCTCAAAGATAGTGCCTGTGTAATAATTGAGCCCCCGTGCCAAGGTTAAATCCAATTCAAGGCTGATTGTTTTTAAATTTAATTGATCAATAGTATTAAAAATAAACTCAATTTCACTGACTCCATCAGTACCAATTTTACTATTCGACAACAGCGATTTCAAATTAAGAATTCTGTCGTTTACAGAAATATCTTTTAAAAAAAGGAATTCTATTTTTTTAAATTTTTCATTAGAAATTCCAGCTAAAAGTATTAATTTCTTCGCCTCTTCAATTCCAATTTTATCAATTTTATCTAGAATTGATGTAAACTCTGAAAATCTATCATTAATGGAAATTAGCTCTGAGATTGAGTATAGGATTTTTCTGTTATTTATTTTTAAATTGACTGCTCCTAATTTTAAATCTGTAAAAACGCTATCGAAAAGCTTTATAAATTCGATCTCAGGCCATAATGAATCAGATCCTATTAAATCAGCGTCACACTGATAAAATTCTTGAAAGCGTCCTTTTTGAGGTCGATCAGCTCTCCAAACAGGTTGTATTTGATATCTTTTGAAAGGAAATATTATTTCATTTTGATTTTGCGAAACATATCTTGCTAAAGG
This sequence comes from Flavobacteriaceae bacterium, assembly GCA_002721175.1. Classification (GTDB taxonomy): domain Bacteria; phylum Bacteroidota; class Bacteroidia; order Flavobacteriales; family Flavobacteriaceae; genus UBA3537. The sequence continues at coordinate 28,944 of PBJR01000018.1, read as the reverse complement.
AACTGTCAAATCATATCTAAGAGCTTTTTCGGATAGGGAATTAGAAAACTTAGTCAAAAGATTTTCTTCTAAGGCAGATAAGTCAGCATTTCTTAACTTTTCGCCTGAATTTAAAATTTTAAAAACCAAACGATCAGCATCCACACCATATTTACCTAAAAGGTTTTCTCTTAGTTCAAAACTTGGTGTTTCGATTGGTTTGTACCCATAGAGCTGAAAATTTTTTTTGATAATTTCAAAAACATATTCCCGATCAGCTATTTCTTGAGAATTAAAATCCCTTGTACCTTTTGATATGCGAGGTTTCAATGACATAATGACTTTTAATTAGACAAATATCTAATTTTTTAAAATCCTACACAATGAGTTCCTCAAAATACTTAAATAAATTACCTTTTGTAATAGATGCACCCTGCTCAATCAAACTAAATATTTTTTGTTCTTTATCTTTATCAATTTTCTTTTCCGCTGTAAAAATTTCTACGTCATCTGACATTAAATTTTCTCTAAGCCATTTAATTCCTTCTTTATATCTTAAATCTAATTTTGTATTATTTACTTTAAGTCCAATAAGTGATATTGAATCAATATTAATTTTAAATAAATACATGTAATTCAAATTAATATTTTCTAAAAATTTTACTTTTTTTAACACATTTTCCCAGACTATATCGCTGAATTTCTTCATGTGTTGTTGCGCAACATTGGGCTCTTTTGATTTTAAAGCAGTCCATTCTTCTTTAGTGATTAAATTTGATGATAGAAATTTGATAAATTCTTTGTGAAGTTCATCAAATTGATCTTTTGATAACATTTTATATTTCATAGCCATGAAAAAAGTCTGTATAGTTGAACAAACTTTTCGAAATCAATTATTCCGTTTAAAATTATTTATTCTCAGGAACAATTTCAAAATTTAAATCAAAAATAATTTCTCTGTGAAGTCGAATTTTAGCAACATATTTACCAAGTCTTTTAATGTTACCCCCGGAAACAGTAATAAACTTCTTTTCAATATTATAACCTGAAGTTTCAAGTACCTTTGAGATGTCGAGATTGTTAACTGAACCAAAAAGTTTATCAGCTGTACCAACTTTGGCTGGAATTTTAATTTCGAGTTTACTGATCTTATTTGCTAGTTTTTTTGAATCTTCTACAAGCTTTTGTTCCTTAAAAGCTTTTTGTTTTAAATTTTCAGCTAAAACTTTTTTTGCTGAAAGAGTAGCTAACTTAGCTTTTCCTGATGGTATTAAAAAATTTCTTCCATAACCGTTTTTGACAATTACTAAATCGTCTTTAAATCCTAATCCTTCAATATCCTGTTTTAATATTATTTCCATTTTAAAAAATTATTTTAATAAATCAGCTACATAAGGCATGAGAGCTAGATGTCTGGCTCTTTTGACGGCTACAGANACCTTGCGTTGATATTTTAATGAAGTGCCAGTTAATCTTCTTGGAAGTAGCTTCCCCTGTTCATTAACAAATCCTAATAAAAAATCTGGATCTTTNTAGTCTACATACTTGATCCCAGATTTTTTGAATCTACAATATTTTTTTTTCTTGTTAGTTTCTATATTTAGGGGAGTGAGGTACCTAATTTCACCACTTTTCTTGGACTTTGCTTGTTGTTCTAACGACATAANTATGAATTTACTTTAATTTTTTCTCTTCTTCTCTCTGCCCAGGATACAGCATGTTTATCTAACTTGACTGTAAGATAGCGCATAAATCTTTCATCACGTCTAAACTCGACCTCCAAAAGATTAATTACCTTACCAGGAACAATGTACTCAAACAAGTGGTAAAAACCACTTTTTTTATTTTGGATAGGATAAGCTAATTTTTTTAACCCCCAGTCTTCTTTTGATACCATCTTAGCCCCATTAGAAATGAGAAAATCTTCATACTTCTTTACTGTTTCCTTTATCTGTTCGTCAGATAAAACGGGATTTAAGATGAAAACAGTTTCATAATGATTCATATTATTTTATTTAAATGGGTGCAAAANTAAGTAATTATTAGGATAATGGCAACACAATTTCTATCTTTTTATATGATTAGGATTGAGCATTTTAACGTACTTTCTTGGTTTTAATCGATTTATTTGATTATAATTGTGGATTATTTAACTCTGAATTGTCGAACTTTAACCGATTTTGTGATGACACTTAATGCAATAATTATTGATCCAAACGCTTTACAGCGCATGGACACAGTCAAAAAATCTAACGACCATATTTCAATCAATCTTCTAGCAGAATTTAGTTCATGTATTGAGGCTAATGAATTTCTTATAAATACTGATGTTGATTTGATTTTCTTAGAAATTGATATACCAAAAATTAATGGTTTTGAATTCCTTGACATATTGGATGCATCAAAAATATCTAAGCCTGAAATTATCATTATATCAAAAAATACGGAACATGCTTTTAAATCATACAAGTACAGTGTTATTGATTACTTATCAAAGCCATTAAATCAAGCACTGTTTGATAAAGCAATTGAAAAAACTCTTAAAAAATTAAATATATCTACCAACAAAAAAAATACTAATGAAAGTCAGCACATATTTGTCAAAAGTAACCTCAAAAAGAGAAAAGTTTTTGTTAGAGATATTAAATGGATTGAAGCACTTGGTGATTATGTGAAGCTGATAACAAACANCGGNAGTTACGTAATATTATCAACTATGAAAGCTTTTGAAAATGAACTTCCTGCTGGTAAATTTTTAAGAATTCACAAATCATATATTATTAACTTAAAAAAGATTGAAAGATACAANAGTCGTTACGTAGAAATAGATAATTTTCAGATACCTNTAAGCAGAAATAAAAAAAATCATTTAAACAGAGCTCTACAAACGTCCAAGTAGCAGTTAAGTCAATAACTATCAACATCAATAATCAAACGGATAGATCCAAAACCTCTTACGCTTCTNAAGGTACTTCGTAATTTAAGTAAGCTTTGCTTTGTTTTTTTCAAGGAAAAATTATTTGGGATTTTTAACAAGAAATTTTTAATGTATAAACCTCTNATTCTAGNTATTGAAGGTGACTCAGGTCCCAATACATATTTAGCTCCAAAAACTCTTTTTAATGCAATNTTTAACCACTCCGAACCCTGCTTAACTTTGTCAAAATTACTATGCTTTAAGATTACTTTAATTAGNTTAAAATGGGGAGGGTATTTATAAAGAATTCTTTGAGAAGACTGATCATTAAACATTGACTTGTAATCATTATTTGATACCTGTCGCAATATTTCTTGATCAGGATTAAAAGTTTGTATAATTACGTGTCCTCCAGTCCCTTTTCGTCCTGACCTTCCTGCAACTTGCAGTAATAGCTGAAAACTTCTTTCATGAGATCTAAAATCCGGGAAATTAATTAATTGATCAGCATTGAGTACTCCAACTAATTTTACATTCCCAAAATCTAAACCTTTGGTTAACATTTGTGTTCCAACTAGAATGTCAATTTCTCTTTTTTGAAAACTNTCAATGATTTTATCAAAAGAATATTTTCCTCTTGTTGTATCAAAATCCATGCGAGCAATATTTGCATTGGGGAATAAATTTTTAGCTTCTTCTTGAACCTGCTCAGTACCAAAGCCTTTATAGTCTAAATCATTACTCCCACAANCAATACATTGTCCACACACATTTATACTATATCCGCAATAATGNCACTTAAGATTTTTTTTATTTTGATGATACGTTAAACTAACGTCACAATTTATGCACTTTGGTATATAACCACAAGAGTTGCAGCTTAAAACTGGAGTGTAACCTCTTCNGTTTTGAAATAATATAATTTGNTTTCTAGCCTTCAGTGTTTCATTAATTTTTAATATTAATAAATCACTAAAGTGGCCCTTCATTCTTTTCCTCTTAAACTTATCTCTCAAATCAACCAGTTCAATTGTTGGTAATATTATGTTTTTGTATCGCTTGTTCAAACTCACATAACCGTATTTTTTATTTTTACAAGCGTTAAAATAGCTTTCAACGCTTGGAGTTGCCGAACCTAAAATAACTTTTGCTCCGAGAAAACTAGCTAGCATAATTGCGGCGTCCCTAGCTTGATATCTTGGAGAGGGCTCCGTTTGTTTGTATGAATGCTCGTGCTCCTCNTCAACAATTATAAGTTTCAGATTTTTAAAAGGAAGAAAAAGAGAGGATCTAGTTCCTACTATGATTTGAGCTGATTNGGAACCACTTTTAACTTTTTTCCATATATCAATTCTTTCGTTTGAGCTAAATCTTGAATGATAAACTATAACCTTTGATCCAAAATATAAATTTAATCTGTTTACTAGTTGAGAAGTTAGAGCGATTTCTGGGACAAGAAATAAAACTTGGTTGTTGACAGAAATCACATCTTCTATTTTCTTTATATAAATTTCAGTTTTTCCAGATGAAGTGACCCCATGAAAAAGGCATACTGACTTTTTTGATAAAACATTTTCAATTTTTTTTAATGCTTGATTCTGATCTTGAGTCAATTGAAAATTTACTTGTCTTTCATTTTTTTGTTTAACAATTTTTTCAATTTCAACAGAGTATTCTTCAAAATACCCCTTATCAATCAAATTTTTTATTTGCGCAGAAGTTCCTGAACAATTTTCCTTAATATCACTTACTTTAACTATTTGCNGAACATTCGATAAAACTAAATAAGTTGAAATAATTGATTTTAATTTTTTTGATCTCGAAAGCTCAGTATTTATTTTTTCCTGAGATTTTTTTGATTGATAATTTGGAGTAAGCTTTACACATCTCACTAATTTTGGCTTATATTTTTCGACTAANTTCTGTATATTAAATAAAACATTTAAATTAATTAAAGGATTCAAAATTGAAAAAATATTTTTTTTGTTCAAAATAGATTCAATCTCTCTTATTGTCAAACTATTTTTAAATTGTAATGCCTCGATTACTAAATACTGATCATCTGTNAATTTAATTTTATTAATGTCAAAATCATTATTTATTGATATAACAGATTCTGTTTTTAAAAAAAAAGAGCTTGGNAGTGCTGCAGACATAACCTCTCCTATACTACACACGTAATATTCACTAATCCANTTCCAAAATTTTAATTGATTTAATGTAACTGTTGAACTTTGATCTAAGATACTTTGAATTGACTTGACATCATAAGACGTTGGGGGTTCATCATGTAATCTCAGTACAATTCCCGTGTATATTTTATTTCTCCCAAAGGGAACACATACTCTGAAACCAGGTTTTATGAATTTTGATTCAGCTTCGGTTATAGCATAAGTAAAGTTGCGTTCCAAAGGAAGGGGTAAAATAATTTCAGCAAAATATTTGTGAACTAAATGCATGATTCCCGTAATCGACTCAAAGAAACATTCAACTCAAAACCTAAAAGTAAAATTATTGAATTTAACCATGAATAAAATAAAAGTATCAATAAAGCTCCAATTGAGCCATAAAGTTGATTGTAAGAAGGAAAATTCTCAATATAAATTCCAAATAAATAAGAATTGATTATTATCAACAAAGTTGTCATCAAGGCTCCAATAGAAAAGAAATTTGTTTTATTATTTTTAGTTCCAAAAAAATAAAGAATAGCAATGCTGAGAAATACCATTGAAATAAAAAATATGAATTTTATTGAATTTAATAAAGTTAACTCACAAGAATCACTGGAAAAATTAAACTTTTCATAAATTGGATGAAAAACATATATCTCCAAAAAGCCAAGCCCAATTATAGTGATTATTAAAACAAAAACTAAAATTACTGAAACTCCAAAAGCATATAAATATTGATTAAAGAAATTGCGATTAATCTGTTTGTGATAAGAGTTTTGAAAACCCGAAAAAACAGCGCTAACACCATTAGCCATTAATAGCATAGATACCAGGAATACAGATGATAAAAGCCCACCTCTAGTTTGATTATTTATATTTTCAAAAATATTTTTATTAAAAAAATCCGAAGTATTAGGAGGTAAAGTATTATTAAGAACTTCTAAAAAATCTGATTGAAATGAAGAAATTGGTATATAAGGTATTAGAATTATTATGAATAACAAAAAAGGGAAAATAGCCATAAAAAAGTTAAATGCTATAGAACTTGCNCGTGTTGTCAAAGCTCCATTAATAATTCCTACATAATAAATCTTAAATAAATCAAAAACAGACAATCCTTCCATTTTAGGAAGCTTAATCGATTTTAAAAACCTAATTATGTTACTTAAAACTGGATAATTAACAATTTTATTTTCTTTTCCTTTCAAACTAAATGTATTAAAGTGAACGATTTATTTACATAAATTTACCAATTAAATTATTATGATGGAGACTTAAATTAATTTTAAAAATTAAAATGCTAAAATTATTTTTCCNAAATATTATGATTATAATTTACAAAGTAATAATTCATAAATTTGTCAAATGAAAATTAAACTTCTGGTCATTGGTAAAACTACCAATAAATCTCTNACTGAAATTATTAAAAAATACGAAAATCGGTTAATCAAATATATTTCATTCTCGCAAGAAATTATTCCTAGCATAAAAAAAACAAAAAAATTAAGTGAAAATATTATTAAGCAAAAAGAAGCAAAAATGATACTAAATAAGGTTGCGAAAAATGATTGTATTTTTTTACTTGATCAAAGTGGTATTTCTTTAAGTTCTTTTGAATTTTCAAGACTTTTACAAAAACAAATAAATAATAGGACAAAGCAATTAGTCTTTGTCATTGGTGGTGCATACGGCGTTTCTGATGAAATTAAAAATCTTGTAGATAAAAAAATCTCATTCTCAAAAATGACTTTTTCACATCAAATGATAAGATTATTTGCTATCGAACAAATATACCGTGGATTCACAATACTAAATAATGAACCTTATCATCACAAATAGCAATGATCGATATAGTATTTTCAACTAACAATATGAACAAGTTTAAAGAGGTTAAGCTTCAACTACCCAAAGACATTAGACTGATAAGTTTGAAAGATATTGGTTGTTACGAAAAAATTCCTGAAACTGAAACAACAATTCGATCCAATGCAATTCAAAAGGCAAAATATGTAAAAGAAAAATACGGATTTAATTGTTTTTCTGACGACAGTGGTCTTGAAATAGATAATTTGAATGGTGAACCAGGAGTTAATTCAGCTGTATACGCTGGTTTAGAAAAAAATTCAAAAAAAAATATAAATAAAGTGTTGAAAAAATTAAAAGGCGAAAAAAATAGAGATGCAAAGTTTAAAACAATTATAGCTCTATACTTGGATGATAATTTATTGACTTTCGAAGGAATATGCGAAGGGCAAGTTACCAAAAGANCAATTGGAATAAAAGGGTTTGGCTATGATCCAATTTTTATCCCTAAAGGGTTTAATAAAACTTTTGCTGAGATGACTATAAAAGAAAAAAATTTGATTAGCCACAGAGGTTTAGCTGTCAAAAAACTNATTAGCTTTTTTAATAAATTACGACCTTGTTAAATTTCTAATAGTTTATTAAATTTATTAGGACAATTTACCTATGAGACTTTTTCTTCTTATTATAACCCTTTTTTTTCTTTCAACAGAGATAATAGCTCAAGAAAATAATACTGTTAAAGGAAAAATTTTAGATTCAGCAACAGATAAACCCATGGATAATGTTAATATTGTTAATTTGAATCAAGTTTATGGTACCACAACAAATAGTCAAGGAGAATTTGAAATTCAAGCAAAAAAAAATGATACTCTTCACTTATCATTTTTAGGCTTCAAATCTATTAAACTTCGAGTTACAAATGATTGGATTAAATTTAAAAATATTACTACCATAAAAATGACTTCTCTAGCCCTAACACTTGATGAGGTAATAATAAATAAAATTAAACTGACAGGCTTTTTGGAAATTGATATAAAGCAAATCCCCATACAAAAAAATACAAGATACAGTATTTCAGGTTTAAATTCTGGCTATGAATCTACATCAAAAGAACCAAGAATGGTTACCAAAGTTTTGGGGGCCATTTTTAACCCAGCTAATTTTTTACATAACGTATTTGGTAAAAAAAATAGAGAGATGAAAAAATTACGGAAGATAAAGAAACAAGACGAAATTAGAAACCTATTAGCAACAAGATTTGATAGAGAAATGTTAGTTGCTCTTTTAAAAGTAGATAGATTAGACTTAGATCTTCTTGTAAGCGAATGCAATTATTCTAATGACTTTATTAAGAATGCCAACGATNTACAAATTCTTGACGCTCTAAGTGAGTGTTATGAAGAGTATAANGTTTTAATAAAAGCTAGGTAATCTCNACACGGCTGTTAATATTATAAAGTTTAATCTTAACAGAAAAATAATATCTTTGCAGTTTAATTTGATTTATATGTCGTCATCAAAACTAAATGCAATATCACCTTTAGATGGAAGATACAGAGAAAAAGTAAATTCTTTGGCTGAATATTTTTCAGAAAAAGCTCTCATAAAATTTAGAATTAAAGTTGAAATTGAATACTTTATATCACTTTGTAATATACCATTGAAACAACTTGAAAAATTTGACAGAATCAAATTTGATTCATTAAGATCAATTTATAAAAATTTCAATGATGAAGATGCAGAACATATAAAAAAACTAGAACAAAAAACNAATCATGATGTAAAGGCTGTTGAATATTTTCTTAGAGAAAAATTTACGTCNATAGGAATCAGTCAATATAAAGAATTTATACATTTTGGACTGACTTCGCAAGACATCAATAATACGGCAATTCCTCTTAGCTTAAAACTAGCTAATAAAAATATATATATACCAAAGCTAGAGTTATTAATTAAAAATCTTTCAAAACTTTCTAAAGATTGGAAAAATATTCCAATGCTTGCCAGAACACACGGTCAACCTGCTTCTCCTACCCGATTAGGCAAGGAAATTGAAGTTTTTATAACTCGACTAAACCAACAATTAAAGATATTAAGAAAAATTCCCTTTGCTGCAAAGTTCGGCGGTGCAACAGGGAATTTTAATGCTCACTTCGTTGCGTACCCAAATGTAAAGTGGAAGAATTTCAGTAAGAATTTTGTTGAAAAAAAACTTGGTCTTTATTTTTCATTTCCAACAACACAGATTGAGCATTACGACCATATGGCTTCTCTTTTCGATACAATGAAAAGAATAAATTCTATTATCATAGATATGAATCGTGATTTTTGGACATATATTTCAATGGATTATTTTAAACAGAAAATTAAGCCTGGTGAGGTTGGTAGTTCTGCAATGCCACACAAAGTTAATCCAATTGATTTTGAAAATAGTGAAGGGAACCTAGGAATTGCTAATGCGATTTTGGAACATCTCGCAGCAAAGTTACCAATATCAAGACTTCAGCGAGATTTAACTGATAGTACGGTAATGAGAAATATAGGTGTTCCATATGCCCATTCTATTATATCTATTGATTCTACAATCAAAGGGCTAAAAAAATTAGTGGTAAATCTTGATAAAATCAATAATGATTTAAATGAAAATTGGGCTGTAGTAGCTGAAGCAATTCAAACAATTTTAAGAAAAGAAGGTTATCCAAACCCCTACGAAGCTCTCAAAAATCTTACACGGGTTAAATCAATGGTAAATTCAAAATCAATAATTAATTTTATAGATGGCTTGGAGGTAAGTGACTCTATAAAAAATGAACTAAAAGCTATAACTCCATTCAATTACACTGGAATCAAATGAAAAATATCTTCAAGTATACGTTTTTAACATTTATATTTCTAAATATATTTAGTTGCTTCAATGATAATGATGATAGTGCAATTGATGGAACTGAAATTAAGAATTTTGTGTGGAAAGCTATGAATGCTGTCTATTTATACAAATCTGAAATAATTGATTTATCAAATGAACGATTCAGTAATGATTTAGAATTTCAATCTTTTTTAAACTCATATGAATCACCAGAGCTACTTTTTGAAAACTTAATTTTTAATCGACAAACTGTTGATCGCTTTAGTTTCATTTCTGATAATTATTTTGAATTAGAGCAACAATTAAACGGTATTACACTAAGTAATGGTGCAGAATATAATTTTTATTTAATTCCTGGAACTATCGATCAAGTTTTTGGAATTGTTAAATTAGTGCATCCTAACAGTGATGCTAGTGCTGCAAACTTGACAAGAGGAACAATTTTTAACAAAATTAATGGAACACCCTTAAATACCTCTAATTTATCAAACTTATTGAATCAAAACAGCTACAGTTTAAATATAGCTTTATATGACGATAATGAAACGGATATCGTTTCGGACGATCAAATTCTAGAGACATCAAATTTAATTAGTCTTAACAAAGAGGCTTACAACGAAAATCCAATTTTTAAACATTTAATTTTTAATTTGGAATCCTCTAAAGTAGGTTATCTTATGTACAATGGATTTATTAGTGAGTTTGATAGTCAACTAAATCAAATTTTTGGTGAATTTAAGTCAGAAAATATTGATAACCTAGTTTTAGATCTTAGGTACAACTCAGGAGGTAGTATACAAACTGCGACAGCCCTGGCTAGTATGATAACTGGACAGTTTATTGGTCAAATTTTTACTAAACTTAATTATAATGAAGACTTACAAAGTAATAACTCAAATTTTAATTTTTTAGACCAGATTAGTGGTAATCCTATAAATAACCTAAACTTAGAAAAAATTTATATATTAACGTCAAACAGTTCAGCTTCTGCTAGTGAAATGATGATAAATAGCCTTAAATCATATATAAACGTAGTCCAAATTGGAGACAAAACGCTTGGTAAATCCCAGGCTTCACAGTTATTATACGATTCGCCAAATTTAAGTAGAAATAATGTTAATCCTAATCACACATACGCTCTTCTTCCATTAATTGCAATTTCTGTTAATAAAAATGATGAAAATGTGCCCTCATCTGGAATTGAACCATCAATTAACGTTATAGAAAACCCAAATGATTATGGTATGATTGGTGATTTTAATGAACCTCTTTTAAATACTGCACTTATGGCTATACAAGGGTTAAATAGAAATTCAAATAATTTTAGCAAAGAATCTCTTTTAATTGATTATAACAATCCAAAAAAGTTTACAGACTTAATGTATGTTGATTAAAAACCTAGATAAAAAACAATTAATTGTTTGTACTATCATACTTTTTGCTGCATTAACAAGGTTGCTACCACATCCTCCAAATTTTACCCCGATGACAGCTATAGCACTTTTTGGAGGTGTATATTTTACAAGAAAGTTAAATGCGTATTTAACTCCAATATTAATTATGGTGCTTTCTGATATTTTCCTCGGTTTTTATACTATTTCAATTTTTGTTTACCTATCATACCTGATTATTGTCTATATAGGAGTCAGATCAAAAAAAATTAGTTTTTTAAATATATTTTCATCAAGCATAATCTTTTTTATTCTTTCGAATTTGGGTGTTTGGTTAATTGGATACCCAAAATCATGGAACAGCTTAGTTGAGTGCTATGTCGTAGCAATTCCCTTTTTTAGAAATTCGATATTTGGTGACTTTTTCTTCACGATTTTATTTGTAGCATTTTATGAAATAAGCAAAAAAGCCCTGATTAGGAAAGCTTGAATAATTAGAATGTTCGATACAAATTAAAGCCGAAAAAAACATCTCCCTCTTTCCAATCACCTGATGAGGAAGTCATCAAATTTATAGCATTCATTGATTGAGAATTTGAGAAAAGTAGTTGAAAAACATGCCCTCCAGTTTCAATATCAATACCAATTCCTAACGGATTTTTAAAAAAAGATGTTTGAGATCTATTTAAATGATAACCATAGTCAAAATTAATAGATGCACGCTTAGTTAACATAAACCTAGCGCCAACAACAGCTCCAAATTGAGAATTTTGTTGATCTGCGAAAGTAACTAGGTTTTCGTGGAAAAAAACAGGGGAAACAAGAACAGAAAATTTATCGTTAAATTTCCTTGAAATCATTAATTGGTTAAAATAGCCGATTCGGTTGCTAAACTTGAGATTTGGGTAATTCTCCTCTTCAAGGGATGAATCTAAAGTGGCTGAAAAATAAAACACAACTGTAATTGGATAGCTTTCTGATTGTGAAATTAGCTTAGATTTATATCCAAGGTCATAAGTTTTTTTGAAAGTCGTTCTTGAGATACTCAAATTTGAATAATCATTAATTCCATAAATAAAATTAAGTCGTGTAATTGCATCATCGAGTCCAAAAAAATTATTAAAACCATACTTTACACTTCCAAATCTGTGTGAAACAGAAAAGGCAAATTGTTTTGCCGACAATATTTTGGTAGATTCAAAGTTTACTATCTTCAAACCTTTAAAAGTTGCAATAATATCTAGATTTTCTTCATAATCAATCTCACTCAACAAATCAGATTGGGAATTTACTTGTAAAGTAAAAAAAATAAAAATTAAAAAAAATCTATCAGGTAAATTCATGTTTTTATGCAAAAAAAATTATTGATTAATTATTGAGCAATTTTCAAATGTAAATTCGTCAAAAAGGGTATCATAACCTAAATACTTACCTCTAACATTAATATTGTCGCCAACTTTAACATTGATATTTTTTTTTAATAATTTACAAAATACTTTATTATCTAAAACCAATGATAAATTATCTATACTAGTCACGTAACCACTTATTATAATTGTAAGACCTTTATATCTATCTGTTTTGAAATCTTTTTCAACGGACTCAATGAAATCTGTTGAAGTTAATTTAATTGGTTCAATATTTCCCGAAAGCCAATTGTTTAAAGATATAAAACCAATTAATGAAATAATAACTAATATAAAAATATAAAAAAATGATTTCACTTATTTGGCTTATTTAAAATTAAGTTGAGCTCTACATAAATTTTGTTAGGAATTTTTTTTCTAACAATTTTAGGAATTTTAATATTAAAATCCGAAACAAGTAAAGAAAATACTCCATTGATTGATATTTGGTCCTTTTTATTTTCTACATATAATGGTAAATTAGTTATCTTCTTCTCCACTCCATGAAAAAAGATTAATCCATCAAAAAAATACTTCTTCGACTTAGAAATGGAAAAATTTTGAATGGTGCCTTTAAAAAATGCTTTGGGGTATTGATCCGATTCAGCGTAATTTTCGTTGAAATGCTCCTCCATTAGTGAATTTTCAAAATTAAATCCTCTTATAAATGATAGCACTGCTATTTCTCTTGTAGAAGGATTAAAAATAGCTGAAACAGAATTATTTACAGCCTTAATTGGAACAATAGATTCAATCCTTGAGTCAAATTTAATTATACCAGAACGTGTTATGTACCTGTCTTGAGAATTTAATATGTGGGCAAAAAGAAAAAATAATAGGATTAGATATGATTTAAATAATTTCAAGACAATAGTTTACTCATTTACATTGATCGTTCCAAACATTGTACTTGGGTGAGGATCACATACATATTGGGTTGATCCCAATTCATTGAAAATCCACTGAAATTGGTATCCAGGATTAGCATCAATAAACCCAGAATTAAAATTTTCTACTCCAGATGTGGATCTTAGATTATGTCCACCACTATCCCAAGTCCATCTTACCGTGTCACCTACTTGAATTGAGAGTTGCTGGTTTGTGCTGGCACTTGAATTCTGCCAGGGTAAGTCATACAAGGTTATACCATCATCGAGGGTACTGGATGATATGTCTGATAAGCTGTCCCTCTCACAAGCGATCAAAAGTGTAAAAACTAAAATTGTAAAAAAAAATTTCATTTTACAACTTTAAGAATTTTTTTGAATATTTATTATTTTTTGATGAAATAGTTAGTGTATAAACACCGGGATTTAAATTTGAAACATCGAACATGTTATTTGTTGTACTTTCAAATAAATGAGAAATATTTAACCTACCTAGCATGTCAAAAATTTCTAAAGTATAACTACGCGAAGCCTGATTAATTAAAATATTGATATAATTTTTTGCAGGATTGGGGTAAATTGAAAATGAGAATGTTGAGTCATCTGTTAATGACGCCGTTGAGGGATTAACTGTGACTATTCCATACATTGAATTGGGGTGAGGTGAACAATCATATGTGTTAACTCCCTCAGTTGTAAAAGTGTGTGAATAAACGTGTCCAGGACCAAAAAGTTGAGAATTACCAAAACCAGGTTCAGGTCCAGACAACTTTACTAAATTATGAGATCCAGAAGGTCCCCATGTCCACTCAACAGTATCTCCGACCTCAATACTAATTTGTTGATTAGTACTGTCGAACCACCAACCAAAATTGTAAGTATTTTGAGAATGTGAACTAATATAAAATAAACAAGAAAAAAGGAGTAATTTTATTTTCATACAATAATTTTTAACAAATATATTAATATTAGTTGATATAAATGTTAAAAATATTACAATGCAATATTAAATATAAAACAACACAATATTATTTATTTACTTAAATACATTTTTCTTCGAGAGTACAGATCGTAAAATTCATCATCTTTTAAACTCTTTATAAACAAAATACTCTCCCCAGTGCTTTTCATCTCAGGTCCTAGCTGCTTATTCACATTAGGAAATTTATTAAATGAAAAAACAGGCTGCTTAATAGCATACCCTTCTAAATGAGGTCTAAAGCTGAAGTCAGAAATCTTTTTCTCCTTTAGCATCACCTTTGTAGCATAATTAACGTAGGGTTCTCCGTATGCTTTGGCTATAAAAGGAACTGTCCTGGAAGCCCTTGGATTAGCCTCAATAATATACACTTTATCATCCTTTATCGCGAATTGGATATTTATTAATCCAACAGTATTAAGTGCAAGAGCTATCTTTTTGGTATGATCTTTAATTTGCTGTAAAACTAGATCACCTAAGTTAAATGGTGGTAAAGTCGCATTACTATCACCTGAGTGAATTCCACAAGGTTCAATGTGCTCCATAATTCCAATAATATATACATTGTCACCATCGCATATTGCATCAGCCTCAGCTTCAATTGCACCATCCAAATAATGGTCCAATAATAATTTATTGTTAGGAATTTTTTGGAGTAAATCAACAACATGTGCCTCTAAATCTTGCTTATTTATTACAATTTTCATACCCTGTCCACCCAAAACATATGATGGTCGAACGAGAATTGGAAAATTAAGTTTATCGGCAACCTTGAGGGCTTCATCGGCAGACTCAGCGGTATCAAATTCAGGGTAAGGTATATTATTGTCTTTTAATAGTGTAGAAAAAGAACCCCTATCCTCAGCTAAATCCAATGAACTAAAACTAGTGCCTATGACCCTTATGTTGTATCGATCAAGCTTTTCCGCCAGTTTTAGAGCAGTTTGACCACCCAATTGCACTATGACCCCGTATGGCTTTTCATGTTGAATTATATCATATATATGCTCCCAAAATACAGGCTCAAAATAAAGCTTGTCAGCTGTATCAAAGTCAGTAGAAACAGTTTCTGGATTGCAATTAATCATAATTGTTTCATATCCACACTCAGAAGCTGCTAAAACCCCATGTACACAACAATAATCAAATTCTATCCCCTGACCAATTCTGTTTGGTCCAGAACCTAATACAATCACTTTTTTTCTTTCTGAGACTAAGCTTTCGTTTTGGGTGTATGTATTACCATTTTTGTCAGTCATTTCACTTTCAAAAGTTGAGTAATAATATGGTGTTTTAGCCTCAAATTCAGCTGCACAAGTATCGACAAGCTTATATACACGATTTATGTTATATTCCTGGCGCTTATTATAAACTTCACTCTCTAAACATTCTAACATGTGAGCAATCTGTCTATCGCCATAGCCTTTTTGTTTTGCTTCTAACAGCAATTCCCTAGTTATATTTTCAATTTTAAAATTTGAAATTTCTTTTTCAAGAAAATAAAGTTCTTCATACTGCTTCAAAAACCACATATCAATTTTTGTAATTTCATGAATCCTTGAAAGAGGTATCCCAATTTGTATTGCATCATAAATAACAAAAACACGATCCCAACTTGCGTGCTTCAACTTTTTAATAATTAAGTCATAATCTTTGTATCCTTTTCCGTCAGCACCAAGACCATTTCTTTTAATTTCAAGTGACTGAGTTGCCTTGTGTAAAGCTTCTTGAAATGAACGTCCAATTCCCATAACTTCACCAACGGCCTTCATTTGTAATCCAAGTTCTCTGTCGCTGCCTTCAAATTTATCAAAATTCCATCTCGGTATTTTAACAATAACATAATCTAAAGTAGGTTCAAATAGTGCAGAGGTTGATTTTGTGATTTGATTTTGTAATTCATCGAGAGTGTAACCTATAGCTAACTTTGCCGCAACTTTTGCTATGGGATAACCTGTTGCCTTACTTGCGAGAGCGGAAGATCTTGAAACTCTGGGATTAATTTCTATGGCAATAATATCTTCTTTTTCATCTGGACTCACAGCAAATTGAACATTACACCCTCCTGCAAAATCACCCATGCTACGCATCATGTGAATTGCCATATCCCGCATTTTTTGATATGTTGTATCACTCAAAGTCATTGCAGGGGCTACAGTTATTGAGTCTCCTGTATGAATACCCATAGGATCCATATTTTCAATTGAACAAATTATTACAACATTATTATTGTCGTCTCTAAGAAGTTCAAGCTCATACTCCTTCCATCCTATCAAAGCTTTATCAATCATTACTTCGTGAATTGGCGAAATTTCAAGACCCCGCTTCAATAGCTCGTCAAAATCCTCATCCTTATAAACAATTGAAGCACCGTCACCACCAAGGGTAAAAGATGCCCTAATAACCAATGGAAACCCAAATTCCTGAGCAATTTCTTTACCTTTTAAATAAGAATTTGCAGTAGCTTGAGGAGCCATTGGAACATCGATTTTAAGCATTAACTCTCTAAACTTTTCTCTATCCTCAGTTATGTTGATAGCATCAATGTCTACTCCAATGATATCGACATCAAAATCGCCCCATATTCCTTTATCGTCAGCCTCTATGCACAAATTCAGAGCAGTCTGACCTCCCATAGTCGGCAAAACAGCATCAATCTGAGGATGTTCATTCAATATTTTTAGAATTGATTTAGTATTAAGAGGTAATAAATAAACGTGATCCGCCATAGAAGGGTCAGTCATTATAGTAGCTGGATTAGAATTGATTAAAATAGTTTCTATTCCATCTTCTCTCAATGAACGAAGAGCTTGAGAACCAGAGTAATCAAATTCACAAGCTTGACCGATTATAATAGGACCGGAGCCTATGATTAAAATTGGCTTTAAATCTTTATTTTTAGGCATTCTATTTTAAACTATATTTCAATTTAATTTATCAAATTTAATTAACGTTTATATAAAAAAAAAGGCGTTACAAACAGTAACACCTAATAATATATTAACAATTGTTAATCATTAGTTTTTGTGGCGTAATTCAGATGAAACACTCAACTTCTTACGGCCCTTAGAGCGTCTTCTTGATAAAACTTTTCTACCACTGGCTGTTGCCATTCGCTCTCTAAAACCGTGCTTGTTTTTTCTCTTTCTTTTAGATGGTTGAAACGTTCTTTTCATTATAACATTTTATCTTGATAATGGCTAATAGTAAGTAATTGTATTACAATAAGCCGAGCAAATATACAAAGAGTTTTTTGTTCAACAAATCTTACTCTAAAAAATTATTTTGGTATATTTTTTTTAAATTTGTAGAGTTAATAATATCATGTTTCCAAAATTTATAAAAATCATATTGTTCCTAAGTAGCTTAGCCTACTCAATTTACCAGTTTACTGAAAACTACATTGGAAATGGTATAATGTTCTTTGTAATAGGACTTATATTTTTATTCCTGTATTTCAAAAACGAATTTATCATTTTGGCCTTTTTCAAACTCAGAAAACAAGACTTTATAGGTACAGAAAGGTGGCTTAATAGAATTAAAAAACCTAAATCAGCTTTAACAAAAAAACAACAAGGGTATTACAACTTTTTAAAGGGCATCTTATCATCTCAAAACAATATGAATGCAGCCGAAAAATATTTTAAAAAAGCTATAAGTTTGGGATTATCAATGAATCATGATTTAGCAATGGCAAAACTAAATTTGGCTGGAATTGCATTTACCAAAAGGCGAAAAATTGAGGCACAAAAATTATTGACTGAAGCGCAGAAGCTTGACAAGCGAAATATACTAACTGAACAGATCAAAATAATGAAAAATAAAATGAAGAAAACTTCAATTCCCAATCAGCATTATGGTCAAAATAGAGGTGCGAGAAGGCGCTAATTTTTAAATTTTTCTGAATTCACGTAAGGTAATTCAAAAGTATATTTTTTTCCAGATTTATTATTTAGAAAACCTTCCCTCAACCATGGATTATATATTTTAAGCTGCTTATAATTTATATTAAACCCATTTGAAAATTTTACTAAGTCAGTAATTGCCGAATCAACAGTTACTTTATAAGTTTCTGGATATTTGTATAGATCTTCTTCTTTAAAGTTAAATCCGTATTCAAAAGGATTATTTAAAATTTCTTTTATAGCCAAAATTCTAAAAATATATCTTCCTGTTTCTTGACCTAACAATAAATCATAATAATTATTTACAGATTGTCGCTTCAGTTCTTTAGAAATACCGCCAACACCTGCGTTGTAGCTAGCAGCCGCTAAAGTCCAAGTTCCAAGTACATTTTTTGCCTTCAGCAAATATTTACATGCAACTTTAGTTGATAAAACTAAATTGTTACGTTCATCGACATTTGAATTAATTTCTAAACCATATTCTTTACCAGTCGGTTTCATAATTTGCCAAAAACCTTTTGCGCCAGCTGGAGACTCCACATTTTGCAATCCACTTTCAATTAGCGCAAGGTACTTGAAGTCATTAGGTATTTCATATGAAGTCAAAATTGGCTCAATAATAGGAAAAAATTTATGTGCACGTTTAAACATTAATAATCCATTTGACTGCCAGTAGGTATTGACTAAAAGCTCACGATCTATTCGTTCCCTAATATCCAAAAGCTCAAGTGGTACAGATTCGCCACAAAAATCCATTTGCTTTGGAATAGGAAGTGCATAAACATTATAATCAAATGTTTTTTTAACATTCAAAGTTTCGCTTTTTTGAGAAATCAATGTAAATCCAATAATTAACATTACAAACAAAAAAACAAAACAATATTTCAAGTATTTCATTTTTATTAATTTTTCTTAAATTTATTAAAACATTAAATTTTCATCAAAAAATTTTGTAAAAAAACCCAAATCAGTAAAGATTAAATANCAACAATTAACNATTTGATATAATTTTGTAAATTTGCATTATCAACCAAAAAATCTTATGCTGTTAGCTTCAAATCTTAATAACAACACCTTCTTACGCCAATACGAAATTAAAGTAGGAAAAAAAATAGCCACGATAGAATACTCTCAACAGGAAAGAAAAATTTTTTTAACAAAACTTAATATACCGGAAACCAACGATCCAGAAAAGTTTGCTGAGGATTTCATAAAAATTGTTCTTGAAAATATTAATGAAAAGAAAATAAGTGTAGTACCAACTAGTCCTCCGATAGCTAAATTCATAAAAAGAAACAGGAGATATAAAAAAATGTTACCTGTAGGAATTAGAATTTAATACTCAACAGTTTCTTCAATAAGTTCAATACGAACCACACCATCTATATCAATACTTCTAAGTACGACTTTTTTCAACTTGTTGACATATGCAGGATTCCAAGGCATTTTAACTTTTACGTAATTTTCAGTATATCCAAATATATATCCTTNCTTATTTTTGTCTTCAAACAAAACAGTTTGATATGATCCAAGCTGACTATCATAGAATGCATGTCTTTTTTTTAGAGANAGCCCTCTCAAAAGTTTACTGCGTTTGTTTCGGATTTTACGTGGGACAGAACTTGTCATTAGAGAAGCCTCTGTATTTAATCGTTCTGAATAGGTAAAAACATGTATGTAGGAAATATCTAACTTTACTAAGAAATCATAGGTTTCAAGAAAATTAGATTCTGACTCGCCAGGAAATCCAACAATTATATCAACTCCGATGCATGCTGTTGGCATCAACTCTTTAATTTTTTTTATTCGATCCAAATAAAGAGCACTTAAATAACGTCTTTTCATCCTTTTCAAAATATAATCACTACCACTTTGTAAAGGAATATGAAAATGAGGAACAAAAGAATTACTTGCAGCAACGAATTCAATTATTTCATTTCTTAGCAGATTTGGTTCTATTGANGAAATCCTTACTCTTTTAATTCCTTCCAAAGCATCTAATGATTTTATCAAATCTAAAAATGTATTTTTATGTTTTTTGTTTCCAAACTCTCCTTTTCCATAGTCCCCTATATTAACACCTGTGAGGACAATTTCTTGAATTCCCTTATTTGAAATTTCATTTGCATTCTTTAAAACATTAGCTAAACTATCACTTCTAGAAACTCCGCGAGCCAAAGGAATAGTACAATAAGTACATTTGTAATCACATCCGTCTTGTACCTTTAGAAAAGCTCTCGTTCTGTCTCCAATGGAAAAACTTTCTTGGTATGAATCGGCCTCGCTAATTTCGCAAGAATGAACTTTAGCTGGACTTTCTTTTGATAGCTNATTAATATATTCCTTGATTTTAAATTTCTCTGTAGCACCTAAAACTAGGTCAACCCCATTGACTTCAGCCAATTTTAGAGGCTGCAACTGAGCATAACATCCAATTGCAATTATGAACGCTCGGGAATTTAAACTTAAAGCTTTTTTTACAATTGTTTTAAATCTTTTATCTGCATTTTCAGTCACAGAGCAGGTNTTTATAACATAAATATCAGCGATATTTGAGAATTCAACAATTTGGTAACCANCATTGCGAAAATCTCTAGAAATTGTTGAGGTTTCAGAAAAATTTAATTTACAACCTAATGTGTGAAAAGCTACTTTTTTTGTTGAAATCATTCTTGTACTTTTGCAAAGCAAACAAATTTACAACGAAGCTTTTTTAATGGCAAAAATTATTCAATATTTCCAAAAATCATTACTTGGTGNGATTTTATTTGTGTTTTGTGTTAATTGTAATGATCAAATTAAATACTCAGATAATCTAGTTTTCCGATATAACGAACACAAAAANATTAACAGTTTAGATCCTGCTTTTGCGAAAGACAAGGCAAATATTTGGGCAGTTAATCAACTCTTTAATGGCTTAGTGCAAATGAATGACAGCATGAAAGTTATCCCATCAATAGCAAAGAAATGGGAAATTTCAGACGATCAAAAATTATATAAATTTTATTTGCGAGATGATGTTTTTTTTCATTCACATAGCAATTTTGGACCCAACAAAACTAGAGCAGTTAATGCTTCCGACTTTGATTATAGTTTTAGAAGGATTATTAATCCCAAACTTGCATCTCCCGGTGCATGGGTATTTAACAGCGTTAAAAATTTTAAAGTAATTGATGATCATACTTTTCAAATTGAACTGAAATATCCATTTGCAGCATTTTTAGAGCTTATGACCATGAAATACTGCAGTGTAGTTCCAAAAGAGGTAATTGAAGACAATGGACAAAAATTTAGGAATAGCCCAATCGGTACTGGTCCTTTCTTCTTTAAAAAGTGGGATGAAAATATTAAACTAGTGTTCAGAAAAAATAAACGATATTTTGAAATTGATGGTGATGGAAATAAATTACCATATTTAGAAGCAGTATCCATAACGTTTTTACCTGAAAAACAATTAGAATATTCCCAATTTTTNCAAGGAAAATTAGATTTTGTCTCCGGAATGGATGCATCATATAAAGACGATATACTAACAAAAGGTGGAAACCTTAATCCCAAGTATGAAAAAAAAATAAAAATGATAAAAAGTGATTACTTAAATACTGAATATTTAGGATTTTATTTAGATTCATATCAAGATGATAGAAATCATATTTTATTAAGAAAGGCCTTCAATTTTGGATTTGATCGCAACAAAATGATGAAATACTTAAGAAATAATATAGGGAAACCAGCTTTTGGAGGTATTATACCCAAAGGACTTGAAGGANATCAAGAAAAAATCGGATATAAATACAATCCAATTAAAGCTAAAAAACTAGTAGAAAAATATAAATCTATTTCAAAAAATAACAGCCCTAGCTTTACTATTGCTACCACTGAAAACTATTTAAGCATATGTGAATTTATTCAAAGGTCATTACTTGATATTGGAATTATCATAAAAATTAATGTAATGCCCGCTTCAGCTTTGAAATCAGCAAAAGCTAACGGTAAGACTGACGTTTTCAGAGCTAGTTGGATTGCTGATTACCCTGACGCCCAAAACTATTTATCTCTTTTCTACAGTGANAATTTAGCTCCAAGAGGGCCTAATTATACACATTTTAAAAATATTAAATTCGACAGCTTATACGAGCTTGCAATTAAAGAAAAAAATGAATTTAATAGATATGAGTTTTATAAAAAATTGGATCAAATGATTGTTGAGGAAGCTGCAGTGGTAGTTTTATATTATGATGAGGTGGTTAGATTAGCACAAAAAAATATTAAAAATCTATCAATAAACCCAACTAACCTTTTAAATCTAAAATATTTAAGAAAAATTTAGAAAGACCTAAGATTTTCACTTTTCTTNAAGATGTGTTTTAAAATATCTGTATCGGTTTCGGTAAGAACAACCCCTCTTCGATCCATTACCATTTCTGCAACTTCAAGCGCCTTTTCAATTTTAAAGGTTGAAAAACCGTTTCTGCCTCCCCAACTAAAACTAGGGANAAAATTTCTTGGAAAACCACTGCCAAAAATATTACAACTAACGCCCACTGTAGTTCCTGTGTTAAACATAGTATTAATTCCACATTTACTATGGTCCCCCATAAATAAGCCACAAAATTTTAACCCAGTGTTTTTAAACTTTTCATTNTCGTAGTTCCAAAGACGTACTTCAGCGTAATTATTTTTTAAATTTGAATTATTTGTATTAGCCCCTAAATTACACCACTCACCAATCACTGAATTACCTAAAAAACCATCATGAGCTTTATTTGAATAACCTAAAAAAACAGAGTTGTTAATCTCACCTCCCAGCTTGCAATATGGACCAATAGTAGTTGAGCCATATATCTTACTTCCCATTTTAAGAATTGAATTTTCACATAGGGCAAATGGTCCTCTTATTAAGCATCCCTCCATAACATTTGAATTTTTACCAATANAAATAGGTCCACCTGATGCATTTAGCGAAGAAAAAGAAACTTCGGCTCCTTTCTCAATAAAAACTGATGACTCATTTATTAAATTAACTCCTTGAGGGATAACTTGTGATTTTCTGCCCTTNGTAATTAAACTAAAATCCAACTCAATGGCTTTACCATTTAATCTAAAAATATCCCAAGTATTTTTTATGGACATGACTGAATCTGGACAAATTTTAATTTTAAAGTCTTTAAAATTAATTGATTTTTGATCTTTAGTAACTTTATAAGCTACTGCAACTTGATCTTGGAAAATGGCCTCATTTTTACTTAAATTTAAANTCATTTCTACTAAATCATGATTTGGTAAGTAAGCTCCATTTATCATAACATTTTCAAATGATTCTACCATTGGAAATTTATCTGACAAATACTGCTCTGTAACTGTAGTGNTTGTGGAACCAAGGTAAGTTTCCCATTTTTCTCTAACAGTTAAAATNCCAACACGGATATCGGCTACAGGCCTNGTATANGTAAAAGGAAGTAATGCATTACGATAAGGACCATCAAAAAGAATAAAATTCATAAAAAAAATTAATTTTATAAAAATATAAAAAAAAGCCTTTCATTTACTTGAGAGGCCATAATACATTATTTGTAATCTATTATTTTTTAAACTTGGCGTATTTGGTTTTGAATTTATCGATACGTCCAGCAGTATCTACTAACTTAGATTTTCCAGTGTAGTATGGGTGAGATGTTCTNGATATTTCAAGCTTTACTAAGGGATACTCAGTACCGTCAACAGTGATATTTTCACTAGTTTCAGCTGTGGATTTTGCAAGAAACACATCGTTGTTTGACATATCCTTGAAAGCAACCAGTCTATAATTTTTTGGGTGTATTTCTTTTTTCATTTTNACAAAAACTGAGCAAATTTAATTATTTTTTAATAATCAGCAACGGTTTATAATTTATTTTTTTTTTAGAGGCTAATAATTTAATTTTAACANAAATATTTTAAGAACTCAAAACTGACCAAATGGAACAGTCAATAAAGTCAATTTCGTCAAATCTAGGACTTAATTTGGGCTTAATACTTACAGCAATAACAGTATTGACTTATGCAATTAATTTGGAGCTAATACCTAATTTAAATCTAGTTAATTTTCTTTTGACAATCACTTTTGGTGTNATATCAATTAAAAAAAATAAAGCCGTTCTAGGCGGGCTAATAGATTTTAAGTCTGCTTTTACAAGTTTCTTTATAACCACCTCAATAGGAATAGGAATAATTGCTTTGTCTACAATTATAATTTTCAACATAATAGATGTTGATTCAGCAAATATCCTNAACGAAAAGGTGATGCAAATGCAAAAAGAGAGAATGATAAAATTTGGAGTTGGTGAAGATATGATTCTAGAAAATATGGAAAAATTAAAAGAAATAAACAACTTTTCAATTTCAACTCAAATACAAGGAGGTGTCTTTTATATAGCATTCATTTCGCTGATTGGTCTTGTTGTATCAGCTATTATGAAGAAATCAAACGCAAACCAAATATAATTTCATTAATTTTGGAGACTATATTTTATTAAATGGATATTTCTATTGTTATTCCTCTTTTAAATGAAGAAGATTCATTNGCTGAATTACATGACTGGATTTTGAAAAGTATGGAGTCTACTTCTATCACACATGAAATAATTTTCATTGATGACGGAAGCACAGATAATTCTTGGAATGTAATTAAAAATTTGCAGAACGAGAACAATCGTTTGAAAGCTATTCGTTTTTCAAAAAATTTTGGCAAATCTCAGGCTCTTCATGCAGGATTCAAAATTTCCAAGGGGAAAACAGTTGTAACGATGGATGCAGATTTACAGGACAGTCCGGAAGAAATACCCTTGTTATTTAAAATGCTTAAAGATCATGATTATGATTTAATTTCAGGTTGGAAAAAAAGAAGATATGATAACTACTTTGCAAAAAACTTGCCTTCAAAATTATTTAATTGGGCAGCAAGAAAGGTTTCTGGCATCAAATTAAATGATTTTAATTGTGGTCTGAAAATATACAAAAAGGAAGTTGTAAAAAATATTGAAGTTTACGGAGAAATGCATCGTTATATTCCATTGTTGGCTGCACACGCTGGTTATAAAAAAATTTCTGAAAAAATAGTAACTCATCAAGCAAGAAAATATGGAAAAACAAAATTTGGTATGGAAAGATTTATTAATGGATTTTTAGATTTAATTACAATATGGTTTACAACAAAATTTGGCAAACGTCCAATGCACCTATTTGGTTTACTTGGGGTTTTAATGATAATTATCGGATTATCTTTCGCAATTTATTTGGGAGTTGATAAACTATTAATTAATAAAAGTGGTAGGCTAATTGCAGATAGAACTGAATTCTTCATAGCACTGACAACAATGATTATAGGAGTTCAATTTTTCATCGCTGGTTTTTTAGGAGAATTAATCTTACAAACAAAAAATTATAAAGAACGATATAAAGTAATTGAAAATATTAATTCAGAAAAAAATGATTGATTTAATAATACTAACATAATCAAAATGCCTTTAAATATTAATTCAATTGCAAAGTCAAAAATTTTAGATTGGCAAAAGAAACTTTTCGACGAAGAAACTAGACAAGCTATCGAAAAACTTAAAAGTAATCCAAAAGAGCTTGAAGATTGCTTTTACAAAGAGCTTGAATTTGGAACTGGTGGAATGCGAGGAGTTATGGGTGTGGGGTCAAACAGAATAAATAAATATACGATTGGAAAAATTACTCAAGGAATTTCAAATTACCTGCAAAAAGTTTTTAAAAACGATATAATCAAAGTTGCAATTGCTTTCGACTGTAGAAATAATAGTCAATTTTTTGCAAATATTGTAGCAAATATATTTTCNTCAAATGAAATCAAAGTTTATCTNTTTGAAAGTTTAAGGCCGACTCCTGAACTCTCATTTGCTGTGAGGTATTTAAAATGTCAATGTGGAATTGTACTCACTGCATCTCATAATCCACCAGAATACAATGGCTACAAAGTATACTGGAAGGATGGAGGACAATTAGTACCNCCACAAGATAAAGCCATAATTGCAGAGATAAATAAGATCGATTACGGCAACATAAACTTTGTTAAAAATAAAAAATTGATTAAGATTATTGGAAAAGAGATTGACACTCCCTTCATCAAAGCTGTACTTAAAAATGGCTTACTCACTGAAAACTCCACAAAANNCCGAAGNAATTTAAAGATAGTTTTCACCCCCCTGCATGGAACGGCTATTAATTCAATTCCTACCGCACTTAAAAATGCAGGCTATAATAAACTTCACATAGTAAAAGAACAATCAAAAGCAGATGGTAATTTTCCAACCGTTAAGTCTCCTAACCCTGAGGATCCAGAANCACTNGATTTGGCAATAAATTTAGCTAAAAAAATAGATGCTGATATTGTGATTGGAACTGATCCCGATTGTGACCGACTTGGAATTGTAGTTAGAGACGAAGCTGGTAGATTTATTTTACTTAATGGTAATCAAGCCATGGTAGTAATGACAAAATTTTTACTGGACGAATGGCTCAAAAAAAATAAACTAAACAAAAAAGAGTTTATTGGGTCTACAATTGTTTCAACACCAATGATTAGTAAAATTTCAACAGATTATGGAGTTAAATGTAAATTAAGTTTAACTGGCTTTAAATGGATAGCAAAAATGATTGAAGATAATCCAGATATGAGATTTATTTGTGGCGGTGAAGAAAGTAATGGTTTTATGGTTGGTGACTTTATACGTGATAAAGATGCGGTCACTGCATGTATTTTAGCTTGCGAAATTGCTTCAATCTCAAAAAACAACAATAAATCTTTTTTCGCAGAACTAATAAAACTGTACGTAAAATATGGTTTTTATAAAGAAAGATTAATTTCAGTTACTAAAAAAGGGATTAGAGGAAGTAAAGAAATTAGTAAAATAATGGAAAATGCAAGAAAAAAACCCCCAACTAAAATAAATGGCTCATTAGTTACTAAAATTGATGATTATTTATTCTCAAAGTCAATTGATCTAATCAAAAATCAAAAGCGAAAAATTAATTTACCTAAATCAAATGTCATTATTTTTACTACCAAAGATGACAGTATAATTGCATTAAGACCAAGCGGAACTGAACCAAAAATTAAATATTATATTAGTGTCAAGCAAACATTAAAAAATGCTTCTTATTTCCATAGAGTTAACAAAGACTTAGAGTCTAAAATTGATAAAATAATTTCTTCAATAGATTTTATTTAAAATGAAAGAAATNTTAAAACAATTATTACCTTTTATAAAAAAATACAAAAAACATGTAGTCTTAAATACTGTTTTTAACCTGCTATATGCAGCATTTAGTACTTTAGCCTTTGTATCATTGATCCCAATGTTAAATGTCTTATTTGACAAAACAAAAATAATTAATAGTGCCCCTCAATGGAACGGAGTTAACGATCTAAAAAATTACGCTAATGATTTCTTGAATTATAAAATCACTAATCTGCTAGGGTCTGGAAATGCACAAATAGCTCTGCTATTAGTTGTTAGTATTGTTATAATTACATTTTTTTTAAAAAATCTCTTTGGATACCTGTCGATGCAACACGTGATGTATTTAAAGAATGGCATATTGACTGACTTAAGAAAAGTTATGTTCAAGCACATCATTGAATTACCTGTAAGTTTTTACGCAAAAAGAAAAAAAGGAGATATAATGGCTCGCATTTTGGGTGACATAAATGAAATGCAAAACTCTTTTTTCATAATTCTAGAATTAATTGTCAGAGAACCTTTGACCATTATTTTTTCATTAATTGTAATGTTCACTATGAGCTGGCAATTATCCATCTTTGTAATTTTATTTATTCCAATTTCTGGCTTTCTAATTTCCATAATTGGAAAAAGATTAAAAAAACAATCACTTAAAGCACAAAAAGAATCTGGACAACTTATTTCAACTGTTGAAGAAACTTTGAGCGGAATGAAAGTTGTTAAAAGTTATAATGCAGAACCAACATTTAGTGAAAGATTCTCTAATTCAGCAGATAAAATTTTAAAATTGCTAAATAAAATTGGTTTAAAAAATAATCTTGCAGCACCACTTAGCGAATTTCTAGGAATTATAACAATCGCTCTTCTACTTTGGTATGGCGGTAGACTTGTATTAATTGAAAAAATAATCGAGGGTACAACTTTTATTGGATTTATGGGCTTGGCTTATGGAATTTTAACACCCGCAAAAGCTATAAGTAAAGCATCTTATAAAGTAAAAAATGGTATTGCTGCAGCCGATAGGGTTTTTGAAATTTTAAAAAGTGAAGATTCAGTACAAGACAAAAAAAACGCGAAGGATTTAATAAAATTTAACAACTCTATTGAATTTAAAAATATTTCCTTTAAATATGAAAAAAATTATGTTTTAAAAGAATTTTCAATGAAAGTTAATAAAGGAGAAACTATTGCTTTAGTTGGACAATCAGGGAGCGGAAAATCAACGATTGCAAGCCTGTTAACGCGATTTTATGACGTATCAAGCGGTTCAATTGAAATAGATAACAAAAACATAAAATATGTAACCAAAAAATCTTTAAGGTCTAAAATTGCGTTAGTAACTCAGGAATCAATATTGTTCAACGATTCCATTAAAAATAATCTAAAAATTGG
>PBJR01000017.1 GCA_002721175.1 Flavobacteriaceae bacterium | reverse complement strand
GGCCAATTCTTTCAATTTTAATCTTGATTCTTGAACAGGAGTACCAAAATAAGTTTTTCCTCCTTCGACAGATTTTGTAACTCCAGTTTGGCCAAGAATCACTGCTTTTTTTCCTATAGTTATTCCACTATTAGTACCAACTTGACCCCAAATAATAACTTCATCTTCTATTTTACAACAGCCTGCTATACCAGTCTGAGAAGCAATTAAACATTTTTTACCTATTGACGTATCATGACCAATTTGGATTTGATTATCCAGCTTTGAGCCCATGCCAATTATCGTCTCGCCTGTAACACCCCTGTCTATTGTGCATGATGAGCCAATATGTACATTATCTTCTATTAATACACGTCCACATGAATGTAATTGCTCTAGCTTATCAGTATAATTTTTGTAATAGAATGCATCTCCACCTATAACTGACGATGAACCTATTACAACATTATTACCAATCACAGTATCGCATATAATACTGACATTAGCATGAATCAAACAATTATTACCAATTGNCACATTAGGACCTATGTAAACGTTGGGTTGAATATGAGTATTCTTTCCAATATTTGCAGAAGAATGTAGACTGCTTGACGAAAGTAAAAATGGCTTAAAATATCTAACAAGTATGTTAAAATCACGATAGGGGTCATCAGATATCAAAAGAGCCTTTCCAGTTGGACAAGTTACTTTTTTGTTGATGAGTATTGTTGATGCGGCTGACTTTAGTGCTTTGTCATAATATTTGGGATGATCAACAAAAACCAAATCACCTGTTTTAACCATGTGTATCTCGTTTAATCCAGTAATCAAAAATGAATCAGGACCATCGTAATCACAATTTAAAATAGATGAAATTTCTTTGAGTGTTTGAGGTTTGGAAAGTTTCATCAAAAATTAGACTTTTACCCGTTCTTTATAATTGCCCTTTTCAGTCTCTACTTTTATTTTGTCACCCTCATTAATAAATAATGGAACCATAATTGTAGCACCTGTTTCAACAGTTGCTGGCTTAGTTGCATTTGTNGCGGTATTACCTTTGATGCCAGGTTCAGTTGAGGTGACCTCTAAGACAACAGTTGNGGGCATCTCAACTGAAAGTGGCATATCATCCTCTGAATTAATTATAACAGTCACTATTTCGCCCTCCTTCAAAAGTGAAGGATTATCAATTGAAGTTTTGTTGATAGTAATTTGATTGTAATCTTCAATGTTCATAAAATGAAAAGTTTGTCCTTCAGGGTATAAATATTGAAATTTATGAGTTTCAACGCGAACGTCATCAATTTTGTGACCCGCCGAAAATGTATTGTCAACAACCTTACCCGAAGTAACGCTCTTTAATTTGGTACGTACAAAAGCAGGCCCTTTACCAGGTTTAACGTGTAAAAATTCAACAATTTTATATATGTCGTGGTTAAAACGAATACACAAACCATTTCGAATATCTGATGTACTTGCCATAAATATTAATTTGATATAAAATATCCTTTCATTATTCCTCTATGAGAATTTTTAATAAATTGTAAAATTTCATCTCTTTCAGANGTAGCTTCCATTTCAGCTTCAATTATTTCACATGCCTGTGAATTGTTGAAATTTTTTTGATATAACAACCTATAAATGCCCTGAATTTCCCTGATTTTTTCTGTAGTAAANCCCCTTCTTCTCAATCCTACTGAATTAATTCCTACATATGAAAGAGGTTCGCGAGCTGCCTTTACAAAGGGTGGTACATCTTTTCTCACTAATGAACCGCCCGAAACAAAAGCGTGATTTCCAATAGAACAAAACTGGTGAACTGCCGTCATTCCCGCCAAAACAACAAAATCACCAACACTGATATGACCTGCCAAAGTACTATTNTTAGAGAAAATACAATTATTTCCAACAATACAGTCGTGTGCTATGTGGCAATATGCCATAATAAGACAATTATCTCCAACAACTGTTTTCATCCGATCTGTTGTTCCTTTATTTATTGTTACACACTCACGTATTGTTACGTTATTTCCAATTACAACTGTAGTATCTTCACCATCATATTTTAAATCTTGTGGAATTGCTGAAATTACTGATCCTGGGAATATATTACAATTTTTTCCAATTCGAGCGCCTTCCATTATAGTCACATTTGATCCAATCCATGAACCCTCACCTATTATAACATTGTTATTAATTGTTGTAAATGGCTCAATAACAACATTTTTGGCAATTTTAGCACCAGGATGGACGTAAGCAAGTGGTTGATTCATAATTATTTAACTTTTGAGATTTGTGCCATAAGTTCAGCCTCAGCACAAAGTTTACCATTGGCGTATGTAAACCCCTGCATGTGACAAATACCTCGACGAATTGGTGTAATAAGTGAGCAACTGAAAATAAGTGTATCTCCAGGAACTACCTTTTGTTTGAACTTAACTTTATCGATTTTCATAAAAAAAGTTAAATAATTTTCCGGATCTGGAACAGTGTTCAATACCAAAATTCCTCCNGTTTGTGCCATTGCCTCAACAATTAATACTCCTGGCATAACTGGGGCTCCTGGAAAATGTCCTTGAAAAAACGACTCATTCATTGTAACGTTTTTAGATCCAATAACATGGTTTGGTGATAACTCAAAAACTTTATCGATCATNAGGAAGGGAGGTCGATGAGGCAACATATTCATAATATCATTTACATCCATTACAGGTTTTTGATTTAAATCTACTAACGGCATGTTGTTTCTGCGTTCAGCTTTAATAATTTTAGACATCTTTTTTGAAAATTGTGTGTTAATATAATGACCAGGTTTATTTGCAATAACTTTTCCTCTCAGACGCATTCCAATTAATGCTAAATCACCAATAATATCTAAAAGTTTATGTCGTGCAGCTTCATTAGGGTAATGCAAAGTTAAATTATCAAGAATTCCATTGGGTTTTACTGATATCGATTCTTTGTCAAAAGCAATTTTGAGTTTTTCCATTGTTTTATTTGACAAGGGTTTATCAACATATACAATAGCATTGTTCAAATCTCCTCCTTTAATTAAACCTTCTTCCAAAAGCATCTCAAGTTCGTGAAGAAAACTAAAAGTCCTTGAATTACTTATTTCTTCTTTAAAATTTGAAAGCTTTGATAATGTCGCATTTTGAGTCCCTAAAACTTTAGTTCCAAAATCGACCATNGTTGTAACCTGGTACTCATCAGATGGAATAATTGTAACATCACTTCCAGTTTCTTCATCCTTAAAAGAAATTACATCTTTAACAACAAAAACTTCTCTGAAAGAATCAAGCTCTTTTACTCCAGCTTTCTCTAATATTTCAATAAAAAATTTTGATGAGCCATCCATGATTGGAGGTTCGGAACTGTTCAGCTCAATTATGGCATTATCAATTTCCAAACCAACTAGTGCAGCAAGTACATGTTCACATGTTTGAATTGAAACACCATTCTTTTCCAGACACGTACCACGCTGTGTGCTTGTTACTGAACTAACGTCAGCTTTAATTAATGGATGCCCCTCAAGATCTACCCGTTTAAAAGCATACCCAAAGNTAGCTTTGGCCGGCAAAAACCTCAAAATAACATTTTTACCAGTGTGAAGACCGACCCCACTCAAAGATTGAGATTTTAATATTGTTGTCTGCTTTTGGTTAGTCCTAACTATCATTTTCTTTGTTATTCCTATTCAATTTATTGAAAGAATTCACTATCGAAGGTAAATTTTTAAAATGAACATAAGATTTGTAGAAATCATTGTAATTAAACGCCGGTATCCCTTGTACCTTTTTATTCTTCCCAATATTTTTTGTGATTCCAGACTTTGCTTGAATTTTTACATTATCCCCAATTGTAATGTGTCCTATAATTCCTACTTGCCCACCTATTTGACAGTTTTTACCGATTTTAGTAGATCCAGCAATTCCGGTTTGAGCNGCAATTACAGTGTTTTCATCAATTTCAACATTATGAGCAATTTGGATTTGATTGTCAAGCTTAACTCCTTTTCTTATGAGAGTAGATCCCATTGTAGCACGGTCAATAGTTGTTCCTGCNCCAATTTCAACAAAATCTTCGATCAAAACATTTCCTATTTGAGGTACTTTCTTGTAACTACCATTGTCGTTTTTTGAAAATCCAAATCCGTCTGCACCAATGACCACATTAGCTTCAATTACACAATTTTTACCTAGAACACAATCAGGGTAAATCTTNACACCAGACATAATAGATGTATTGTTGCCAATATTAACATTGTTTCCTATAAAAACATTTGATTGAATCTTGACATTATCACCAATAACAACATTTTCACCTATATAAACAAATGGTCCAATATAAACGTTTGACCCATATGATGCAGTCTTAGAAATTGAAACAGGAGATTCGATTCCAGTCTTATTAAATTTTATAATATTATAGTGTTCAAGTAAAGTAGAGAAAGCATGATATGCATTATTTACTTTTATCAATGTAGTCTTTATTTCTTTCTCAGGAACAAAATCATTATTTACTATAGTGACTGATGCTTCAGTGGAATAAATAAAAGGAGTATATTTTGGATTAGAAAGGAAGGTTAATGAACCTTTTGAACCTTCCTCTATCTTTGATAATTTATTTATCTCAATATTTTTATCACCAAAAACTTTTCCTTTAACTAATTTAGCTATTTGATTGGCTGTAAATTTCATAGCATTACAAAAATATAAAAATTATCATATAAAATATTTTGATAATAACATAGATTGTTAAGACAGTTTCAAAATACATTTACACACAATTAACAATAACTCATTAGTTTCTAAAAAATTAGTGTGTTTATAATTTTTATTTCAAATTTATAATATGTAATTAATAATAATTAGATTTAGCTACGAAAATTAAAAAAATGCGTAAAATAAGTATTCTTTGGGTGGATGATGAAATAAACTTTCTAAAATCACATATTATTTATTTAGAACAAAAGAATTACAAAGTAACTCCTTGTCAAAGTGGTAAAGAAGCGCTTGAATTATTTTCTGCCTCTCAATTTGATATAGTGTTTATTGACGAAAATATGCCAGGTTTGAGTGGTCTTGAAACCCTTAGTGAATTAAAAGAAATTAGACCCAATATTCCTGTTGTTATGATTACTAAAAGTGAGGAAGAATACATCATGGATGAAGCAATTGGAAACAAAATTAGTGATTATCTTATCAAA
Organism: Flavobacteriaceae bacterium; assembly: GCA_002721175.1. Taxonomy (GTDB): domain Bacteria; phylum Bacteroidota; class Bacteroidia; order Flavobacteriales; family Flavobacteriaceae; genus UBA3537. Next base: position 13,514 of record PBJR01000017.1, on the reverse strand, counting down.
CCCGTTAATCCTAACCAAATTCTACTAAGCTTAAAAAAAAATTTAGATAACAATAGATTAATTTCAGAAAAGGTGTCATCTAATTACCTTCAAGAGTTTCGTAAGATTTCAATTGAAATGGGAGAAAACAATGACTTTAATTCTTGGGCTGANCTTTACAAAAAAATAACATACTGGGAAATTGAGTTAGAAAATTCTCAAGATAACACACTAAAAGATATTTTAGAAACGCAAAAATTTGATGCNAATGAGCAGTTCAATAAGTTTATACAAAAAAATTATTTGTCTTGGTNTGAAGACAAACAAGCNCCAATTCTATCGCACAATTTATTTAGATTAAAAATTGCACCTGAAATTAAAAATAATGAATCAACCCTTTTATTGGTTATCGATAATTTACGATATGATCAATGGAAAGTAATTCAATCAACCGTTGAGGATTTTTATAAAATAAAAGAAGACTCCATTTACTACAGTATTCTGCCTACATCAACACAATATTCCAGAAATTCCATATTTGCGGGATTAACCCCCCTGGAAATACAAAAAAATTTCCCAAATTATTGGAAAAACGATTTTGATGAGGGGGGTAAAAATTTATATGAAGATGAGTTATTAAAAAATCAATTATCTGATTTAGGATTATCTGATTTAAAATATGAATATATTAAAATCACTAACCTCAAAGATGGGAAAAAACTTTCGGATAATTTTAAATCTAAAATTAAAAATAATTTAACTGTTTTAGTCTATAACTTTGTGGATATGTTATCGCATTCAAAAACAGAAATGGAAGTAATTAAGGAGTTAGCATTTGACGATCGAGGATATAGATCTTTGACAAGAAGCTGGTTTAAAAATTCACCTCTTCTTGAAATAATCAAAGAAGCACAAAACTTAAAAATGAAACTTATAATTACTACCGATCATGGAACCANAAATGTGAAGAATCCGTCAAANGTTATTGGAGATAAAAACACAAGTCTGAATTTGAGATATAAANCAGGAAAAAGTCTTAGTTACATTTCAAACGACGTATTTGATGTGAAAAACCCAAACCAAATTGGATTACCTTCAATTTCAATCAACAGTTCNTTCATTTTTGCAAAAAATAATCTCTTTTTAGTTTATCCAAATAATTATAATTACTACTCAAANTTTTATAAAAACTCCTATCAGCATGGCGGTATCTCTTTGGAGGAGGTTCTGATTCCGTTTGTAGTATTAAATCCAAANNCATGAAAATTAAATTTTCACTTGACAAAATTGATGAAATAGCAAAAAAAGTCTTACAAAATTCTAGGACAAAAATTATTATTTTTAGCGGCCAAATGGGCAGCGGTAAAACCACCCTGATTTCATCAATATCAAAAATTTTGGGATCAAATTCTACAGTGTCAAGTCCTACTTTCTCGATTATAAATGAATATGAATTACCTAACGATAAAATTTATCATTTTGATTTTTATAGAATAAAAAACTACACAGAGGCCCTAGATATTGGATTTGAGGAATATTTAAAATCAGATTCTTGGAATTTTATCGAGTGGCCAGAAAAAATATATCCATTGCTTCCAAAAGNAATNATTCATTTAAAGTTAATTTTTGTATCATCTGAAATACGNCTATTAGAATTTCAGACTTAAATNTTNANCCAGATCAAAAATTATTGTAATTTTAATTAAAATAGAACGAGGCTATGGAAAAAATCATCTCCCCTTTTTCAAAAGAACAGCTAATTCCNAAAAAAGAACGCATAGAAGTATCTAGAGATAAAAAAAAGCTTTTTATTGGACTCCCAAAAGAATGTTCCAATCAAGAAAAACGTATTTGTTTAACTCCAGACGCTGTATCAGCATTAACAAATAATGGTCACAAAGTTCTAATCGAAAAAGGGGCTGGTAAAAATGCAGCTTTTGAAGANAGTGAGTATTTGGAAGCTGGAGCCAAAATCACCTCTAACAAATCAAAGGTGTTTAGTTGCCCACTAATTTTAAAGGTTGAACCTCCAACTANAGAAGAAATTGAGATGATCAACCCAAAAAGTATTATAATTTCTGCACTACAGCTTAAAATGCAAAACAAAGCATATTTTGAAGCGTTATCAAAGAAAAAAATAACTGCACTTGGATTTGAGTTTATAAAGGATANTGATGGTGCATTTCCAGCCGTGCGACAATTGAGTGAAATCGCTGGATCAGCTTCTATCTTAATTGCTTCTGAAATTATGTCTATAACTAACGAAGGAAATGGACTGATGCTTGGAAATATTAGTGGGGTTCCTCCAACTGAAATAGTTGTAATTGGTGCTGGAATTGTTGGAGAATCAGCAACAAAATCAGCAATCGGACTTGGAGCTAACGTAAAAGTCTTTGATAACTCAATTACAAAATTAAGAAGTTTGCAAGAGAAAGTCGGAAAAAGAGTTTATACCTCTACGATACAACCAAAAAACCTTATGAAAGCCTTGATGCGATGCGACGTAGCAATAGGNGCAGTTAAAGGATTAAATAGAGCCCCCATATTGGTGAACGAAGCTATTGTAGAGCTTATGAAGCCAGGGGCAGTCATTGTTGATGTTAGCATTGACACNGGTGGGTGTTTTGAAACAAGCGAACTCACCACGCATGATGAGCCAACCTATGAAAAGCATGGCGTAATACATTATTGCGTTCCTAATATACCATCGCGCTATTCAAGAACATCAACTGTNGCGCTGAGTAATATTTTTACACCTTATTTAATTCAAATTGCTGAGTCAGGTGGAATTGAAAATGCAATACGTATTGACCAAGGTTTAAAAAATGGCATTTATTTATATCACGGAATTCTAACCAATAAATCAATCTCAAATTGGTTTGACATTGACTGTAGTGATTTAAATCTATTATTATTATAAAAGTGAGATTTATCCAAAGATTGAGCCTTTATTTCAGCGGCCTATTGGTCGGAGTAGTTTTTTTAATNTTTTTTTTTAGTGGAAAAAAAACCTCCTGTGACTATGGNCCAAATGCTAGAGTTTTAAAAAATATAAATTCGAAAAAGATTTATTTTGATTGGGAGTCAGAAATAATTAAAAATAAATTGAAATATGATTCATTAAAAATAATGCAAGCTATTAAATACGGAAATGTAAATTTTAAAAACAGTAACACTAAACAGGATAGTTGTAACATTTATAATATTGAAGATAAATTTTACACAATTATTTTAAAAAATTGCCCAGAACTAGTCAAAATAATTTCAATTAACACAAAGAATTAATCTTTCTTCTCAATCTTTCTTTGCGTATTAATGCTAGTTCTCTGGTGGTTTGACCTTTGACTGATGAATTTTCCTGAGCACGGCGAAACAAATATGGAATAACGTCTTTTATTGGGCCAAAAGGCAAATATTTTGCTACATTAAATCCCGCTTTTGATAAATTAAAACTTATATGATCACTCATTCCATATAGCTGACTAAACCAAATTGACTTAGAGTTTCTTTCAATCTTCTTTTTATCAATTATTGTAATTGCTTTCATTGTACTACTTTCATTGTGTGTACCCAAGAACAAATTAATTTGAGATAAATTATTCAAAATATATGACAGACATTTATCAAAATTCTTATCAGTTTCATCTTTANTGTGGCAAATTGGGGATTTGTATCCATTTTTTATGGCTCTAAGGCATTCCTTTTCCATGTAAGCTCCACGCACTAATTTAATACCCAGTTTAAAATTTTGTGATTTTGCCAAAGAGTGAATTCTGTAAAGATATTTCAATCTGTCCCATCTATATGCCTGAATGGTATTAAAGATAGTTACATTATTTGTGTTATACTTTTTCATTAAATCAATAACTAAATCATCTACAGAGTCTTGGATCCAACTCTCCTCAGCGTCAACAAGTAAAATTATATTTTTTTTGTTTGCATAATCGCAAATACGCTCAAATCTGGCTTTTACAGAATTCCACTCTAAGGATTCAGATTCGTTTAAGTCATAGGATTTCGAAACTTTCTCATAAATATTAAATCGTCCCAATCCGCTTGGTTTGAAAACAACAAATGGAAGTGNCTCTGTTTTNGATGCANANTCAATTAAATTTAATGTTCTTTNCATCACATGATCAAATTCGGATTCTTTCTCTTTTCTTTCAACACAATAATCTAGAACACTAAAAACATTGCTTTTAAACATATTTTTAATTTTAGGCATACAATCATGAGGACTAACACCGCCACAAAACTGATCAAAAACAGTAATTTTAATCAAAGTTTTGATAGGNAATCTTATTCTAAGAAAAAANCTTGTNAATATAATACCCANTTTAACCAAAATNTTACTGGAAATTAATTTGAACAAAAAAAACGATATTAATAAATCAGAATTTTTCTTNAGATGAAATGCGTTTTTAGTGTTAGATAAATCCAATGGCATTTTTTTTTTACTCATCATTTATATAAAATGTACACATCAAAATTATAGATTTCTACCAAATTTCGTACTATATTTGGTACATAAAATGAGTTCAAACAAAACATACATACCGCCTATTTATTTTGGAGACAGCGCTTATTATCAACTTGAAAAATATTTGAACTATAAAAATTTTTCAAAAATTGCNATAATTGTAGATAATAATACAAAGACACTCTGCCTTCCATTCTTCAAAAAAAATATAAAAAAAGTTCATGATTTTATTGTTATTGAAACAAAAAGTGGAGAAAAGTACAAATCAATTAAAAGCTCAATAAATATTTGGAAAAATCTTATAAAATATGAACTGGATAGAAAATCTTTAATTATTAATCTTGGAGGTGGATTAATTACAGATATTGGAGCCTTTGTTGCATCAACTTTCAAGAGAGGAATTGAGTTTATCAACATACCTACTACACTGCTTGGAATGGTCGATGCTGCACACGGTGGAAAGAACGGAATTGATTTTGATAATTTAAAAAATATGATTGGTACTAATAATTTTCCTAAAATGATACTAATTGATTACAAATTTTTAAANACTCTCCCTGAAAATGAATTTAAATCCGGTATGGCTGAAATGTTTAAACACGGTTTAATTTCTGACAAAACACACTGGAATGAACTCAAATCCCTAAGCTACCAGAATCAAGCCAACTTACCTAAGCTAGTAAAGAAATCGTTAGANATAAAAAACTCCATTGTACGTATTGATCCATTTGAAAAAAATTTAAGAAAATATTTAAATTTTGGACATACGCTTGGACATGCCATAGAAACATTTGCACTAAAACAAAACCGATTCAATAAAATACTACATGGAGAGGCTATTGCCGTAGGAATGATATTAGAAGCTTATATTTCTAGTAAAAAATTAAAACTTCCAAAAAAAGATGTTATAGAAATTAAATCAACATTGAGAAAAAACTACTCTATATTAGACTTTAAACGAAAAGATATTAAAAAAATAATCAGTTTATTAATTCATGATAAAAAAAACAAGAATGGAATTGTTAAGTTTGCTTTACTAAATAAAATCGGAAGTTGTTCAATTGATTTGGGGGTAGAAGAAAAAATAATTCATGAGGCATTTATTTTTTACGCTACCTGAGTCTATTGAAGTTCACTGAAAATTGAATGCATAAGTCGCTTTTTGTCATTTATACTTTCTTCCAAAGAAATCATAGTTTCAGTTCTATAAATTCCCTCAATATCATCAATTTTGAATATTATCTCTTTGGCATGTGTTGTACTTTTAGCTCTAATTTTACAAAAAATATTAAATTTTCCAGTTGTTATGTGAGCAACAGTTACGTGAGGTATTTCATTAATGCGCTGAAGAACAAATTTTGTTTGAGAGGTATTCTGTAGATAAATACCAACATATGCAATAAATGTATAACCAAGTTTTTGGTAATCCAATGTTAATGAAGAGCCTTTTATAATAGCTGCATCTTCCATTTTTTTCACCCTTACGTGCACAGTACCGGCTGAAATTAATAATTTTTTTGCAATGTCAGTAAATGGAATTCTAGTATTTTCAATCAACATGTTTAATATTTGATGATCAATATCGTCTAATTTAAATTTTGCCATTTTTTGAATTATTTCTTAGTAAGGCCTAAAAATAGTAAATTTTTTTCAACGAAAATGGAATTATNTTAAATTATTCTCTGGNAAAAGNNNTATTTTTNTNTTATTAATTGAAAAATCCTCAANTCTNAGTCCAATTTTTATTTTTTTTGGAAATGTTACAAGACTTTTCCCTGCATTAATAATCCNATGTCCAAAAAATAAATTTAAATTACCTAATGATTTGATTTTGGGAACAAGCTTAATTTTGTCCTTAAATATAACTTCTTCAAATATTATTCCGATGTCATGGACCTCAGCAACATCATTATTACTATTAATGAGAGCATCCTTAATTAAAACATCAAAAAAAAGTGGTTTATTTTCTGGAATTTTATAATATTCTAATGAAGTTTTTAAAATCTGCGAAGACTTTAGAATAGATTTACAAGCTATTATTAATGATAAAGTTGTTAATTTACGAGGAACGTTTCTCTTAAAATCATTTTGATAATACCCCGCCTCAAACAAAACTGTTGGAACTCCCAGAGTTTGAAACAAATCACCAAAACAATTCATATTAAAAGTTTCATCAAAACGTGANACTTGATTTGGAATAAATTTTTGCAATTNATTGCAAATTTGATTAATTAAAAACATAGAAATCTTCCTTTGCGAATTTATAGAGTTATTTTCATCAAAAGAAGGAGCAAGAAAGCTCATTGTAGAGGGAAAATTAATTTCTCCAGCGCTATAGATACTTCTTTGTTCATGCATATTAAAACAATAGTCTGGCTTAAATGANTCAAAAATATTTTTAAGAATTACACTTTCAACTTGAGTCAAATTCTTAGCATCTCTATTTAAATCTACTCCGTTATGATTATAGCGAGAGAAATTGAAAGCGCCATCAGGATTTAATATTGGTATTATTAAAAAAGTAAATANACTAATTTNATAATCATCTNTAATTGCACNCAAAATATTACAAAAATCAATAATTGCTTTTGTAGTTGTGGATTCATTACCATGCATTTGAGACCATATTAAAACTTTAATTGAGCCAGTTCCAAAACTAACCGAGCGAACAGCTCTGTTTTGAACTGAGCGACCTATTTCCTTTACCTCAAAAGTTTTCGGCAAATTATTTAAAAATGGTAAAATAGTCCCGTTGTGAACACGACGTGTNTTAAGTTGACTAACTTTGAATTGANTATAATTTTGCGAATAAAAATCAACTTTATCCATAATGATCTATATAACAACAAATAAAAAAAATATTAAAAACATTGTGAATGAATTATTTATGTATTTTATATCAAGTGTTGATTTAATAAAATAGTTTACTGCATGTTTTGTATATTTACAGCATGAATTTAAAATATTTTTTTCTTTTTTTTTTAATTTATTCTTGNTACAATATAGAAAGAGATTGTAAAAATCACAAGCTTGGTAAATACGAAACAGAGGTGACAGATAAAAATGGAAAAAAGTTTAAATCCATAATTAATAGGTTTGACAGCATTCAAATCGACATTTTTGGTGGCCAGGTCGATTCTTTTTCAGTAAGAAGAACTAGCGACTGCTGCGAAATGTTTTTAAAACAAATTAACCCTCAAAGCATGATTGAAAAAAAAGAAATGCATCTAAAAATTTTATCTACTTACAAAAATACATACAAATTTGAATGGGGATATGTTGGAGATAGAAATAAAATAAAAGGATTGGCAAAGAAAATTGACTAAAATAAAGATATTTGTCCCTCTTCATTATCGTCTCCTGTGTCCATATTATTTAAATTCTCATGTGGTTTTAATTCATCCCTCAAAATATTAATTTCTTGCTCCNTGACTGATTCAATATTTTCAGTATCAACATTGCTTAGTTTTTTGATAGCTAATGGATCTAACAGGTCAATACTGTTAACCTTATACTTAGATAATTGATTCCCTTTTGCCAAAATTCCCTTAACTCCGATAAAATCGTCAATAATAATTTTTTGATTTGGTCTTCTTTCTTTACCCCTTAGCTTAGCGAAAGTCAAATCAACTACTGGTCGCCAATCTGTACTGACAATTTCAAGGCGATTTTTTTTATTTGATATAAATGTTTCTTCTTTATTTTTGTTTTCCACAATAAATCGTTTAACAAAGTATTTATCTTTACTTGTATCATGGTAAATTACAGANATGGGTTTTTCAGGTATCCATTTCTCCAATATAATCATGTCATCACTAAAATGTGATGAAATATCAGGGGTTATTGTTTTTAAATTACCTGCTTGAGTTATCACCAACAAACGATCTTCNCCCTTAAATTCTCCTATCAAGTCGCCACGCTGATCAACATTTAGTCGCTGAACCGTTTCATCAAACCATATCTTTCTCGGCTTTAGCGTACTTACCCCTTTTTCTTTAAGTTCAATTCGCTTGACAGCATGTTTTGTTACTAAATTTCCTTTTGAAGACCTGCTTTTTACTAATACTTTAGCAAAATTAATATCCCATTTTAATTTTTTTATTGATCCAATCTGCCTTAATAAAACTGATACAATTTCAGCTTCCCCGTTNGGATTAGCAGAAAAATAGTGAATATTACTTAACAGTTTACCATTTGTAAGATCGTAAAGCTTATCTCGGGTAATGGAAGTTACGGGAAATCGCTTGATAAATGATGCTCCACCTTTCCCATCTTTATAAATCATATTNTATATAGTTCTGGTGTCCTTTTTTTTGAAAACTGAAACATGAATAATATTTTTATCAACAAAAATCTTAGATCCGACTTTGGTTACCATCATTTTGCCACTCTTAGTAAAAACAATAATATCATCAATATCACTACAATCGCATACATATTCATCTTTGCGCATTGCTGTCCCAATAAAACCCTCTTCCCTGTTTACAAATAACTTCAAATTTCTTATGACCACTTTCTTAACATCAACATCATCAAAAACTCTAATTTCAGTTTTACGTGATCTAGAACTACTATAATTTTTTTTAAGTTCCTTGAAATAAGAAATAGAATAATCAACAAGAGACAGAAGATTATCTTTCGTGTTTTTTATTTGGTGCTCAAGTGATTCAATTTTCTGCTGAACTTTGTCTATATCGAACTTAGAAATACGCTTAATTTTAATTTCGGTGAGCTTAACAATATCGTCTTTTGTTACCGGTCTCTTCAGTTTTGTGATATAGGGCTTCAAACCAACTTGAATAGCCTCTACAACCTTCTCCCATGTGTCTTTTTCTTCTATATCCCTGTAAATCCTATTTTGTATAAATATTGTCTCAAGTGATGCAAAATGCCACATTTCTTCTAACTCATTTAACTTAATCTCCAATTCTAACTCTAATAGTTTGACCGTATTTTCAGCTGAGCGTTTCAATATATCAGATACACCAATAAAAAGAGGTCTATTATTTTCAATAATACAAGATATTGGTGATATTGACGTCTCGCAATTTGTAAATGCAAATAGCGCATCAATAGTTTTATCAGGTGATATTCCAGAAGGTAAATGAATCAATATTTCAACATCAGCTGCTGTATTGTCCTCAATTTTTTTTATTTTAATTTTACCCTTATCATTTGCTTTCAAAATTGAATCAATTAGAGACGAAGTTGTGACTCCATAAGGTATCTCATTTATAACTAATGTATTCTTATTTAATTGATTGATGCGTGCACGACAACGGACCTTACCCCCTCTTTTACCGTCATTGTAATTTGTAAAATCAGCTATACCTCCAGTGATAAAATCAGGGTATATATTAAACCTTTTTCCTGATAAGTGCTTTATTGAAGCATCAATCAATTCGATAAAATTATGTGGTAATATTTTTGTCGATAACCCTACAGCTATGCCTTCAGCTCCTTGGGCCAACAGTAATGGAAATTTAACTGGTAAATATATTGGTTCTTTTCTTCTACCATCATAAGATGCTTGCCAATTGGTTGTTTTGTGGTTGAACACCACATCAATAGCAAATTTTGATAATCTGGCTTCAATATATCTTGATGCAGCTGCCCTATCACCAGTTAAAATATTCCCCCAATTGCCTTGAGTATCAATCAATAAATCTTTTTGACCAATTTGAACCATTGCATCAGCAATACTTGCATCGCCGTGAGGATGGTACTGCATTGTATGTCCAACAATGTTAGCAACTTTATTAAATCTTCCATCATCTAAATCTTTCATTGAATGAAGAATACGCCTTTGCACAGGCTTAAAGCCGTCTTCAATTGCAGGAACGGCACGCTCCAAAATTACATATGAAGCATAATCAAGAAACCAGTCTTTGTACATTCCAGTAACTCTGGTAATTGTTTCATTTGTTGCACTTTGGTCAGGGAAATTATTTTCTTTAAACATTCTTACACTCCTTTTCAATCTGAAATTAAATCTACTTCAACTTTTAAATTGTTAATTATGAACTTTTGTCGATCAGGTGTATTTTTACCCATATAGAATGATAACAAATCTTTAACTGTTGTATCACTATCCAACATAACTGGATCTAATCGCATTTCTGGACCAATAAAATGTTTAAATTCNTCAGGAGAAATTTCTCCAAGACCTTTAAATCGAGTTATCTCAGGGTTGTGCTTTAATTTATTAATTGCTTGTAATCTCTCTTGATCATTATAACAATAGATAGTTTCTCTCTTATTTCTAACTCTGAATAAGGGGGTCTGCAGTATATATAAATGTCCCTCCCTAATTAATTCAGGGAAAAATTGTAGAAAAAAAGTAATTAGCAACAATCGAATATGCATGCCATCTACATCTGCGTCAGTGGCTATAACAATATTATTATAACGCAAATCCGCAATTGATTCCTCAATATTCAAAGCTGCCTGGAGAAGATTAAACTCTTCATTTTCATAAACAATTTTTTTTGTGAGTCCGTAACAATTCAGAGGTTTACCTTTTAAACTAAATACAGCCTGAGTGTTAACATCGCGAGATTTAGTTATACTTCCTGAAGCCGAGTCCCCCTCAGTAATAAATAATGTTGTTTCTAAATTTCGATTGCTTTTAACGTCGCCAAAATGTAATCTACAATCGCGTAATTTTCTGTTATGAAGATTTGCTTTTTTGGCTCGTTCTCTCGCTATTTTTCTGATGCCAGATAATTCTTTTCTTTCTCTCTCAGCTTGTAAAATTTTTCTTTGTATAGCATCTGCAACAATAGGATTTTTATGTAAATAATTATCTAATTGTTTTTTAACAAAATCATTAATGAATGTACGAACTGTTGGTAAAGATCCCCCCATTTCTGTCGATCCTAGTTTAGTTTTAGTTTGACTTTCAAAAACTGGCTCCATTACCTTTATTGCAATAGCTGATATTATAGATTTCCTAATGTCTGAAGAATCATAATTCTTTCTATAAAAATCACGAATAGTCTTGACAAAAGCTTCTCTGAAAGCAGACAAATGTGTACCTCCTTGAGTTGTATTTTGACCATTAACAAAAGAATGGTATTCTTCGCTGTATTGAGTCTTGCTATGAGTTATTGCAAGTTCAATATCTGTACCTTTTAGATGAATTGTTGGGTATAGAAGATCGGAAATTTTCGAATTGTTCTCTAATAAGTCTTTTAATCCATTTTCACTGAAGAATTTATCCCCATTAAATAAAATAGTAAGCCCTGGGTTTAAATAAACATAATTTTTTAACATTCGGGCAACATACTCATTTCGAAATTTATAATTTTTAAAAATAGCTGGATCAGGAACAAATGAAACCTTAGTTCCTTTACGCCTTGAAGTATCATCTAACAACTCATGATTGGATAAAACTCCTAATTGAAATTCAGCTGAAGCAGACTTTCCATCACGATTAGACTCAACGCGAAAGAAGCTGGATAATGCATTTACAGCCTTTGTTCCAACTCCATTCAAACCAACTGATTTCTTGAACGCTCTTGAATCATATTTACCACCAGTGTTCATTTTGGATACAACATCAACTACCTTCCCCAGTGGTATCCCCCGACCATAATCCCGGACAATTACTTTATTAGAATTTATGGAAATTTCAATCGTTTTACCGGCGCCCATCACAAACTCGTCAATGGAATTGTCTATGACCTCCTTCAACAAAATATATATGCCGTCGTCTGCTGAAGATCCATCACCTAATTTACCAATATACATTCCTGGCCGCATACGAATATGCTCTTTCCAATCTAACGAACGTATATTATCCTCAGTATAATTTATTTTTTGTGACATAGGAAATTGAAGATCATCAGCTAAGATAGTATATCATCTTAAAAGATAAAACCCTTGAATAACAAATTAATTAACAAATATTAAGAAGAAATGTTGAGAAATAAATTTGAAATTTGATAGATTAAATATTAAATAAAAAATGCATAATATCACCATCCATTACTTTGTAATTTTTACCTTCAACCCTAATTTTACCAGCCTGTTTGACCTTTAACTGACTTCCGTATTTAATCAGGTCGTCATACTTGATTACTTCTGCTCTTATAAACCCCTTTTCAAAATCAGAGTGAATCACTCCAGCAGCATTTGAAGCCAAACAACCAACAGGTATGGTCCAAGCGCGAACCTCTTTTTTACCTGCGGTAAAGAATGTTTGGAGATTTAAAAGTTTATAAACAGTTCGAATTAGCTTAGCGGATCCAGCCTCATCCAAACCAATGTCTTGTAAAAACATTTGTCTTTCAACAAGATCATCAAACTCATTTATCTCAGCTTCTATTCCAACCGCAAGTACTAAAACATCAGCATTTTCCGATAACACAGCTTCTTTAATTTTTTCAACATAAATATTACCATCAATTACAGAATTTTCGTCCACGTTACAGATATATAAAACAGGTTTTGCTGAAATTAGCTGTAGAGAATCTACATACAGTGATTGTTCGTCCTCAATATCCGCCAAGTTTCGAACTGAATTACCAGATTCTAAATACAGTTTCAAATTTTTTAAAATTTCTAATTCTTTGGAAGCTTCTTTATTTCCAGTCTTTGCAATTCTCTTAACTTTTTCAATTTTTTTCTCAACGACTTCCAAATCCTTCAATTGTAGTTCTGTATCAATAATTGATTTGTCTCGCACTGGGTCAACAGAGCCATCAACATGAACTATGTTATCATTATCATAGCATCTCAAAACATGAAGAATAGCATCTGTTTCTCTTATATTTGCTAAAAATTGATTACCTAAACCTTCCCCTTTGCTTGCACCCTTAACGAGTCCTGCAATATCTACAATTTCTACTGTAGCCGGTACAATTCTTTCTGGTTTAATTACAACCTCTAACTTCATAATTCTTGAGTCAGGAACATTGACAACCCCAATATTGGGTTCTATTGTGCAAAAAGGGAAGTTAGCGCTTTGAGCCTTTGCATTTGATAAACAATTAAATAGTGTTGATTTTCCCACATTGGGTAATCCAACGATCCCTGCTTTCATAAACTATGC
>PBJR01000016.1 GCA_002721175.1 Flavobacteriaceae bacterium | reverse complement strand
TTTTTGTGGGTCATACTGGATTCGAACCAGTGACTTCTACCCTGTCAAGGTAACACTCTGAACCAACTGAGTTAATGACCCTTTTTGATTACAAAAATAACAATATGTTTGAATAACAAAGTTTTATTTTTAATTTTATATCCACTAACAAAACCAATACAAATTGCTAGTATTATTTCAAGTCGACCAAGCGGATCACGTCATCGCGGTTATGTCAAGTGAGTGGATAAGGAATAGCCTTATTTCATTATTTACGATTCTTTCGTTTTTGTTTTTTGCTAATTTTTTAAATTTTAAGCAGAATACTTATATATCCTATTTTATGGGTATAATTCTTTTTTTATCGTCTGTTATTAGTCCCTTGAGAACATATTTGATTGGTAACTGGGACACCTCTGAGGACCTACCGTTGCATCTCTGTGGTATTTCAGCTTTTATTTTATCAATTCTTCCATTTTTAAAAAACAAGGGATTTTTATTTGATTTCGTTTTTTACACTGGAATTATTGGCGGTATAATGGGTATTTTGACTCCTCAAATGAGTAGTTACGACGGCAGTATTTATGTTTATTTTGTTTTTTATGTTCGTCACAATCTTATTTTTATAATGCCAATTTTCTTCCTAAGAAATTTGGGTTTAAAGCTATCAAAAAAATCGATGTTGAAGACCTTTATAATACTTAATATATTGTTAGTTTTTATAATGCCGTTCAATTTCTACATTGGAGGTAATTACATGTATTTGGCAGAGCCCCCTAAAGTTAATAACCCACTTGTAATAGGAGAATGGCCTTACTATGTAATGTGGTTTGAGGTTTTTGTTATTATTTTATTGATCATGCTTTACGGCTTATCGAAGATATCCTTTAGAAGAAATTTTAGTTAAAATTTTCACTTCTCTTTTAGTATCTTCGCGTTAAAATTTATAAAATGGGAGTAAAAAAAACAGTTATTATAACAGGTACAAGCCGTGGTATAGGCTATGAACTTGTTTCACTTTTTTCCAATGCAAATTATAATGTTTTAGCATTATCTAGAAACACAGGCCCAATAACCAAATTGGATTTAAAAAATGTTTCTGTTATTCCATATGATTTAAACGATTCTACTGGCTATATAAAAGTCAAAGATTTTATTTCTAAGAATTGGCGAAATGTTGACATTTTAATTAACAATGCAGGTGCAATAATTAATAAACCCTTTTCCCAAACTAATTATGAAGATTTCAAAACTTTGTACGGTACCAATGTTTTTGGTCTTGCTGAGCTGACACGACATGTAATTCCTTTTATGTCTGAGGATGGTCATGTTGTTAATATTAGCTCTATGGGTGGAGTTCAGGGGTCGATGAAGTTTTCTGGTTTATCTGCATACAGTTCAAGTAAGGGAGCATTAATAACTCTTACTGAACTTTTGGCAGAGGAATATAAAAATAGTGGGCCTAGTTTTAATGTTTTGGCTTTGGGTGCGGTCCAGACAGAGATGTTAGACGAAGTTTTTCCAGGTTACAATGCTCCTAATACAGCTGCTGAAATGGCATCACAGATTTTTCAGTTTTCAATTTCTGGACATAAATTTTACAATGGTAAGCTCATTCAGATTTCGAAATCAACTCCCTAATTTTTTTATTGAGCTTTCTGTCTATAAATAAACAAAATATTTACTTACTTTAGTGTACATTAAATTTATTTTGAATGTTTGGCAATTTAACAGAAAAATTAGATAAAGCATTACACGTCCTGAAGGGACATGGTAGTATCACTGAAATTAATGTTGCTGAGACTCTAAAAGAAGTTCGTAGAGCTTTATTAGATGCTGACGTAAATTATAAAATTGCAAAGGAATTTACCAAAAAGGTAAAAGAAAAGGCCATAGGTCAAAACGTACTAACTACACTCCAACCTGGTCAATTGATGATAAAAATTGTCAAAGATGAGTTGGCTGAACTAATGGGTGGAAATTCGTCTGGGATTAATCTTTCAGGCAATCCATCGATTATTTTATTATCTGGACTTCAAGGATCAGGGAAAACCACATTTTCAGGTAAACTGGCAAAATTTTTACGTGACAAAAAATCAATGAAACCCTTTTTGATTGCCTGTGATATTTATCGCCCTGCCGCGATCGAGCAATTAAATATTATTGGTAGCCAGCTAGGAGTTGAGGTGTATAGTGAGCCTGAAAGTAAAGATCCTGTTTTAATTGCCAAATCTGGAATATCTGAAGCAAGTTCAAAGGGATGCAATTTAGTTATAATAGATACTGCAGGACGATTAGCAGTAGATAAAGCCATGATGGAAGAAATTTCAAATATACACAAAGCTGTAAAGCCTCACGAGACTCTTTTTGTTGTTGATTCTATGACAGGTCAAGATGCTGTCAACACAGCAAAGGCATTTAATGACACTTTAAATTTTGATGGTGTTATTTTAACAAAATTAGACGGTGACACAAGGGGAGGAGCTGCAATTTCAATTAAGTCAGTTGTAAATAAGCCTATAAAATTTATAGGGACTGGTGAGAAAATGGAGGCTATTGATATATTCTATCCGGATCGAATGGCTGATAGAATTTTGGGAATGGGCGATGTGATATCTTTGGTAGAACGTGCTCAAGAACAATTTGATGAAAAAGAGGCTAGAAAAATACAAAGGAAAATTGCTAAAAACAGATTTGGGTTTGATGATTTTTTTAAACAAATACAACAGATTAAAAAGATGGGCAATATGAAGGATCTAGCGGGCATGATTCCAGGAGCAGGGAAATTTTTAAAAGGAGTGGATATTGATGATGACGCTTTCAAATACATTGAAGCCATTATTCAATCCATGACTCCAAATGAGCGCTCAAATCCTTCAATCATCAATCATAGTAGAAAAAAAAGGATTAGTACCGGATCCGGAACTTCTTTGGATGAAGTTAATAAATTAATGAAACAATTTAATCAAATGAGTAAAATGATGAAAATGATGCAAGGGAAAAAAGGTGCTCAAATGATGGAAATGATGAAAAATATGCCAAATTAATATTTGTTTAGAATGGATTTACTTGATGGCAGAAAAATTAGTAATGATATTAAAATTGAAATTACACAGAGCGTTTCTAAAATAAGAGAAAGCGGAATGCGTCCTCCTCACTTGGCTGCAGTTATTGTTGGTAATGATGGAGCGAGCATGACTTATGTTGGTGCCAAAGTCAAAGCTTGTGATTTTGTTGGTTTTCAATCTACTTTGGTTAAACTACCGGAGAGCACCCCTGAAATAAGTTTAATAAAAAAAATACACGCCCTTAATGAGGACTCTAAAATTGATGGTTTTATTGTTCAACTACCACTTCCAAACCACATGGATGAGCAAAAAATATTGATGGCTATCAGCCCTGATAAAGATGTTGATGGATTTCATCCGACAAATGTCGGTAAGCTAAGTTTGGGTTTACCTACATTTATTTCCGCCACTCCCTACGGTATCATTGAGCTTTTGAAACGCTACAATGTAAAAACCTCGGGTAAACATGTGGTTGTTATTGGGCGAAGCAACATTGTTGGACGCCCACTTAGTATATTAATGAGTCAAAAGCGAATTTCAGGCAATGCAACTGTGACAGTAGCTCACAGCAGAACTCAAAATCTATCAGATTTAACCAAAAAAGCTGACATTATTGTTACAGCATTGGGCATTCCTGAATTTTTAAAAGCTGATATGATAAAATCGGATTCTGTANTCATTGATGTCGGAATCACAAGAGTAAATGATTCTTCAACAAAAAAAGGATATAAAATAGTTGGTGATGTAGACTTTGAAAATGTTTCTAAAAGGACTAGTTATATAACCCCTGTTCCTGGTGGAGTAGGTCCAATGACTATAGCAATGTTACTTAAAAATACTCTACAAGCTTACAACAAAAAACACGCTTAACTTTCTTTAGAAAAAATTTTGTTAAAATCTTTGAATGATTTGAATTCAATTGCATTTCCACATGGGTCCAAAAAGAACATCGTGCTCTGTTCCCCAGCTTTTCCCTCGAATCTTATGTAAGGCTCAATAATAAATTTCACTTTTTTTTGTTTAAGTCTCTTTGCAAATTTTTGAAATACCTTCCACTCAAGTATTANACCAAAATGCGGAACAGGAACGTTTTTTCCGTCCACCTTGTTTGAGTAACTTTGATTTTCTTTTGCTTTATAATGCAGTACCAATTGATGACCAAATAAGTTCATGTCTATCCAGTTTTTATCAGAGCGTCCTTCTGTGCACCCCAGAATATCTTTGTAAAATTTTTTTGAGAGACTTAGATCCCACACTGGAATTGCTAAATGAAAGGGATAAATTACATTCGGTTTAATCATTGTTTAGAGTTTTTTAATTGGTGATTTAAATTATTAATTTCATCAGCTGTTAGTTGACGATATTCTCCTAACTTGCTTTTTAAATTAATATTAATAATTCGAATTCTTTGTAATTTGACTACGTCATAATCCATGTAATTACACATTCTTCTTATTTGTCTATTTAGACCTTGAGTTAGAACAATTTTAAATTTTGTATTTGTTATTTTTTGNACTACGCAGGGCTTACTCATTGTATTTAAAATTGGCACTCCTTCGGACATCCTTTTGATGAAAGTTTGAGAAATTGGTTTATTGACCCACACTATATATTCCTTTTCATGGTTATTGCTAGATCTTAATATCTTATTGACGATATCTCCATCATCTGTTAATAATATTAGTCCCTCACTTTCCTTATCCAAACGACCAATAGGGAATATTCTGGATTTGAAATTTATAAAATCTATTATATTATTTTTTTCNCTTTTGGTGTCTGTTGTACAAACAATTCCAGCAGGTTTATTAAAAGCGATGTATGTTTTTTTTATTTTTTTTTGCTTTACAATATCACCATCAATCTTTATCACATCATCATCACAGACTTTCCCACCAATTTTTGCTATTATTCCATTTACCATTACACGTTCTTCCTCAATTAGTTTGTCCGCCTGCCTTCTAGAACAATAGCCTAATTCGCTTAAATATTTATTTATTCGCCGGGGTTTATATTTCATATGAGTAAAATTACGAAAAGTTTAGTCTTGGATAAATTCGATAATTTTTTCTGTAACCTTGTTACTTTTTAGACCATGTCCCAAACCTTCAGTTGTATATAATTGACTTTTTTCATGAGCTGAAAATATTTCCAATGCATCTGAGTATGGAATTATGGGATCTACTTTATCATGTATGATAAGTCCTCGACAATCAATTTTTTTAATAAAATTAGCTGTGTTAAAATAGGAGGATGGGAGTTTAAATCTGTCTTGGATTCTAAGCTCTAATCCTTTGCGAACTCTATTGTTATATTGCATTAGAATAATGTAATTATTTAGAATATTAGTGAATCCAGAAGGGGAGCCTAGAAATATAAATTTATCAATTTTTTTGTATTGACTTTTGTATAAAAAGTATGAAATTGCCATTCCTCCAACAGAGTGCCCTATTAAAATTGAAGGATTATATTGGCCGCAAACAACCCCAATAAATTTTGAATATAGTATAGCATTAAAACTCTTATTTCCTGAGTATCCGTGCCCAGGCCCGTCCAATGAAACAATGTTGTATCCCAATTTAGCTAATCTTAGAATTAGATTTTTCCATCGTCCAGAATTGCTTTGCCATCCATGTGCTAATAGTATGGTTTCCTTTGGACCTGACCAGTGATACGTAGCAATTTTTAGTCCATTGTGATAAAGAAATTTTTTTTTTGACGATTCCAAGAAAAAATTTTTTGATTTGAATCGTCCTTTGAAAGGCTTNGAAAACAGCTCCAGCGCTATTGCCGAAGATAATTTAATTGATAAATAACTAATGATATTTATATAGGCTCCAATAATTTTAGCAATATAAATTTTCATAATATTAAATTAGATCAAAGCTGATTTTNTTTTTAATTTGTGTTATTANATACATAGCTGTAATTATAATATAATTATCCGATTAATTATTAGTAGATTTCTAATAACTTTCTTTTACAAAATTGAGGATATAAAACCTCAGCTCAAAGAAATAAATCAACTTTTTATAATTTAGCATAAAACTGTAAACTATTTTTGTAATCTATGTCTGTTAATATTAATTTACTTGTTGATTCTGGTCAAATGTTACCTTTGATGGAGGCCTTCTATACGATTCAAGGGGAAGGATATCATAAGGGATCATCGGCATATTTTATAAGAATAGGTGGGTGTGATGTAGGCTGTCATTGGTGTGACGTCAAGGAAAGTTGGGATGAAAATATTCACCCGCCAACTGATATTGCATCAATAGTTAACGATGCTAAAAAGTTTAGTAATATAATTGTTGTCACAGGAGGAGAGCCATTAATGTGGAACATGAAGCCTTTAACAAATCTTTTAAAACTGAATAAATTTAAAACCCATCTTGAGACATCTGGCGCATTTAAATTAACAGGAATTTGGGATTGGATTTGCTTATCTCCCAAAAAGCAGAAGCTTCCAATTGGAGAAGTTTACGAAAGAGCTGATGAGCTTAAAATAATAGTTTACAATAAAGATGATTTTAGATTTGCAGAAAACCAAGCTAAAAAAGTTTCGGTAGGTTGTGTGTTGTATCTACAGCCTGAGTGGAGCGTAAGAGAAAAAATAATACCATTAATAGTTGACTATGTTATGGCAAATCCAAAATGGAAAATTTCCCTTCAAACCCATAAATATTTAAATATTCCTTAATTACATTTTTAAATTAAAATTTTAAATTTTATTTAATATTATTACATTTTTTATTAAATAATCAATTTAAAATTATAAATCATAATCAATTTATCTATTTATGTTTTTAATCTAAATTTTTAAATTCAAATTTGTATAAAATTTAAATTATGTGTGGAATTGTTTGTGCATTTGATTTGAAACAAAAAAGTGAGTTGTTAAGACCTAGGGTTTTAGAGATGTCGAAGCGTATTAGACATCGAGGGCCTGATTGGAGTGGAATTTTTGATAACGAGAAGGCTATTATGGCACACGAAAGATTAGCCATAGTTGATCCCAAGTCAGGGAAACAGCCTTTGTTTTCCAATGATAAAAACCTCGTTTTAGCAGCCAACGGAGAAATTTATAACCATGTTGAACTTAGATCAAAACTTAACTCAAANTATGAATTTCAAACCAATAGCGATTGCGAAATCATCTTAGCACTATACAAAGAGAAGGGTCCTAATTTCATTGACGATTTAAACGGAATTTTTGCATTTGCATTGTACGACGTCAGGGCAGATAGTTATTTGGTAGCCAGGGACCATATGGGAATAATACCACTATACATGGGTTGGGATAAAAACGGCACCTTATTTGTAGCCTCTGAATTAAAATCTTTGGAGTCNACATGTACAAAAGTTGAATTATTTCCACCAGGTAACTATTATTACAGTAAAGAAAATGGTTTTAATAAGTGGTATGATAGGGAATGGCGAAAATTTGAAAATGTTAAAGGGAATGATACAATTATTGCAGATATCAGAAATGGATTAGAGCAAGCNGTTCAGCGGCAGTTAATGAGTGATGTTCCATANGGAGTTTTACTTTCAGGAGGTCTTGATTCATCAGTTACATCTGCAATCGCAAAAAAATATTCTCAAATGAGAATTGAATCTGGAAATTCAGAAGAAGCGTGGTGGCCTCAATTACATTCATTCTCGGTAGGATTAGAAGGCTCTCCGGATTTGGATGCAGCTAGGAAGGTAGCTGATCACATTGGTACGATTCACCATGAAATTGAATTTACAATTCAAGAAGGACTAGATGCAATCAAAGATGTTGTTTATAATCTTGAGACCTACGATGTTACTACAGTTAGAGCAAGTACTCCAATGTATCTTATGGCCAGNGTAATAAAATCGATGGGAATTAAGATGGTTCTTTCTGGTGAAGGCGCTGATGAGCTTTTTGGTGGTTATTTGTATTTTCATAAGGCACCTAATCCTGAAGAATTTCANAAGGAAACTGTACGTAAGTTAGATAAGTTACACATGTATGATTGTTTGCGTGCTAATAAAAGTTTAGCAGCTTGGGGAATAGAAGGCAGAGTACCTTTTTTGGATAAAGAATTTATAGATATTGCTATGCAAATAAATCCAAATGATAAAATGATTTCAGGGAACCGAATGGAGAAATGGGTTGTGAGAAAAGCTTTTGAGGATTTGTTACCAGAAAGTATAGTATGGCGTCAAAAAGAGCAATTTAGTGACGGAGTCGGATATAGTTGGATTGATACATTAAAGAAATTAGTTGACNAAAAAGTTAGTGATCACGAAATTAAAAATGCTCGCTTCAGATTTCCAATTCAAACTCCACTTAGCAAAGAAGAATTTTATTACAGGTCTATCTTTGAGTCTCATTTTCCAAGTGAATCTGCAGCTTTATGTGTACCTCAAGAGCCAAGTATCGCATGCAGTACAAAGATTGCTCTTGAATGGGATGAGGCTTTTAAAAATAATAATGATCCAAGTGGCAGAGCTGTTTCCAAAGTTCATGATAAAGCTTACAAATAATTTTAATTCGAATAGTTGTTTTAGCTGGTTTTTACATTAAATAAAAACTCAGAATATCCATTTATTAAAAATAGTATTTGGCCTTAATTCACACACATTTATTTTTCCATTAAAAATGTTAATAATTACACTTAAATAACAGATAAATNACTTCTTTATACCCATAGTAATTTTTATATTTGTTAGAACTGGAAAAATTAACAGAAATTAACATTTGTAATGAGCGAAGAAATCAAGAAAAATAAATACTCAGCCGACAGTATACAGGCTCTTGAGGGGATGGAACATGTACGTAAAAGACCTTCAATGTATATTGGTGATGTTGCAACAAGAGGGCTTCATCACCTTGTCTATGAAGTAATTGACAATTCTATTGATGAGGCTTTGGCCGGACATTGCGATAAAATTACACTAACAATTAATGAAGATAATTCTATTACAACAGAGGATAACGGTAGAGGTATNCCTGTTGGTATACATAAAAAAGAAGGGGTTTCGGCATTAGAGGTTGTAATGACAAAAATTGGTGCTGGAGGTAAATTTGATAAAGATTCCTACAAAGTATCAGGTGGTTTGCATGGGGTCGGAGTTAGCTGTGTTAATGCTCTTTCGTCTCATCTCAAAGCAACAGTCCACCGCGATGGAAAAGTATGGGAACAAGAGTATGAGCGAGGTAAGCCAATGTATCCTGTCAAATCAAATGGCTCATCTACAAAGCGCGGAACAATAGTTACTTTTACTCCTGACAAAGAAATTTTTACACAAATTCAAGATTTTAGCTATGAAACTTTGGCTAATAGAATGCGTGAACTATCATTTTTAAATAAGGGCATTACAGTGGTGATTGTTGATAGGCGACAAAAGGACGATAAAGGTGAGTATATTTCCGAGACTTTCTACTCGGAAGAAGGTTTGTCAGAATTTATAGCCTATCTAGATGAAACTAGAGAACCAATTATGAAATCCGTTATTGCTTTTGAGGGTGAGAAAAATGGTATTCCAGTTGAAGTTGCCATGATATATAACACATCTTATGCAGAGAATTTACACTCATATGTAAATAATATTAATACTCACGAAGGGGGAACTCATTTGTCAGGCTTTAGAAGGGGCCTAACCCACACATTAAAAAAATATGCAGATAATTCAGGAATGTTAGATAAATTAAAGTTTGATATTTCTGGTGATGATTTCAGAGAGGGCCTCACTGCAATAATTTCAGTGAAAGTAGCTGAACCACAATTTGAGGGACAAACAAAAACAAAACTTGGCAACAGAGAAGTTTCATCCTCAGTTAGTCAAGCTGTTTCAGAAATGCTAACCGATTATCTTGAAGAGCATCCTGATGACGCTAAAGTTATCGTTCAAAAAGTAATTTTAGCTGCACAGGCAAGGCATGCTGCTCAAAAGGCACGGGAGATGGTCCAGCGAAAGACAGTTATGAGCATTGGTGGTCTCCCAGGAAAACTTAGTGATTGCTCAGAACAAGATCCTGCGAAATGTGAAGTTTTTTTAGTTGAGGGTGATTCTGCGGGTGGTACAGCAAAACAAGGCCGAGATAGAGCTTTTCAAGCGATATTACCACTTCGAGGTAAGATTTTAAACGTTGAAAAAGCTATGCAACACAAAGTTTTTGAAAATGAAGAAATCAGGAATATTTTTACAGCTCTAGGGGTGACAATCGGAACTGAAGAGGATTCAAAAGCTTTGAATCTTTCAAAATTACGTTATCATAAAATTGTAATAATGTGTGATGCAGATATTGATGGAAGCCATATTGCCACCCTAATTTTAACTTTCTTTTTTAGATACATGAAGGAATTAATTGAGAGTGGACACGTATATATAGCGACTCCTCCATTGTATTTGGTTAAAAAGGGACAGAAAAAGCAATATGCCTGGTCAGATAATGAAAGGGATAGCATTGTTGAAAGTTTTGGTGGAAGCTCAAGTGTACAGAGATACAAAGGACTCGGAGAAATGAATGCAAGTCAATTGTGGGATACTACGATGAATCCAGAGTTCCGAACATTACGACAAGTTCAAATTGATAATGGAACAGAGGCAGACAGAATATTTTCGATGCTTATGGGAGACGATGTTCCCCCACGGCGCGAATTCATTGAAAAAAATGCTATTTATGCAAATATCGATGCCTAATTTTAATCTATAATTTATGAAAATTACAATAGTTGGAGCGGGAGCAGTGGGAGCCAGCTGTGCAGAATATATTGCTCTAAAGAATTTTGCTTCTGAAGTTATTTTATTGGATATTAAACAGGGATTTGCTGAGGGTAAATCAATGGATCTAATGCAATGTGCTTCCTTAAATGGGTTTGATACTAAAATAACTGGTACGACAAATGATTATTCAAAAACCTCGAATAGTAACATATGTGTTATAACTTCAGGAATACCCCGTAAACCTGGAATGACACGTGAAGAGCTGATAGGTATCAATGCTGGAATTGTAAAAGAAGTTTCACTAAATCTAGTAAATTACTCTCCTGATACAATCCTAATTGTAGTAAGTAACCCAATGGATACAATGACATATTTAGCTCATAACGTTACTAATCTTCCAAAAAATAGAATAATCGGTATGGGAGGAGCATTAGATTCTGCTCGTTTTAAATACCGTTTGGCTGAAGCTTTAGATGCCCCTGTTAGTGATATTGACGGAATGGTTATTGGAGGTCATAGCGATGTTGGAATGGTTCCTTTAACTTCTCATGCCACTAGGAATAGTATCAACGTTAATCAATTTATATCAAACGAAAGATTAGAAAAAGTCAAACAAGACACAAAAGTTGGAGGTGCAACATTAACTAAATTATTAGGTACTTCTGCATGGTATGCACCAGGAGCGGCAGTTAGCGGGTTAGTACAGGCTATAGCATGTGATCAAAAAAAGATTTTTCCATGCTCAGCTCTATTGTGTGGAGAGTATGATCTTGAAGACCTTTGCATTGGTGTACCTGTTGTTTTGGGGGTCAACGGAATTGAAAAAATTGTAGAAATAAAGCTAACCGAAGAAGACAAAATAAGTCTACACAAAAGTGCCGATGGAGTAAAAAAAACAAACCAATTGTTAAAATTGTAATTTTACATTTACAAATTTATTTAAAAATCAATCTTGTATCAATCGCTGCCAATTTTAATATATAGGAAATATATTGGCAATTAACACCTTAAATCATATATTTGCTCGATTTATTTAAATTGAGTTAGCTAAAATATATCAAAATGCAAAACAAAGGATTAGTTAGAATGTTCGCTTTTTTATTCGGCTTGGTTAGTCTGTATCAACTATCATTCACCTTCAAAAGCAACCAAATAGATAAAGAAGCAGAACAATTTGCTGCGAATAAAGTTTCCGAATCAATTGACGATTATAGTACCATACGAAATTTCGAGCGACTTAATTATCTAGATTCTTTAAACAATATTGAAGTTTTTGATATTGGTGTTACTTCCTTTAATTACAAAGAAGTGAAGGAAAAGGTTATGAATTTGGGTCTAGATTTGAAGGGTGGTATAAATGTTATTCTTCAAATTTCGGTTAGAGATATTCTTTTAGGTTTGGCTGAGGGGAGTAATGATCCTGATCTAATTCAGGCTTTGGACGACGCTGAAATTCTTCAGAAAGACAGCCAGAACACTTATCTTGATGATTTTTTTATTGCATTTGACGCCTTAAAAAGTAAAAAAACATTAGCTAGCGGAGATATTTTTGGAAATTCTACTTTGGAAGATGAAATTCCATTTGATATGAGCGATGACGATGTCAAACCTATATTATCCAAAAAAATAGACGAATCCATAGAATCGGCTTTCGAAGTTTTAAGGAAACGTATAGATAAATTTGGTGTCACCCAGCCCAACATTCAAAGAATTGGACGTTCTGGGCGTATTCTGGTTGAACTTCCAGGCGCAAAAGAAATTGAAAGAGTAAAGACATTACTTCAAAGTACTGCTCAACTTGAGTTCTGGGATACTTTCAAGGCAGGTGAGTTTCAATCATTTTTTATTCAGGCAAATGAGGTTTTGAAAGAAGTCGTTGCTGAACAAGAAATTGGTTCTGACATAAATGATGTTCAACTATCAAAAGAAGATGAAATATCTAAAATAATAGGCGATTCTGATGCGGAAAATAACAAGAGTTCTGAAGTTAATCCTTTAGAAGACTTAAATCCAATACTTGGAAGGCCTGATGGTCCCGTATTGTTATCAATTAGGGCCAAAGATCAACAGTTATTTGACGATTACCTTAACGACGAAAGGGTAAGATCTAAGTTACCTTACAATTTAAAATATACAAAATTTGCCTGGGGAATACCAAAGAAAAGCGGATCATTAGCCGAAGGAGCGGACCCGTCTAATGATCAATTAAGTGAACTTGTTGATTTGTATGCGTTAGCTGGTAATCCCCTTAATAAACCTCAATTAAGTGGTGCAGTTGTAACAGATGCAAGACAGACTTTTGAACCAAACAATGATGCCAGCGTTTCAATGCAAATGAATTTAAAGGGTGCTAGGGAATGGGAAAAAATGACTGGTAACGCATATAAGAATGCCTCTCAAATCGCAATTGTACTTGACAATGTAGTATATTCAGCACCTGGGGTAACTTCGGGGCCTATTGAGGGTGGTAATTCTGTAATTACTGGTGATTTTACACTTGAGGAAGCTATAGATTTAGCTAACGTTCTTCGGGCTGGTAAGCTTCCTGCATCTGCCGATATTGTTCAGGCAGAAGAGGTTGGGCCCTCACTTGGACAAGAAGCAATAGATTCTGGTATGAAATCATTTCTAATTGCTTTAGGCTTTGTTTTATTGTGGATGATATTTTATTATGGCAGAGCAGGTATTTACTCTAATTTAGCTTTATTACTTAATATACTATTGATTTTTGGAATTTTATCTGGTCTTGGTGCTGTATTAACTCTACCTGGTATTGCCGGTATAGTTTTAACCATAGGAATAGCAGTTGACGCTAATGTACTGATTTATGAAAGAGTGCGTGAAGAATTGTTAAAGGGTAAAGAACAGAAATCAGCTGTTAGAGATGGCTTTTCAAATGCTCTCTCATCAATTCTAGATGCTAATATTACTACTGGCCTTACAGCGTTGATTCTTTATACCTTTGGAACAGGACCTATTAAAGGTTTTGCGACAACACTTTTAATTGGGATCTTAACATCTCTATTTACAGCAATTTTCATTTCGAGGCTTATAATAGATCGGAATTTGAGTCGGGGTGCTAGACTTAATTTCTCAACAAAACTTACCAAAGGATTACTGAGCTCAATTAAAATTAAGTTTTTAAAAAAAAGAATATTTGCCTACCTGTTTTCTGCAACTATAATTTTAACGGGCTTATTTTCATTGTTCACTACTGGATTGGACCAGGGTATCGACTTTGTTGGAGGTAGAACTTATACTGTCAGATTTGCGAAGGACATGAATACTGAAGAAGTTAAAAATGCTTTAAATTCTGTTTTTAATAGTGCTGAAGTTAAAACAATAGGAAGTGCCAATCAGCTCAAAATATCAACAAAATTTAAGGTAAATGAGAACTCTGCTGAGGTTGATGCGGAAGTTCAAGAAAAATTATATCTATCATTGAAACCCTTTTTACCGGAGGGAACTTCATATAAACAATTTGTTAAAGCAGAAAACAATGTTGGGAAAATGTATTCAGGTAAAGTTAGCCCTACAATCGCTGATGATATCAAGACTTCTTCATTATGGGCTATTTTAGGGTCTTTAATTGTAGTCTTCCTATACATATTGATAAGGTTTAAAAAGTGGCAATTTTCTTTAGGTGCAGTTGCGGCTGTTTTCCATGATGTTTTGATTGTTTTAGGAATTTTCTCAATTGCATGGAAATATTTACCATTTAGTATGGAAATTGATCAGGCTTTTATTGCAGCAATTCTTACAGTAATTGGATACTCATTAAATGACACAGTTGTTGTTTTTGATCGAATTAGGGAATATATTAATGAGCATACAAGTTGGGATTTTATGAGAATAGTGGATAGTGCACTAAATAGTACTTTAAGTAGAACCTTGAATACTTCACTTACAACCTTAGTTGTGCTATTAGCAATGTTTGTATTTGGTGCGGATTCACTGAGAGGCTTATTATTTGCTTTAATTGTTGGAGTATTGGTGGGAACATATTCTTCAGTATTTATAGCAACCCCTATAATGCATGATACTATAAAGCGTGCAGGAGGCCAAAAATCATAAAATACTTTAAGATAATTCTCAGGATTTTACTTTCCTTTTGCTATATACCATAAAAAATATGCCTATTAATATAAATGGTATACTAAGTGCCTGACCAGTGTTCAATCCTAGGATCCAATCTTCACGTCCATCAACTTGAGGAATTTTAAATTTTTCTACATAGACTCTAACAGTCATTAACAGAATTAAAAATAAACCAAAAAGATAGCCTTCTTGTATTGATTTTTTTGTTACCGTTTTAAAATTCGATTGTAACGGTACACGTTGATTTTCCAATTTTTTTGACACCATGCTTTTTATATAACTGTAAACTTTATATAAAAAACAGAATATATTGCAAAAAATGAGAATATAATTAACATA
>PBJR01000015.1:8105-27964 GCA_002721175.1 Flavobacteriaceae bacterium | reverse complement strand
TGTCTGTCAGCGTAAATGTCGTTAAACCGTCTTCGTCGTCATCACAGCCGCTAAGAGGAGTCATCGTAGTAACTGCAGGAATGGGATCTACAATGAGTTCAAAATCTGTAATGGCATAGCAAGCAGGAATGCCTGCTTCTTCTACGCGAACAAAAATAGTCTGGGAAGCAGTGGTTATAGAACTAGGTAAAGGAGATACGTTAGCCTCTGCATCAGCCAAAGAAGTATGATAGGTAACCGTAAAAGTCGCTGGATCCTGAGATCCCAAAATGGTTGCCGTTTGTTGAGATAAATCAAATGTTGCCTCTAAAGAGCCTGTTGACGTCTGGTCGCATAAAATGAGATCAGGGGGAGTATTGGCTACAGCCTGGTTCAAAACCTCTAAGCTGAAAACAGGATCCTGGCTGATAGTAAAACACGATGTATCATCAATAGTATCAATTCTAACATAAATAGCTTCAGGATTTACTGTATTTTGATAAGTAGATCCTAATGGGTTCTGAAAAAGTTCAGCATCTTCGATTGACGAAAAATATGATACTGAATAATCTTCTGGACTCAATAAGTTTAATATACCTGAAGTTTGCTGATCAAGATCAAAAACTTCAAAACCATCATTGCTCAAATCATCGCAAATGAATAAATCAAGAACATCAGAAATTGGAGGCCCTTCAGTTAGAATTAAATCAAACGAGCCTGTAACAAAGCATGTCTGACTGATATTGTCTTCTATTCTAACATAAATCGTTTCAGATAAAGATGAAATTGTATATTGAGTAAGGTTGGAAACTATTGGATTTAGATCATTCTCGGCATCTTCAAGGGAAGCGTGATATGAGATGTTAAATTCATTAGGATCTTGAGTACCAATTATCAAAGAATCATTTTCCGATAAATCAAAAGTTGGATTTCCAGCATTGCATCTAAATAAATTAGAAATTGATTCTATAACAGGAGAGGGTTTGTATTCAATTAAGATTGAATCAGAGGCTGAACATTCCTCTCCAAATTCGATATCCACAGAATAAACTCCCTCTTGTTCTATATCAATAGTTGAGTCAGATTCCCCATCAATAATTTCTCCATCTAAATACCAAACGTGATCAGCTCCAGGTATCTGAGTATCTAAAGTGATTACACCACCTGAACACAGTGCATTGCCGGCTTCAATTGTTATGTCATCGCCGAGACTACCTCCTAAATCAAAACTTCCTGCTTCAAGAAAAACTGCAGCATCCCACAAATTATCTTGAGCATCAGCAATAACGAGTTTAATTGTGTAAGATCTATTTGGAACTACAACAGATTCTGCACTAATACTTACTGTATGTCCTCTAAAGTCTATTGGGCTATCATTCTCAGGAAGTCCAGTCATACCGTAATATGCCGCAAAAAACTCCTCATTAACTGATTCACAACCAGAATTATGTGTGTTATCTCTAACACTTAAAACGGAAATTGGATCTGCTGTCCCAGGAACCAAAGCTAAATTAGTAGTTTGATTTGTCTCGTTATCAGTTAATAAAAAAGCAAAGGCATCAGTGTATTGGCACTGGTATGTACCGTATTCTTCAGATGCAAAAATAAAATTAAATCCAATAGTATTTGCTAAAGGCACAAAATCAAACTGTATGTAAGTTGCATTGAATGAACCTGAATTGGGATTAGTCCCAAAATCTAAGCCAGGTATCGCATTAGCAAGATCTTGATCTCCAGGCCAATCACTATTACCAAAACTTTGAGTTCCTGATTCTGGACCCCCTGCCTGGCTTGCGTCTCCGGTAGTTAGTAAAATTCCCTCAGTAAATGGAAAAGTAAGTCCATTTCCAGAAAAATAGCCAATTCCATTGCTTGAACCAAAATCCGTTCCTGTTGATGAAACTATATTTGAAACTTCAGCACAGGGGCTATTAATTAAAACATCCTCAACAAGCTGTTCAACCGTGTATGTGTCTTGATCAATCAGCAAATAAGATCCCGAAACCTGTACTGTTATAGTCTGCGTTTCGGAACAACCTGTTGGATTTGAATCAGTTACTGTAAGTGTCACAATAAAGGTACCAATGTCATTAAATGTATGACTTACAGTCAATTCTTCACTAAATGATCCATCACCAAAATCCCATAAATAGGTTGCCCCTACACTATCAACTGAGAAATTTACATCTGCAGTAAAATCGATTGATGCACCTTGATTAATCAAAATACTACCACCAACTCCTGCTTGAGGGGTTGAAAGGATTGAAATATCAATGTCTTGGCATGGAGTAGCGCAACTAATGTTAGCCTCAAATCCATCTCTGTTGATTCCACTGTTGCTAACAAAATTAATAGTTAAACAGCCCGATGGATTAGTAGCCTGTATTTGTCCAGGACTAGAGGTTCCAGAATAAACACCTATCACACTTGCTGAAGTATCGTTTCCGTTGAATATTGTTAGAATATCTGCACCACTTTGTGTATCAAAAAAAGTAAAATCTAATTGGACTGCAGAGCCTTCAGAAGAATCTGGACAAATTGTAATCGTTAAATTCTCATTGCTAAGATATGAGCCTGCAACACCTCCTGTGTCGTATAATGCTCCACTGCATTGATTAAAAGTTCCATTTTGCATCAAAATATCCTGTCCAAAAACCGTGCTTGGAAGAATAAACAATAAAAATAAACAACAAATTAATTTATTCATTTTAAAAGGCTAATTGTCAAATATAACAAATGTTTTCATTTGAATTTATAACGAAAAAATTTATGTAAAAGTTTGTATATAAAGGGCTATTATTTAATTTTAAGGATGCTTCCAAAAATAAAAAAATATTATCTCCTTTTTGTTATAGCTTGCCTATCATTTTTCCAAAACTGTAATAACAACCGAGATTGTTTTACTATTGTTAGTAAAATAATTTCAGACGGTCAATTTTTATTCATTGGGACATTTGACCCAGAACTTTTTTCAGGTAATGGAGACTTTTCAAGTGGTCTCAACGGCTTTGCAGATGTAAACCTTGAAGTTAGTCAAAGCGAATATAATTCATATGATATTGGAGATCAATATTGCTATGAGTAGATCTTTAACTCAAAAAATCAATTAGATTACATGTTATTTCTTTTTAGTCTAAATAAGAATTTTCTAAAAAACTCTATTTAAATTGCTTCTAAACACTATACTTAATAGTTTTGAGCTAAATATTAAGTTATGGAAAATTTATCTTTAAGTAATAGTTGTGTGAATTGTGAAAATTATACCAAAGCTTCTTTGTGTGGCTTTCACAAAATCCCAGTAAGTGAAAAATATACATGCGAAGATTTTGAAAACAGTCCTGCATAAGGAATCAATTTTCTAAATTATATAAATATTATTATATGCTTGGATATTTTCAGGCATGTCTGAATAAAATCATCAAAATTTATTTGATGATTTTTTTTGATATTTCATATACCATTTAGAAGTTTTTAGTACATTTATTTAATAATTTACTAATCTGAAATTAATTTTAAATAAAATGAAAAAAAGTATATATTTTTTACTTGCGATTATTTTGGCCTCTTGCCAGAACACGCACAAAGATTATGAAGCCAATAAAGCATTAGCTCAAAAATGGGTCGAAACTTTTGAAACTCAAAATATGGCGCTCTGGGATGAAGTGGTGTCAAAACAAAT
Source organism: Flavobacteriaceae bacterium (assembly GCA_002721175.1). GTDB lineage: Bacteria > Bacteroidota > Bacteroidia > Flavobacteriales > Flavobacteriaceae > UBA3537. The sequence continues at coordinate 24,306 of PBJR01000015.1, read as the reverse complement.
AAAAGACACCTCTCCAATGTATGGTATGGGAGAAGTTGGTTATGAAGAGTCAAGATATATTGCCCAGTTTTACGTTGATAATTATGAAGATGTAAAGTTCAATAACCCCGTTTGGCTTCCAGGAATTGATAGTCTGTCACAAAAACCAGATGGAAGTGTTAGAGCCTACGGTACTTGGACTGGAAAAAGTAAGTCAACAGGAAGAACTTTTAGTTTAAACTCATATCATAACTTTGAATTTAAGGACGGTATGATAGTCTCCACAGGAGAGTACTTTGATGCCACTGGAATGGTTAATGCAGTTGGACCTAATGAAAGAAAAGTTGTGGTTGTAACATTTGATGTTAAAGAAGGGATGTATGATAATCTTCAAGAGCTGTTTGATACCGAAGATGGTCTTAAAACTACAAGAAATTATGACGGATGCCAACACCTTGAGTCATTTTATAACAAAGAAAGTGGCAAATATGTTGTTATTGAGTATTGGGAATCATTTGAAAAATATAATACATACAAGGAATGGAGATTCAACGAAGACCCTAGCGGAATGGTTGAGAATGTTCTTGCTTTAATCGATGGAGGAGCTGATGGCATTTCGTTCTACACAGATAATGAAGGATACAAGTTTTATTAGAGTTATCAAATTATACGAAAATATAACCCCTCTTTTGAGGGGTTATTTATTTTATTAATTATTTCATACTTTTAGGAACAAGCGGGTTAATAACCTTGAACCAAAGTGGAGGGACCAAACTAAGGAGAATGGATGCGGGGTATCCAAGAGGTAGTGTTGGAGCTTCTTCATGGGTGTTCAGCAATTGATATTTTTTTGATGCCTTGAAGTGATGATCGCTGTGCCTAGTTAATTCGTATAATACAATTCTACCAATATTAAAATTTGAATTCCAAGAGTGGTGTGGTTGTACACGCTCATAGCGACCTGTGGAGGTTTTGAAACGTTTTAAACCATAGTGCTCGATGTAATTAATAGTCTCTAGAAAAAGAAATGATAGAACACCTATAAAAAAGGCAAATAACAAAGCTTGGAATCCAAAAAAATAATAAACTAATGAAAGATAGCAAGGCTGAATTAAATGGTACCACAGAAGATCATTTTGGAAAGAGAAAAAACCCTTATCGCTTACCTTTAGCAAATTCAATTGCCGTTTCCAAGAATCAAAATATTGTTTGGTTATTGAAGTTAACCAAAATGAGTAGACAGTTTGATTATACTTAGCTGTGGCTCCATCCTCTGGTGTGCCAACGTGTAAGTGGTGACCAAAATTGTGTTCAATAAAAAAATGCATATATAAGCAGGGCATGTACAAACATTTTCCAATGAATCTCTCAAAATACTTTTTTCTGTGCCCTAACTCGTGAGCAACATTAATTGCATTAGTTGCTAGTAAAATACCTCCAGAAAGACACAGACCAACCAATTCGTAATTTTCATATGATTTTTCATTTACATTAAAAAAAAGTAAAAATAAAAGGGAAAAAACAATTGGAAGATTTAAATATAACATAATATCAAAAACTTTATTTACCTTTTTGATTTTAGCCTCCTCCTGAGAAAAATTTGTTTTAGTTTCACCTGTTACTACATCAAGTAATGGCAAAATAATAAACGCATAGAAAACTGTTATGTAACATGCAACACCATTTGACTGAAATGAAACAAGTGCAGACAAAGGAATTGTATAGGCAAAAAGATATTTTAAATCCTTCATTTGCCAAAAATAAACATAAATTTTAAATATCTGTTAGTCCCGTATAGATATAAGTTCTGCCTCCAGGTCCGCTTTTCTACTTGCCTGGTTAGTTGATAGTCCCTCACTCATTAAGTTAAAATTTTCATAAGGATCAGCCAATAAATCATAAAACTCGTCGGTACCACCTAATTCAATTATTAATTTATATTGACCATCACTGATAGCCCATCTATCGTGATTCGGCGAACTCATTTCGGAATATTGATAATTTCTATGTCCTTGATCTGAACTAAAAAGATTTATAAAGCTCTTACTATCATGAATTTCAGCTGTAGAGACACCCGATATTTGTGCTATAGTACTAAATAAATCTGTACTTGTGAGCAAACTGTAATCATCACCTTGGCGATTAACACCGCTTCCAGAAATAATTATTGGAACATTAATCCCTCCTTGATACAATGAGCCTTTCACAGAATTATTTCGGAAAGGAAGTTGACTGACCTGATTTGGAGTGCCGTTATCACCCATAAAGATAATCAGTGTGTTTTCTAATTCATCTTGGCTAAGACTTGACAAAATTCTTCCAATTTGAAAATCCATTGCTTCAATAGCAGCCAAATAATACGGCATGGGATCGACTCCCTGTGTATAATTTGATAATTGTCCTTGACTATGCATAATTAATGGGGGTCTGTGAAAAGGAGTGTGCGGAGCATTATAAGCTAGCCATAAAAACCAAGGCTGATCTTGATCATCAATCCAGTCAATTGCTAAATCTGAAAAAATTTTTGAAGTATAACCGGACTGACTATTTGTACCACTGTCATTTGTTAAATCCCATTGGAAATAATTTTGAACTGCTCCTCCCAATATCCCTGAATAATAATCAATCCCAAAATCATCAGCATCAAAATCTGTATTGCCGGATAAGTGCCATTTACCAATAAGAGCTGTTTTGTATCGGTTACCTGTATTTTGCTTAATGTATTTTTGGAGACTTATTTCATTATTTGGTAAAATGTCACCGGCCCATTTAACTCCAGTTCGGTATCCATATTTTCCTGTTATTATAGAGGCCCTAGTGGGACTACAAGTTGGATAACTCCAAAAGTTATTAAATGTGATTCCATTATTTTTTATTGAATTAATATTAGGAGTCTGAGGTTTTATACTTCCTTCGTCAAATCCATATGTGGCGTCTTTACCCATATCATCAGCAATAATTAATAAAATATTAGGAAAGCTTTCAACGGAACTACTATTAAGCAGGTTGGTATCTTCACTACAACACAAAAAAATAGTAGGGACAATGAAAAGTAAAGATCGAAAAAAACATTTCATGAAATTTAAATCTTATTTTTTAATTTAACTCTTTTTTTATAATTTTTAAAACTAAAATTGAGATTATCATGAAAATAATAAAAGAATTCAAAGACTTTGCCGTAAAAGGAAACATGGTAGATATGGCTATAGGTATAATTATTGGAGCATCGTTTAATGCGATAGTTAATGTGCTAGTAAAAAACATTATTCTCCCACCTTTTTCCCTTCTCTCAGGTGGGTTAAACTTTGCAGATAAGAAAATTGTTCTGAGAAAAGCAGATTCTAATCTTTCAGAAGTATCTATAGATTATGGCCTTTTTATTGAAACTTTTTTAGATTTTCTGATTGTTGGCTTTACAATTTTCTTGGTTGTTAAGTTTATAAACAAACTAAGGTTAAAAGCCCATGATACAAAAGATGTTTCTGTTCCAACCCCGCCCGAGATAGAGTTGTTATCGAAAATTAAAAAACTTTTGGAAGATCAAAATAAAATAATCGCTAAGAAATAGCGGAATTTGAGTAAAGCTTTGATACGTATTTTCCAATAACATCAAATTCCAAGTTGACCGAACTTCCAACTTCTAAATACTTGAAATTAGTGTTATTGAAGGTATAAGGTATAATTGCTACGCTAAAGCCATTAGTTCTAGAATTTAAAACTGTTAAACTGACACCATTTACTGTAATAGATCCCTTCTCAATTGTTAAATTACCAAAACTTGGATCATATTCAAAATCATACAACCAACTGCCATCTTGAGATTCAATCCCAATGCAATTACCAATTTGATCAACATGCCCCTGAACCATGTGACCGTCTAGTCTATCACCTAACTTTATACCCCGCTCCAAGTTTATTAACTGGTTGATATTAATTTCGCTGAGATTTGTTTTATTTAAAGTTTCCTTAATCGCCGTTACTGTAAAACTAGAATTATTGCAACTAACAACCGTTAAGCAAACTCCGTTGTGTGAAACACTTTGATCAATTTTAAGTTCTTTTGCTAAACTACTTCTTATTTTTATATGCAAATTGGTAGCCTCTCTTTCAAGAGACTCAACTTCACCTAAATCCTCAATTATACCCGTAAACATTATCTAAATTCGTTAAATTTGTATAATCAAAATTACAAACATTATTCATCTTTTTTAATGCAAGAGCGTAAAAAAATAAAAGTTGGTTTTTCAATAGGTGATTTAAATGGAATTGGGGGTGAACTTATTGTCAAAACATTGTGCAAAAAGATTATGCTAGAGTCTTTCATACCTGTGGTATACGCTTCATCTAAAACTATTTCTTTCTTGAGTGAATATTTTGATTGCTCTACAATGCTGAATTCAATAACAGATTTGAATGATGCATCAGAGCATAAAATAAATATTATTGATGTTTGGAGCGAGGAAATTAATATTCAATTTGGAATCAAATCAGAGAGAGCAGGTTATTATTCTTTTTTATCTCTTCGGGCTGCAGTTGAAGATTTAAAACAGGACTTAATAGACATCTTGATCACTGCGCCAATAGATAAATTGAATATACAATCAGAAAAATTTAATTTTCCTGGTCATACCAACTACTTGGAAGAAAAATTAAAAGGTGATTCCTTAATGTTCATGATCTCTGATGATTTGAAAGTTGCTCTTTTAACAGACCATGTTCCGGTCAATGAAGTTATAAATTCTATAAATCCCTCGCTAATATTAAACAAGTTTAGAACTTTAGAAAAAACTTTGATTATGGACTTTGGTATAACCACTCCAAGAATTGCAATTTTAGGTATTAATCCGCATGCAGGTGATGGAGGTGTTATAGGTGCTGAAGACGACTTAATTTTAAAGCCAACAATTAAAAAATTAAAAGAACAAGGTAAAAAAGTGCTTGGACCCTATTCGGCTGATAGTTTCTTTTTAAATAGAAACTTAAAAAGATTTGATGCTGTTCTTGCTTCTTATCACGATCAAGGATTAATACCTTTCAAAACACTCACCTTTGGTAAAGGGGTAAATTTCACAGCTGGATTAAATAAAATAAGAACCTCCCCAGACCACGGTACAGCCTACGAAATTGCTGGTAAAGGAATTGCCAATACAGATTCATTTGAAGAGTGTATTTTCAAAGGAATTGAAATTTTTAAGCAAAGAAAACGATATCAAAAACAAAAAATTGATAATAAGGGAAACTTATAGTTAAATGCAGGAAAATAATGATTGATGATATAAAAGTAAAGCTTAATAAAAATTTATATATTTGCAGGCTTAATGATATCAAATAATGGATCCATTAAAAGCCTTTGATATACAATTTATTGGATTAAAGCTGGGAAGTCATTTGTTTGAATATCATGTAAAGCAGACGTTCTTTGAGAATTTTGATTTTTATGATTTTAATGATACTGATGCAATAATTTTCCTCAAATTGGAAAAAAAAACAACACTGCTTGAGTTAAATTTTAAGATAGAGGGGTCTGTTAATATTAATTGTGATGTTAGTAATGAACCATACAATCAATTTATCAACTCAGAATTTAAGCTTGTAGTCAAGTTTGGCCCAGAATACAATGATGATAATGAAAGTATTTTAATTATTCCTCATGGGTCGCATAAAATAAACGTCGCACAATATATATATGAATTTATTATTTTATCGGTCCCGCAAAAAAGAGTTCACCCAGGAATTGCAAATGGTACTTTAAATTCAGAAATACTCAAAAAACTCGAAAAACTTGGCCCAAAGGCATATAAAAATAATAATTCTAGCAACGATCCTGATCCGCGCTGGAATGCATTAAGAAGATTATTAACAGAAAAAGAATCTGAAAATGGCGCATCCAAAAAGAAAAATCTCAAAAACTAGAAGAGACAAAAGACGAACACATTACAAAGCTAAAGCTTCGCAGATTGCAACTTGTCCAACTACTGGGGAACCTCACTTATATCACCGTGCTCATTGGTATGAAGGAAAATTATACTACAGAGGCAAAGTACTAATTGATAATTCTGTTTCAGAAGAAACAACCACTTAAAATTTGACCAAAAAAGTTCATTAGATATTTCAAATTAAATTTTTTTAAAAAAGCTGTTTTTTGACGATTTTTGACTAAAAAACAGTATTTTTGGTATGTTTTTGGTCGTTTTTTAGCAAATTTTGATAAAAATCGACTTTTTTAAAAAAATTTACATGAGTAGAATCTCAGCTGCTATTACCGCTACAGGTGCTTATGTCCCGGAATTCGTTCTAACTAATTCTATGTTAGAAAAAATGGTTGACACAAGTGATGAGTGGATTCTTACAAGAACTGGGATAAAAGAAAGGAGAATATTGAAAGATGAAGGAAAGGGAAGTTCTTTTCTAGCTATCAATGCGGCAAAAAACCTCATAACCAAAAACTCTATTGACCCTAGAACTATCGACCTTGTCATTGTTGCGACTGCCACTCCTGACATGAAGGCAGCTTCCACTGCTTCCTTTACTGCAACCCAAATTGGGGCCATTAATGCTTTTTCATTTGATATGGACTCTGCTTGTTCAGGATTTTTATTTGGTATGTCTACTGCTGCTAGTTATATAGAATCTGGAAAGTACAGTAAGGTATTATTGATTGGTGCTGATAAAATGTCCTCAATAGTTAATTATAAAGACCGTGAAACTTGCATAATCTTTGGAGATGGGGCTGGAGCTGCTTTATTTGAGCGTAACGATGAAGGCTTAGGCCTTATAGATGAATACCTGAAAACAGATGGAAACGGAAGAGAATTTCTACAAGCTACATATGGTGGGTCGTCGTATAAAATTACACCTGAGGTTCTACTAAAAGGAGGACAGTTTGCCTTTCAAGAAGGCAAGACAGTTTTCAAAAATGCTGTTTTTAATATGGCTAACGCAACTTCCAAAATAATGGAAAGAAATAATTTAAGAAAGGATGATATCCAATGGCTTGCTCCCCATCAAGCTAACAAAAGAATTATAAATGCAATTGCAGAACGAATGGGGCTTAAGGCTGAAAAAGTGATGATGAATATTAAGAAATATGGGAATACAACGTCAGCAACATTACCCCTTTTATTGTCAGATTATGAGTCGCGCCTCAAAAAAGGAGATACTGTAATTTTCACTGCTTTTGGTGGAGGTTTCAGCTGGGGGTCTATTTATTTAAAGTGGGCCTACACACAAAATCAAAAAAATTAATAATTTAAAATACTAGTATCATGAATTTAAAAGAAATTCAAAATTTAATAAAATTTGTTGCTAAATCTGGGGCAAATGAAGTAAAATTGGAAATGGATGATGTAAAAATCACTATACGTACAGGTAGAGATTCAGTAAGTTCTGAGATTCAACAAATTAATACGCCTATACAACCACAAGTGACATTAGATCAGCATTCATCAAATGCTATCGAAAAAACTCAAGATGCATCAAATAATTCGGAAAGCTTGGCAGATGATTCAAAGCTGATTACCATAAAATCTCCAATTATTGGAACATTCTACAGAAAACCCTCACCTGACAAACCAATATTTGTTGAAGTGGGTCAAACTATCGCAGAGGGTGATGTACTTTGTGTAATTGAAGCTATGAAATTATTTAATGAAATTGAATCGGAAGTGTCTGGTAAAATTATTAAGGTTCTAGTGGATGATGCGACACCTGTTGAATTTGATCAACCTCTTTTCTTAGTAGATCCTTCATAATTGAAATTTGTACAATCTAAAAATCAAAATTCAACTTAAAACTGAGAAACTATGTTTAAAAAAGTACTAGTTGCTAATCGCGGAGAAATTGCCCTAAGGGTGATAAGAACTTGCAAAGAAATGGGGATTCAAACAGTAGCTGTTTATTCAACTGCAGATGCTGAAAGTCTTCACGTTAGGTTTGCAGACGAAGCGGTCTGTATAGGTCCTGCATTAAGCAGCGAATCGTATCTCAATGTAGCAAATATTATTTCGGCTGCAGAAATCACCAATGCTGATGCAATACACCCTGGTTATGGATTTCTATCAGAAAATGCTCGTTTTTCTAGAATATGTGAAGAGCATGGTATTAAATTTATTGGGGCATCTCCAGAAATGATTGATCGCATGGGAGACAAAGCAAATGCAAAAGCTACAATGAAAGCTGCCGGTGTACCCTGTATCCCAGGAAGTGACGGAGTTATTGAAAACTTCCCAGATTGTAAAAAAATTGCAAAAAAAACTGGCTATCCAGTTATGCTCAAAGCCTCTGCAGGCGGTGGTGGAAAAGGAATGCGTGCTGTTTGGAGCGAAAAAGATCTAAAAGATGCATGGGACTCTGCACGCCAAGAATCAAAAGCTGCTTTTGGAAATGATGACATGTACATGGAAAAACTAATTGAAGACCCAAGGCATATTGAAATTCAAGTTATTGGTGACTCAAAAGGGAATGCTTGTCATCTTTCAGAAAGAGACTGCTCTGTTCAAAGGCGTCACCAAAAACTAACTGAAGAGGTCCCTTCTCCATTTATGACAGATGAATTGAGAAAGAAAATGGGGGCAGCAGCTGTAAAAGCAGCAAAATTTATTAAGTACGAAGGGACAGGTACAGTCGAATTTTTAGTTGATAAGCACCGAAATTTCTATTTCATGGAAATGAATACTAGAATTCAAGTTGAACATCCAATTACTGAACAAGTTATTGATTTCGACCTTATCAGAGAGCAAATATTAGTAGCAACAGGTATTCAGATATCAGGAAAAAACTACACTCCAAACCTACACTCCATCGAATGTAGAATTAATGCAGAAGACCCATACAATGGATTTAGACCTTCTCCAGGAAAAATAACAACACTTCATTCGCCAGGAGGGCATGGAGTTCGGTTAGACACCCATGTTTACGCAGGCTATACCATACCTCCTAATTACGATTCAATGATTGCTAAACTAATTACTACGGCTCAAAGTAGAGAGGAAGCTATAAACAAAATGAAAAGAGCATTAGATGAATTTGTGATTGAAGGAATTAAAACAACAATACCTTTCCATAGAGAACTAATGGAGCACCCTGACTATATTTCAGGAAATTACACTACAAAATTTATGGATGATTTTACCATGAATCCAATTGACTAAAATTTAACTTATATAAATCAAAGTTTGTATTTGAGTTATGAATCCATCCTATTGGGAAAAAAAATATTGGCTGAGTGATATCAATTTTATAATAATTGGAAGTGGAATAGTAGGCCTTAGCACAGCTTTGTTTTTAAAGAGCAAGTTCCCAAAGAAAAATATTGTTATTGTTGAAAAAGGAATTTTACCCAGTGGAGGAAGTACTAAAAATGCTGGGTTTAGTTGCTTTGGTAGTTTAAGCGAGATATTAAGTGACCTCGAAACACATACTAATACTGAAATTTTAGACTTAGTAAATGAACGAGTGATTGGTTTAAATCTGATGCGTAAAACTCTAGGAGATGATAATATTGATTATAAAAAATCTGGGGGATACGAGTTATTTATGGACAAAGAATCTCTTATTTACGACAAATGCATAGAGAATTTAAAAATAATCAACGATCTACTAAGTCCTATTTTTAAAGATGATGTTTATAAAGTCGTAAGTACTCCTAATTGCTTTTCAAAACTGAAGCCTAAATGTGTTTTTAGCCAATTTGAAGCTCAATTAGATCCAGGAAAAATGATTCTCTCTTTGATCAAACTAGTACAATCTAAAGGAATTAAATTACTCAATAATATTAATGTCAAAAGTTATCAAGAGTCCGATAACTTTGTTCAAATTGAGACTAATTTCATTGATTTAAAATGCGATAAAATTGTGTTGACCACAAATGGATTTACTAATAAATTAAATAAGCTTGAAGTTGCGCCTGCTCGAAATCAAGTGCTAGTCACAAAGCCAATTAAAAACTTAGAAATCAATGGATCGTTCCACATGGACCGTGGTTACTATTACTTCAGAAATATCGATAAACGCATATTAATTGGTGGAGGGCGACAGCTAGATTTTGAAAATGAAAGTACAACAAAGTTTGGAACTACTCACTTAATTCAAAATAAATTAGAACAATTACTTAGAGATATAATATTACCCAATCATGATTTTGAGATAGAGAACCGATGGTCTGGAATTATGGGGGTTGGGCCTAACAAATCACCCATTATCTCAAAACTCTCAGAAAGAGTGTATGCCGGTGTGAGAATGGGTGGAATGGGAATAGCAATTGGATTTAATGTAGGAAAAAAACTTTCAGAAATTATTTCATAGACATTAATTAAATTTGTTTCAAAAAAATTGTACATAGTTTAATTTACTTACTCAAATGGAACTTTTACTCATTTCCCTTGTTACTTTTTTTTCCGCAATTTTGACCTTTTTTTCTGGATTTGGATTGGCTACTATTTTAACCCCAGTAATGCTTCTTTTTTTTCCCCCTGAGATTGCTATTTTTTTAACTGGAATAATTCACTTTTTAAACAATATCTACAAATTAACTATTGTTGGAAAAAAAATTAATATCTCAGTAGTGATTAAATTTGGAGTTCCAGCAATTTTAGCTTCTTATATTGGTTCTTCTACATTATTCTTTATTAGTGAAAGCACCTTTTTTACACATAACTTATTTACTCACACAACTGAAATTTCATATATAGACTTTACAATTTCGATAATATTAATTTTATTTGCCCTAATTGATTTAATCCCTCTTTTACAAAAAATAAAATTTAATAACTCTATTCTGCCATTGGGCGGTTTCCTAAGCGGATTCTTTGGAGGATTAACTGGTAATCAGGGTGCCTTGAGAAGTGCATTTTTAATAAAACTAAACTTAGATAAAACTGTATTTATCGCTACCACTGTTGTTATTTCCTTTTTTGTTGACTTGACTAGAGTCAGCGTCTATCTTTTTAAGGTAAATGGACTTGATATATCTAATTATTTTATAGTTGGATCATTTGCAGTTGCATCTGCAATTTTAGGATCATTAATTGGCAATAAATTACTAAAGAAAGTAACGCTGGAGTTTATTAGAAATTTAGTTGCAATGATGATTTTAATAATTGCGACTTTACTAATGATTGGGCTTTTATAAGTTATAGAATGAGTTATTAAACTTTATGAGTTGATGGCCTCAACTCCCTCAATTTTTTCTCCCATCATTTCCTTTAACATATTCTCTATGCCGTTCTTTAGCGTAAAAGTAGAAGAAGGACATCCACTACAGGCACCCTGAAGAATAACTTTCACAATTTTTGTAGTAGGATTATACGATTCAAATAAAATATTACCTCCATCGCTAGCAACCGCTGGGCGAACATACTCATCCAGAATATTAATAATCTCTTTAGAAGTATCATCCAAACTTTCATTTTGCTTTTCATATTCAACAGAGGATTCCTGTTGAGCTTTATTTATACTAGAATCAATGATGCTTTTCTTTTCCTCAATGTACTGTTTAATAAAAGTCCGAAGCTCATTAGTTATTTCATTCCACTCGACAATATCAAACTTTGTAATTGATACGTAATTTTTATCTAAAAAAACTGATTTTACAAATGGAAATTGGAATAATGCAGTTGCAAATGGCGACTTTTTGGCCTCCTCAATTGAATTAAATTCAAATATTGATGGAACTAATATTTTATTAGACACAAATTTTAAAACTGCAGGGTTGGGTGTGCTTTCAGAATAAATTGTGATCGCAATCTTTTCCTGATTTGTATTTGTAACAACTACCCCTCCTCCATTTAAATAATTTTGAATTTGTACTGCGACCTCATTTTTAACCTCATCCCATTCTACAATATCAAATCGCTCGATAGAAATAAAATTTGCAGATATGTAAACCTTCTTAACAAAAGGCAAATAAAACAACTGCTGAGCTATCGGAGAGTCCTTGGCTTCATCTATATTTGAAAATTCATAATTGTCTCCCTCTACTAAAAACTTATTTGACTCAAACTTTAAAATTTTTGAGTTANTAGTTTCTTTTGCTAAGATTTTAAAATTTTCCATGATTAGTCTGCAAAGATAATAAACGATTACAAGAATTTATCAGCTAAGCTTAGCCTCCAAATTAATACCACAATTTAAAGCTCCGCTAATTGGACAATCTTCTTTTGCCTCATTGGCAAATTTTAAAAACTCTGCTTCAGTGATTGAAGGAATCTGAGCTGATAAATTTAAGTGAATAGATTTCACAGCCCCATCTTCAAAAGTTAAACAAGCATCTGTATTTAATTCTTTTGGTTTAAAATTAGACTCATTCAACACAAAACTTAATTTCATATTAAAACAACCTGCCAAAGCAGCGGCTATTAGTTCCTCTGGGTTAGTTCCAAGTTTACCATCATCATTTTTGAATCTCGTTTTAAAACTATATGGCATATTTTCAAAAGCTCCACTCCCTGCACTCAAAACGCCTTGACCATCTGCTCCATCGCCATTCCAAACTGCGACTACTTTTCTTTTCATAATATTTAGATTATATTTATTTAGTTTTAAATTTAATCAAAATAGTATTATGAAAAAACAATTTGAGTTTAATAAAGATATTGGNGGACTGTTCGTTAACGTGATCGTTGTTTACTTATTACTAATTTTTACTTTAGGACTTGGAACACCTTGGGCTGTTTGTAAACTTGAGCGCTGGAGAGCAGATAATACAACNATCGAGGGAAGGAAAATTAAATTTNTTGGAGAGGGAAGCTCATTGCTAGGTAAATTTTTGTTTTGGTACTTTTTAACCATAATAACACTCGGAATATACGGATTATGGATGGTCAACAACTTTGANAAATTTAAAGCTGATAATACTGTATTCTTAGATTAGATGAAAATCCCTCAAAAAAGATACTTTTTAGCACTAATTGGGTTAATTCTATTCTCTTCAGGAATATGTGCTTTTGGGGAAGCGGTTATTTTAAAATACGAAAATAACAACTGGTTTTGGCCAGGGACCATTTCGTTAATTTTAATTAATGCTGGCCTTGGTCTTATGATAAAAAATAAGTGGGGTACATTTTAAGATTTATTGTATAGCAAAAGAAATTGGAAGTGAATACTGAACAGTGACTGGCTTTCCTTTCTGTCTTACTGGCTTCATCTTAGGTAAGCTGTTAATTACTTTGGCAACTTACTTTTCTAAAAGAGGATGGGAAGCTCTGGAACGAACCTAAACAATATCTCCGTTCTTGTTTGTTTTGAATATCATACTTATTCTTATTGAACCCGAGCATAGATCTCCTTCTTCAGTTCCATCAAGCCACTGATTTAGTGTTTTAATTCTTTTACTAGTAAGTTCAGCTAGATAATAATTTACACACATCCTATATGAAGAGCCGTAATAGAAACCTTTATCTTCTTTTGGATATTTCATTTTGACTTCTGAATCTCTAAATTTAATCCAATTCCGCTGAGAGGACCTTAATGCTTCAATAAATTCATAATCATCGGCGTACATTAATAAAATTTTCTTGTAAACGATATTTAAATCTTCATCGATTTCCCTGTACTCATTTACTGCTTGTGATTCTAACTGACGTATTGTTTGGCTATGGATGGTATGTATGAGAAATAAATTAAATAAAATTAAAATAATTATGTTTTTAAACTGAAAATCAACTTTCATTTTCTTGCTAATTTTAAAATTATAACTTAGGAAAACCAGGGGTGAGTTCCAAATTGATTTGCTTTTACCTTTTGCTCTGTATTCAAATGAAATTTTATACCCTTAAGAACAGAACCTAAATAAGATTTGAGTTTAGGTTTAATAAAAAAATAATGAAACAAGGGGTAAAAAAATTTAGGTGTCTTACTACTTAAATATGGTGTTACAGTAATTGTTAGCTTAGTGAACTTTTCCAAGGCTGAAATCTTCCATATTACATCAGATTTCTTTCCTTCTTTGGTGCCAATTTTGATTTGATAACCATTNATCGGATCCCATTTATAAAAGAATCTATGGTAGGTTCGCCCATTTAAATAGATTAATTCATCCTTGATGATTTTCTCTCCGTCTGATTGCAATAAATTATTTTTCTTGCAAAAAGGATGAAATAGATTTAGATTTTCAGGCAAAGATATTAAGGACCACACCCTATCTTTTGAGTGAGCTAATTTGATCGAATTAGAAATTTTATACATAACCTCTTTTCTGCAATGAGAAAAATAATTTTATTCTTCCAATGTAAAAGTTCTAACAGATGGATTGAAGGGTGAGTCAATTAATTTTCCTTCAGAATCAATTAACTCTAATTTAATTGAAATCTCACCTTTTGGAAGTCCCTCTATGTAATAAGGTACCCATTTGTCAATTAAAAATTCNTTNCCATNAATAGTTGCCCTAACTTTATTCCCATNGGCTGATATGGATGTATTAATTAAATAAAAATCCAACAATACTCGNTCCGTATCCTCNNCTTTNTAGNCTCCTTTAGGTCGACTATAAAACAATAATTCTTGTGTCAAGTCCAACTTTTGGCCATCTCCAACTTGTGCAAGATAGTAGGCGCTCGGGTTTTTTACTGACTCGTGATAGGATCTCGAAAGAAAAGCTAGTATTACATTATTCCCCTCGTCGAGCTCATGCTCAAATTCCGGTGAATATTTNGCTGAGTAAGGCCCATTATTTANAATCAGATGAATGTGTTGNCCTTTCGCAGAATTAGCAAGGTTATAATCAAAGTCCTTCTGGGTCTGAACTCCAAGNTCGTAATTATCTAGCATAAAAGAAAATGAATAAAATTCACCATTATCATTTGGNCCATCTTTNATATCTATTTTTGAANTTAAATATTCGGGNGAGCCTACNACTTCNGTAATAGTTATNGTTTTTTTATTACAAGAAAAAATTAATACAGTAATTAATAGAAGTACTTTTTTCATTTTTTATATCTTTTTTAAGATTAGTTAATATACTTTATAGGCTGCCTTTTTTAATTCAGCAGGAATTGAGAAATCAAATTCTATTGATCTAGCCATAAATAAACCATACATTTTATTCTCTGGNTCAATCCAAAAATGTGTATTATGATATCCACTCCAGCCGTATGATCCTACACCTGCGCCACTNCCCTCTATCTCTTGATTCTCCAANACNCTAAAAGTAAAGCCNATATAATATCCTGCNAGNGCTGGGAAAACTCCAGGTTCGTTAGGNTCAGGGTATCCGTTTGTATATTTTGAAGTCATTATATCAATGCTCTCGCTTGANAAGATTCTTGAGCCNCCATATACACCGTCATTTACTAGCATCTCACAAAACTTNGAAAAATCGCTCATNGTAGAAACCAATCCTTCTCCACCAAAATGAGCCTTGTTAGTTTCCATATATGAATAACCATCTAAAGCGGCGGTNTATCCNTCCAGATTANAATCGGTTTGGTTNAAAGCGGANTTTGGTTTAATATTAACGCGCAAAGGTTGAAATCGTAANCTATCATCTTCAGTNAGATNAAATTTAGTGTCAATCATTCCTAACTTATCAAAAATATTTTCTTTTAGAAANTCATAAAAACCCATCCCAGACAAAACTTCAATTAGTCTTCCTAATATTGCTTGATTNAGGCCATANGCGTACATGGTACCTGGCTCAAATTCTAGGGGCTGTTGNGCAACNGCTTTNGAGAAGTCNTNCANGTTATCAAATTTAGAAGTACTAATATAGTTAGGGTATAAACTTTTGTGAGTCCCTGTTAACCAATTTTCACCATTNGGTAAATAATATACATAGCCAGATCTGTGGGTGAGAAGATCAATAATTTTTAATTTATTATTNCANGGATAAACACCGTCAGANCTCTTACATTNAATGTCTTTGTATTCGGGAAGGTANTTNTCCAANGGNTCATTTAGATTGAATTTGCCTTGNTCATGTAATANCATAGNTGCAACAGTTGTNACNGTTTTAGTCATAGAATGTATNGCGAAAATNGTATTTTCNNNAATNTCNTTGTCACCAAGTNCNCCAGAATTTATNATATTATTGTAAACAATATCNCCGTNTTTNTATAGCATAAAGACATTAGAGCCTGTTTTACCATCATNGANNANGGATTGCTGATAATCTAAAATAGGGTCTGAAGAATTACANCCNANTAACAGNGCTAAAAAGAAAATTAATTTTTTCATGNNTAATAAATTTNNGTAAATATAAAAAATGATTNAACANCGTTATANNATTTNA
>PBJR01000015.1:0-8100 GCA_002721175.1 Flavobacteriaceae bacterium | reverse complement strand
TAAATATGNAANTATAATTTTAGGNNGNACAACATTNAATGAAGNANGNNTNATTTNTAACNCGNANNNTGTGTTACNANAANNNCTCTATANTTNTTTNGTTTATANATNATAGTAAANTATAGANCTAAAANCCGCTAAATGCAAAAAGGAGANNTCCAACTCCAANAGCTGTAGGNACTACACCATAAATAAANCCATANCNAAGNGCATATGGGACTNNTTTTAAATATTTCTCNTTTTGAATAATCTTATTGNTTTCNNNAAAAACAACNCNGCGATTATTTTTTAAAACNCTCTTGTATTCATAATTCCATGTTTCAACNGAGNCTGTTNTTTCNANTTCTGTTGGTTGCCCATATTTTGAAATAACCTTCGCNTTTNCNTCTTCNTAATTTTGAAACTTAGACTGNTTTATCGTTGATGCACAAGAANAANCTAACAATAATATGAGGCTGATTAAAAATGTATTTTTCATAATTNAGNTNTTTAATTAAACTAAGATCCACCTCCCCCAATCCTAAAATCGTTTGATGGNGTNCCCTTAAAATANCTAGGAATTCCAGGAAATTCGTCAGTTATNACATAATAATAGGTGCCACCNGGNNATTCAGGTGTTACACCTGAGCGTCCGTTTGCTTCATCNAGTGTTCCCNCTTCNGCAATGTACTCATAATCATTGACGTAAACCCCATCATAAACACCACAAGGGGCAGTAATTCCATCNCCTGGTCTGCTNCCGGCTTTTAAGTTATAAGAAGANGACATTTCAATAATAGNTGAACTTAAATCATTTGCGTCAGAAAAGGCNTATTTATAATAAATTGGAAAGCCATCNGCTGCATANCCTACNAAGGTCATTGCATCGNTTGGNAACTGAATGCTATTTAAATAAAATANTGGAGGNCCATGATAATGNTATTTACCNGAAGGCTGTACGTGGCCGTTGTTGCAATCCAAACCTAGTCTTGTATTCATNGCCTCGAGATTCCAATCCCAATTTGCATTTGTNTTCATGGGACCNTGGTGCGGGAANGGTTCTGCGGCTACTGGATCAAGCTCAATTCCATTTAACATAATACCAAAAGAAAACCTTGGNCCGTTTGNTCCTAAAAGNGGCCTCAAGGACCCTGTAAAAGAAGGGCTAAATGTTATGTTATAAGTGTTGTTCTGTTCAGTAATTGAATGCGGATTTAACGAACCAGGACCACCTCCAAATAATCCAACTGAATGATTTGGTACATTATTGGAAGAAATAACCCTGTTATTACCAATCAGCTGTTCAGTAAACTCAGGTGTGAACGTTAAATTAATATTACAAGCTCCTCTTGACTGATCTAAAACTTGGTCTGAGACACAGTCTGAAGAATGTAGTGTTGAACGATCACTATCATCGCTACAAGCGATAACAAAAAAAACCAAAATTATAGTGAGCTTCTGCAATAGATTTAATTATTTTTTTCTCGCGTCTACGAAACTCTTTACAAAATAAATCATTGCAATGGTTGATGACGCACACATTACTAAAACTCTAAAAAGACCAATCCCACCAGAATCTAAGGATTTAGGCAGTCTCATTCCCAATAGCGCTAAAAGAATGACAAGCGTTAACAAGACAGCAATATGAGCAATTACTTTATTTTGATTTTTAACACCATTGTAACACAATAACAGCACTACTCCAAATCCAACTGGAATCAACGCTGTTAAAGAATCAACCTCAAAATAGCCCCACAAACCAAAGGCAATAAGTGTAAAAGAGTTAATTAGGTTAGCTTTTGTTGCATTCATAATAATAATTTTTAATTTTTAACTTTTTGTTCGATAATTATAATTTTCGTTTAGCCTATAAACTAGTTCGCTTAATTCTTTCAACTCCTCTTATCTCGACACGTTCATAGTTATTTGATACTCCTATTCCGTAAGAACTAGGCTTGATCTCCCTGTATTTTTCCACTTCCTCAGCACACTCTAGAATATTATAAAATGGGCCAATATATACTAAAAAGTATTCAGCTCCGCTTAGCGAATTGTAGTCAGGAATCCATAAATAATCAGATCGATATCCGCCTAATTTTAGCTCATCAACCAACTCCTTTGCTTTTAATTCTGTTTTAGTAGCGGTATCTGTAATTACGTAAAAGATATCATCGATTGGTAATTCGCTCTCTGACTCAACTGCAACAGGAGCCTCAGCTTCAACACCACATTCGAGATCATCAGCTTGATTACCAGTTTTCTTTTCATATTTCTTCCAAAGATCTAGACATTCACCGGGCCCATTTTTATATAAGCATTCACAGAGCTGGTTCTCGTAATATTTTTCCATTACTTGAGCGGTCCTTTTATCTTTCTCCCTTTTTGTCTTTTCATCACAACTAGAAAATAATGATGCGCAAAATAAAATGATTAATATTTTTTTCAAAACTAACAGTTGAGTAAAGAGCATACAAAACCTACACAACTAAAAAGCGTTAATACTAACGCTAAGGATATAAATAGATTTAGTTTTTTCATATCATTAAATTTTTTTTAAAATTTTAATTGATTAAGCTTACTTTTTAATTTTTTTAATTTCATTTTTCTCCACCAGCTCTTATTTTCATCTCCTTGCTCTTCTGCTCTATGAATCTTCTTGTTCAGCTTATTTATTTTTTTCTTTATATAAGAAATATCAATGCTTTTCATTAATCCCTATTTGAGGTTTGAGTGAAGTAATTTAATTTGATAAAATTTATAATACAATTTACAAAAAAATGTTGTTCTTTCCTACAACAAAGCGTGCTTGATTTTATGAATTAAAATATCTAATACTTTGATGTACGATTAAACAATATGCTATAATCTAATATAACTCCAACGCTGTAAAAAGAGGTGTCCTTGAAATCAGAGAGGTAGTCAGCAAATGCTGATATATTGATTGAATTAGATTTACCAAAGCGGCCGATCATCTTGTCAGTTCTAAAAACATAAAGCTTTAAAGATGATAATTTTAAATCCTCAAAATCATCTCTATCAACTGTACCATATTTAATTTCTATCGGTCCATAAGAGAGTCCAAACTGTAGTGAATTAAAGTCATTTATATTATTCCCTATTCCATCTGTATCTGACAGTTCTATGAAAGTATCAGAAAAACTTCTATAACTGATTGAAAGACCAAATCTTTTCCTTGGATTCAAAAAATAATGAATGAAACTCAAATCATAAGAAGGTAATATGCTTTCGAAATTTGAATTATCGTCAAATTGATCAATATTTATTTGACCCGACGAATTATTTATCTCATTGAAGCTGCTCCCAGCATACAACCCTAACCTTAGTGCGCTTCTACCATAACCGCTTCTCTTAGTGATTCTATGTTTGTACAATTCATATTTCTCTTTTTGATCTTTATAAAAAACCGTATAAGAGTAGGCAGTCAACAACTTTTGAGTTTCTGCATCATTCCTTCTTTTGGTTATTGCATTTTCAATTTTTGAGTCGAGCTCCCGAATCAAACTTTCAAATTTTTTCTCGTATTCGCTTTTGAAAATCATAAGCCTTTCGCGCTGACTAGGGCTAAATTGCTTCTTTGAAAGAGAGATTAGTTCAAAATGAATTTTTTCAAATGCATTGTTCAATAAAAGCTTATTTAATTTACTTATTTGATTGTCAAAATTATAATTTAATAAACTTTCAAGTTTAAAATACTGAGCATTTGCTAATGCTACATCATTGATGATTTTATTTTTGTCGGTTTCAGAAATATGTCTTGAAACTGCAATAAGTTCAATAGCATTTGATAAATATAAATTTGTTTCGCTAAATTTAGACATCTCATCATTATTCAAAACTCTGTCTTTTGAATTAATAGAGCTAATTGCAAAATCAACCTTATTTATAAATATTTGAAGCCTAGCCTTTGCCTCGTTGTATAAATCTATCTCAAAATCTTTTACTGGAACAACACAATAGATGTAATATTTGCGTCCAGATTTACAATAAATAAAATTTGGATTATTAACCGAACCAATTGAACTAACAATTGATTCATTGTTGAGAAAGGATGAATAAGAACCCGTGTCACCCTCTTCCTTTACTTGCTCGTTCAACCTCGAGACAACAGAAACCCTTTCCGAAATTTGTTTTATTAAATCTTTCTTCAGTAATGTCTTTTCCTCAGAAGTGACAGATTCACTTTTGCAAGTGCTCTTTTTAATCACTTTAGAAACAGAGTAATACTTAGAGTTTATTCGACATTCTTGGACTGTTGAAGAGTTTTTTACTCCTCCACAAGAGAAAAAAAATATTGAAATTAATGTTAAAACTGAAAGCCTCAAAACCGTTATTATTTGCTCATAACTTCATCAAAAATAGCTCTCATTTTATCACGGTTAAATCTAATGTTTTTCTTTTTACTGTTGCTTATCGAAGCAATATAGTCGTCTATAACATCATCTACAGACATTTCTAATGATATATAATGTTTGTACATCCCGGTTGAAGCTACTCTTGCGGTTTTCTCGCAAATGACTTTGATGTTCTGAAGTTTTCCTGAAGCAAGTTTCCTTGAAAATTCCTCAGTTGCAGCAGTGTACTCCCCAATTTCGCCATCCTCAATTATTTCCTCGTACTGCTCAGAAACCAAGTCTATTGAACTCTTTATATCAACAATTAATTTACCCTCTGCTTTTCTTCGAGCGGCTTTAATTGCTCCTGCAGTTGCATTTGCACTAGCGTTTCCACTTGCCCTGTAACTTTTTTTATCGCTTTTATAGTCCTTCCCTGTGCAGGGGATTTCATATGCAGTTTCGCCTTCAGGTAATTTCCCCAGTCCGCATGAATAAACTATACTCAAGATTAAACCCGTAAAAAATAATTTTTTCATAATAATTTATTTATTGCCAAATATAACTATTTAAATTAAATAGGTTCAAAATTTTAAAGTTGAAGCTAATAAAGACAACTACAAGCTTTATTACAAAATTGAAGGACCTGCATTTAAATTACTTGCAACATTAGACGGGTCGATAATTAAAAGTAATGGATATACAGGGGCTCACTTAGGTTTATATGCATCAGGAAATGGATATGAAAATCAAAACTCAGCCTACTTCAGCTACGTAAACTATTTTGTGAAAGTTAAATAAAACTAATGTATTCAAAAATCTTCTGTACAATCTTATTTTTTTTTATTGGCACTGGCCTTCAGGGCAAAGTATAAGAAAATTAAGAATAATGGCATGCTTAAATCACTAAACCAATCAAAGGATCTGCCATTGTATATCCTTAGTAAAAGGTAAATAAAATAGGCTACTAAAATAACTATATATGCGGATTTGTAATCACCCATTTAATTACAACAGTCGCTTGAACAATTAACACAAGAGCAATCTTCACAATTCCCATTTTTACACTCATTGCATTTACATTCACATAAATCTTTCATGTCGTTAAAAATTTATCTAAAATTAAAAAAATTTAACCCAATCAACAAAAGCTTTTCATTTAGTTAGGGATTACAGTTTGTGAAGTTTGGTTTAGGTAGTGTCCATTGGGGAGTGTTACTACTAAATCCATAACAACTTGTTGTGTTACCAACATCCCAATCTCCAATGTCCTGGTTAAACAACTCTGAACGTATAGCATTACAAAGAATTTTAGTGTCTTACACAGTCCCTAAATTGGCAATAGAGAAACCATCCTTAAATACTGAAGAACGCTTATTTCAAGTAGAGATAATTGACCGAATAGAAAAATAATCTTAGATTTACATTAAAACAAGTTTGTGGAAGATTTAATAGATAAATTAAGAACATTTTCTAAAGATAGAGACTGGGATCAATTTCATAGTCCGAAGAATTTAATAATGGCCCTTTCAAGTGAGGTTGGAGAACTTTCAGACATATTTCAATGGATGTCTGAGGAGCAATCAAAGTTAAATAACATCGACCCTAAATCATATGAACTTGCAAAAGAAGAATTAGCAGATATATTTCTTTATTTACTTAGACTATCAGACAAACTTGGAATTGATTTAAGAGAGGAGTCTGAAAAAAAACTCAAATTAAATGGCGAAAAATACCCTGTCAACTTATCCAAAGGTAATTCAGTGAAGTATAATAGAAGAGATGAATAAAATTATTTTACAACCATCATCAAATAAAGATGCAAGGGAGCATTATGTTGATACAATTGAAAACCCAGTCAGTTTAGATTCAATAAAGTCATTTTTGGACTCCAAAACATTGTCAATACTAAAAGACATTTACAGTGATGGTAATTGTTACATTTGGGGTGTAACTCCTGGCGGAAACAATGTAACTAAATGGAATAGGATACAAAAAGGAGATGTTACATTATTTTCAAAGTCTGGTAAGATTTATGCATCTGCCGTTACTACTTTTAAAATTCACAATAAGAATTTGGCATCAAGTCTTTGGGACTTCAATTCAAAAGGACAAACCTGGGAATATGTGTATTTCTTGGATGAAGTCAGAGAACATAGTATTCCTTATGTACAATTTAATAATGCCGTTGGTTATAAGGAGAATTATATAATTCAAGGATTTGGAGTATTAAGCGAAGAGAAAAGTAAGTTAGTCTTTGACGAGTTTGGTCTTGAAAGTTCAACATATATAACACCTATTGAAGATTCAGAATACTTAGATATTGCCTTATCAATACCAGAAACCGAACAAGAGTTTACTTCCAAAAGAAGATTAGAGCAAGGCCATTTAAGAAAAAAGTTGTTTGGAAATAAAACTAATTCTATTTGTAGTTGTTGCAGTAAAGAGTATCCTATTTCTATGCTCTGGTGCTCTCACATCAAAAAGAGATCTAAGTGCAATGATGATGAAAAGAGAGATTACAATGTCGTTTTACCTATGTGTAGATTTGGATGTGATGAATTATTTGAGAAAGGATATATAGGGGTCAATGATTCCGGTGTGATTATAAAAATCAAACCAACCACTAATGTCAATGTCAACAATTACATATCAAGTCTGGTGGGGGAAAATTGTAAAGGGTTTAGTGCTAAAAACAAAAAGTACTTTAAATGGCACAGAGAGTTCCACGCATAACTGCCAAATAACTGCCAAGAATATTACTATCTTTACTGTAAGTTCTGTGTAATAAAAAAGCCCTACATACCTGTAAGACTTTTGCTCCTCCTCTTGGGCTCGAACCAAGGACCCTCTGATTAACAGTCAGATGCTCTAACCACATAAACACTTAATTTTTAGACACTTAAGAACAGATAAAATAAATGTCTGTCAAAAGTATGTCAAAATGAGTGTTAAATATCCTAAAGTTAAGTCTGATAATAAGCAACGTTTTTATGTAGTTTTCTATAGTAATGGGAAAAGATATAGGTTGTTTAATGGTTCAAAGATAAATTCTAATCTTTATCCTAATTCGTATCCACTAAGTAAGCGTTATGAGATAGCACAGCTATTAGCTGCTGAGGTGTTTAAGTATATCTCTAGTGGGTACCATATACAAGACCCAGATAAAGTAAATAACAAGTCTGATAAGGGCTATTTAAAGTTAGCCTTAAACAACAAACTCAAAGGAGAATATTCAGATAAATATAAGTCTATGCTGAGGTTTGTTTATGATGGTTTTGTATCTCAATTAACCGGTGAAAATATCAGCTCTAACGATGTTAAATCTTATCTTAATCACTATGCCTTAGGAGTGTCGTATAACACCATTAAACGCCACTTAAATGTGCTTATAAACGAGGCAAAAAACATAGGGATGAGTGGCAATCCTATGGATGGGATAAAAGCCAAGAAAACAAAGGCAAAACTGCACAAACCTTACAAGGATATAAACCTCATCCTTGATGAGATTAAGTTGTTTAGTGATAACTTGTATCTGTGTTGTTTAATGACTTATGGATGTTTGCTAAGACCCCATAGAGAGATAAGAGAATTAAAGTGGTCTGACTTTAGTGATGATTTAGGTTATATTCACCTGTCTGGAAATAGAAATAAGTCTGGTAAAAATAGAATAGTTCCTGTGCCTATTTACATAAGAGAATTGCTTATTAAAGGACAACCTCAACACAACATATTTACAGGCACTCCAAGACCTTTAAATAAAGACTAT
>PBJR01000014.1 GCA_002721175.1 Flavobacteriaceae bacterium | reverse complement strand
TTTGGATGATGTTGTAAATTCAAACAGAATCAAACTTTTCCCTAAAAAATTTATTAACACTTATCGACACTGGTTGGATAACATTCGCGACTGGAATATCTCAAGGCAATTATATTGGGGGCATAGAATTCCTGTTTATTACTATGGCGATGGGAAAAATGATTTTGTGGTTGCTAAAAATGCTGCAGAAGCAATTAAACTTGTACAAAAAAAGACCGGAAATGAGGAATTAAGAATTGAAAATTTAAGGCAAGATCCTGATGTTTTAGATACATGGTTTTCGTCTTGGTTGTGGCCTATCTCGGTTTTTGATGGAATAAGGAACCCGAACAATGATGAAATAAATTATTATTACCCAACTAGTGATTTAATTACGGGTCCAGATATTTTATTTTTTTGGGTATCAAGAATGATTTTTGCAGGGCACGCGTTTAGAAATCAGAAGCCTTTTGAAAATGTTTATTTAACTGGCCTAGTTCGTGATAAAAACCGTATGAAAATGAGTAAATCTTTGGGAAATTCCCCTGACCCANTACAGCTAATTGGCGATTACGGTGCAGATGGTGTTCGAGTTGGTTTATTACTTAGCTCATCTGCTGGGAATGATTTATTGTTTGATGAATCTTTATGTCAACAGGGCAAGGGATTTGGCAATAAAATTTGGAATGCTTTTCGTTTAGTAAAAGGATTTAAAGTCATTGATAAACCACAGCCTGAATATGCGTCATTAGCAATAGATTGGTACAAAAATAAATTTCAAAATGTTTTAGCTGAAATTGAAGAAAATTTTGAGAAGTATCGTTTAAAAGATTCGATGATGTCAGTTTATAAAATTATATGGTTTGATTATTGTTCGTGGTTTCTTGAAATAGTAAAACCAAAATATGGTTCCTCAATAGATAAATCTACTTATGATTCGCTCATAAATTTATTTGAAGAAAATTTAAAACTTCTTCATCCGTTCATGCCTTTTCTAAGTGAAGAAATATGGAATTTATTAAGACCTCGTAAAGTTTCTGAATCTTTAACTATATCAAAATGGCCAGTATTAAAATCTTTNGATATTCCATTACTTCAAAATTTTGAATTTTTNAAAGATGTTATTACAGGAATAAGGAATTTTAGGAAAACTAACAATATTTCATTGAAAGTTNCTATTGAACTTTTTGTGGTTGATAATGAAAAAAAACATAGAGAAGGATTTGATCAAGTTATTAAAAAACTTTGTAACATAAATACTATAAACTATACAAACTCANACACTAGTGAAGCATTTTCNTTCCGTATCGGATCGAATGAATATTTTGTTGTTTCAAAAGCTAAAATTGATAAAACTTCTCAAATTAACAAAATTAGTGAGGAGCTAAATTATTTGAAGGGATTTTTGAAAAAAATTCAAAAGAAATTAACAAATGAAGATTTTCTTTCAAGTGCACCTAATCATGTAATAGATTTTGAAAGGAAAAAGCAACATGATGTATTGGCTAAAATTGAAATACTTGAATTAAGTTTAAAAAAATTTAGCTAAAAATTANGTTCTGTACAACAAATATTTTTTTGCAAGTTTAATATAACGTTCTTTTGCTTCATCTGGCGATATATTTTCAACTTGAAACAAAGCATTGGTCTTGAAAGCATTGATGATAGCTTTGCTACTGTTAGGGCGACCATAATCATTGGTTGCTTTTTTATAATAAGCATAAAGTTTTAACAAAGTATCTGCAGGGAAAGGCTTTTTATGATTGTTAATGCTTTCAACAGCCATTTTAAATTCTCGATTTAATTTATCAATTTTCATTTTCAAAATTCTGCNATTATACTTTCTCCACCCCTAACTTTTTCATTTAAATTTACATTTATTTTACAATTAATCGGTAAAAAAAGATCAATCCTTGAGCCAAATTTGATAAAGCCAGCATCCTCACCTTGAATTACTGTTTCATTTGTTTTAGCGTAATTCACTATTCTTCTGGCCAAAGCACCTGCTATTTGGCGGTATAAAATTTTTCCAATTTTTTTATTTTCAACTACGATTGTGGTTCTCTCATTTTTTTCACTTGATTTAGGATGCCAGGCGAATATGTATTTACCTGGGTGGTATTTACTGTAAACAATTTTACCGCCAATAGGATATCTTGTAACGTGAACGTTGATTGGCGACATGAAAATNCTAATTTGAAGGCATTTTTTTTTAAAATACTCTTTCTCCGTAACCTTTTTTATTATTACTATTTTTCCATCTGCCGGAGAAATTATTTTAGTATCATTTTTTAATGTGTGGCGACGGGGATTTCTAAAAAACTGCAAAATTAAGAGCAGTATTATAATTAATACTNTTCTTAGAACTTTAGTCATTACAACATTTAAGTTAAGAAANTCTATGGCNACAAAAATAGATGTAATAGCAAAAAATGATACTAAGATAATTGTATAACCTTCTTTATGAAACATGTTTTAATATTCTAAGAAATAAATATAAAAATGGCGAAATAAATATAGCACTGTCTAGCCTATCTAAAAGTCCACCATGCCCTGGAATTAAATCTCCGCTATTTTTTACTTTTGCTTGTCTTTTATATTTTGATTCAATTAAATCTCCAGTGGTTCCAAATACACTAACAATTACACTAATTATTAACCAATTAGAAAAATTTAAGGTATCGGAAAATTTAAAAATTAAATAGCTTGTAATGGCAGAAAACAACAACCCTCCAAGAAAACCTTCAACGGTTTTTTTTGGTGATATTTTTTCAAAAAGTTTTTGACTACCAAATTTAGTTCCAATAAAATATGCAAAGCTGTCGTTAACCCAAATTAGTACGAACACTCCCACAATTAGATCTGAACTGTAATCTCCAAAATTTAACGCAGTAAGTGCAATAAAAATTATNCCCCCTGTNATGTAAAAAGTNGAGTTAATATAGTTGTTTGTTAAAAGNTTAGGTAAGCTTTTGCTTGAGAANAGGTCTCTAACCAAAAATAATAGCACAAAGATACTAATAACATGAAANATTTTTGAAATTTCATTTATTATAATGCTTTTTTCTTGAAAAATTTCAGTTAAACTAAAGAGAGAAAAAATGAACATAAAAATTATGTAGGAAAAATTATTTTTTCGTTCTATCAGTTTATTAAATTCATATAAACATATGAGTCCTAAAACAAATAAAACAATCAAGAATAAAATTTTAACCTGTGCTGTAATNATTAATAAAGTNGCGAAAAAAAATCCTGAAATTAGGCGGGTTTTAAAATCTTTCAAAATAATATTATAAATCTTCCAATAAAATTAGATATAAATTTTTTGTACTGCTGCCATAACTTAAAAAATTATTTTCGTTATCAGTTTTAAAATGTTTAATGGTAGTTATATTTGACGGAATTTTTTCTTTATTCTTNGCTTTAATTCCTCTAAGTCCTTGTCCAATTGTTTGTACAATTTGACTTGTACTAGCAAATACAATAAAGCTTTTTGGGAGCTCTGTTAATTTTTTTTCAGCTATTTGGTTAGATGAAATTAATATTGAACCATCATTAGCAATTAAGTACTCACAATTGGTGAAGAGAAAATGTCCTTTATTTAACTTAGTTGTAGTTTTCCAATCAAAATTTTTAAANTGTTTTTTTAGGTCTGAGTTAAGAACTAATGCAGATTTATTATGCCATTTATTTTCATCAATAATATGCTCAAGAAAATCAAAAACTTCATCAATGGTTTCTGAATAAAGAAACTTACCACCATTTTTATTAAAATTTAGGGTAAAAAGCTCGTCGACTGGTGTAACTTTTTTTGGTATGTATTTATTGTCTTGATTTTTTTGTGAGGGTTTTTTTTGGTCTTCTTTGGGGAAACTAAATATTTTACGTAGCAAGTTCATTTAAAGGTTGTTGAAATTAAATCAACTTTCATCAAAGATAAAAATTATAAATACTTTATTTCAATTTGGACTATTAAAATTTATCTATATAGGTTTTAAGCTTCCTTACTTTTAAAGGGGCGTTTTCCAAATATTTCTTCAAGATTGTCTTTGAATATTACCTCCTCTTTTAATAAAACCTCTGCAAGTTTNATTAATTTGGATTTATTTTTCTTTAATATTCTAATAGCCCTTTGATATTGCTTTTCTACCATATCAGATATTTCTTTGTCTATTAATTCTGCTGTTTGCTCACTGTAGGGTTTCGTGAAGCCATATTCATTTTGTCCAGAGGAATCATAATATGTTAAATTTCCAATTTTGTTGCTCAACCCGTAAACAGTTACCATCGCTCGGGCTTGTTTTGTTACTTTTTCTAAATCGCTTAGAGCTCCAGTTGATATTTTATTAAAAATTACTTTTTCTGCAGCTCTTCCACCAAGAGCCGCACACATTTCGTCAAGCATTTGTTCAGGTCTNACAATTAGTCTCTCTTCAGGAAGGTACCANGCTGCNCCCAATGATCGACCCCTTGGGACTATAGTTACTTTAACAAGTGGNGCAGCGTGTTCGAGCATCCAGCTAACTGTTGCATGTCCTGCCTCATGAAAAGCCACAGCTTTCTTTTCGTCAGGAGTGATGATTTTATTTTTCTTTTCAAGGCCACCAATTATTCGATCAACTGCATCTAAAAAATCCTGTTTTTCTACAGCTTTTTTATTGTTTCTAGCTGCTATTAGAGCTGCTTCATTACAAACATTTGCTATGTCAGCTCCAGAAAAACCTGGTGTTTGTTTGGATAAAAAATCAGTATCTAGGTCTTTTGACTTTTTCAGAGGTTTCAAGTGCACATCAAAAATTTCTTTCCTCTCTCTAATATCAGGTAAATCAACATAAATTTGTCTATCGAATCTTCCTGCTCTCATTAATGCCTTATCCAAAACATCAGCTCGGTTTGTTGCTGCTAGAACTATAACATTCGTGTTGGATCCAAAGCCATCCATTTCAGTCAAAAGTTGGTTTAAAGTGTTTTCACGTTCATCGTTTGAGCCTGAAAAGTTACTTTTACCCCTCGCTCTACCAATAGCATCGATTTCATCAATAAAAATTATTGATGGAGACTTTTCTTTTGCCTGTTTAAACAAGTCTCTAACTCTTGATGCACCTACTCCAACAAACATTTCTACAAAGTCAGAACCAGAAAGCGAGAAAAAAGGAGCTTTGGCTTCACCAGCAACGGCTTTTGCCAATAAAGTTTTACCTGTCCCTGGAGGGCCAACTAATAAGGCTCCCTTAGGGATTTTTCCTCCTAAAGAGGTATATTTCTGAGGATTTTTTAAAAAATCAACAATTTCCTGGACCTCTTCCTTTGCTCCCTCAAGACCAGCAACGTCATGAAATGTTGTTTTAGTCTCAAGTTTTTGATCAAAGAGCTTTGCCTTAGATTTTCCAATATTAAATATTTGCCCTCCACCTCCTGGTCCACCTCCGGACATTCTTCTCATTATAAATATCCAAACTGCAATTATGAGAACAAAAGGAATAATTGAAAGCAATATGTCTCCGAAAGGATTTGATTCAGTGATATTTANCTTTTTAAAATTTACATTTTTTTCATTTTTGATTTTATTTAATCTATTTTCAAAATTTTGCAGGTCACCAAATTCAAAATTATAATTTGGAGATTTNCCAAATAATGATAAGCTGTTCGAATTAGATTTTTTGTGTATTTCTTTAGAACTGGATAAATTGGTCAGGTAAACTCTTACCTTGTGTCGGTTGATTATTTCAATTTTCTCAATATCCCCGTCTTCCAAAAAGTTAAAGAATTCGTCTTCAGTGGTTGGAGTTCCATTAGACCCTGTAACGCCAGAAATATTAAATAAAAAGAATAGCCCAATTATTATACCGTATATCCAGTAGGCATTTAATTTAAAATTGTTTTTTTTATTGTTTATTGACATATAAATTTATTTAATAACTAGATTTAATTTTGGTAATTATAGCATCTCCCCAGAGGCTTTCTATATCGTAAAAACCTCTCTTTTCCTTTTTAAAGACATGCACTACAACATCAATATAATCCATTAAAACCCACTCAGAATTTTCTATTCCTTCAATTTGATAGGGTTTTTCTTTAATACCTCTTCTAACAACTTTGTTTATAGAACTTATTATTGAATTTACTTGGATGTTAGAACTTCCATCGCAAATTATAAAATAATCACAAACAGTGTTTTCTATATTTCTAAGATCTAATATGCTAATATCCTCGCCTTTGATGTCTTCCATTCCCTGAATTATGAGTCCGATAAGGTTATCAGAAGAAGGTGTGTTTTTTGTCATATATTAGTAATTATTTACAAATTTATTGTTTTTTAAATCTAATTCATTATTAATTATCTTAATAAAATTATAATTTACTACACATGCAACTAATCAAACTAGATGCCACAGATTCAACTAATCAATATTTGTCAGATTTATATTCAAATATTTTACTTGAAGATTTTGCAATTGTTGTAGCTGATTATCAAACTGATGGCCGTGGTCAACACGGAAACAGGTGGTATTCGGAAAAAGGTAAAAATTTGATTATGAGTGTTTTGAAGAAAAAAATAAAAATTAATTTAGATAGACAATTTAATATTAATATGCGTGTATCGCTCGCTGTTTTGTCTGCGCTCAAGACTTATAAAATTCCTGATTTATCAATAAAATGGCCGAACGACATTTTGTCATGTAATTTCAAAATCGCAGGTATATTAATTCAAGTTATTGCTCAAAAAAATCAAATTAAAAGCTCAATAATTGGAATTGGAATAAACGTTAATCAAGTAAATTTTGAGAATTTGCCTAAAGCAATATCAATGAAAAATGTGTTAGAAAAAAAAATTGATCTTCAAAAATTGCGATTAAAGGTTACTGAACAATTGAAGTACTTTTTTAAATTAAGTGATCAAAAGGTTTTGATGTCACTATATGAAAAAGAGCTTTATAAAAAGGGTAAGATTTCAAATTTTATTGATAATCATGGAATTTCCTTTGATGGAACAATACAGGGGATAACACTAACGGGAAAAATAAAGATAAAAACATTAAGCGGTTTGAAAATTTATGATTTAAAATCAATAAAATTAGATTATTAAATTGTATTTGAGATATTCTCAGCTATTGAGTTGACAAAGTTTGAAATAGGTTTTTTAATCATAGTAGCCATTATCGGATTAAAATTACCTTCGAAATTTAGCCTAACTAGGGATTTTCTGTTTTCTGATGTTTTAATTTGTATTTCTAGAACAAAGTCTAGGTTGTCTTTTTCTGATCCCAAAGTTATTAGTTCGTATGGTTTTTCAAATGTTTTAATTAAGATAATTTCAGGCATTCCCTTTAATGAAAAAATGAATTTGTCAGAAGTAAGTAATTCAAATTTACTAGTATTATTTGGCATTAATGTTTCAAAATTTTTAAAGTCTTTTAAAAACTCAAAAACATCAACTTGAGGTTTATCTATAAAAATTTCAGCGGATTCTATTTTCATTTTAATATATCATTTGTTCCAATTTGCGGGATCATTTTTCCAATTTGATAAAAGTTCTACTTGACTAAAACTAATAAAATCTTTTTTCAAAGCATACTTTATTAAATGATCATAGTTGCTTAAGCTATGAACTAATATTTTATTTTCTGCAAATATTTGTGCTGAGGTTTTGAATCCATAATCAAAAATTGCAATTATTCCATTAATACTAATTGATTCATTTTTTAATGCGTTGTATGCATTCAAACTACTTTTTCCAGTACTGATCAAGTCTTCAATTATGACAACATTTTGATTTTTATTAATATGACCTTCTATTTGATTTTTCCGACCATGTTTTTTAGCCTCAGGTCTGACATAAACAAAGGGCAATTTTAGGTAATCAGCTACTAGTGCACCAATTCCAATTGCACCAGTTGCAACTCCAGCAATTAAGTTTGTATTGCAATAATTTTTTTTAATATTTTCACCCATCTCTTCTCTCACATAATTTCGTATTTCTGGATATGAAAGAATCAATCTGTTGTCACAATAAATGGGTGACTTCCAACCTGAAGACCATGTAAATGGAGAAGAAGGGCTTAATTTTATCGCATTGATATTTAAAAGTTTTTCAACAGTTTCTTGGGCTATATTTTTATTTAAAACCATTAGTCAAAATTATAAAAAATACTACATTTATAACTTAAAAATTAATTTAAATGATAATGCAAAAAATTTTCTTCGGAGATAAGCCAATCATTTTAACAACTAAAATTCAAAATGGGTCTGATTTCAAAAATTTAATGATGGATTCTATTGATTTAAAAAAGATTTTTACATTATTAAAAAAATCTAAATACAATTCAATTCGTCTGATTGGAAATAATGATGAGCATTTATTGTCAGATTTTTTGAAGTTACTGCCAAATGTAGTTGCAGGTGGAGGAAAAGTTTTTAATCCTTCCGGTAAAATTTTATTCATTTTTAGAAACGGTAAATGGGACTTACCCAAAGGTAAAGCTCAAAAAAATGAAACAATTGATCAGACTGCTATCCGTGAGGTTAAGGAAGAGACCGGTGTAAAAGATCTTCATTTAGGCAATCCTTTGGAAATTACTTATCATATCTTTAAAAAAAATCAAAAATATTATATTAAAAAAACNTATTGGTTTGAAATGACGNCACACTATGANGGGAATTTATCTCCACAGTTGGATGAAGGGATTACTAAAGTAAAATGGGTAGGACCAAAAAAATTAAAAAAGATTAAGAAAAATATGTATGCTAATATAAAAAGCTTAGTTTGATAGTATGTAAATCATCTATCTAGATTAACTATCACAGTTTCTGGCACTAGTTTTTTAAAGTCTCCTCCGTGTTTAATAATTTCCCTTACTATTGAAGATGAAATAAAAGAAGTTTCAGGTGAATTCAATAAAATCACAGTTTCTATTTTTCCAATAAATCTATTATTTTGAGAAATCGACTTTTCAAATTCAAAATCAATTGTATTTCTGGCGCCTCTGAGAATAAAATCAGCACCAATTTTTCTACATAGGTCAACTGTCAATCCTTTGTAGCTTATGACCTTGATTCTTGGGTCATTTTTAAATTTAGATTCGATAAAATATTTACGTTGTTCTAATGTAAACATATTTTCTTTATTAGAATTTTCTCCAACAGCAATAACCAGTTCATCAAACAGTAATATTCCGCGAGTTATTATATCACAGTGGCCTAATGTTATTGGATCGAAAGATCCCGGAAAAACTGCACGTTTCATTTGATAAATTTAAACATTTTTAATCATTGCCATCTCAATTGCATTTGATAGTAAATCCGATAAACAAATACCTGCTGCCAGAGCTTGTTTTGGAAAAATACTTTCTTTTGTCAGTCCAGGTACAGTATTCATTTCTAGAAAGTACGGAGTGTTGTTTTTAAATATAAATTCGCTTCTAGAAAATCCACTCATTTTTAAAATTTTATAAATTTTTTCTGCTATTTTTATGACATTTCTTTCTTGTAATTTTGAGACTTTCGCAGGAGTAATTTCTATAGATTTTCCTAAATATTTAGCTTCATAATCAAAAAAACTGTTTTCAGAGATAATTTCAGTTATTGGAAGAACCTTAATCTTGCCTTTGTAATCCAATACTCCTACTGAAACTTCAATTCCATCTAAAAATTCCTCAATAATTACATCATTATCATATTTGAATGCTTTAACTATAGATTTTTCTAATTCGTTAGCGTTGACAACTTTACTGACTCCAAAACTGCTTCCACCGCAATTTGGTTTTACAATACATGGCAAATTAACTTGGCTAATAATTTTGTTAACCTCAATTTTTTCTTCAGAATTTAGGCAATANGATTTTGCAATTGGAATTCCATAGGCTTTTAAAACATTCAAACAATCTTTTTTATTGAATGTTAAAGCTGCTTGATACATACCGCAACTTGTCTGTGGAATTCCTATGAGTTTAAAGTAAGCTTGCATAAAACCGTCCTCACCAGGNGCTCCGTGAATTGCATTAAAAATACAATCAAAATGAATTATTTCACCATTTANTATTATAGAAAAATCATTTGTGTTAACCTTAAGCTGTGATCCATCATTTGAAATATAAACCCATTTATCTTTAAATATATGTATGCGAAATACATCATATTTTTTTTTACAAAGATTCTTGTAAACTACCTCTCCGCTCTTTAATGAAACCTCAGACTCACTGGAAAAGCCACCCATTATTATTGCAATTTTTTTTCTCATAATTTTTGTAAAAATATCATTTTTTTGAAAACCATTTTTTTTTAAAGCAAATAAACAATTCTTAAGTTTTGATTCTTCAACATCTCAAAAAAAAATGTTTAGCTTTGTCAAAATTTAACTCATGAGTATTTTTAACTTTTTTTGGATAAAATCTTTTGTTAAACAACTACTTCAAGCAATTTTTGTTTTACTGTTCATATCCTTTATTTCATTAAAAGCTTTAAAATTTTACACNGGCCATAAAGTTCAAACGAAAGTTCCCAATTTAATCGGAATGTCTTTGATGGATGCAAAAGGAGATCTCACAAATAATAATTTACTACATGTGATACAAGATTCATCAGATTACGATCCCAATTTTACCGCTGGTTCTGTAATTAAGCAAAACCCCTTAGCAGGTTCAAGCGTAAAATATAAAAGAAAGGTTTATTTAATACTAAATCCATCAAACTATAAAAAAATCTCCATACCAAATGTTATAAGAAAAACGCTCCGTCAAGCTAAGCCAAGCCTTGAGTCGGCTGGTTTCAAAATTGGCCAAATTAAATATATTGATGATTTAGGAAAAGATCAAGTAATACGAATAAGACACAGGGGTAAAAAAATTAGTGTTGGAGATTCAATAAGAAAGATGTCTGAATTAGATTTGATCGTTGGCAATGGCAACAGCAGTTACAATAATGAATAAATTCAATCAGGAAGAAAAAATNAGCGATTTTTTTGAGCATTATTCCTTTGTTGTTGATAATGGTCAGAAAGCATTGCGGATTGATAAATATTTAATGAATTTTGTTGAAAATGCTACGAGGAATAAGATCCAGGCCGCTGCTAAACAAGGATTAATTTTTGTAAATGATATTCCCGTTAAATCAAATTATAAAGTTAAACCAAATGATANTATAAAGATCATGTTTGCTGATCCGCCAAATGATTATAATCTTGAGGCAGAAAACATTTCTTTAGATATAATATATGAAGACGACCAATTACTTGTTGTTAATAAACCTGCTGGGATGGTTGTTCACCCCGGTCATGGTAATTATTCTGGAACACTTGTAAATGCACTAGTTTATCATTTTGATAATTTACCAAATAATAGCAGCAATCGACCTGGTCTNGTACACAGAATAGACAAAGATACAAGTGGACTTTTAGTTGTTGCTAAAACAGATCGGGCTATGGTTAATCTATCTGCACAATTTAAAGAAAAAAAATCGAAGAGAACATATTTGGCACTTGTATGGGGAAGTGTTAAAGATGAAGTTGGAAAAATAGATTTGCCTGTTGGTCGAAATCCTAAAAACAGACTTCAAAATAAAGTGTTATTGGCAGAGGATGATCCGAATGGTAAATCTGCTATAACCCATTACGAGGTGATTGATAGATTGGGGTATGTAAGCTATATNAGGTGTCGTCTGGAAACAGGAAGAACCCATCAAATTCGAGTTCACATGAAGCATATTGGTCATACTTTATTTAATGATGAACGATATGGTGGAGATAAGATTTTAAAAGGCACAACATTTACCAAGTATAGACAATTCGTTGACAATTGTTTTAAAATATTACCTAGACAAGCCCTGCATGCAAACACACTAAGTTTCTCTCATCCCATTACAAATAAGTGGCTTTCGTTTAATTCTGATTTGCCATCTGATATGGAAAAGTGTATTNAAAAGTGGCGTGACTACTCAAGGTGTTCAATTGATGATTTAAAATAATTATATTATTTATTGATAACTTTTTTTTAGTTTTAAAATTTGTTAATATTTTTGAATAGTAAATAATTAACTAAATGAAAATTTTAATATCTCCAGCAAAGTCATTGAATCTTGAAAGTGAATTACCCACAAGTTTTAGCTCTAAAGCATGTTTTTTAAATGAGGCAAATCAATTAAACAATCTTTTAAAAGAAAAGTCTCCGCAAGAGCTTTCTGATTTAATGAGTATTTCCTCAAAGCTGGGTTCACTTAATTATGAAAGAAATCAAGCTTGGTCTTTGCCTTTTACTAAAACTAATGCACGCCAGGCGATATATGCATTTAGTGGGGATGTTTACCGTGGATTAGATGCTTATACAATTCCTGAAGAAANACTAGAAGTCTTGCAAAATTCTGTTAGGATAATTTCTGGTCTCTATGGCTTATTAAAGCCCATGGATTTAATTCAACCCTATAGATTAGAAATGAGCACAAAATTTCCAGTTGGTAAAAGTAAAAACTTATACGAGTTTTGGAAAAAAAAGGTTACGTTAAGCCTCAACTCCGAAATCGATGAGGGAGACTTAATAATAAATCTTGCAAGCCAAGAATACTTCAAGGCTATCGATACGAAAATTATCAAAGGCAAATTAATTCATGTTGAATTCAAGGAATTTAAAAATGGGGAGTATAAAACTGTTGCTATTTTTTCAAAGCTTGCTAGAGGACTNATGACAAGATATATTATTGATAAAAATTCAAAGTCAGTTGGAGATCTAAAAAACTTTAATTACGATCGNTATATTTATGATGAAAATAAATCTTCGGAAAGTAGGTTAGTCTTTACCAGATAGATTTAGCCCTTCTTCACAATATTTTCTACAAATTGATGAAAATTTTTTAATCCATTCGTTGACAAGTGCTTTATGAATGCACTTCCAACAATCACTCCTTTGGCATATTTAGTTGCTATACTATATGTTTGATTATTTGAGATACCAAAACCTATAATTTGCGGATTGTTTAAATTTAAATCTAAGATACGCTTGAAATATTTTTTTTGTTTATTTCCGAAAANATTTTTTGTTCCTGTTGTACTCGCACTACTAACTACATAGACGAAACCACTTGAGATTGAATCCATAAATCTAATTCGTTCATCGGAAGTTTGAGGAGTAACCAGAAAGATATTAATGATTCCGTAATGCTCAAATATAGACTTATATTTTTCATTGAAAACTTCAGCAGGTAAATCAGGGATTATTAAACCATCAATTCCTATTTCATTGCATTTTTTGCAAAAAAGATTAACTCCATATTGAAGAATGGGATTAAAATATCCCATAATAATCAGTGGGATAGAGATCTCATCTCGAATATTTTTTATTTGTCTAAATAAAAGTTCAGTATTGATTCCGTTTTTCAATGCTCTTTTTGAACTTTCTTGAATAGTAGGTCCGTCGGCAAGTGGATCACTGAACGGTAAACCTATTTCTACCATATCAACTCCACATTTCTGAAGCTTTTTAATAATTTTGGGAGTATCATCGAGGTTAGGATATCCTGCTGAAAAATACACTGAAATAATTTTTTTATTTTCCCCTAGTTTTTTTTTAATTCTATTCATTAAAAGTTATAATTCGAAATAATTAATATATGTGTCAAGGTCTTTATCACCGCGACCAGATAGACAAACTACAATGATATCACTAGCTTTAAACTTTCTTTTTTTAAAGACAGCAAATGCGTGAGCAGTCTCTATGGCAGGAATAATACCCTCAAGATTTGATAATTCTAAGCCTGAATACATTGCCTCGGAATCACTAACAGCGATAAATTCTGCGCGTTTAGTGTTGTGTAAATGTGAATGTAGGGGCCCCAATCCAGGGTAATCCAAACCTGCGGAAATGGAATAGGGTTCTGTAATTTGACCATCATTATTTTGCATTAAAAGTGTTTTACTTCCATGAATTATTCCTGCTTTTCCCAAAATGGTGGTTGCTGCGCTTTCTCCCGATTTTATACCTTTACCAGCTGCTTCAGTAGCTATTAAATTAACATCCAAATTATCGAGAAAATGATAGTAGGCACCTGCTGCATTACTTCCACCTCCAACACAGGCAATAACATAATTTGGATATTTGACTTTTTCTAAATCCTTTAATTGGATCTTAATTTCATCAGAAATAACAGCTTGAAACCTTGCGACCATATCTGGGTANGGATGAGGACCTACAACACTTCCAATTATATAATGTGTTTGCTGTGGATTGTTTATCCAATGACGCATTGCTTCGTTTGTTGCATCTTTCAATGTACGGCTTCCAGATTTAGCAGGGATTACTTCGGCACCTAACATTTTCATTCGAGCAACATTTGGTGCTTGTCTTTTGATGTCTAATTCTCCCATGTATATAATACATTCTAGCCCTGATAAAGCGCAAACAGTAGCAGTTGCTACACCATGTTGACCTGCACCAGTTTCCGCAATTATTTTAGTTTTACCAAGTCGTTTAGCTAAAAGGATTTGACCAACTGTATTGTTAATTTTGTGCGCACCTGTGTGACAAAGATCCTCCCTTTTTAAATATATTTTTGTTTTATATTTTTTAGACAATCGCTTTGCAAAGTAAAGTGGAGTAGGTCTTCCAACATAGTTTTTTAATAGTTCATTATATTCATTTTTAAATTGATTGTCTGATAAAATACTTAAATAGTTTTGGCGTAAATTTTCAATATTTGGATANAGCATTTCAGGAATATATGCGCCTCCAAATTCTCCGTAATAACCCATTTTATCAACATTATAAGTCATAGTTTTGTATAAATTTTTTTATGGTTAAATAATTTTTTTTTCCTGCCCTTAATTCAAACTTGCTATTAATATCTACACCAAAGCATTTTCTTGCGGCTTTACTATTTTTAAATGATTTGATTATTTCTAAATCTTTATTTCCAATTCCACCGCTCAAAAAATAGGGGATACTTAAATTATACTGATCTAAAATATCCCAATCAAATGAAGTTCCATTACCCCCAGGCAAAGGTCCTTTGCAATCGAAAAGGAAGAAATCAACGCAAGTCTCATAGTGGATCAACCTATTAAAATTGAAATTATTATCAATTTGAAAAGCCTTAATNACTATTACAGGCAGATTTTTAAGTTTTTTACAAATCTCTNCAGATTCGTGTCCATGTAATTGAACTGCCTCTAGAGAATGATTGCTAACGGAATTCTTAATAAATTCTATTTTAGAATTTACAAATACTCCAACNTTTTTAATTTTTTTTGGAATTTTTGGAATTATTAACTTACCAATGAAACGTGGTGATTTTCGATGAAAAATGAATCCNATATAATCAGGACAAAGGNTTGCTATCTCCTTTATATTTTCTGCATATTTCATTCCACAAATTTTTAGTTTCATAAATTTAGATTTTTAATAAATTTTGTAACACTTTTACCAGGATTTTGCGATTTCATAAATTTCTCCCCCATAAGGAACCCCTGATAACCAATTTTTCTAAGGCGTATCAAATGTTTGGCATTATTTATTCCGCTTTCTGAAATTTTTAAAAAATCATTTGTTATGTATTTACTTAATTTAATACTATGCTTATAGTCAACTTCGAATGTTTTCAAATTTCTATTATTTACNCCAATGATGTCTAAGGACGACATTAAATGTTTTTTTATCTCTTCAATTGTGTGAACCTCCAAGATAACTTCCATTTTTAGTTCCTTAGCTAAATTGGATAGGCTTCTAACTTCTTCTTTTTTTAAAATTGCTGCAATAAGNAATATAGCATCTGCTCCTAAAGCTTTTGATTCNACTATTTGATAAGGATCAATAATAAATTCTTTTCTCAGTAAGGGCAAATCAGAAATTTCACGAGCAATTTTCAGATCATTGATTGTTCCTCCAAAATATTTTTTATCAGTTAAAATAGAAATACCAGAAACACCAGCTTTTTCATANCCTTTAACAACTTCCATTATATNAATANTATCATTAATTNTAGATTTTGATGGAGATCGNCTNTTGTGTTCAGCNATAATACCTGTTTCGCTNTTAATTANCTTATTTTTTAATGACTTTCCATTTGTATTTAGTAAACTGGATTTTTCCAATTTTGAGAGAGGAGTCAAGCTTTTATTAATTTTAACTTCTTCTCTCTTATCCATAACGATTTTTTCAAGAATAGTCATTTTATAATTGAATTAATTTAGTTAGGCATGATTTAGCTTTACCGCTCTTGAGACTCTCTTTTGCCAATTCATAACCTTCAATGTGAGTAATTTTTTTAGCAATTGAAATGGCCAGCCCTGCATTTGCACAAACGACTTTGTTTTGTTCAGGACTTCCCTGACCAGAAATAATTGATTTAAAAATTTTCAAGGAATCTTTTACATTGTTTCCACCAAATATTGATACCTTATGTATCCTCTCTAAACCTATATCTTTAGGCGAAAACACATACTCGGAATTATTTGATGCTATTTTGGCGCTTTCGGTCAAAGAAAGTTCATCATAACCGCCTAAGTCATGTATGATTCTATAATTCTTGTCTGTTTTTTGGTATATATAATTGTAGAGTCTTAACAGTTCTAAGTTGAAGACTCCAATTATTTGTTGATTTGGATTACATGGGTTTACCATTGGCCCCAGCATATTAAAAAATGTTTTTATTCCTAAGGCTTTTCTTATCGGTGCCACGTTTTTCATTGCTGGATGAAATAATGGTGCATGTAAAACACATATGTTTGCAGTATCAATACAGCGTTTAATATGATCTTTGTTGTTAGAGAATTTGATTCCCATAGCCTCCATTACATTTGAAGATCCGCAGGTTGATGAAACTCCGTAGTTACCATGTTTAGCGACTGCAACACCTGCACCAGCTGTGATAAATGCGGATATTGTTGATATGTTAAATGTGTTTTTTCCGTCTCCTCCTGTTCCGCAAAGATCAATTGGATCATAATCTTTTAAGTCAATTGAAATACATAATTCTTGTAAAGCATCACGGAATCCTTGAAGTTCTTCAACAGTTATGTTTCTCATCATATAAACAGTTAAAAATGAAGCAATTTGTGAAGAATTGAATTCTCCATTAGAGATTCGTATCAAAATTTCTTTAGCTTCAAACGAAGTGATGCTTTCGTGATTAATAAGTCTATTTAAAATTTCTCTCATTTTATCTATAGATCCAATTTTCTAATATTTTTTTACCATTAGGAGTTAGTACAGATTCGGGATGAAATTGAACTCCTCTCACATCATAATCTTTGTGTCTAATACCCATGATTTCGTTTTTCAAATCTACAGAAGTGATTTCCAGGCACTCTGGAATATCGCCTTTTACTACCCAAGAATGATAACGACCAACTTCGATTTGGAGACCCATGTTTTTAAATAATATTTCATTTTTTGAAATAATTTTAACTTTTGTTTGCACTCCGTGGTGAACTTTAGATAAGTTTGATAATTTAGCTCCAAAAACTTCACCAATGGCTTGCATACCTAAGCAAACTCCAAAAATGCTTTTAGTCTTAGCATATTTTTGAATTATAGGTTTTAATAAACCAGCTTCATCAGGTATTCCAGGGCCTGGTGAAAGAACAATTTTATCATAAATTTCAATTTCTTTAAGACTTATTTGGTCATTTCTTGCAACAATTACCTCGCAATTTAAGTCTTCAATATAGTGGACTAAATTGTAAGTAAAACTGTCATAATTATCGATAACTAAAATGGGTTTCATATTAAATTTTTTCTGCCATCTCTATGGCTTTTGTTAATGCGCTTAATTTATTATAAACTTCTTGGTTTTCTTTTTCAGCGTTAGATTTTGAAACTATGCCTGCCCCTGCCTGCCAGTGCAATATTTGATTTTTGCTTAGAAATGTACGGATCATTATTGCATGATTGTAATTGCCTTTAAAATCTATAAAACCGATAGCACCCCCATAGTATTCACGATTTGTTTTTTCATACTTTTCAATTAGTTCCATTGCCTTATATTTTGGCGCTCCTGTGAGTGTGCCTGCAGGGAAAGTATCGGCAACAATTTGAGATGAAGAAGTGTTGTTTCGAACTTTACCAGTGACTTTACTAACTAGGTGGATGACGTGGGAAAAAAATTGTATTTCTTTGTAATTTTCAACTTTAACGTCTTTGCAATGCCTACTAAGATCATTACGGGCCAAGTCAACAAGCATTACGTGCTCACTATTTTCTTTTTCATCTTTAATTAGTTTTTTAGCCATCAATGTATCTTTCATGTCGTTTCCGGTACGTGGAAACGTTCCAGCAATTGGATGTATTTCTGCTATTTGATTATTAATCACAAGTTGAGCCTCTGGTGAGCTTCCAAATATTTTGAATGAACCATAATCGAAGTAAAAGAGGTATGGGGAGGGATTAATACTTCTAAGACTTCTATAAACATTGAATTCATCTCCCTTGAATTTTTGTCTAAACTTTCTTGAAAAAACTAATTGATAAACATCTCCAAGCTGACAATGTTTTTTCGCACTATCAACAAGTAATTTAAATTTGTCATCACTTAAGTTTGATTCTATACTATTAGTAGTATTGAAATTGTATATGCCATAGCGATTCATAATGATCAATTGGTGAATTTCTTCAATATTGCTATCCGCTTTGTAACAATGTGAAAATATGTAAGCTTTGTTTTTGAAATGATCAATAGCAATTATGTTTTGATAAATAGAATAATAGATTTCAGGTATATTAAGATTACTATGTTTCTTTGAAATTTCAATATTTTCAAAATATTTAACAGCGTCATAGGTTGTATATCCGAAAAGCCCATTGCTTATAAAATTGAATGAACTTAAATCGTCTGTAACAAATTCTTTTATGAATTGATCAATTTCAGAGGCAATATTTTTAGAATTTGCAATATATTTTTCATTAGTCAAATCTGGATAGTTCTTAGTGATCTGATTATCTTTAATAATAAAGTTTGCAATAGGGTTAAAGCAGATATATGAGAAACTATTATCATTTCCATGGTAGTCACTGCTCTCCAAAAGGACACTGTTTGGAAATTTGTCCCTTATTTTTAAATATACGCTGACGGGTGATATTGTATCAGCAAGTATAGTTTTATAGTTTGTGTCTAATTTGTATTTTTTCATAATAAAAAAGGCTTGTCGTGATGACAAGCCTTAGTATTAGTTTAATAATAGGATTTGATCACGAAATAGATTTTCGAAATTTCCACCACCAATTATTTATTCTAAAATTCATAACTCAAATATATGTATCTTTTTAAAGTTTACAAATTTTTTATTCTTAAAACTTTAAAGAAACACTCAGATCAAATTCATCATAGATTGCTTTGTCTTTTAATATACTTGTCATAGTGGCGGATTTATATGTAATATTATATTTTGTTCGATCAATCTTAAGTTTTGTTTTTGCAGAATTTCCACTTACTTCCATATTAAAAACAA
This sequence comes from Flavobacteriaceae bacterium, assembly GCA_002721175.1. Lineage (GTDB taxonomy): Bacteria > Bacteroidota > Bacteroidia > Flavobacteriales > Flavobacteriaceae > UBA3537. The sequence goes on along the minus strand of PBJR01000014.1, from coordinate 19,385 downwards.
CTGGTTTTGTAATGTTTTTAATGGTTAGGTTTGCATTAACTCTGTAACCATTTGTTGTAGGTTTGACGTTTTCAAAGACCATGGTTGCTGTTTTGAATTTGTAAGAATCGAAAAAATCTTCACTTTTTAAATGACCATCTAATCTTTCTTTGGAACCTCCGCCGAGATCTGTTGTATTTATAGAAGTCATATCCATGATAAATTTCCCGCCAACTAGAGTATTATTTTCAAACATGAGCTCACCTTTCTTTAATGTGATGGTTCCTTCGTGTTTTCCAGTTAATTTATATCCAACCCATTTAATTGTACTGTTGCTAATATTTACTTTTTTTATTTCTACTTTTGAAGAGGGAAGAAAAGAAAATGATAAGGTTGCTAGTAAGACTAAGCTAATTTTTTTCATAATAATTTTTATTTACAAATTTCTGCTTTTAACCCTCAAAAATTGTAATTTAGAGGCTAAATTTTTGTTAAAATTTATACTAACATAACGTTTAGACTTTTATGAAAAATTTAACTCAAAAGGATTGGTATGAAAATTTAAATAAACTTGATGACGCTGTCATATTAGATGTCCGAACAAGTTATGAAGTTGATGATGGGAAGATCCCAAACGCGTTAAATATAGACATCATGAATCCGCATGAGTTCATGACTAAAATTAAAGAACTTGATAAAACACTTCCATACTTCGTTTATTGCAAAGCTGGAATCAGAAGCGCTCAGGCTTGTGAATTAATGCAGCAATTAGGATTCGAGAACACTAATAATTTAGTTGGTGGATTCTCAGAGTGGGAGGGCCCAACAGAAAATTGATTTTGTTAATATGAAAAAATATACAATAGTGTTACTTTTTGTTTTAATTAATTTTAGTTGCAATAGAACTAAAGGTCAATCAAATTTAATATCATGTAATTCTGTAGCAGAATTAATAAATTCCCAAGATATTAATTTGATTGATGTAAGGACTCCTGATGAATTTCAATCAGGTCATATTGTGGGGGCGCAAAACATTGATTTTTATGACCCTAATTTTCAAAAAAAAATTAATCAGTTAGATAAATCAATCCCAATTGTCTTGTATTGTAGATCTGGTAAGAGAAGTGCAAGGTGCGCTGCAAAGATTAGTGATGATGGATTCAAAATAATTTATGATCTTGAGGGAGGTATCGTAGAGTGGACGTTAGCGGGTCATGAGATTATAAATTAAGTACGAATCCAAAGTGGACTAGGGTATTTATTTTTTGTAGATAAATCTGAAAGAATTTTCATTGCGTTTTTTTTGTCTTCGCTGTAAGTAATACCAAACCATTTACATGAAGATTCAATTATTTGAACTGATATTATTTTTTCGTCAATCATTTCTTGTATAACAAAAGGTAGATAAATTTCATTTTTTTCATGATTTTCAATGTCATTTAAAAATAAAATAAAATACTTTTCAATATACTGAAAGATCTTTGGTGTACATATCCAGTAATTCATAGATACAATTTCGTTTGGATTCAATTTTGTTTTTGTAGTCTCATCAATAATATAACCATCAATTTGACGGATTTTTGTTCTTTCAATAATTGAGTCTAGAAAGTTATTTTTGATTTGGCATACGCCTCTAGAAACAGAGCCAAAATCTGAAAGAGTTTTTTTAAGTTGATAGCCAACTAAGGCAAACATTTCATTCTTTTTTTTATTTATAAAATTTGATGCAGTTTTGAAAGCCTCTTGACCGTAATAATCATCAGCATTGATGACTAAAAAAGGTTTATCAATCACATTCCTTGCTGTCCATACAGCATGAGCTGTTCCCCATGGCTTTGTTCTTGATTTTGAACAAGAATAATTTTTTGGCATATCATTGATTTCTTGAGCTATAACATCTAATTTGATTGACCCGTTGAGTTTTTTTGAAAGATGATCTTTTAGGAATTCTTGTGTTTCTTTTTTGGTGATTATCACAATTTGATCAAATCCATTTTGTATGGCATCATAAATACTAAATTCCATTAAAAACTCGCCACACGGACCAAGACTATCAAATTGTTTCAATTTTCCATAACGGCTTCCGCTTCCGGCCGCCATAACCAATAATATCATGTTTAGTTTATTTTGATTTCAAAAATAACTTATTTAAATATATTCATTTTAATTTAACTAAATTTGCATAGAAACCAAATTTGTTTTTGCGATGTCGAGACTTAACTTTTATTTGTATTTCTACATTTTTTATTTCTCTTCATTTTTTGTCAATGCTCAAGCACCCCAATATTACTCATCAATTAATTTTGATCTTCAAGGTGGTGCGTTAATGGAAGAGCTATCGGACTTGATAATTGAGACACATCACAATTTTATTCCATATACATCTGGTTATACGGATACATGGGATATCATCAGAGTAAGTGATTTATCTTATAATAACTCAGGCGAGGTACTATTAATTTATGGTTATGATGATGATGATGGTGAATATATTAGTGACAGAACAAGAGATATTTATGACACATGTCACACAAGTTCATGCATAGGTCTTTGGAACAGAGAACATGTCTTTGCCAGATCATTGGCAGATCCAAGTTTGACAACTTTTGAGCCTGGACCAGGCACTGATGTTCATAATTTGAGAGCTGCTGACTCTCAAAAAAATTCCCAGAGAAGTAATCGTTTGTTTACATATGGAAGTGGGGATTCACAAATTATTGATGAATACTTTTATCCAGGAGACGAATGGAAAGGAGATGTGGCAAGAATTATAATGTATATGTATTTGCGATATCCTGGCCAGTGTGAAGCCTTAAATTCTGGTGCAAGTAGCACAAATTATTCTCCTGAAAACGACATGCCCGATGTTTTTTTAGATTGGAATGCGGAAGATCCAGTTTCCGATCTTGAGAGAACTAGAAACGATGTTATATACTCATTTCAGGGAAATCGTAATCCATTTATAGATAACCCTTACCTAGCAACATTAATATGGAATGGGCCTCAAGCAGAGGATACCTGGTCATTATTATCACTAGATTCTATCGAAACCACAAAGATTTTTATTTATCCTTCAATTACTGATAATTCTATTAAAATTGGAGGTCTTCAAACTGACACTTTTAAGGCTACAATTTATAATCAACTTGGTCAAACTGTCTTAAAATCTCAAAATAATAGATCAATAAACGTGACTAGATTATCGCCGGGCCTCTATATTCTAAAGCTAAGTCAACTTGATAATACGACATCTATTAAGTTTATTATTGATTAAAATGGGTTTCATGTGTAAATCTTTATTTGGTATTATATTTGTTTTATTTACAAATATGAGCATTTCACAAAGTATATTTAGCGTTGAATATTCAAGTCAAGCAGATTTGAAAGTTTTTGTAGTAGATTATCCCAGTCAAGCTGATCTTCATGTCTTCAAAGTTGATTATAGAAGCCAGGCAAAAGAAAATGAAGGTTTATGGTATTTTGTTGATTACAAAAGTCAATCCGATAAAAATATATTTTTTGTTGATTACAAGAGCCAGGCAGATTTACTGATTTATTTTGTTAAGTATAGAAGTCAGGCAGGGTGGAAGAAAAATTCAAAAAAACATTTGATGTATTAATTTTTTGAGATATTTCTCACAATTTTATTAATTTAATGTCGTTTTTAAAATAATTTAACTTTTTAATGAAAATCAAATCACTTTTATTTTTCTCTTTTTTATGCTGGTTTGGATTTTCACAACAAGACGTCGCTTCGATTGAAATTATCGATTTTAATTCCACTGCAACTTACGGACCTGGTTCTAGTGTATCTGTTCATTTCAATCCCAAAGGAATTTTTAAGTTTGACGATGTTTCAGTAACTGATGATAATCAGTTTTTTTTAGAATTATCAACTTCTGGAGTGGATGATTGGGAAACAATTAGCACTTTGAATGGATTTTTTACAACAACTATGAATGGTGTAATTCCTGATGGAGCTTCTGGATTTTATCAACTTCGTGTTCGTGCTTCAAAAGGACTGTTATCTGATACAACGACGTTTGGAGAGGTGTCTTCAACCCCCACTAGTGATTTTTTTATTGATGGAAATAATCCGTCAGATACTGTTATCCCTTACTCTGGGGTAAGTCCAAACAATAACAGATTTGATTGTACAGCTGAGGGTAATTACAGCAATGATGCAATGTTTGGTTCATTAACAATGTCTGAAGGTGAGACCTCAGGAGATGTAATTTCTTCGTCCATACAGAGGAGAATTCTTATCACAAATTTAGATGAAAACAGTACTTATAATATAAGAAGGATTGATGTTATCGCTAATACTATTGAGTCTGTTGCTTCTTTTGCCTCTCCTACTACTTTTTATACACTTCCTGAAAATATTGTTATTGGTACTTACAATTACGAAGTGGAGGAAATTAATCAAAGTGGTATTTCATCCATATATACAATAATACTAGTCTTGCACAGAAGTTCTACAACATTGGGTAATAATTCAGCAGAAAATGTTTGTACAGAAACGGATGTAATTTTTAATATTGATATAACAAGTTCAGGAATTGGCCAAAACTACAGAGGATCCTATTACGAATTTGATTTTGGGGATGGATCTCCTACCGAAATTTATACTCATGCTGAAATTTTAAATAATCAAGAGCTCATACACACTTATCAAGAAATTTCGTGTAGTTCGGGACAACAATTTTTTGATTTGCGCAAAGACATGTATAATAAGTATAATACAGACCCAGACGACGAATGCTCATATCAAAAGTTAGGAAATGGGGTTATAAAGCAGGTGAACACAAGTAAGGGTCCTGAGGCTCTTTTTCAGTCAAATGATATTTGCGAAAACCAATCTTTAAGTGTTATTAATCAAAGTATACTTGGTCAATATAGTATTTCAAATGCTGATGGATGCGATGATGATGCAAATTATTATTGGGACATCGTCTCCCCAACAGGTATTATTTATGAGGCTTTTGTTGAGGATGGTTTACCTTATGGTCAGATCGATTGGATTTCGGGTGACAACTTATTAATTCCTTCAACTGACCTTGAACCTGGCTGTTGGTCATTTAGATTGACGGCAGTAAATGAGAATTATTGTGAAACGGAATCTACATACCCGCCTTTAAATGAAGGTCCATATGTGGTAAATGTTCAAGCTGAATCTGATGCTGATTTTCAATTTTTAAATGACAACGGTGAGGTCATTGAAGAAATCTGTTTTGGTCAGCCTGTCACTTTTGATAATTTGTCTACTGTTTTAGATTTTGATTGTCAAAATGTAGATTATTTGTGGTCTATATCACCAGAGTCAACACCCCCATCTTTCGTTTATGTTGACCCATATGACAATAGTTCTGAAAGTCCAGTAGTCATTTTTAATGATCCTGGTACATATGATGTAACCTTACAATTATCAAGTATTTGTGGACAAAATTCTATTACTAAAACCATAACAATACTGGGAGATCCAACAATAAATTTTGATCCAGATGAACTTACAGTTTGCGAAACTGAGACCGAAAGGGCTGCAAATGGATACACTCTAGACTTTAGTGACTCATCAATATCTCCAATTTATAGTGAAGCCCCTTTTGCACCAAGTTCTTATACATGGACTATCGTGGGAGATGGTAATTTTAATATTGATAATTCCAACGCAGAATATCCAGTTATTAATTTTCTTGATTTTGGAACTTACGAAATTTCAGTTCAAGTTAACGGTAGTTGTACGGGTTCAAATAATGATACATTTACTTTTAATTATCAAAGAACTCCAGTTATTACTAACACAGATTTGAATCAAGAAATATGTACAGGTTTTTCAACTACTCCAATAGTTTACCAGTCTGATATGACCCCTTTGAATGTAATTTACTCTATTCAACTTAATGGTCCTGACATAAGCGGCTTCAACACTGATCCCACAAGCTATCAAACAGGTATTCCTGCAATGAATTTGGTGAATGACAGTGATTCACCCAAAACTTTAATTATCACAGTCACACCTGAAATTGATGGTTGTATCGGTGCTGATGTTGATTTTACTTTTACAGTCAATCCTGAACCTGACATCAGTTCTGTTATATTAGATAATATTTGTTCTGGTGGTGGTTTTTCATTTCAGCCATCAGATCCAAGCTTTGAAAATACTGTACCCGTTAACACTACATATACTTGGACTGTTTCCTCAAATATTGACCCATCAACAGCAACTGGCTTTACAGAGCCTAGTTTTGAAAACGCACAGCCAGGTCCAATAACCCAGTCTAATCTTCAAGTGAGCCAAGTCGAAACACTAACTTATATTGTAACCCCATATTTTGTAAGTGATTCAGATTCAAGCATTGTGTGTACAGGTGATGATTTTACAATTCAAGTAACGGTTGTGCCGGATCCTGAGGTGAGCATTATCACCCCGTTAGATTATACGATATGTGTGGGGGGTGTTATTCCTCCGATTGAAACTTCAGTTACTGGGGGTACAGGGACACCGACCTATACATGGTTTAAGGACGGTGCACCGGTTGATCCACCGGTCAATTTACCCACGTATGATGCTGGTATTTTTAATATTGCAGGGGTTTACGAATTTAATGTTACAGTAAGTTTTGATGGTAGTGGATGTGATCCGGCTACAAGTGAGACAGTTACTGTAACGGTTTTGGAAAGTCCAGTCGCTGAAATTGAGCCTAACGAACCTCAGTCTATTTGTGTTAATGGGAATTTTGATCCGTTAGTTGCTAGTTTTGATTATGCCGGAATTTCTGATTCAGTTAATATTACATGGTACTATAATACCTCCAACACAACGGAAATTGATTCTCAAACAACTATTGTAGATTCAGGACCCTTTGCTGATAATAATACAATCACTCCTGACTCGAGCACTCCGTCTGTAAGATATTATTTCTTTGTGTTAGAATTTGATCCTTCGGTTTGCGAGGATCCCGTTTCACCTACTGTTCAGATTACTGTTGCTAATCCCCCATCAATTGCTTCAAACCCAGACGCTAATCAAACTATATGTGTTGGTGGGACTATTGAAGAAAACTCTCTTTGTGTTACTATAAATGGTGGAGTGGAACCTATTGAATATAGTTGGTTTGCTGGATTTACATATCTTGTCCCTAACTCCGAATGGGGAATCTTTCCGCCTGTTGTTTCCAGTGATTCTTCTAATTGCCTAGCATTGCCTGCGGACTTTTTTGATAATCCATCATTTGAGGGACAGGATGTTAAATTTTGGGTTGTCATATCATTTCCTGGCAGCAATGGTTGTGGTGGTATTTTTTCTGATCCTGCTACAGTTTCAGTTTTATCCGATCCAATATTAACAGATCCTTCTCCAGCGACACAGGAGATATGCTTGGGTAGTCCTGCAACTCCTTTAGTTGGTTCTGCTACCGGAGGTGATGTAGGGGATTATATTTTTACTTGGTACAATGGAGATATAGTGGTTGGTGACGGACCTACTTATACACCGCCGAGTGATGTAGTAGGAACGTTTTATTATTATTATGTTGTTACGACTGATGCGCAGGGCGCTGACTGTGAGACGACAAGTGCTACGGCAGAAGTGATTGTTCAACTAGGTCCTTCAATTGATACGCAGCCCATAGCGACACAGACGGTATGTTTGGATGGTGCCACTCAAGAACTAACAGCACCTTACTCAAATGGTGTGGGGGTTCCAACTTATCAGTGGTATAGAAACTCTACGTGTGATACTAGTAACACAGATGACTTAGTTGGTACGGAATCTACTTATACACCGCCGAGTGATGTAGTAGGAACGTTTTATTATTATGTGGTATTAACTTTTGCTGAGGGAGGTTGTGGTTCTATAGTTTCAGAGTGTGCGTTGGTAGAAATCACACCCGTACCTATTATCCCTGATGTCAATGTAGATATCTGTGATTTGACTTCATACACATTAAGTCCTGAGGATGGTGTATTACCAACTCCAGATGCGATAGTTCCTGATGAAACAACATATACTTGGTCTATAATTGATAGTGGAAATATTATATTCGACCCCGAAGATGTAGCTACTGAAATAGATTTTCCGTCAGGAATTGGTGCTCCATCGGCATTCAGTTCTGGAATTTTAGACAATGTCGATCCTAACTTTATTTTATCAACAATTGTCTTTGAAGTTACCCCATGGACAGGTGGTTGTGATGGTACTTCATTTTTTGTTTCTATTACTGTTTCTCCTGAACCGCAAATTAATGAGGTTATAACAAATATTGCTTGTTTTGATTCTGAGCCTTTGTGTGCTGGAAGTATTGAAATTAATCCCGTAGGAATAGCTCCGTTCTCATATGTATGGTCATCTCCATCCGCTGGCACAGTGATACCTAATCCGTCCGACAAAGATCAATTTAATCTATGTCCAGGTCTTTATGATCTTACGATAACGGATGATTCTGGGTGTAGTTATGATTACCAATATGAAATTGCTCCTCCAGAACCTATTACTTTTGATTTAGAATCCCTTACGGATGTATCATGTAATAATATTGATCAAGAACCTTGCGATGGAACTATTCAAGTTGTAGCAACTGGAGGGACACGTGATTATATATATGCTATATGGTACACTGACATAGATGGGGATGGAGATTTTGATGATATTTTTGATGAAGAAGACGATCCCAATGCTGATTTTTATGATCAAAACAATCTATGTGCTGATGATTATGTGTTAAAAATTATGGATGCCAATGGTTGTGTTTTCGTATCACCTGTTTATACTATTGAGGAGGGTGCTGCACAAATTTCAGTCGTGGAGACTCTGTCTAATTATAATGGATTTAATATTGATTGTTATGGTGCCAACACTGGTAGTATTTCTTTAGAAATTTCTGGAGGTTCTGGTATTTTTGATTATACTTTTACAAGTGATAATCCTGATTTTGAGGATATCACGGCTAACGTCAATTTTCAATCTTCAACACAAAATTCAGTAACGCTGGATTTTGAGTTTTTGTTCTTTTCTAATTACACTTTTAGCCTGATAGATTCTAATTGTCCATTTAGTATTGTTAGAAATTATAATCTTACTCAGCCAGACGAGTTAGTGGTCTCAGCCCAATTGGTAAGTCCACCGCTTTGCTTTGGAGATGTAGCTACTTATGAAGTGACCGCAACTGGAGGTATACCTCCTTATGTTGGTACAGGACTTCAAGCGGTTTTGGCTGGTCCGGTAATTTTCCAAGTGTCAGACGCGAATGGATGTGAAGACGACTTTTCAACGGTTGTACTTCAGCCAGAGGAATTGAGTGTAAGCGTTGATATTCAAGATCCATTCTGTTTTGGTGATTTAGGCTCAATAACTGTTAATCCATCGGGGGGTACAGGCGTGTTAACAGTCACTCTTTACTCTGATATACCACCAGGAGGTGACCCCAACGATTTTATAATTGACAGTGATACTACTTCTGCAGGAAATCCTGTTACTTTTTCACAACCAGATGGAGAATATTTTTATTCGGTGACCGATTTAAATGGATGTGAATATGGACCTGAGCCATTTGAACTTATTGAACCCGATCCAATTAATATTGTTGATATAGAAGTAGTTCAACCAGATTGTAATACTGAGCCTACTTGGGAATTTAACAATGGATCTATTTGCATTACGATTACTGGAGGTACTAATGCATTTCCTGTGGGCCCTGGATGGGTTGATAACGGAGGTGGTGTTTGGTGTCTTAATGATCTGACTGCGGGTACTTATTCCATTGATGCCACTGATGAAAATAACTGTCCAATACAAAACCCTGTACAGGACATTGTCTTAGTTCGTCCACCTGAAATCACGGTTTCTTTTACAGAAACAATTAGTATTGATTGCGATACCAATACTGCTACACAAACCAATTTTATTTTTATCGATGGAGGAGTTCCACCTTATGTGATTACGTGGTCTGGAGGAACGGCAATTCCGCCAAATATAATGGAAACATCAGAGCCTGGTAATTATTCTGCTTTTGTAAATGACCAGTATGGAATTGCCAATGGATGTCCACCTAAAGAATTTCCATTAGATCCAATCACATTCTTTGAATTTGGTATTGCAGATTTCTCTATAAGCTCATCAAATAGTGATTTCTGTGGAGTGTTTGCAGTTTCTGATCCAGTCACATTCTTCAATATATCAACTGGAGATATTGTCAATTATACTTGGAATTTTGGAGATGGTTCACCAGATATTTCAAATATTGTGGATCCAACTCATGTATATGATGTGTCTGGCAGTTACACGATTTCTCTAACCACGGAAGATATTTACGGATGTTTCGATACATATGAGCAAACAATTGATGTGACTAAAGGATATGAAATTATTCTCCCCAATGCATTTACACCAAATGGAGATGGAATTAATGAAACGATAAGACCTGTTTTTAATTGTATGACCGAAGTTCAAATGAGTATTTACGATACTTGGGGCTCTTTGATTTATTCAGAATCTGGTGAAGATATATACGGATGGGACGGGACCATTGACGGCAACGCAGCTGAAAACGGAAATTATATTATGGTAGTGAGGGCTGTATCATTAAATGGAAATATCATTGATTTAAATGGACCTGTAACTTTAATTAAATAATATGATAAGAAAGTTTTTTTACATAATTATATTCTTTACATGTTTAAATGGTTACACTCAGGACCCTATTCATACGCAGTTTTTTATGATCCCTGAAACATTGAGTTCTAGTTTTACGGGAGCTAAACAAGCTACTAGGGCAGGAATCATTCACAGAACTCAATGGCCAGGTCTTAACTTCAGTATTAACACTCAATTTGCATTTATTGATGAGTGGTTTAAAAATATTAATAGCGGCATTGGTTTAAGTGTATTAAATCATAAGGAAACAACAACTAGGTATAATTTTACCCAAGTAAATTTGAATTATGCTTATCAATTTCCGATATCTGGTGAGTGGTCTGTTCGACCTAGTATTTCAATTGGTTATGGTTACAAAAATTTTGGTTTTCAAAATCTTGTTTTGGAAGATCAAATCAATATCTTTAGTGGCATTATCAATGTCAATAGTATAGATCCAGTTAACTTAAATCAGACAATTAACTTTTTTGACTTCAGTACTTCTGCACTTTTTTACAGCGAAAATTCTTGGATTGGATTCAGTGTTAAGCATTTGAACAGACCCAATATTTCCATGGAATTTGATGGTCAAGAAAATTTAGATATGTTTTTATCACTTCACGGTTCTATTTACATTCCATTTGGTAATTACCGAAATGATCACAGATTGTCAGCTATTTTTAATGCAATGAAACAGGGTAGCTACAATAGATTGGATGTGGGTGCAAAATATGCAATGGATACTTTTTCATTTGGTTTATTAACCGCTACAAATCCAGTTGGTTCAGATCCCAATAGTCATTTTTTAACTTCAATCAATGCTTTTGTTGGGATGAAGTGGAAAAAATTCAATTTTGGATATTCATATGATTTCAATATAACAGATATTGGTAGAACTGGTGGGGTATATGAGCTTTCTGTGACTTACGACTTTGATGAAGATTGTGACTTTGGTTGCCCTGACTATTAATACATTAATTAGTTTTAATCAAACTTATAATAGTTATAATTGAATATGAAAATCAATGGATGAGATTATAAAATTAATTGAATGTCCACGGGATGCCATGCAAGGTATCAATAAATTTATTCCAACTAAAAAAAAGATTAGATATATTCAGTCGCTCCTACGAGTAGGATTTGATACAATCGATTTTGGTAGCTTTGTTTCACCCAGGGCAATTCCTCAGATGCAAGATACTGCTTCAGTTTTATCTCAGTTAGATTTAAGCGGAACAAATAGCAAGCTATTAGCTATTGTTGCCAATTTAAGGGGTGCAATAGTGGCTGCTAATTTCAGTGAAATTGATTATTTAGGATACCCGTTTTCAATTTCTGAAAACTTTCAAATGAGAAATACTCACAAAACTATTTTGGAATCTGTTGGTGAACTAAAAAAAATTATTGAAATAGCAAAAAAGAAAAATAAGAGTTTGGTTGTCTATTTATCCATGGCATTTGGTAACCCATATGGCGATCCTTGGGATTTACAAATTGTCGGTCAATGGATTGAAAGGCTTCACAACATGGGAGTTGAGGTTATTTCTCTAAGTGATACAATTGGAAGCTCAACGAAAGAGACTATTTCCTATTTGTTTTCAAATTTAATACCAGAATTTAAAAAAATAGAATTTGGAGCTCATTTACACACTCATCCATTGACTTGGTATGATAAAGTTGATACTGCATTTAGCGCCGGCTGTAGACGTTTTGATGGTGCAATACAAGGATATGGGGGTTGCCCGATGGCTAAAGACGAGTTAACTGGAAATATGCCAACGGAAAAACTTATTTCATATTTTACAGCAAAAAAAATTGATACAAATATTGATGTACTGGCTTTCGAAAGTTCACATAATACTGCCTCTGAAATTTTTAAGAATTACTAGAGCTTATTTAAAATAATTCTAAATTAACTTAAATTTAACTTTTTTATATTGAAATTTGAATATATATTTGCTCTAAAATAATACTTATTTAAAATTAATCTAAATAAAAACTAATGAAAAATCTTAAATTTTTAAACTCAATACTCTCTCTTGTTTTGGTTGGATTTGTTTTCTCTTGTTCTGATGACGACAATGACTACCCAGTTACACCAGACGCTCCTGTAACATACAAATTCGAACGCAATGGTGCGTCAACAGTAAGTTACAGTGGCCAAACAACAAGGCTAAACCAAGCTGATGAATTGTATTCAGCACTTAACTCTTCAACTTCTACTGAAGCTGCTATGGATCTAATGTTTGCTGGTGATAGCAATGGCCAGTCTGCTGGTTTCTCAGATGCTACATTGAATGGTACAACAAAATTAATTCGCTCAAAGACTTCTGCATATGCTAACACTGCTGCAAATAGAGCTATTTTTGATAGTTGGATTGCGGAATTTGCTAACGATGTAGCTCCAAATTTGGGCGGGACTGCTTCAGCTGGTGTAGCTGGCGATTTAGGTGGGTATCAATTAAATGCCGCTGGACAGGAAATTGATCAGTTATTCTTTAAAAGTCTTATCGGTGCATTTGCCTTAGACCAAATCATAAATAATTATATCACTCCTTCTCAGCTTGATAGTGGAACCAGAAGAGATGATAATACCGCTGGTACTCTAGAAGATGGTAAGAATTACACTACCATGGAACACAAATGGGACGAAGGATTTGGATATTTATACGGACAAGTTGCTGATGTTGAATCCAATTTTGGTCTTCCTGCTGAAGGCGAAGCCACAGGCAATCTTCTTATGAAGTATTTCAAAAAGGTTGAAGAAGTATATGAACCTGGAATCGCTGAGATAGTTTACAACGCATTTATTGAAGGGCGTCATGCTATTACAATTGCTGATTACGCTGCACGTGATGTTGCTGCAGCTACGATTAAAACAGAGCTTTCAAAAGTCATAGGATACTATGCTATCCATTATCTGAATGATTATTTGAGTAAAGCTGGAAGCGGAAATATTGCAGGTGCACATCATTCTCTTTCTGAGGGATATGGATTTATGTTCAGTCTTCAATTTACTAACGACGGAGGTGATCAACCTTATATGGATCGTGGTACGCTTATGTATGCATTATCCGGTGAAGGTGCTCCTGCAGGGATGGGTGCTTACTTTGCAGATTTCCATAATCTTCAAGATATTTATATTACTGACCCGAACCAAGGGATGATAGCTTTAATCCAAAATGCATTTGGAGGAGCTTTAGACTAATAATAACTGGCTGCTAAACCAACCAAAGGTTTTAGTTGTTAATTATTTGTTTTCTATATCAACTGACTGAGTGCTTGTGATTAAATTTACAGGCACTTGGTTTTATTAAATTTTTAGTTATGATAAAAAAAATATTGGCTTTAAGTTTTATTTTTATTTGTTTTTTTATTTCCTGCTCTGGAGATGGTGACTCTGAATCATCTCAATCATCTGCTACTGTATGGGAACAAAAGTCTCAAATGCTTGAAAATTGGGCAGACAATTTTATATTACCAAATTATGAATCGCTCTTAGACAATTTATTTTCTCTTGAAGAATCGATTTCCGTTTTTAATAATAACCCTAATCAACAGCATTTAGATAATGTTAGGTATGGTTGGTTAGAAGCATATAAATCCTGGCAATATGTTGAAATGTTTAATATAGGTCCAGCTGAACAAACTTTCTATCATTTAAAAATGAATGTTTTTCCAACCTCTGTAGTAAATATTGAACAGCTTGTCGCTTCGGGCGACTATTCTCCGCTAGACAACTCTCCTTACAATTCAGCTCAGGGCTTTCCAGCATTGGATTACTTATTGTATGGACTATCTGAAAATGATTCTGAAATAATTTCGACCTATACTATTAATGTAAATTACCGAAACTATTTAGCCGAGATCATTCAAAGAATGATTTCTAATACAAGCTATGTTCTAGACCAGTGGAGTAATTACAGAACAAATTTTATAAGTTCTACTGAGAATACAGCGACCTCAAGTGCGAATAAAATGACTAATGATTTTATTTATTATTACGAAAAAGGTTTTAGAGCAAATAAGTTTGGAATTCCCGTTGGGGTTTTTTCTGCAGGCAATGTTTTTCCTGAAAAGGTAGAAGCTTATTACAGCCAAAATGTGAGTCGTACCTTAGCGCTTGAAGCTATGAATGCTATTGATTTGTTTTTTAATGGTAATGGTAGCTACAGTTTAAAACAGTTTATAGACAATTTTGCAACGGATGAAATGTCTAATTTAAGTAGTGAAATTAATGACCAATTTGACCTTGCAAGAACTTCAATTGAGGGCTTGGATCAAAATTTTGTAAATCAATTGAACACTGATTTTCTTCAAATGGGTATTACATATGATGTGATTCAGGCTGGCACTGTGCTCTTGAAAACAGATATGCTATCAGTCTTACAAATTGCTACTGATTATGTTGATGCTGACGGAGATTAATTTTAATTTTGCAAAAAACCTGACTATAGGTGATTTCAAATATTAATATTTATTTAAAAAAATCTACAGAATCTTCAAAACTGGCTGTTTTTAGGATTTGTTTTGGGTTGCTTATGCTTTACAGTATGGTTAGGTTTTGGTCCAAAAATTGGATTCACACAATATATGTTGAGCCTAAGTTTCATTTTAAATATTATGGTTTTGAATGGATTCAAAGTCTAGGTAGTTTTACCTATGCTCTTTTTATTATATGCATAATATGTTCGATTCTCATCACTTTGGGTCTTTGGTATAGATTGAGTATCATTGTTTTTTTTCTTTCTTTTACATACATCGAACTTATAGAAAAAACTACTTATCTGAATCATTATTATTTCGTAAGTCTATTGAGCTTTGTTTTAATATTTTTACCTGCCAGTTCTTGTTTTTCAATTGATTCAATTTTAAAGAAAAAACAATACAGCCAAGTTCCAAAATGGACAACTGATTCAATTAAGTTACTTATGATAATTGTTTATTTCTATGCTGGATTGGCTAAGATTAATTCAGATTGGCTTCTCGAGGCTTTACCTCTTAAAATTTGGATGCCCTCAAAATATGATATTCCATTGATAGGGGAAACATTTTTGCAATATGAGTGGGTTCATTATTTGATGAGTTGGGGAGGAATGCTTTATGATTTGACAATTCCATTTCTTTTACTTAACAAAAGAACAAGGATGATTGGTTTTTTCTTGGTTTTATTTTTTCATCTTTTTACAGCCATTTTATTTCCGATAGGAATGTTCCCTTATATAATGATCCTAAGTGCGTTAGTTTTCTTTGATGGCCAAACTCATGACAAAATTATAAAACTGCTTAAAAGGCCAATTAGTGTTTTTATGAAAAAATCGAAAGCAGTAATTATTGAAAAATTATCTACTTTTGAATATAAGCGGCCAAAATTAATTTTAATTACTCTGGCCATCTTCTTTTTGGTTCAAATAGTAGTGCCCTTTCGTTATGTTTTATATCCATCTGAATTATTTTGGTCTGAGGAAGGATATCGATTTTCATGGCGGGTGATGTTGGTTGAAAAAATTGGTTATACAACTTTTAAAATTAAAAATAAGGATACAGGAGTAATTTTTGAAGCGCCTTGCACTAATATGCTAACTAAAGTTCAAACAAAACAGATGAGTTTTCAAGCAGATATGATTTTGGAATTTGCACACTACTTGGGAGATTACTACAAGAAGCAAGGTTTACATAATATTGCTGTATTTGCCAATAGTTATGTAACCTTAAATGGAAGGCCTAAAGAACAATTTATTGATCCTAGTATAGACTTATTGTCGATCGAGGAGTCGTTTAAACATAAAGTTTGGATTATACCTTACAAATATGATATTAAAGGGTTTTAAAATATTCTATTTTTTGATTTTCTTCACCACACTGGCTCACAGCCAAGATCAGATGGCGGGAAAGGTTATTGATAAGTTTACAAAGGACCCAGTAGAATCTGTTCAAATTTTTTCAGAGTCTGGAAAATTACTAGCTACATCTGACTCAAACGGAGATTATTTATTATCGAGTGTTTCATCAAAAACTCTAATTTTCTTTTCCTATGATTACAATCCTCTCAAAATCACTTTGAGTCCTGATGGTCAAGAAATTTCTATTGTTGAGTTAGAACCTTTAGTTGAACAACTCTCGGGAGTTGAGTTAGCAGTTGTTAAAAAACAATATTTTAATCTTAAGCGACTTTCAGATGTTGACGGGATGGCCATTTTCGCGGGAAAGAAGAATGAAGTTGTGGTAATGAATAATATTTTCGCAAACTTAGCGACAAATAATGCAAGACAAATTTATGGGCAAGTTGCAGGACTGAATATATATCAAAACGATGATGCAGGGCTTCAATTAAATATAGGGGGCCGTGGTTTAGATCCTAACAGAACCTCAAATTTTAACACTCGTCAAAACGGTTATGATATTAGCGCTGATGTTTTAGGCTATCCTGAAAGTTATTATACACCCCCATCGGAATCCCTTTCAGAAATTCAAGTTATTCGTGGTGCTGCATCACTCCAGTATGGAACTCAATTTGGTGGTTTAGTAAATTTCAAAATGAAGGATCCTAACCCAACCCGGTTCATGGAAGTTAAGTCTAGAAATACTTATGGAAGTTATGGTTTGTATACAAATTTTACTAGCCTGAGCGGAACAAAAGAAAAATTTGGGTACTATACTTTTTTTAATTACAAGGAAGGAGACGGTTTTAGAAGCCATTCGAATTTTTCATCTAGAAACTTATTTTTTAAATTAAACTATGATTTTTCAGAAAGAACAAAGGCCACAGCTGAAATAACATATCTAGATTATCTTGCAAAGCAAGGAGGAGGTTTAAATGATTTGATGTTTAATAACAATCCGTATCAAAGTAATAGATCACGGAATTGGTTTGATATCAATTGGCTTTTGTATAATGCTAAAATTAATCACGAGTTTTCTGACAGAACCAGATTTAGTTTAAATTTATTCGGACTGAATGCACAAAGGAAAGCTTTGGGATTTCGGACCAATAGAGTTGACCAAGTTGATTCTTTTGAAGAACGTGATTTAATCATTGGAGATTTTAAAAACTACGGCTTTGAGTCAAGAGTAATTCATAATTACAAATTTTTTAAGAAAAACTCTACAGCTCTTTTGGGATTTAAGTTTTATAAAGCAAATAATAATGGTCGACAAGGACCAGGAAGTAATGGCTCTGGACCCGAGTTTAATTTTCAAACTGATCAATATCCTGACTATCCTGCCCAATCCGATTATGTTTATCCTAACCTTAATACCTCTTTATTTGGTGAAAAATTGATATATATCAGTGAAATTTTTTCAATAACACCTGGGTTTAGATTTGAGTATATTAACACCGAAAGCCAGGGCTTCACAAAAAGAATAAACTTGGATGGTGCAGGAAATGTAATTTTGAACCAAACAGACTATTATGACGAGCAGCGTAAAAGGTCATTTGCTTTATTAGGACTCGGGATTAGTTACAAGCCCAGCAACTTTATTGAATTTTATGGTAACCTTTCTCAAAACTACCGATCTGTTACCTTCGCTGATATCAGCATAATTAACCCTGCTTTTGTAATCAGTCCAGATATCACAGATGAAAAAGGATCAACTATGGATGTTGGTGTAAGAGGTGTTTATAAAAATTATATTTCTTATGACGTAAGTTTATTTTCTTTGATCTATGACGATAGGATTGGGTTTTTACAAAAATTATTTCCAGACGGCAATGTGCGATCTGAACGTGGCAATATTGGCAAAGCAAGAATCTTTGGATTTGAAAGTTTATTTGACTTAAACATCAATAAACTTTTTAGTTTAGATAATAATATTCAATCTAATATTTTCTTTAATACTTCTGTTATTGACTCAAAATATACATCTAGCGAAGCAAATGGAATTGTAGGCAATCGTGTAGAATTTGTTCCAAGACTGAACTTCAAAACCGGTGTTAAATTTTCATATAAAGATTTTACGACTAATTTTTTATACTCATATATTTCTGAACAATTTACAGATGCCACTAATGCTATAGATAGTAACATTGGTGGTGTTATAGGTGCCATTCCAAGCTACAACATCTTAGATTTTGGATTGTCCTATGAATGGAAAAATTTTCGATTAGAATCAGGGATTAATAATGCTCTAAATAATTCTTACTTTACAAGAAGAGCAACTGGATATCCAGGGCCAGGCATTATTCCCTCTCCGCCAAGAAATCTTTATGTAACATTAGAAGTTAATTTTTAAACATTGAACAGCCATAAATTATTCTTGTCATTTTTTCTAATGTGCATTCACATTATTTTTTCTCAAACCGAAATGCAAGTCCAAGATTCAACCAGTATCAAAGAACTTGACGAGATCATATTATCAGCGACTAGAACTGAGCGAAAATTATCATTACTTCCTTTTCCCGTAATGCTCATAAATAAAAAATCTATAAAATCTGCAAATTCTATTAGATTAAGTGATATTCTTGAGGAACAAACCGGATTATTGATGGTACCAGATTACGGAGGAGTCGAGGGAGTACAAATACAAGGTCTTGACAGTCAATACAGTTTGGTCCTTTTAGATGGGGTTCCTTTAATCGGTCGAACAGCTGGAACTTTAGATTTGGATAGAATAACAGTTGGAAACATAAAACAGATTGAGGTGGTCAAGGGACCCTCCTCCAGTTTGTACGGAAGTGAAGCTTTAGCAGGTGTTATAAACATTGTAACTGAAGATCCAAGTCCTGGGTTTGGTGGTAATGTTAATTTAAGAAGTGGATCATTCTCCACCA
>PBJR01000013.1 GCA_002721175.1 Flavobacteriaceae bacterium | reverse complement strand
TTAGAATGGCCCAATGGAAAAATTTCAAAACACAGCTCAAATTATGGCAAATATGAAAACTTCATTCACCTTGAAACTAAAAAGGGTAAACTCGGATTAAAGCCAGCCTATAGCTACACAGGAATTAAGGGATACACCCCGGATGGAGAGATGAAAATAAACCCCATTTTTCAACAAAAACTACAGATTGATGGACAATGCCTAGCAATATTAAAAAAACGTCCTAATATCACCCCAGGCGAAATGGGGAGAAGAGACATTCGAGTTCTAAATGCTATAATGGAATCAGCTAAAACAAATCGGAAAGTATCTTTTAAAAACTTTAGGTACTAAAGTCAATATGATTTGTTCATAAATTGACATTTCTAATTTTAAATTTTTAAAGCTGTGAAAGAACATTACCAATGAGAGCTTTTTAGATATGAAAAATATATTGATGTTTTAAGTTTACTTTTCAACAGAAATAATGAAATTCCCCATGCTCCACCCTCCGGTTTCGTAGTTCTCTACCCAATTCCTTTGCGAATATTTGATTCTATACCCTTCACCCTTTACTAGTTCATCCCATGAAATCCCGTCTTCAAATAATCCGCGCGGTAATTATTTAGGTGAGCACCCATATTAATATTTTTACTACATTTATAAATTATGAAAAGAGTATGGAATAGATTTGCTTATACTTGCAGTGTGTTGACCTATGATGGCTTATACATTGATATGAAAATTGGTCATCGAAAGTATTGTCGCATTAGATTTTGGTAATTAAATTTCACTATGAAAAACCTGGTTGGATTATTTATGTTTATGTCATTTGTTTGTTTCATGTCCTTTAATCTACTGCCAACTACAATTGATGATAATGGAATTATACACGAACCATTTTTCCTAATTCCTATGAGCTGGTTGTTTGCGTTCTTCTCCATGTTAATGCTAACATTAAAATTCCTAAAAAAAATTAAATAAAATGCATGACTTATTAAACGAAAATGAAACTAAAGAACTATTAAACACACTGTCAAAAAAATGGTCAATTTCAGACAAATTTTTAGTGTCAAACTATAAATTTAAAAGCTTTCAAAATGCTATAAATTTTATTAATGAAGTTGGCAAAACATGTGAAGATATGAATCATCACCCAAAGTGGACAAACACATATGATATGATTGAAATAGAGCTTTATACGCATGATAAAAATGGACTTACAAAAAAGGACTTTGCCCTGGCAAAGCGCATGGATGAAGTTTTCAAGGATCTCAGCTAAAATTTAACTAAAGATCTTCCTCACATGGTTAAAATCAATGATATCTTGTGTGTCCCAAAAAGTGATAAAAAAAAGAGATTTTTAATAGGTGAAAAAGGGTCAAGAGAACTACTAGCTATTGGGGTTAATCCAAGTAGTGCCAATGAATACAAATTAGACCCTACCTCTAAAAATATAAAAGCCATTGCAAAAAAATACAACTGTGATGGATGGTGGATAATTAATCTATACCCCATTAAAACATCAAAACCAAAAGACTTACCAAAAAGAATAAATCATATGCTGGCTAGTCAGAATCTTGACATGATATATTCAATTATCGCAAATGATAATTACAATTTTAAAAAAATTCTTTGTTGTTGGGGAAATCACATCAGTACAAGATATTACCTAAGACCTCAAGCGAATAAAATAACAAGTATGCTTCAGCAAATAGATGCTAAAATCTACTGTTTAGGGCTTACCGCACTGGGTAACCCAATACACCCCTCGCCTTTAGCAATTAATACAATTTTCAAAGGGATAAAAAATGTCGATCTAAAAAACTTTAATTAAAGGAAGAAAAAAATATCCCACATTTTTTCATGCGTTAAAGACTCTAGCCTTTAAATTACTTCGTCCAATAATCAAAGCTGCGGTAATAATTATTATGTTTTTAATAATATATTGCCCCTCAAGAGTTGGAAGAAAGGGATTAGAACCCTGAAAAGTAACCTCTGGAAGTATAATTAATGGTAAAAATGTACCTGCCATCTGAGTTAATAAAAAAATCATTGCTAAAAAGGTTGTGCGCTTAAATAAGAAAAATACAGCAATAAGGACCTCCCAATATCCAATGATAATCGTCCACGTAGGAGCATCAAATACAGGCATCCAATACACTGTATCTATCACCAAAGCTTGGGCGGGAGATAAATTTATTATTTTTAAAAATCCGAACCAAAAGAAAATAATGAATAGAGGAATTCTAACTAAATAATCGTTTGTATTAAACTTTTTCATATACCTAAGTCTTTTTGCAAAAGTAATAAACTGATTCTTGTTGTTTAAATTTTTATAATACCCTTAACTATTTTTTGTAATTTTATGTGTGATGAATTTTAAATAATATAACGCCACTGTAACCTTTTTCTGTTTCGAATAATTCTATTTTATTTCTTACTCTATGAATGAAAAAAACAAAAAAATTAACTTATCGCAAAAATTAAAAAAAATCAATGATTATTGGAGCCCAAAAGTGGTGTCTGAACTTAATGACTATCAATTTAAATTAGTCAAAGTCAAAGATGATTTCGTTTGGCATCACCATTCAAAATCTGATGAAACGTTTATTGTTATCAAAGGTAAATTATTCATAGATTTTAAAAATAAAACTGAAGAAATTAATGAAGGGGAAATAATAACGGTCGCTAAAGGTATTAATCACAAACCTTTTGCTAAAAAAGAAGCACATGTCTTAATTGTTGAGCCCAGAGGGGTTAAAAATACAGGCAATCTTAATACAGACTTAACTGCTCAAAACGATGTTTGGATTTAAGCTTAAATAAACTAACTATATGGAACATATTTCACTAATTATATCATCCGCCATAGCATCTTTAATCTTGTTTCAATCCTTGATTGTAGCCCCCTATATAAATGGACTTTTAAAAAAAGAAGATGCTAGTGTTTTTTTGAGGGTTATTTGGCCTAAATTTTTTGTTATGATTGGAACACTGGGTCTACTGGGGTTTGGTGCTGAGATCTTAAATTCAGAAATATTATTTTCATTTTTCTTTTTATCAGGATCACTAATGATGCTTCTTTGCTACTTGATTACTGCGTCAATTAATAAAGCAAAAGATAATTCGAAGCTAAGTTTATGGAAATTGCTTCACTCACTGACAATAATATTAACTTTGGCTGTTCTTATTCTAAATTTATTGTTTATTTATTTAAGATATATAAGGTGAAAAATATTTTGGCCTTTTTAACCGTTCTTCTTGTCTTTTCGTGCAGCGACAATGATGATTCGCAAGACACTCCTAATATGTGTGTGGATGAAACACTAATAAATTATGACTCCGCTTGCCCTGAGATTTATGCTCCAGTCTGCGGATGCAATGGAGAAACATATGTAAATGATTGTCAAGCTTTCAATTGGTATGGAGTTTTACCACCATACAGCGATGGTGCATGTGAATAGAGAAAAATCAATCATTAAATAATAGTTAATTATTAAAAATTTAACATAATTAGGGGATATTTAACAATATCATTGCATAAAACAACAAATACTTATGCACATGATTAAAGATTTTATATTCAAATGGTATCCTGTAATCCTCGCATTTATATGCCTATTGTACTCTGTCGGTTTAGGATTAATCGGACGAACCGATGAGGCAATGTATACCGCACACTGGCCTGGAACCATATTATTGTTTGCACTAACAATTAGACAAAGAAGAAAGTAATGGGGTTAGCGATGTTTATCATAGGATTCGTTATATTTATAATCTATGTTTATTTTTTAATCTGGAACATTTTTTACAGTACAAAAAAACAAAGAGAAGAAAATAATTACGGTTCACAACCTGATGTATTAGACTCAGACGGGATGGGAGATTTTAGTAGATTCCCTAAAAAATAAATTTTAATAATTAACTCAAAATCAAATTGTTTGAACTATATGAATTTTATTGAAAAGCTTTTATTTTTATTTTTATAAAAACTTTATGTAATGCCAAAAAAACTTACAAACAATAAAATAATAATTGAAAATATTCCTGATTTTGAAGATGCTAAGCTTGTTAAAATTGAAAAAAACTATTTTAAAATTATCGTTAGTAATATCATAATTTTTTTCTTCCTCCTTTCAATTTTAATTCTGATATCGTTCACAATATTTAAACAACTAGAGGGTTTTGACTATATATGGGTTGTGGCTTTTGCATACATTTTGTTCTGGCCATTAAATATCATATACTCTTGGTATGGGTTCAACAAACGATTTTACTGCTTTAGAGATCACGATGTAATTTACAAGTCAGGTGTTTTGAAAGAAACATTAGTCTTAATTCCGTACAATAGAATACAACATATTGCCTTGCATCAGGGTCTCTTTTCTAGGCATTTCGGGTTAGCTTCTCTTCAATTTTATACTGCTGGAGGGGTAACGACTGATATAAGTATTCACGGTCTAAGTGTTGAAACAGCAAAGAAATACAAAGAACTAATTTCAAAAAAAATACAACAACAACCCTGATATAAAAATTGATTTGAACAACATTATTTTTGAAAATTTCTCAAAGCTCCAAAGACAATCAGCTGTTGGCTCAATTATCCTATTTTTTGAATCAATAAGGAAAAATAGCTATAATTTCTTGTTTCTATTATACCCGATTTTAAAAGGGAATTTCGAAACATCAATATTAATTTTAACTGCTGGTCTCATAATACTCGCAATTTCAGCTTACATAAAATATTACTATTTTAAATATAAATTTGATTTTAAAAAGGATGAATTTGTTGTAAAAAAGGGGTTGTTTAGAAAAACAAAGCTAAGTATCCCGTTTGAAAAAATTCAGCAAATCAATATCAACCAGAGGCTAATTCATAAGATTTTTAAACTTTATGAAATACAAATGGATACAGCAGGAACTAATTCTACTGAGGTTGATATCAAAGCAGTATCAAAAAAAATTGCTGATGACTTTAAATTAATTGCTGAAGAAATTAAAAAGTCAAGTTTATTAATTAGCCAAACTAAAAAGAAGTTAGGCCAGGAAACAAAATCTTTTGAAATTGATTTAATCACTTTGGTTAAAACAGGTCTTACTACACGATATTTTGAAACACTAACACTAATTGGCGGGTTCATTTTTATTGCCCTTCAATTTTTAGACGATCTAAAAATAGATTACACATCAGGGGTTACGTCCTGGGTTAAAAATAAAACTTTTAGTTTCACTATTCTCATTGTGTTGGCGACCATAACAATAATTCTAGTTCTATCAATAAACTTGGTCTCAACCATTGTAAAATATTATAAATACAAAGCTATACGCAGGTTAAAAAATTTAGAAATTAATTTTGGTCTAATCCAAACAAAATCAGTCTTATTATCCCCTGCTAAGGTACAGCAGTTTCATGTGACCCAAAATTGGTTACAGAAATTAATGAAAATTGTAGATATCAATATTAGTCAGGCGTCAAGTGATGGAATTAACATGTCAAAAAACAAAAACAAATTACATGTCCCAGGCTGTTCATACAGCCAAAAAGAAGAATTATTTGACTTTGTTTATGAAAATTTCGTGGGTAAAACTATGAGTATGCGCCCAAATATTAGAAAGTTCTATATTAATTTATTCTTATCTGTCACTCCATGTTTACTATTAGCTATAATTAACTTAGAATTTCCTTTCATAGATTACATTAATTTGAGCGCTATCGCTGGGTTATTTATTGCTTTAAGTACATTGATTTGCTGGCGCTCATTCAAGAACAATCAGCTTTTTATATCAAGTGATTTTATAATTTTAAAATCAGGGTTTTGGGATATAAAAACAAGGTATATTCAGTGCCACAAAATACAATCAATTGTGCTCACACAGCCCGTGTGGTACAAAAATTCAAACCTTGGTAATATGTTAGTTCTCACAGCTGGCGGAAAAATCCGATTTCAAACTTTTAATTTCGACAAGCTAAAAACCATCTTAAATAATATCGCTTACAGAGTTGAAATATCAAAAAAGAAATGGATGTAGCCAGGGCAATTAGAAACACACCTGCTAATAATTCTAAATTTTACTTATGTTTATAATTTTTGCTATATTTAGGCAAAAGAATTTTATGAGCGCTAACGAAATTGTATTCTTTTTCTCAATTTTTGTCTTCTTATGTGTAATTATTTGGATGTATCTAGTCCTAAAGCGCATAGATAAAGTTTGATTTATATTATCTAACATGTTTCCTGTCAGCAGAATTTTAGTAACTTTTTACTTTATTAATACCATTATGTTGAGCGCACAATCCTTCGATAAAAAGATAAAAACATTGTCATCTGATATTGAATCTAATATTATTGAACTTAGACATTGGTTCCACCAAAATCCAGAATTGAGCAATAGGGAATTTAAAACCGCTGAAAGAATAGCTAAAGAATTGATTAAAATCGGGCTTAAACCAAAAACCGGTGTGGCGAAAACTGGTGTCGTTGCCGTTTTAAAAGGGGGTAAACCAGGACCAGTAGTAGCACTTCGTGCAGATATAGATGGATTGCCAGTAAAAGAAAGAGTTAATTTGCCCTGGAAATCTGAGATGACCGGAATATATAATGGTGAAAACGTGCCAGTTATGCACGCCTGCGGCCACGATGCTCACACAGCAATTTTAATTGGCGTAGCAAAAGTTTTACATGCCATTAAAGACGAAATCCCTGGATCAATAAAGTTTATTTTTCAGCCTGCTGAAGAGGGCGCCCCGGCCGGTGAAGAGGGGGGGGCCGAATTAATGGTGAAAGAGGGAGTATTAAAAAACCCTAATGTTAGTGCGATTTTTGGTTTACACATTTGGTCGCAACTCAATGCTGGTCATGTTTATGTTAGACCCAAAGGAATCATGGCAGCTGTAAATGAATTTAGGATTGATATAAAAGGAGTTCAAACTCACGGATCAACTCCTTGGACAGGAGTTGACCCTATTGTTGCTGCATCTCAAATGATAAATAACATACAGACGATTGTAAGTAGAAGTTTACCACTTACAGAAGCAGCTGCTGTAGTGACAATTGGAAGTATTCACGGCGGGGTGAGAAGCAATATTATCCCTGAAAATCTCTACATGCTTGGAACAATAAGAACACTTGACGAAAACATGAAAGAAACTGTTCTAAAAAGGCTAGAAGAAATTGTTTACAACACCGCAAAATCAAACAATATAAAGGCAAAAATAACGTACCAAGTTAGCTACCCTATTACCTACAACGACCCAGAACTTTATGAAAATATGCTACCCTCACTAAAGAGAATTAACGGCGACGAAAATGTACATTTTATGAATGCAATTACAGGCGCTGAGGATTTTTCATTTTTCCAAAAAGAAGTTCCGGGTATGTACTTTTTTATAGGTGGTGCAAAAAAAGGAACTGATGCTTCAAAAGCTGCACCCCATCATACTCCCGATTTTTATGTAGATGACTCTGCGTTGATAACGGGGATTAAATCTATGTCAACACTTGCCTTAGACTATTTAATAAAAAACAGAAAATGAAAATGAAATTAACATTACTCTTTTTATTAATTTTTCTGACATCAAATCCTCAAGAGAATAATAGTTTACTATCCGCCAAACAGATAGTTTCAAAGGCTTCAATTAGGGCTACAGCTGAAAACAAAAATATCTTCTTAACCTATAGTGCTTCATGGTGCGGGTGGTGCAAAAAAATGGCAGCTCAGATTAATGATGAAAAATGTGTAGCGCTTTTCAATAGAGAATATGTGTTTGCAACACTGGTCGTTAACGAAACAAAGAAAAATAAATCTCTTGAAACACCAGGTGGTTTTGAGTTCTTAACTGAACATAAAGGCCAAAATGCTGGTCTTCCCTTTTGGGTTGTGCTTGATAAAAAGGGGAATTTAATTGAAAACTCCTTTGATCCTAAAGCTCAAAACCTAGGCTGCCCTGTGAGTGAGTCTGAGCTAGACTACTTTACTGAAAAATTAAAAAAAACCTCCAATTTAGAAGAAAATGAAATTAAAATAATAATCGACGTATTCAAACAAAAAAAATGATAAATAAAAAACACTACCTAGCCCTAATTTTCCTCGCTTTTGCGCCATTTAATAAAATTAATGCCCAGGCAGAAATCTCAAATGAAGATGTGATGTCATCCTTTAATAATTTATTTGAAACAGTAGACAACAATATAGATCAATTTCGTAACCTAGTTACAGAAGATTTTTTCATATTTGAAAATAGTCGCCGCTACAATACCGAAGAATTTATTGATTTCGTTAAAACGTTTGATATCATATCGACTAAACGAAGTTTTGAAAATATTGTAATTGATATCGATTGTAATTCCGCTCACATGTCATTGACTCATTTCGGGGAATTTTTAATCAATACTCCTGAGGGCAAGGTTAAGCTTGAATTTGAATGGCTCGAAAGTGTATATCTTGTTAAGGTAGATAACAAGCTTAAGTTCAAATTTTACTTTTCGGAGGCAATTGAAACCAAAACTACCAATGTTGAGACCAAATAAGGTCTGGCTAAATTATATTTTAACTTAAAATTTTAATAGATTTGATTAAACCAAAAAAAACAATTATGAAAAAAATAATCCTTTTGTTTTATCTAGCTTTTTCAACACAATTATTATTTGCTCAAAACACTCAAGGAGTTGGCTTCTTTACGCCTCAGCCTGAAGAAAAATTTATCGCAGGATCAGATGATATTACCAAATTATGGACTGATTATATTGAAGCACACAACAAACAAGACTTGGGAAAAATAATGTCAATGAATTCCGATTCGATATATATCCAAGCTCCAAATGGGTCAACTATTGTTGGGAAGGAGCAACACAAAAACTTCCTAGCTGCTTGGTTCAAAGCAGAAAATCCAAAATGGGAAATTTATTGGGCAATGCCATATAGATCTGTCCCAAGTGGGGCAGACTGGATCATTGCAGGCCACAGAGAATCAACAACTGTAAATGGGAAGAAAGTTATAAAAAATGCAATGATTGATGTTGAGGTTACTGATGGATTAATAAGAAGATTTTTCGTTTATACAATGGATCTGCCAGACGAGGCGTCTAACTAAAATTACTTTTAAAAAATAAAAAACCCGCTTAAGTAGCGGGTTTTTTTAATCGTTTGAAAATTAACTATACAGACTTTACAAATGGTAAACCCGTCTTTTGATTTTCTACAATTTTTTTGCCAGCTGGAAGGTCGCATGAATTAGAACGCTCATCTTTTGCGAAATAATAAATCGTTTGATTTCGTCCGCCTTTTAAGACAACGTCCTTTGTATGTAAATAATACGTCTTTCCTTTACTGTTTTTAAATGAATATCCCATAATATAATTTTATTAGTTGGTCTAAATTACAAAAATTAGTTTGGTATTCCCAAAAAAATCTACAGATAAATGAATTTTATTCTAAGAAGTAAAGCTATTTGTTAATAAATTGAACTATTTTTTTCAAAACAAGCTCTAAATGGGGTGGCAAATGTGGCTCGTACCATGGGTGTTTGGCTCCAAAAACATGATTTGCACCTCTTACAACAAACAAAAGACTCTTTGGGCTCCAAGTATGAAGCTTTCGTGCCTCAGAAAGATCAACTGAAGTATCGTGATCACCGTGTAGAATTAAGAATGGAATATTTATACTTTTTACTGCTCTAGAAATCGTTAATCTTTCTTCATTTACAATAAAATCCTGATAAAACTGGTACTTGTGTGGCATTAATTGATTTGTGCGACCGTTTCTAACATGATAAATTCCAGTATTTGACCAATCCTGTAAAGATTTACCCACTGGAAACCTAGATTTATAATCGCTCACACTCGATAAAGTAACTAATTTACTAATCCGGTTGTCTTCACTTGCAGTTATTAACGCTATGCCGCCCCCACGGCTATGCCCCAATAATGTTATGTTTTCTAAGTTAAATGCCGATTCGTTCTTATAAGTCTCACTAAACCAATCTAAAACAGCCTTTAAATCTGAAAGCTCTTTGGTGTAATTATTAAGTCCAAATGCTTCCAGATCATTGAATTCATCAGGGCTATACCTAGTAACCCCATTGTTAGAAAAATTAAACTTAAAAAAAGCTATTCCGTTAAGNGCAAAAGCCTTTCCTAATAATGTCCAAGCNCCCCAATCTTTAAAACCTTTATATCCGTGACAGAANATAATAACAGNNGCTTGNGAGGATTTCTGGGGTGTGAAAAGGTCATATGTAATANGCCTTTTATTTGGGCCNTGTATAACTCCGTTCANTATGTCTNCCATTTTAAATTTCCTTTTCTAAAAAATCATTATCTATTGAAAAAATTTCANGNAAGAGATTCTTCAGCTGANTTTCGTAATTGGCNAAAATTTCTGCAGATACTTTAGTNAACTTGTTGCCTCCTCGCANTGTTTTNTCNTTTTTAGTAAACTTTAAGAACCCTTCTTTTANNTTTTTGAAGGATATAACNCCTGCTTCNANGGGAACNTTAATGCNACTAATTCCATTCAGAATATATGCATACGTNAGGACTTGAAAAATCTTATTATTTGATTTATAGTCTGTAGTTAAAGTAGCCCAATCGATTAGGTTTAAATCACTTTGGACGACCTTAGAAGTTTTAAAATCAACAATCCGTCTAACTCCGTCAAAACTATCAATTCGGTCTACACTTCCCCTCAAAAACACAGGAAAGTTAAAACCAGTACCCTCTAAACTAATGCTTATTTCTTTTTCAACAGATTCTAGTTTTATTTTATGCCCTCTTTCCAAAAATCCAATTTCCATATTTATAAAATTAGAAACATACCTCTTAGCAACTTCAGCACTTATTAAGTTCTTCCCNTTGGTGATATCTCCACCGCGATATATTTTCTGAAAAGATTTATTAATGGTTGTATTTATCCTGGCTTTTATTGATGAAAGTTCGGAGATTTCCAAAAATTTGCCCTGGTATGGTTGATACAACTCCTTCAACGTAAGATGAACTACGCTTCCAAAGGTACTTGCTTCAATAGTTTCCTCTAAATTTATCTCCTCTCTTATGCCCAATACTCTATGGTTATAAAAATCAATTGGGTTTCTTATATATTGACCTAAAGAAGAAGGGGAGAGTCCAACGTTGGCGTACTCCTTAAGCCTGTTTAAAATCTGTGGTGTCTTTTTAACTTTTCGAAGAAAAGTTGNAGTATTGGGAATATTTGGCATTAAAATCTGGTGATTAATTCGGTGATGCTTTTCTAAATTTAACTGAGCAATAAATCGGCTAGGTTCGCCACTATTTATATTGTCAGCCTCAGTATTGTAAAGTAAATAAATATTTTTGGCTCGATGCATTAATCGATAAAAATGATAAGTATAGATTGCGTCTCTTTCTTTGTAAGTTGGCAAATCATTTTCTAGTCTCACATCAAATGGAATGAAAGAATTATATTTTTTCCCGGATGGAAAAACCCCTTCATTTAACGAAAGAATGATAACATTCTCATAGTCCAAGACTCGCGATTCTAATACACCCATAATCTGAAGCCCTTTAAATGAATCACCGTCAAAATGTATTTTTTCCATGTTAAGCAATTCTTTATAAAGTTCCTGTAAGGCCTTTATAGAGTCTATGATTCCATAAGCATTATTATAATTTTTTAGCTGTTGAAAAATTTCTATAAAACGATGTATGTGCTCTTGCAAAATAAAATTTTCCTTGCCCCGAATTTCAAAACTGTTCTTTAATTTTCCAAGAATCTTTAAAATTCTATCAAGAGCTTCAATTGCCCCCTTGCAAGGATTAAATAAAAGGCCTAAAACATCTTTAGATCGTAAACAAATTTGTGAAATTATTTCAGCGTCTAACTTTGATAGATTCTTCAATTTAATTTTTGAAACTAGATCTTGAACTGGTTCAGATCTAGAAGAACTCAGAATAACTGAGGATAATGGATCCAACAACAAT
Organism: Flavobacteriaceae bacterium; assembly: GCA_002721175.1. GTDB lineage: Bacteria > Bacteroidota > Bacteroidia > Flavobacteriales > Flavobacteriaceae > UBA3537. Next base: position 153,360 of record PBJR01000013.1, on the reverse strand, counting down.
TCAAAAACATCTTTGTGATAAAATTCTTTTTTTGATAATTTATGTAAATTAAACCAGCTCCCAATAAGTGAAGAAATGGGAGAGTTTGTTAGTGTTAGTCCCATTGTAATATTAATATTTTCGAGCTCAATGGGCAAGGAATTTAACAAAGGTGTTAGCAGCGTTTCGTCTGGTAAAATAAGGGCTATTTTTTNATCCTTGTTTACTTTAATTAACTTCTTTACAATTTCNCCTGCATATTTAACTTGAGCAATTTGTTTAGAAGTCCCAAAAATATTAATCGTCTTTGAAGCTNTATAATGGTTGCCTATGATGTTAAACTGATTACTTATATAAAACTGCCAATCGTTTAAATAACGTCGCATGAACAACCCAGCGTCATGGTGGTTGCTTTTCAGAAAAGACTTTTCAGCATCCCAATAAATTAAAGCCTTACCAGACTCTAATAGCTTTTGAATAATAGCAGCTTCTGAGGCAAATAATGCATTAAACCCAATAAAAATGTGTTCATCTCTTGCATTATCACTTATGTAAAAGTCGATATTTTTTGCTGCAGCCTTATAAATTAATCCTTCACTCCCATTTTTGTTTTGTAACAAGCGGTTTGAAAAACTATTGTAATAAATAGAGATATCTTTCCAAAATTTTAGGTGGTTCGTTATTGCTTTTGTTGGATTTGAATTCAAAGACCAGTGATTTATGTCTTGGATAGCATTCAAATATTTGAACACTTTTTCGGGCTGAACTAAGTGTTTGTCAATCTCGTCAAAATCCTTCAAAACTTTATTAGCCCACTTTGAAAATAAGTTAAACGGCTCTCTTTTGNTAATTGGAACATTGGATTTATAAGCCTCATAAAATTCAAATAGACATTCAANAGGCGTTAACCTGTTNAAATTTGATAATTCATCAATAAAAGAATTAACTGGAATAATTTCTGGAAAAAAAACGGGAGGATCTAGTTCTTTAATTAATATGTTTTTAAAAAACAAGCAAGATCGCTTGTTTGGNAGAATAAACGTTAATTTTGAAAAGTTCTTATTATTGAGCTTCAAGCTCCTAATAACATCGGAAATAAAGCTATGCATGCTATAAAAATAAAAAACGCCTCGCATAAACGAAGCGTTTTAAATTTATTTTTATAAAAAATTTCTAATTAGCAAGTTTAACATCAACGCGTCGGTTCATTGCTCTTCCGGCTTCGGTGCTATTAGATGCTANAGGAGATGATTCCCCATATCCCTTNGCTGTAAGCCTAGATGCGTCAACCCCGTTTGACATTAGAAAAGTAAGAATTGATTCTGCTCTTTCTTCAGATAAGGTTTGATTAAAGCCTTCTGAACCAATACCGTCAGTATGGCCTTCTATAACAAATTTGGCCTTTGGATATTCAATAATAATGGCAACAATAGCCTTTAGTGTCTTTTCAGCTTCTGCTTTATATGATGACTTTCCATACTCAAAATTAATTGTCTTTGCATAGCTTGCTAAAGTCTTNTGAACCTCTGCACTAGGTTTATCTGGGCAACCATTCGTTGCTGCNGAACCAGGTTCTTTAGGACATTTATCATCTTTATCCAACACAGAATCTCCATCGCTATCTGGCCATGGACAGCCTCTATTCCCTCTTGGGCCAGCTTCATTGGGACAACTATCTTTTAGATCTGTAATTCCATCACCGTCAGAATCTGGACAGCCGTTCATGGAGGCTAATCCTGCAACTTCAGGACANCGGTCATTATTATCAGAAACTCTGTCNCCATCAGTATCTGGACAACCGCTGAACTCGGCTAGACCAGCTGCGTCTGGGCAAGTATCTTCAGAATCTTGAACCCCATCGCCATCAGTGTCTGGACAGCCATTAAAAGCCTCTAGCCCAGGAACTTCAGGGCATAAATCTTTTTTATCATAAACCCCATCGCCGTCAGTATCAGTGCCACCAAATCTAACTGATAAGCCTAGTGTGTGGCGATAATGCGATGGTGATTCCTTAACACTTGAAGGCCATGCATAATTATAAGTGGTTTGTAAAGTTAAACCTATGTAGTCTGTAGCCCAATAAGAAATTCCAAATGCCCCATTCGTCGTTAAAAAGCTGCTGTAGTCAGCATTTGGATCACTGGGATTAACATTGTAGTCTCCTACTTCAATCCACGAATAACCCATNCCTACTCCAAAAAAAGGATCTATTTTACCAAGATTTAACCCGTCTGATAGACTGTAATTAACTGAACCGCTTAAATTGAAGTAGTTTAGTTTAGCTACATTAATACTCCCCCATTTTTCAATTTGGTTATATGCACCAGAAAGTTTAAAGGAAACATTGTCTTTTAGGTTTCTACCCACTGACAAATAAGAAAGGGATGGAGAGATATTCCAGTGCTCATCAATATTGAAAAAGTCCTCGAGGTTACCACCTTGATATTCGTTTTCACCGCCGACAGGGAAAAAGTCAATTGCACTTACCCCTAGTGAGATTTCCCATGGATTATCATCTGTTTGTGCGCTAAGATTAATTGTAAAACCAACAATTAATAAAGCTAAAATTTTNGTTTTAAAATTTTTCATAATTCATAATCANTTTTGATTCTTCTTCTGCAAAAGTAAGGATATATTTCACTAAACAAACATATTCTAATAAAAAATCAATNNATAANNCTTATAATTTTAATTAATTTTTCAAGATCCCNANTTNTTCTCCCACTCTTCCAAACGCATNTAGNGCNTTNTCTANNTGTGTTTTTTCATGAGCNGCAGATAGTTGAACTNTAATTCTTGCTTTTCCCNTGGGAACAACGGGATAGAAAAANCCTACNACGTATACCCCATCAGCGAGTAATAAATCNGCCATTTTTTGNGCAAGNTTGGCATCATAAAGCATTATAGGAACAATGGCTGAATCTCCATCTATTATTTCAAAACCTAATTCCTTAATTCCGTTCTTAAAATAAGCTGTATTCCACTCAAGCTTATCTCTTAAATTAGTATTTGAGGATAAAAGATCAAAAACCTTGATTGAGGCCCCAACCAGCGAGGGTGCTAAGGAATTTGAAAACAGATATGGCCTTGACCGCTGGCGCAACATAGAAATTATTTCTCTACTGCCTGTTGTATATCCGCCCATTCCTCCCCCCAAAGCCTTACCCAGGGTACCAGTAATTATATCAATTCTCCCTAAAACATTTTTGGCTTCCAAGCTCCCTCGCCCTGTTAGACCTAAAAAGCCGGTTGCATGACATTCGTCAATCATAACTAATGCATCATATTTCGTAGCTAAATCACAAATCTTATCTAAGGGAGCAATTAAGCCGTCCATTGAAAAAACTCCGTCAGTTACAATTATCTTAAATCTAGCGCCACTGCCGTCTGCGGCTTTTAATTGATCTTCTAAATCGTTCATGTCGTTGTTTTTATATCTAAAGCGACTAGCTTTGCAAAGCCTAACTCCATCAATAATAGAGGCGTGATTCAAACTATCTGATATAATAGCATCTTTATCTGTAAGAAGCGGCTCGAAGAGTCCTCCATTCGCGTCAAATGCTGCGGCATATAAAATTGTGTCTTCTGTTTTATAAAAAGTAGAAATCTTTCTCTCCAACTCCTTATGAATGTCCTGTGTCCCGCATATAAACCTAACAGATGCCATGCCAAAACCGTGTGTGTCCATAGCATCCTTTGCTGCTTGAATTACCTCAGGATTAGAAGCCAAGCCAAGATAATTGTTAGAACAAAAATTTAATACCCTTTGCCCTGTTTTTAATGTTATCTCAGGTCCCTGAGCTGACTTAATAATGCGCTCTTCCTTGAATAATCCCTGCTCCTTAATTGAGTTTAATTCTTTCCTTAAATAATCTCTAATCGTAATACCCATAAGATCGTGTTTTAGTTTAATACCTTGACTGATACTTTAGGGTAAATATAAACCAAAATCTTTTTATCTACATTATACCCCATAGCCTTAACGACAGAAGTGTAAGCCTCAAGTTGATCTCTATGCCGAGCATTTGGCTTACCGGTTTTATAATCAATAATAACAGCGCTTCCATCATCACTTATAATTAGGCGGTCAGGAATAATGATTCGACCATTAGTGTCCAGAATTTCCTTTTCATTGAAAACAACCAAATTGTCCAAGTAATATTGATTAATTTTAGAATGATTCACAATATCGTTCAATATGCTTTTGAACTCCTTTGCACCATTGAGATCTATTGACCCGGTATTGTAAAACTGCTCAATGCAATCATCAATATCAGAACTAGAGAAAATTTTGGAAAGCATCTGGTGTAATAAATTTCCCCTTTCAATTGCCACCTTACTAAGAGCATCAATACCATGATCCAAGCTTGAGGAAATAGAAATATTTAAGCTTTTTCGTGAAAACGACATAAATTGAGTTGGTGACAGCACTGGGCACTTAATTGAATCATTTAAACTAATTTTAGACAGTAAACCAAACGAGTATTTGTAAATACCTGCTTTCCATAACCCTTCACCCTTTAAAAAATGTACAAACAAATCTGAATAGGTTTTCAAAGTTGACGGCGAATCATTCTTTGGGGCTTTAGTAATAATATATAATTGATCAGAAGGTCTAGTAAGCGCAACGTAAAGCAAATTAATGTTGTCTAGTTCTAACAATGACTTTCTTCTGCGAGAATAGTCTTTTGCTAAATCTCCAAAAAACTCAAAATCTTTACTGTAGTTTAATAAGAAATAAGGAAATTTAGGGTTTAAAGCTGATGTTGGCATCCATTCCTTTGGCTCAATCTCTTTATATATATCTAAATCAGCATAAGGAAAAATCAACACTGGAAACTCGAGCCCTTTTGACTTGTGGACAGTCATGACTTGCACAGCGTTAACTCCTTTCGTTATTGATATGCTTAATTTTTCCTTATGCTGATCGAAATACAATAGGAAACTATTCAGGCTGGCACATTTCCCATTAGAAGATTCAAAGATAAAATTAAGAAAGGATTCAATATATACATTAGATCGTGCAACTAGACCAAAAGAATTTATTACCAGCTCCGCTGATTCATAGATTGATAACATACCTATTTCTTCACAATTAAAATAAATGCCAAGATTTCGAAATGAATTGAAAAATCTCTTATTGTTCATTTGTAAGCGTGTGTCTATAAATTCATGAGCCTTTTCAATTTTAAACTTGTCTACTAAATAATTCAAAATTTGTAGTTTGTTTGATTGGTTTGACGGGATTGTTATAAGTTTAAAAACAGCAATAATAAATATCACTTCTTTTGAAGATGAAACTAACAAACTCTGATTAGATACAATTGGCACATTGTTTGCTGTTAAGTGCTTTGCAATTGAAACGCTTTCGCTATGCTTTCGAACCAAAATGCAAATATCCTTATATGAAATATTATTTTTTGAACCTACCAAATCAGTAATTTTTGATAAAACCATTGATTCATATGTTTGCGGTTGATCAGTATCTCTATCGCTATTTAAAAATGATATTTCAACCAATCCTTGTTCATCTCTATTAAACTTCTGAAAGCTGTTTTTATAAATCTTTTTATAAGCTTGGTCTGAAAAAATAGCTTCTGATACACAAGAAAAGAATTTGTTATTAAATTCTACGATTGCTTTTGAACTCCTATAATTGACAGGAAGATCAATTACATCTGGCGTGAATAAAGAAGAGGCCTCACCATTAATAATTTTTATAAACTGCTCAGGGTGGCCACCTCTCCACCTGTATATCGATTGCTTTGGGTCGCCAGCTAAAAGAACGGAACTTTTATAATCTGCTAATGAATTCTCTATTAAAGGTTTCAAATTTTCCCACTGAAATAATGAGGTATCCTGAAATTCGTCAATAAAAAAATGTTTGAATTTTTCGCCAATTTTCTCATATATAAATGGTACGGGTTGAGACTTAATTTCGTTACCAATTATGGTATTAAATTCTGAAATAAGGACTATGTTTTGATCTTGCTTAATCATGTTCAGTTCCTCTTGAATTAAAGCCAATACTGACAAAGGAGTTATGTTGTCAATAATATTTTGTAAATACTTTAGCCTATATATCCCCTTTTTTGTATCAAAAAAGGCTGAAATTATAGTGCCTCTTATTTTATCAAGATAGGATTTGCTCTCGGCTGACGCCCTTTGATTGTAAAAAGAAAAAGATTCAATCTCTTGCTTCCATTTTGAGTCAAACTTTACATCTTTTGGTTTCTTAACCATGGCCTCAAAGTGACTTGGAACTAATCTTCTATTAAAATCATTACTTTTTAACTCTCCTTTCGAAATAGATGCGAGAACATCCTCAGCTGTAGTCCTGATTTCTTTTTCTAAAGACCTATATTGATTTTCTAGGCTGTTTTTGAAAGAAATAAAATTCTCTAAGTTGTTCCCGCTAAGAAACTTCAAATAGGGAATTGCTGTTTCTTTTACCAAAAGCTGTGCAAATTTGCAAAGGTCCAGGGCTATATTCCAGCTACGGTCTTGATCAGTTTTTGATATCGCAAAATCAACTAATACATCTGTCAAATTAGAATCTCCACCTACTTTAGCTAGAACAGATTCGACCGCTTGCTCAAGTAAAAAATCAGTGTTTAACTCAACCTCAAAGTTTATTGGTAATTTTAAATCAAAAGCAAAAGATCTAATTAATCTTTGGTTAAATGTGTCTATTGTAGATATTTGAAATCCGCCGTAATTATGTAAAATTTTCGTTATTACATCCTTTGACTTCAATATTAAAACGTCTGCGGTCAAATTTAATTCCTTTTTTAATTGATTAAAAAGATTCTTTTGAAGGCCTATGGTTTCCTTGTTCGAAAAACACATCAAAGCTTCAATAATCCGTTCCTTCATTTCATCTACTGCCTTATTTGTAAATGTAACAGCAAGAATTTGCTTATGAGGCAGAAACTGATCCGAAGCCAACACTATTTTCAAATAGTCTTTAACCAATGCATATGTCTTGCCACTCCCAGCGGAGGCACTAATTACCCTGAGCATAAAAATCCTGAAAAATTAAACAGCAAATTAAACAATCTAAATAACATAATTATAGATGTTAATAAATTAAAAGCTGTAACTTTGTAAAAAGTTAAAATTTATAATTATGCCTTTTGAATTACCAAAACTTAAATATGCATACAGTGCACTTGAGCCAAATATCGATGCCAAGACCATGGAAATACACCATTCAAAACATCATAATGGATACACCTCAAAGTTAAATTCAGCTGTCGGGGGTACCCCCATGGAAAACAAAAGTATTGATGATATTCTTAAATCATTAGATATGTCAAACAATGCGTTGCGAAATAATGCGGGCGGATACTATAATCACAATCTGTTTTGGGAAGTAATAGGCCCAAACTGTGGTGGGGCTCCAACTGGAATAATCGCAAATGCAATAAATAAAGCTTTCGGATCTTTTGAAGATTTTAAAAAAAGTTTTACAATGGCCGCTACATCACGATTTGGATCTGGATGGGCTTGGCTTTGCGCAGACTCTAACGGAAATTTAGAGATTTGCTCCACAGCGAACCAAGACAACCCGCTAATGCCAGGCGAATGTGGAAAAACTCCGATTTTATGCATAGATGTCTGGGAGCACGCATATTACCTAAATTATCAAAACAGAAGGCCAGACTACATAAACGCCTTCTTTAATGTCATAAACTGGAATGAAGTTGAAAAACGCTTTAAGGTGGTTAGTTAAAAAGCTACTGTTATAATAATAAAAAAGGTGAACAGATGTTCACCTTTTTTGCCCCAAATCTACCATGAACTTAACCTACTTATGTTATGGTATCTCAAATATATAGTTTAATTGTTAATAGAAAGTCATTTTTAGACGAAATGCGTTTTTATTAGACAAAATACGCTTCGCTAATAGGCTCTTTCTTTCTTTCCTTCGTAGTAATTAATAAAGGCTCGGTTGACAACCCTATTCCCGCCTGCTGTAGGATAGTCACCTGTAAAATACCAATCCCCCGTATGCTTTGGGCAGGCTATGTGTAAATTTTCTATTGATTGAAAAATAATCTTAACCTCTGCTTTAATTCCGCCCTCTGTCAATAGATCAGCTATTTTATCTGAAATCTCTTTAGCAGAAAAAGGATCATAGATTTCTTTAACAAAGTTTTTCAAGTCAGAATCATCTTTGTTTTGTTGAGCCAGGCACTTTTTATAAACAGCTTCTACCAAATCAGATTTACCAATGTCTTTTAATAATTCTAGAGCTGCCTGAAAAGCAACCAAGTCTTCTAAATTTGCCATGTCAATACCATAACAATCCGGGTAGCGAATTTGAGGTGCTGATGAAACAACAATTATTCGTTTTGGGTTTAGGCGATCTAACATTTTGAGAATACTTTTTTTCAAAGTAGTACCGCGAACAATGCTGTCGTCAAGAATTAAAAGGCTGTCTTCAGCTTTTATTACTCCATATGTAACATCGTAAACATGGGCAACCAAATCGTCGCGACTACTATCCTCTGTGATAAACGTGCGAAGCTTAACATCTTTAATTGCAATCTTTTCAATTCGAATTCGTTCGGACAGAATCTCTGTAACCGTCTTAGAAGATAATGACCGTCTTCCGCTTAATATTGCATCAGTCTTTCTTTTATTCAAATATTCTTCAGCTCTTTCTGTCATACCCAAAAAAGAAGTTTCTGCTGTATTTGGAATAAAAGAAAAAACAGTATTCTTTATGTCATTCCCTAATTCCTTTAAAATTTCAGGGACAAGCAGGTTCCCTAACAACTTTCGCTCTTCATATATTTCTGCATCGCTACCCCTTGAAAAATAAATGCGCTCAAATGAACATGCTTTTCGAGTCTTGGACTCAATTATTTTACTTAATTTAACAGATCCGCTTTTCTTAGTTATAATGGCGCTACCAGGAGCAAGCTCTAAGACCCTTTCAAAACTCACATTAAAAGCGGTTTGAATAACTGGTCTCTCTGAAGCAACAACAACAACCTCGTCATCAATATAGTAATAGGCTGGTCGTATCCCAGCTGGATCTCTGAAAACAAATGAATCTCCATGGCCAATCATCCCTGCCATGACATATCCGCCATCCCAATTCTTAGAAGCCTTTCTTAGAATTTTTTTTATACTCAATCGTTCAGCTATTAAGGGAGAGCACTCCATTTTGTTGAATCCCTCCTTTCTTAACTTCTTAAACAAGTCAGAAACAGCATCGTCTAAAAAATGACCGATTTTTTCCATTATAGTAATTGTGTCTGTATAATCTTTAGGATGTTGTCCAAGTTCAACTAAGTTATCAAACAAATGACGAACATTAGTCATATTAAAATTCCCCGCCATTATTAAGTTTCGGTGCATCCAATTATTTTGCCTTAGAAATGGGTGAACACTCTCAACGCTATTATTACCAAAAGTCCCGTAGCGTACATGCCCCAGCATCACCTCGCCAAGGTAAGGAATTGAGTGCTTATGCTTTGGGATATTGTCACGAACAAATGGTTGAGCTTTTAAAACATTGTTGATTCGGTCATTAACCTGACTAAAAATATCTTGGATAGGTTGCTGGGCTACAGACCTCACCCTACTAATATAGCGTTGACCTGGTTGCATGTCAAGCTTGATACTAGCAAAACCGGCCCCGTCCTGACCACGATTATGCTGCTTCTGCATCATTAAATACATTTTATTTATGCCATAAAATGCTGTCCCGTATTTTTCTTTATAAAACTCAATTGGTTTAAGAAGTCTGATGTGGGCTATACCGCATTCGTGTTTAATAAAATCACTCATTGCTTGAGTTAATATTAGTACATTTAATAGATTGACTAATCAATGAGTTCAAAGTTATAAATTTAAGTGATAAATTACATGCCATCCTTAATCAATCTTTTAAAAAGTTGCATCCGTTTGTTAATAACGACTTTATCAAGATTTAATAACCCCTTGGTTCCAAATTTTTCAACTGAGAATGACGCCAATAAGCATCCATAAATAACTGCTTTTTTCATATTTTGAAAGGAATAGTTCTTAGTTTTAGCTAAATATCCCGCAAAACCTCCCAAAAATGTGTCTCCTGCACCAGTTGGGTCAAAAACTCTTTCAATTGGAAATGCAGGAACAAAAAACCTGTTGTTGCCACTGAACAATAGAGCGCCGTGCTCGCCTTTTTTAATAACAATATTACTTGGGCCCATGGTAAATATCTTTTTTGCGGCAAGAGAAAGAGAGGTTTCTCCACTAAGCTGTCTTGCTTCCTCATCGTTGATTGTAATAACATCCACATTTTTTATGACTTGCAAAAGATCATCAAGGCAATTGTCCATCCAAAAATTCATAGTGTCCAACACGACAAAAGCGGTAGGGCTTGTTAATTGTTTGATTACAGAAAGCTGATTAGAAGGGGCTAAATTTCCTAAAACTAGAATGTCCGCGTTCTTGAAGGATTTAGGTACCTGAGGGTCGAAGTTAGCTAAAACATTAAGCTCGGTAGAAATAGTCTCGCGTTCATTCATGTTTGAACTGTATCGGCCACTCCAAAAAAATGTCTTCTCGCCAATAACCCTCTGAATGGAAGTAACATCTATATTTTTGCTTTTAAATGTATTGAAAAAGGAGCTATTAAAGTCATCCCCAACAATTGATAATATACTGGTTTTTAAATCAAATTGCGATGCTGATAATCCAATGTAAGATGCCGATCCGCCCAAAACCCTTTCTTCCTTTCCGTGTGGTGTTTCTATGGTGTCAAATGCAACGGTCCCAAGGATTAAAATTTTGCTCATTCAAAAAAATTAGAAGACAAACTTAAAACAAAATTTATAGTTTAAAAAACAAATTGCAGTTCGGCTGAATATTACTTCCTCCCAAAATCCGCTGGAACCTCACCCCACTTCTTTGTTTCCCATTTTAAAATACGGTTCGAAACCGAATTTTTCTTCAACCATTTTTCTGCCTTAGATATTAATTCAAATACGTTTTGATTGTTTTTTGTCAGCGTTAAAGAAGTGTTACATTTTTTTTTCGACACCCATTTAATTGCGGTTCTTGAATCAGAATAGATGTCACATGATCTTCCCTGCTGTTTTAAAAAAGCTAATCCATGAACTAAGGCCAAAAACTCACCTATATTATTTGTCGCCTCTTTGAAAGGGCCTTTGTGGAATAATACTTTTTTGGTTTTAACATCCACACCACGGTACTCCATTGTACCGGGGTTACCGCTTGAGGCGGCATCTACCGCTATAGAGCTTGACACAGGATAATCACTTATTAATGCATTTTTTACTGGTCCTTTAAAATCAGCTATCGGAATTATATTAACATAATCCTTGTATTCACCTCTTAATGCTTCATGGGCCTTCTCTTCATTAGAAAAAGATTTGTATTCACATCCCTTGAAATTCTTTATCTGAAGCTGGCACTCAGCCCATGTTTTAAAAACTCCAGTAGTGTGGCCTTTCCATACGGTGTAAAATTTATTTTCTTTTTTACGTGCCATTTATAACTAATTTTTCGATGATCTTTGGGAAATGTTCCATCTCAATTTGGTGTATTTTTTTAGCCAATTCATTTACAGAATCTTCAGGCTCAATTTTACAATTTACTTGAAAAATCACCTCACCATTATCGTATTGCTCGTCAACATAATGAATAGTAATTCCAGACTCTTTTTCTCTGTTGGCTATTACAGCCTTATGAACGTTATTTCCAAACATGCCTTTACCTCCATACTTTGGTAAAAGTGAAGGGTGAATGTTTATAATCTTAAAATTAAAGCTATTAATTATAATCGAGGGAAGCTTCAATAAAAACCCTGCCAAAACAATTAAGTCAATGCTAATATCAACAAGAGTTTTTAAGACACCCTCACGATCCTGAAGCTGTATTTTGTTAAAAACTATTGTATTGACAGACAAAGCCCTAGCCTTTGTTATGACCCCGGAGCTAGGGTTGTTGGTTAAAACCAAAACAACCCTTGCTTTGGCATTGTTGTTGAAATATTTTATTATGTTTTCTGCATTAGTCCCCGTCCCGGATGCAAAAACTGCAATTTGCTTCATAACTAAATATTTGATTTCTATATAACAACATAAAAGAATTATATTATAATTAATGGTACCAGGCTGAAAACAAAAATATCAAACACATTTTATACGATATTAGCTATATTACAATAAAGTTTTCTATTTTTGCATCCAATACTATAACTAAAATACAAATATTATGTCAGACATTGCATCAAGAGTAAAAGCGATTATCGTTGATAAATTAGGCGTTGATGAAAATGAGGTTGTAAATGAAGCAAGCTTCACCAATGATTTAGGAGCTGATTCTTTGGACACTGTAGAATTAATAATGGAATTTGAAAAGGAGTTTGATATTCAAATCCCAGACGATCAGGCAGAAAACATATCTACTGTTGGCCAAGCCGTAGCATATATTGAAGCTGCAAAATAGTAATATCCTTCCGTTTTTATGAATTTAAAGCGAGTTGTTGTAACGGGCTTGGGAGCACTCACACCTATTGGAAATAACAAAAATAAATTTTGGGAGTCTTTAATAGCTGGGAAAAGTGGCTGTGCTCCGATAACATATTTTGACACTGAGCACTTCAAAACAAAATTTGCCTGTGAGCTCAAAAACTACGAAGTGTCTGACTTTTTTGACAGAAAAGAAGCTAGAAAGACAGATAAGTTTGCTCAATATGCCATGGTAGCTTCGCAAGAGGCGATTGAAGACTCAATGTTAGACTTAAATAAAATTAATAAGTTTAGAACTGGAGTTATTTGGGGTGCAGGCATCGGAGGAATTGACACATTTCAGACCGAAGTGTCAAATTTTGCTAAAGGCAATGGAACTCCTAGATTTAACCCCTTCTTCATCCCAAAAATGATTGCTGATATTGCTCCTGGAAATATTTCCATCAAATATGGTTTCATGGGCCCTAATTACACAACCGTTTCTGCCTGTGCTTCGTCTGCAAATGCTATAATAGATTCATTAAACTACATAAGGCTTGGTCATTGCGATGTAATAGTCACGGGCGGCAGTGAGGCCACTATTAACGAGGCTGGTGTTGGAGGTTTTAACGCTATGCATGCCCTTTCGACAAGAAATGATAGTCCTAAAACGGCTTCTAGGCCATTTGATGCAACTCGTGACGGCTTTGTTTTAGGCGAAGGGTCGGGATGCCTTGTGCTTGAGGAATATGAACATGCTAAAAAACGAGGAGCAAAGATATATGCGGAGCTTATCGGAGGAGGCTTGTCCTCAGATGCTTTCCACATGACCGCCCCACACCCAGATGGTGTTGGTGTTATGGCGGTTATAAAAAATTGTTTAAATAATGCGGGTCTAAAGCCTGAACAAGTAGATGCTATCAACACGCATGGAACCTCAACCCCTCTTGGCGACATTGCCGAACTTAAAGCCATAAGCAACATATTTGGTGATCATGCTAAAAACATTAACATTAACTCAACGAAATCAATGACAGGCCACCTGTTAGGGGCGGCTGGTGCAATTGAAGCAATTGCCTCAATTTTGTCCATTCAACATGGAATCATTCCGCCAACTATTAATCACTCAACAATAGACGAAAACATAGACAGCAGCCTTAATTTAACTTTGAACACTGCACAAGAAAGAAATGTAGAGGTGGCAATGAGCAATACTTTCGGCTTTGGCGGTCACAACGCCTGTATAGTTTTTAAGAAAATCAACTAGTTCGTTTTGGGTTATATTCAAAAAATATTCCGCCCAATAAACAAAAGAGACAAATCGCTTGCAATTGAGCTAAAAAAAATATTGGATTTTAAGCCCAGGCGACTTCAATACTACAAAAGAGCGCTTACCCACAAGTCTATGAGCCTCAAAGACAAAAATAAAAACCCTTTTAATTACGAAAGGTTAGAATATGTTGGTGATGCTATTCTTGGTGCAGTAATTGCCAAATATCTCTTTGTCTCAGTACCGGGTGCTAATGAAGGCTATTTAACAAAAATGCGCTCTAAAATAGTCCGCAGAGATCAACTTAATAAAATTGGAAAGGATCTCAAGCTAATAAGACTTATGAGGTCCAAAGAAGATCTATCAAAATTTAGTGATAACACAAACGGAAACTTGCTAGAATCATTAATAGGAGCCATTTGCCTTGATATGGGGTATATGGCGTGTGAGAAGTTCATATACTCTAAGATCATAAACCCATATGTTGATATTTCCTCCCTTGAAGGAAGAATCATGAGCTATAAAAGTTTAATTGTTGAATGGTGCCAAAAAAATAAAAAGTCCTTTAAATTTAATTGTGTTGAAGAAGAAAGCAAGGAAAATTTAAAACACTTTTCAGCCACGCTTCAAATTGATAGTAAAACTGTAGGCAAAGCGAGATCAACTTCAAGAAAAAAAGCTGAAGAAAAGGCTTGCAAAAGAGCATTTTTTGCTCTTCAAAATAAAATACATCCTGTAACAAAATAAAAATTTAAATCTTTAAAGTTTTATTAGATCTTCCTCAATCTCGCCGAAGTTGTTGAAATATATCTATTTTTACATAACTTTACTAAAAGTATGGCAATGTATAAGCTCTTTTTAAGTGATTTCCAAGAAACCACATACTTTCTTTACGCTATTCGCTCAGAGCTTGAGGACTATCGTATTGCCTTTAATATTAACTTCGCCTTCAAAACGAAACTAACCAGAACACGAAATGATCTTGACTTTAAAGGAAATGAGCGCTTTTCATTTCCAGTATTTAAATGGAAGGATACAAAGCTAAAGTCCAATTGGAGCCTTATAAAAAATATTTGTTTTGCTGAAGTGAAGTTAAATGGTGAAGGGTTATTTGCGGATTCAAAAGAAAAAAGCGTTGCCAGATTATCGCTTTTGGAAGAACATGCTTCAGTTAATTACTTTCTTAAAATTAGTGGCATAAATAGCTATCAAGACAAAGCCTTGGCAATACTCAATAAAATTCCGTCCATTAATATGGCTTACAAAATTGATGTAAATTCGTTAAAATCTAAAGAGAACTTAATTCTAAGCTAATGTCATACAAAAGGAAAAAAACAAAAATTGTTGCTACTCTAGGGCCTGCAATTTGCAAGAAAAAAACCTTGCTTGATCTAATTTCCACTGGGGTTAATGTGTTTAGAATTAATTTTTCTCATGCAAACTACGAAAATGTTAAAAAAAGTATTAGAGAAATCCGAGAAATAAATAGTGAATATAACTACAATGTGGCAATTTTAGCTGATTTACAAGGCCCAAAGCTGCGAATTGGCGAAATGAAAAGCAATGTTTGTCTATCTAAAGGAGACGAAATATCTTTTGCAACTGGAAAAGAATTTGTTGGGTCAAAAAACCGTGTACATATAAGCTATAAAAAATTTCCCGCTGATACTAATGTGGGAGAACAAATATTATTAGACGACGGAAAATTGATCTTTCAAGTTATTTCTACTAATAAAAAAGATGAAGTAGTAGCAAAAGTAATTCAAGGAGGAGTGCTTTATTCTAAAAAAGGGGTTAATTTACCAAACACAAATATTTCTCAGCCGGCATTAACAAAAAAAGACAAAAAAGATGCTCTATTCGCGATTAAACAAAAAGTTGATTGGATAGCTTTGTCCTTTGTCCGAAATGCTAAGGACCTAAAAGACCTAGAATCAATAATCTCCAAGAACAGCAATCATAAAATTCCAATAATTGCAAAAATTGAAAAACCTGAAGCTGTGAAAAATATTGACAGCATTATCTCTTCATGTGATGGGCTAATGGTTGCAAGGGGCGACCTCGGTGTAGAGCTGCCTGCTCAAGAGGTGCCATTGATCCAAAAACAACTAGTGCTGAAAGCAAAAAGCGCCAGAATTCCAGTTATAATAGCTACGCAAATGATGGAGTCTATGATAGAAAGCCTCTCTCCAACTAGAGCTGAAGTTAACGATGTTGCCAATTCTGTAATGGACGGCGCAGATGCCGTAATGCTTTCTGGAGAAACCTCAGTAGGAAAATATCCAGTTGAAGTTATACAAACCATGTCCGATATTATAAAATCGGTTGAAGGATCTGACTTGATCGACTTACCCCAGAAGCACCCACACATTAAAACAAAACGCTACATAACAAAGTCTATTTGCTACCATGCCGCCCACATGGCCAATCAAATTAATGCGCGAGGAATAACAACACTTACAAATAGTGGCTACACTGCGTTCCAAATATCAGCTTGGAGGCCAAAGTCACATATTCTTGTCTATTCTTCAAACAAAAGGATAATTCCTCAATTAAACTTGCTTTGGGGTGTTAGAGCATTTTATTATAATAAATATGTTTCAACTGATCAAACCCTAGAAGACATAAATGGTATGGCTGTTAAAAGCGGATATCTTGAAAAAGGTGATATGGTAATAAGCCTAGCCGCTATGCCTATCAAAGACAAAGGAATGGTAAACACTCTTCGTGTAACCGAAATTAAAAGTTAATAAGTCAGTTAAAATTCAAACTCTAGTTGAAAATCTACTGTCGCACTCTTCCTGTTTGGTTTAGAATCATTTTCATTATTTAGGTTAGATATAGATATTCCAACCAACCGCACAGAATTTTGTAATTTGTTTTGCATTAAAAGCAATTTGGCGTTTTCTAAAATCATGTCGCTAGAACTTATATAGTGTGGAAGCGTTTTTGATCTTGTCTGCATTTTAAAATCGCTATACTTAATTTTTATGGTTATAGTCCTGCCTGCTAATTTATTGACTAACATCCGTGCTGAAACTTCTTTTGATATTTCCGCTAGTTTCTTAATTATAAAAACTTCACTAGATAAGTTTTCGGAAAAAGTTTTCTCTGCAGCCAATGATTTTCTGATCTTATTTGTACAAACCGGGCTTTCGTGTATACCTTTAACAATATTGTAATAATATTCTCCCAATTTACCAAAATTTTCTTCTAAATAGTCCATTGACTTAAGGCTTAAATCATGGCCTGTGAAAATTCCTAATTTATACATCTTTTCAGAAATAACTTTCCCAACGCCATAAAACTTTCTTATATCTAAGCTGTGTAAAAAAGGAACCACTTCTTCTGGAGAAATTGTTTTTTGACCATTAGGCTTATTGTAATCACTAGCAATTTTAGCAACGAACTTATTGGTGGAAATACCTGCTGATGCAGTTAGGCCTATCTCTTCCTCTATTCTTGATCTAATTTCATGAGCGATTCTAGTCGCGCTTAATTCCCCTGTTTTGCTTAAAGTGACATCAAGATAAGCCTCATCCAGCGATAGGGGCTCAACCAAATCAGTGTAGTCAAAAAAAATGTTGCGAATTTGATCAGAAATTTCAGAATATCGTTTAAAGCGAGGGGAAATAAAGATAAGCTTTGGACATAGTTTTTTAGCTAATAATCCAGACATCGCACTTCTTACACCAAACTCCCTGGCCTCATAGCTTGCCGCGCTAACTACTCCTCTAGTGTTTGAACCGCCCACAGCAATCGGTTGCCCCTTAAGATTAGGGTTATCCAATGTCTCAACTGATGCGTAAAAAGCGTCCATGTCTACATGAATAATTTTTCTAATTGGTAAATCGCCTGACATAATGTAAATTTAATATTTAAATTTTCTATATTCACAAAATGATTGAAATAGAGCGTAAATTTTTAGTGAAATCCACCCAATTTATTGAATCGGCGAGCTCCAAAAAATCTATCTGTCAAGGATACTTGAATCTAGACCCAAAACGTTCTGTGAGAATTCGTATAATAGATAACTCTAGGTCTTTTATTTCAATTAAAGGGAAGCCATTTAGCAAAGGGGTAAGCAGGTTCGAATGGGAAAAAGAAATACCCTTTGAAGAATCTGGAAAACTTATGCTTATGTGTCTTCCAAATAAAATTGAAAAAACAAGGTATATAGTTCGTTTCAAAGGAGTTGATTTTGAAGTTGATGTGTTTAAAGGCGCTAATCTTGGTCTTACTGTTGCTGAAATTGAACTTGATGATGTGAAAGGCGACTTTGAAAAACCAAAATGGCTTGGTGAAGAAGTTACTGGAATAGAAAAATATTATAATCAAAAGTTGTGCGAAAAACCCTTTTCGCAATGGTAGTAAATGGAAATTAACCTTATATTTAACTGGTCTTTATTTTAATAAATTATGAAACAAGAAATAAACTTGGTATCTGTTTTAAAATCTCTGAACATTAAACAAAATAATGCAGGTACATCAACCGGGTCAAAATGGATGGCTTCAAAAAACAACATTGTTTCCTTTTCTCCTGTAGACGGAAAAAAAATTGGCTCAGTAACAACCACCACCGGTAAAGAATTTGAATCAGTTATGACCTCTGCCACTTCAGCCTTTAAAGAATGGCGTCTTATTCCTGCCCCAAAAAGGGGAGAGATTGTTAGGCAATTTGGAGATCAATTGCGGACTCTAAAAGATTCGTTAGGCAAACTTGTTTCATATGAAATGGGGAAAAGCCTTCAAGAAGGATTAGGAGAAGTACAAGAAATGATTGATATTTGCGATTTTGCAGTCGGTCTTTCGAGACAACTTCATGGATTTACTATGCACTCTGAAAGGCCTGGGCACAGAATGTATGAGCAATATCATCCTTTGGGAGTTGTTGGTATAATTTCAGCTTTCAATTTCCCTGTTGCGGTTTGGGCTTGGAATACCGCTTTGGCTTGGGTTTGTGGAGATGTTTGTGTTTGGAAACCCTCAGAAAAAACCCCTCTATGTGGTATTGCCTGCCAAAAAATTATAGCTAATGTGCTGGCCAAAAACAATTTGCCTGAGGGGATTAGCTGCCTTATTAATGGTGATTACTCCGTTGGAGAGTTAATAACAAATGACTCAAGGGCGCGCCTTATCTCAGCAACAGGGTCAACTAAAATGGGTAAAATTGTAGCTAAAACTGTAGGCGAAAGGCTAGGTAAATGCCTGTTAGAGCTTGGCGGTAACAATGCCATTATTGTTACCCCTGAGGCAGACATAAAGATGACTGTCATTGGAGCTGTGTTTGGGGCTGTTGGGACTGCAGGACAGCGCTGTACATCTACTCGTCGTTTAATTGTCCATGAATCAATATATGATGATCTAAAGTCCGCCTTAATCAGCGCATATGATCAAATCCAAGTCGGAAATCCGCTTGATGAAAAAAACCATGTGGGCCCTCTAATTGACGAAGACGCTGTAAAAAGTTATCTAAAAGCCTTGATAGACGTTGAAAAAGAAGGCGGTAATATTATTGTGCCTGGAGAAGTTTTAAGCGGTGATGAATATTTAAGTGGTTGCTACGTAAAACCGGCAATTGCTGAAGCCAAAAACAACTATAAGGTTGTACAGCGGGAAACATTCGCGCCTGTTTTATACTTATTAAAATACAGCGGATCAATTGAAAATGCTATAATGCTACAAAATGATGTAAAACAAGGTTTGTCATCCGCAATTATGACTGGTAGCTTAAGGGATGCTGAATTATTCCTGTCCCATAGCGGAAGCGACTGCGGAATTGCAAATGTTAATATTGGGACCTCGGGGGCTGAAATAGGCGGTGCTTTTGGTGGAGAAAAAGATACCGGCGGAGGTAGAGAATCCGGCAGCGATGCATGGAAGATTTACATGCGCCGACAAACAAATACAATTAACTATACAAAGAAACTTCCTCTGGCACAAGGAATTGAATTTAAGCTTTAGTCTAGCTCGCTTACCAAATCCAAAAAGCTCCATTATTGTCAAAATAAACAAGAAATCTTATTTTTGGTATGATTTTTAATAATATGGTTATAAATTAAGGAATATGAAAAAAGCGGCCACGTCAGTTGACATAAAAAAAATAAATGAGAAAATTGAAAAAGAAAGTGCCTTCATTGATCTACTAAGTCTTGAAATGAGTAAAGCAATTAGGGGTCAAAAATACATGATCGAAAGATTATTGATAGGGCTTTTAGGTCGAGGGCACATCCTTCTTGAGGGGGTTCCTGGTCTCGCTAAAACATTGGCAATAAATAGCTTGGCAAGTGCCGTGTCTGGAAGCTTTAGCAGAATTCAGTTTACTCCAGACTTGTTGCCTGCAGATGTGATTGGAACACTAATTTATAACATGAAATCTAATGAATTTAGTGTGAAAAAGGGCCCTGTGTTTGCAAACTTTGTGTTAGCAGATGAAATTAATCGCGCACCGGCTAAGGTTCAATCAGCACTCCTTGAGGCCATGCAAGAAAAGCAAGTTACAATTGGAGATGAGTCTTTTAAATTAAAAGAACCCTTTTTGGTAATGGCGACACAAAACCCCGTTGAGCAAGAGGGCACCTATCCTCTTCCTGAAGCGCAAGTAGACCGCTTTATGTTAAAGGCTGTTATTGATTATCCTAAAATGGAGGACGAGCAGCTAATAGTTCGCGATAATTTAAGGGGTAACACGGACAAAATCAAGTCCGTTGTGTCTGTCAAACAAATTTTGTCCGCGCAAAATTCTGTAAGAGATGTATATATGGACGAAAAAATCGAAAAATATATCTTAGATATTGTTTTTGCAACACGCTATCCAGAAAAATATAATTTGTCAGACATTGCGCCTCTTATTTCGTTTGGGGCTTCTCCAAGGGGGAGTATTAATTTAGCAAATGCCGCCAAATGTTATGCCTTTATAAAAAGAAGAGGGTATGTAATTCCTGAAGACGTGAGGTTGGTGGTTCTAGATGTTCTACGTCATCGAATTGGAATCACTTACGAGGCCGAGGCTGAAGAGGTGAGCTCAGAAGATCTAATAAACAAGATAATAAACGTGGTTGAAGTTCCATAATAAGCTCATCGCCTAAACATTGTACTTAACCAAAGTGTGAATTTCATTTTATGAATACAAAGGAGTTATTAAAAAAGGTTCGCAAGATTGAAATTAAAACCCGGCGTTTATCCGACAACATATTTGGCGGTGAGTATCTTTCCGCGTTTAAGGGCAAAGGTATGGCGTTTTCTGAAGTAAGGCAATACCAATACGGGGATGATATCAGAACTATTGACTGGAATGTTACGGCTAGGCAAAGTCAGCCTCATATAAAAGTTTTTGAAGAAGAAAGAGAGCTAACAATGATGTTGGCAATTGATGTTTCAGGGTCAAAAAACTTTGGAACTAAAAATTACTTAAAAAGTGAGTTTGTCACGGAAATTGCAGCAACCCTGGCCTTTTCTGCAAACCAAAATAATGACAAAGTAGGTCTTATTTTGTTTTCTGACAAAGTAGAATTGTATATCCCGCCTAAGAAAGGCCGGTCTCATGTATTGAGGATAATTCGCGAGCTAATAGAATTTAAGCCCACAAGTAAAAAAACGAGCATAAACGAAGCGCTTCGCTTCCTTTCAAGTGTTTTAAAAAAGCGGTCAATTCTGTTTATCTTTTCAGATTTTATTGACAATGATTATGAACAAAATTTAAATATTCTTTCTAAGAGGCACGATGTTACTGGGTGTAGAGTTTATGACAAAGCTGAAATGGAAATTCCTAATTTGGGGCTTGTTCAAATGGTAGACCAAGAGTCTGGCGAAGTTCTTTTAATAAACACAGGTTTCAGCCAAGTAAGAAATCGGTATATAAAGCAGCAAAAATTGTTTGTTTCCTATTTTGAAAATAGTTTTAAAAAATCTGGAGGGGGAAATATATCTTTTAGAACAGACGACAATTATGTGAGAAAACTTCTTGGCTATTTCAAAAAAAGAGGGTAATAATATGCGAATTAAAAAAATTAAATTTTTATTTTTTCCCTGTTTTATGTTAGCCGCGTTGGTTTGCAATAATCCTGTTGTTGCTCAACTGTCAGCCAACATAGATTCTACAAATTTTAAAATTGGGGAAGAGATTGTTCTCAAACTAACTGTTGAGACAGAAAAATTAGTGGCACTAAAATTTCCGGAAAAAAATCTTTTTGGGTCACTGGAACTCTTAGAGAGCCATAAAGTTGATACAATCTTTAAGTCATCTAAAACTCTGTTTGTAAAAAAATACAGCTTAATTCAATTCTCTCCAGGTGAATATACAATCCCTAAGCTTGAAGTTAGGGTTAACAACAAAATTCTTTTCACAGATTCTATTAAAATTAAGGTTGTTGGTGTAAAAACTGACCCAAATAAACAAAACTCTTACAACGCCAAGCCTATTTTTAAGTCAAGTAAACCACAAAAGAAAACAAACAATTGGATTTTAATTTTGCTAGCTTTTATTGCTGCAGCCATAGGCCTTGTAATATACCTTAGAAATAGAAGACTTCATGCGGAATTAAAAGAAAAAGAAGAGGCCCTTCCACCGTATGAATTAGCAAAAAGGAGTTTATTTGAACTAAATAAAACAATATTAATAGAAAACCTCAACATTAAGCTTTTTTACTCCGAGCTAACCCTCATATTTCGAAAATTTCTCAATAAAACGATATACAATAAATCGCTGGAAAGCACAAGTGAGGAAATTGTCAATGAGCTTAGAGCTTTAGAAGTCACAGGAGGATTTAAATTAACAGAAAAAACTCTCTTGTCGCTTCAATCTGCCATGCAAAGAGCAGATATGGTAAAATTTGCAAAATCTCTGCCTGCTGCTAAAACCCTGCATGCGGACCTGAAAATTTTTGAAAACGAAATCCATAACATCAATAGAGTTCTAATTGAAGCTGAAAAAGAAAGAGCTAACAAGGGTTTAACGGAAAACAAGGCGCCTTTAAAAAATAAAATTATAAAAAAGCAAAAAAAGCTCGTGCTCGGTTCTATACTTACATTTGTCTCTGTTTTACTTATCTCTGTTTGGTGGTTTGGTTTTGAAAAATTAAAAGATGTAATCGTTCAAAATCCTAGCAAAGCTTTACTAGACCAAAGATGGGTAAAAAGTGAATATGGTGCACCCGGAGTATTTCTTGAGACACCTGTAGCACTTGAGAGAGAATCAAAAAAATTTACTAGCGACAGTACCTCTTTAGGGTCGACGCATGTAATGTTCTCTTTTGAAAAAAGAAACATCCCCTTAAAAATCATCTTAAATAATTCTTTTTTAGACAACAAAGCCTCGAATACAAATCAAGCAAAGGTAGACCCATTAGAAGAAATGGAAGAGTACGGTCTTAATGCTCTAGAGAAGATTGGTGTTGAAAATCTTTTGCCAAAGCGTGATGTTTTTATTTCTGCTAGCGGAGCCAAGGGGCTAAAAACCTTCGGTCCCGCAAATTTTAAATTCCCTGCGCAGCCCGAAAATGATGCTGAATTTATTATACTAAATTTTAGTGATAGCTTAAGGTTGCACCAGCTTGTTCTTTTGTGGAGGGCAAATGACAAATATGTTAATAAAATTGTTGAAAGGATTCTCAGCTCCGTCGAACCAAATAAAGAGCTCCAAAATGATTAAGAATATTGAATTTTTACATCCTGGTTTTTTTTGGCTTCTGCTAATTATTCCTATACTGATAGCGTGGTACACCTTAAAAAATAAAGACCGGGTTGCCAGTTTAAAAATTCCAAACTTGAACAGCCTAAAGGAAGGACAAGGTCTGTGGTTGGTTATTAAGCACTGCTTGTTTGGCCTTAGGCTGTTAGCAATCATTATGGTGGTATTTGCGCTTGCCAGGCCTCAAGTGATTGACACTTCAACCAAAATAAAAAAAACTGAGGGTGTAGATATCATAATGGCAATCGACGTTTCAGGTAGTATGCTATGCGAAGATCTCAAACCAAACCGCCTTGAAGCTTTAAAAAAAGTTGCTGAAAATTTCATTGCCAAACGGCCAAACGATCGCATTGGAATAGTTGAATATGCTGCTGAAAGTTACACGAAAACCCCGATTACTATTGACAAAAAAATTCTATTGAAGTCTATTAGAAGTGTTGCATACAGTAAACTACTCGAAGACGGAACCGCTATAGGGATGGGGCTTGCTACTGCGGTTAATAGAATCAAAGACAGCAAAGCAGAAAGTAAAATCATTATTCTGCTTACTGATGGAAAAAATAACCAGGGGCTCATTGACCCTACAACAGCTAGTGAGCTGGCTATTGAGTGTGGAATTAAGACTTATACTATTGGTTTAGGTAAGAATTTTGGAATGGTGCCGTGTAACTTTGATGGCCGCAGAAATTTATACCCTGCTAAAGATCAAATTGATGAGGAGTTATTAAAAGAAATTGCTAAAAACACGGGAGGTAAATTCTTCAGGGCGACAGACAATAAAAAGCTTGAAGAGATTTATGCTGAAATTGATAAACTTGAAAAAACAGAAATTAACGAGTTTAAGTATTATAGTATAGAAGAAAAATTTCGCCCATTTGTTCTGTTGGCCTTAGGGTTAATTGTCTTCGAATTTATAATCAGAAATACAATTTTAAGAGGGTTTATTTAAAATGTTTGAAATAGAAGAAAATATTTGGTTTTGGCTCCTATTCCTTATAATTGGTATGGGATTGTTGTTCGTTTGGAATTATTTTTGGAAAAAAAGAAAAAAACATGTGTTTGCATCGCCATCTCTTTTAAAATATCTTAGCCCCACCCATTCACCTTTTAAATCCTCATTTAAATTCTTTATTATATCGCTTTCTCTTATGTGCTTTATTATCGGATTAGCAAATCCAAAGATTGGCACAAAACTAGAAACCATAAAGCGCGAGGGCGTTGACATCGTATTTGCTATTGATGTATCTAAAAGCATGCTTGCTGAAGATGTTGCCCCAAACAGGTTGAAAAAGGCACAGCAAATAACCTCTGAAATCATGAAAACCCTTGTTGGTGACCGAATTGGAATTATTGCTTACGCAGGTCAAGCTGTGCCACAGGTGCCATTAACAACTGATTATAATAGCGCAAGAATGTTTCTTGAAAACATGAGCACAGACATGGTCTCATCTAAGGGTACAACAATAGGTGATGCCATTGAACTATCAAAAAGCCTGTTTTCGCAAGATGAAGAAACTAGTCGAGTTTTAGTTATTCTCACTGACGGCGAAGATCACAATGCCAGTGGAAATGAGGTTGCTAAAGCTACTTTGGAGAAAGAGATTAGGATAATAACGATAGCGGTTGGGACAGAAAAAGGTGGCCCAATACCAATAAAAAAAGATGGTGTTGTCTCCTTTTACAAAAAAGATTCTAACGGAGAAACCGTTATAACTAAACTTAACGCAAAAAACCTTAATGAAATTTCAGTTAGTACTAATGGTATTTTAGTAAACGAAAAAAACATCAATACAACAGTAAAAAGAGTGAATAAGTTCCTGTCCTCCCTCGATAAAAAGGATTTTGAGATTAAAGTTTTTTCCGAATACAAGGATCAATTCCAATGGTTTTTGGGAATTGGGCTGTTCTTTTTAATTTTGGATATATTTTTACTTGAAAGAAAGACGGCGTGGTTAAGACGTCTAAACTTGTTCAACGAAAATGAATAATTCTAAATATGATTGCAGATCTAAACGCTATATTGGAACGATTTAAAAAACCCTCTTTGATATTATTGGTGTTTTTTGCCGGAGGTCTCTTTGCTCAAAACTCTAACGAGAACATGAAGCAATCTGATCAATACGTTTTCGAAGGAGATAATTTGGTCAAAAAAAACTTTCCCTCTGCGGAAAAAAAATACCGAACCGCTATTTCTGAGGCTCCTTCAAATAAAAAAGCAGCATATAACCTAGGTAAGGCCTACTATGATCGCGGGCTTTTTGATGAGGCATTGAAGCACTTTAAAGAGGCTTCAAAAAGCGAATCAAAGGAAAAAAAATATCGTTCCTTTCACAACATTGGTAACATTATGATGAAAAAAGAAGCTTGTGCAAAGGCCGTTGAAGCCTATAAAGATGCATTACGAAATAAGCCTTCTGCCGACGATACGAGATATAACCTAGCGCTTGCCCAAGAATGCGCCAAGGAAGAAAATGGCGGAGGAGGAAATGACAAAAAGGAACAAAGAGACGAAAACAAAAAAAATAAAAATCAAAAAAAACAGGACAACAATAAGAACCAAAATAATAAAGACAACGGTAAAAAAGAAAAGGAGCAAAATGGCATGAATAATTCACCAAAAAAAGAAACGAAAAAAGGCAATGATGGAAAGCCCAAGCCAAAACTACAGGGTAAACTAAGCCCCCAACAAATTAAATCACTGCTTAAAGCTATGGACAAAGAAGAAAACAAAGTGCAAAAAAAAATAAACGCTTCTAAGTCTAAGGGCCTAATAATAGAAACTGAAAAAGATTGGTGAAAATGAAGTATAGTTTCGTTTGTGTATTCCTTTTGGTTTCAAGTGTTGTTATATCGCAACCTTCATTCAAGGCTGTGCCTAGTAAAACTAAGCTAGGATTAAATCAAAGCTTCAAGCTATCAATAATTTTTGAAGGCGAAGGTGATAATTATATACCGCCTAACTTTCAAGACTTTATCACCTCATCTACAGGCCGAAGTATCAAGCGAGAACGAAACAGTAATGGCAAAAATATATCTCAGCTTTCCTATAACTATAGCTTGAAGCCCAAAAAAATCGGTTCATTTATAATCGGCCCAGCTAAGATCGAATTGAATGGTGTAATTTACCAAACAGAGCCCATAAATATCACAGTAACAAAAGCAGTTAAAATCCCTGAAGACCCAAACAATCCAGACTATATTATCTCCCAAGGAGTTGACTTTGTTACTGAAGTTTCCAATTCCTCTCCTTACA
The DNA here is from genome assembly GCA_002721175.1 of Flavobacteriaceae bacterium. GTDB lineage: Bacteria > Bacteroidota > Bacteroidia > Flavobacteriales > Flavobacteriaceae > UBA3537. Next base: position 126,697 of record PBJR01000013.1, on the reverse strand, counting down.
TAAATGAGCCAGTAAGTGTTGTATACAAGCTCCTTTGGAAGCCGAGTGTTCCTATTGTTAGCTTTTCTGGATTTGTTAATGTGCCTGAATTTAAAGGCTTTTGGAGTAAAGATTTCGCCATAAAAAAAATTGAAAAGGAGACGGTTACAAGAAAAGGTGAGACCTATTTTTGTGTTGTATTAAAAAGATCCCTTTTGCTGCCGCAAAAAAGCGGCTCCCTTAAAATTGAGCCGTTGTCAATTTCCGTTGATGTCCAAGTGGAAAAGCCTATTAGTTTTAATAATATGATGAGAATGATGACTCAAGAAACAGAAAGAAAAACAATAAGCTCAAATTCAAGAAAAATTAATGTTAAGCCCTTTCCATTAAAAGGAAAACCGGCTGGTTTCTCTGGTGCAATTGGGAAGTTTGATTTTAAAATTGATGCTTCAAAAAAATCTCTGATGGCTGGGGAGGCGTTAAATTTAACTGTTGAGATTGCTGGATCAGGGAACCTTAACTTACTTGACTTGCCTGTGCCGGTCTTTCCTCCCAGTCTGGAAATCTATGACCCTGAATTTACTGAAGAAGTTTCAACCTCAATGTCTGGAATCAAAGGAAGGGTTATTAACAACTACACAATTGTGCCTGGAGAAGAAGGTCGCTTCCCTATCCCATCGCTTAAATTCACCTATTTCGACATTGAATCTAAAACATATAAGACTATATCTTCTGAAACGATAATTGTCGCCGTGGGTAAAAATCCTGCCTTGTCAATAGGCGGCAGTAATGAAACAAATGGCTCGGATATAAAAAATCGTGCTCCAAAAAGTGTTTCCTTTCAGTCTTTTGCAACAAAGACAAATCTTAAGCCTTTTTCGAGTTATTCATTTTATCATAGTTCCTTGTTCTGGTGGTTGTTCTTAACTCCGTTACTATTCATTCCCTTGCTTATAATTTACACTAAGATCCAAAAAAACAGTCGCTTAAATACTGTTGCAAACAGACTTAGAAAAAACAAAAAGCTTGCGCGTAGATACCTTTCTGAAGCTCAAAAAAATATGAAAATTAAGGCCGCTTTTTATGTTGCACTGGAAAAAGCGATTAATAACTACTTAAAAGCAAGGCTTAAAATTGAAACTTCCGAAATCAGTAAAGCGCATATCCAGAAATTGATGAGGAAAAGAGGAGCTTTAGAAGAAACTGTTTCCTCTTTAATGGAGCTGTTAGAGGCGTGTGAAATTGCACGATATGCGCCCACATTTGAAGAAAGTATGAATAGGGATTATGAAAAAGCTACTCTCCTAATTAGTAAACTTGAAAAAGAACTAACATAAAATGAAAACAATAAAATTTCTTTTTTTCTTGAGCTTCGCTATGTCCTGGGCGCAACAAGACAGTCGCTTTGTTAAGGGAAATCGCCTTTACAACGACGGAAAGTATCGAGCTGCTATTGAGTCTTATGAAGCTATCCTGGCTGACAGCCTCCATTCCCCTGAGCTTTACTTCAATCTTGGAAACGCTCATTATAAGCTCAGCGAGGTTGCGCCATCAATATACTATTATGAAAAAGGACTGCAGCTATCCCCAAAAAACAAAAATATTGCAAACAATTTGACCTATGCTCAAAAGATGGTTATAGACAAAATCGAAATCCTTCCTGAACCTACTATTAAAAAGTTTCGAAAGAGCCTCATGAATATGCTCAGTCTTAACTCCTGGGGTGTTATATGTATAGTCTTTATGGTTTTGTTTGTAGGGTTTTTTTCCGCCTATTACGTCTCCCGTAAGAGTAATCAAAAACGAACTTTTTTTCTCTTAGCGTGCTCATTCATTGCTATAACGGTCTTCTGTTATGCTTTAGTGTTTAGCAAAAGTCACGCACTTAAGCTTGAATCGTCTGGAGTTGCTTTTTCTAAAAAAATTGAAGTTATGGTAGATCCAAATTTTAGAAGCGAAACCTCATTTATTATTCATGAAGGAACTAAATTTCAGGTCATTGAGTCATTCAATTCAGTATGGTCAAGAATAAAAATTGCTAATGGTAAAACAGGATGGATACCTAATGATTCATTTAAGCTTCTTTAACAAATAATTCTTGATTTTATTTAACTTTGTCATTAAATTTGTGGCACTAAAAAAATTAAATGGTGAATAAGCTTTTTTCTAATATTAAAGGCGATGCATTCGGTGGTATTACGGCTGGCGTAGTCGCGTTACCTCTTGCGTTAGCATTTGGAGTTTCGTCTGGGTTAGGTCCTGACGCTGGCCTCTATGGTGCGATATTTATAAGTTTCTTTGCCGCTCTTTTCGGTGGAACTAACACGCAAATTTCAGGGCCAACAGCCCCGATGACAGCTGTAAGCATGGTTATAATTGCTGGAATAGTTGCGGCAAACGACGGGGACGTAAACAAGGCCTTACCTTCAATATTAATGGTCTTTTTGTTGGCTGGTCTAATGCAAATTGGATTGGGTTTTATTGGTGTTGGAAAATACATTAAATATATCCCTTACCCTGTTGTTTCTGGTTTTATGACTGCAATTGGCCTCATTATTCTGTTAACTCAAATTCAACCAACTCTTGGTTATGCCCCAAAAGATGATCTAAATTATGTTGATCAATTTAAAGACCAAGGAAAAGAAATTATTCTTCAAAAACTTTTGGCTGAAGAAGTTGGAGAAGATCTTTTGTCTATAAGTGATTTTTCTTCTGTTGCTGATAAAGCTTCTAGAATAGAAGAAAGTGATATCATGATTGAAGCGAAAACGCTAGCGGGCAAAGAAGCTTCAGGAACTGTCGGTGCAATTAAGACCCTTCCCAATGCTATTAACAATATTAATTTTTTGGAACTAATTCTATCTTTAGCAACGATCTTTATAATTTATGGTTTTAAAAGGATTACCAAGGCTGTCCCAAGCACATTAGTTGCGCTAGTTGTTGTTTCTGCTGGAGCAGTCCTTTTAGGGCTTGACTATAAGCCGATTGAAAAAATTCCTGAAGGTCTGCCAATGCCGCAGTTAGGAATCTTTTCTAGCTTCAGTTTTGCCGCTATCAGCCCTTACATTATTACTGCTTTTTCTTTATCCCTATTAGGGGCAATCGACTCCCTGCTAACAAGCGTAGTGGCAGACAATATGACAAAAACAAAACACAACTCAAACAAAGAGTTGGTTGGTCAGGGGATTGGAAATAGTATTGCGGCAGTGTTTGGTGGAATCCCGGGTGCAGGCGCTACAATACGTACCGTTGTAAATATAACCTCAGGAGGAAAGACCCGTCTGTCAGGAATGATTGCGGGAATCTTATTGCTCTTTATATTGCTTGCTCTGGGCCCTATTGCGTCGAAAATACCTGCCGCAGTGCTTTCTGGAATATTAATTACTGTAGGCATAGGGGTAATGGACTATAAGGGCCTGAAGGCTATCCCTGTAATGCCTAAGGATATTTCACTTGGCCCAATAAAATTGAGTTCAGAAGTCTTAATAATGTTAGTCGTCCTTTTTCTTTCAACTTTCTGGGACTTAATCTTTGCTGTTGGTATAGGCTTATTAATATCATGTTTGATGTTTATGAAGTTGATGGGAGATTCTACAGCTAAACGGTCAAGCTTTGATGGCTTGCGCCAAGACTTTTGGCCAGACGAAAAAGGCTTCCCAGAAAAACTTAAAGACAATGTCTTTATTAAGCATATTAAAGGCCCGTTGTTCTTTGGTTACACCGCTGAATTTCAAGAAATGTGTAAGCAAATTCCAGAAAGTGCAACGTCGGTTGTGATTCGCTTGAGTAGAATGCAATACATGGACCAAACAGGTTTATATGTTATGGAAGATGTTCTAAAGGATTTAAAATTGAAAGGTGTTTCTGTTGTGCTTGTGGGTTTATTGGACCAGCCAAGACGAATGATGGAAAAAATCAATCTTATCCCTGAATTTGTCTCGCCAAAAGACATGTACGTGACGTTTGAAGAATACTTGAAAAAAATCGCAAAGTGATCATCGCGTTAAATGATTTTCGTCTCTTTGGCATTAAAATCCCTTTTTCATTGGTATATTAAGTTCTGTTTTTTCAATTAATTTGGGCAATGTTTTAGACGTAATTGACTCTATTGGATTATAAAAAAAAGAAGTTTGTAACTCTTCCTTTTGAAAAATGTTTTCTGTTAATTCCGCCTTGTTGGCAATGAGCAAAACAAGCGATGCAAACAGGGCTGTCTTAGCGCTGCCCAACAAACCCCCAAAAATCCTGTTAACCACGCCTAGAGAAATAATTCCCAGAAGCTTTGTTAAGCCCCTTGCTATAAAAAAAACAGACGCGGCGATTATTATAAAGGTTACAATAAAAGCTGCAATTTGTACGGTAGCTTCCGGCCAGCCTGTTTTTGCTGAAATGAATCCACAAGAATAATTGCTAAAATTTATGGATACGTAAGCCCCTAATATCACTGAGACTAATGAACTTATCTCTAAGAAAAACCCTTTGTACAGGCCTCTAATCAGGCCTAGCCCTAGCATTATAGCTATCACAGTATCAAACGAATTCATGTAAAATGGAGATTGCTTTAAATCAAAATTTTTGGTTCAATTTTAAAATTACAAAATATTTAAATTGGATATGCACGTAAAAGATTTGTTTTAAAGAGATTCTTAATTTAAGATTTGCTAAATTTGGTGTTTTATTAGGTTAATGGTTGAAAAAATAAAAACACTAATTGAAGAAGTAAATGGGTTTGCTTCTAATGACGCTAAAGAGATCGAAGCCTTTCGAATAAGGTTCTTAGGTAAAAAAGGGACTGTCCCCGGGCTATTTTCTAAATTGAAACAAGCTAAAGATGAAGAAAAAAAGGTTTTAGGAAATGCCGTCAACCAGCTCAAGGCCTTAGCCCAGGAAAAAATTACTTTGCTAAAAAATAATTTGCAAGATTTTGACGCTGTTCGCTCGCCAGTTGCGGATTTAACTCTACCCGGTGACCCGCTGACCCCGGGTACGAGACACCCAATTTCAATTGTAAAAAACAAAATTATTGACATATTTTCAAAAATTGGGTTCAATATTAGCGAAGGTCCAGAAATTGAAGACGATTGGCATAACTTCTCGGCGCTTAATCTGCCTAAACATCATCCTGCTAGGGACATGCAAGACACCTTCTTTCTAAAAACAAACCCTGAACTTTTGCTTAGAACTCACACAAGCTCTGTTCAGGTCAGATATATGGAAAACCACAAGCCTCCTATCAGAACTATATCTCCCGGAAGAGTATACAGAAATGAGGCTGTTTCCGCAAGATCACATTGCTTCTTTCATCAAGTTGAAGGTCTTTATGTGGACAAAAACGTTAGTTTTGCAGATTTAAAACAAACTATTCGGTTTTTTACCGAAGAACTGTTTGGAAAATCAAAAATACGCTTACGCCCATCATATTTTCCGTTTACAGAGCCCAGTGCTGAAGTAGATGTATATTGGGGTCTTGATACAGAAGCTGACTATAGAATAACCAAAGGGACAGGCTGGCTTGAAATTATGGGCTGCGGCATGGTTGATCCTAATGTGTTAGAAAACTGCGGTATCAATCCCAAAGACTATTCGGGTTTCGCTTTTGGAATGGGAATCGATCGGATTGCACTTTTACTATACCAAATAGACGACATCAGGCTATTTAGCGAAAACGACTTAAGGTTTCTTAAACAATTTAAAAGAGAGATTTTCTAATTCTCCTCTACTAATCAAGCTCCTTCGACAGGTTTTTAAATGCTGCTTTTGGGTCTTCTCCCTGGAATAAAACAGAGTATACCGCATTTATAATTGGTGTATTTAAACGAGGAAGATTGTTGTTGTTTAGCTCATGTGCGCTCTTGGTTGCAAAATACCCCTCAGCAATCATGTTCATCTCCGCCTGAGCAGATTTTACTGTATACCCCTTACCAATCATATTGCCAAGCATTCTATTTCTCGAAAAAACTGAATACGCTGTTACGAGCAAGTCTCCAAGATAAAGGGTTGAGCTAATTTCTCGCTGGCGGTTGTCTACTCTTTCTAAAAAACCCTTAATTTCCCTAGCGGCATTACTTATCAAAACGCTCTGATAATTATCTCCATATCCAAGCCCGTGTGAAATCCCTGCAGCAATAGCATAAATATTCTTAAGCATAGCTGCGTACTCCGCTCCTTTTATGTCGTTATCTGTTTTCGTTCTAATGTAATTGTTGCTGAATTTCAACGAAATTTTCTCTGCTAACAGCTTGTCTTTACTAGCAATAGTTAGAAAAGTTAATCGCTCAAGAGCTATTTCTTCCGCATGACAAGGGCCACCAATAACCGCCATTTTATTGTACGGCACACCTCTATGCGTATGAAAATGTTCGCAAGGCATAAGGCCAGTCTCAGGAATAATGCCCTTTACTGCTGAAACTATAACTTTTGATGAAATATCAAAACTAATCTGGTTTATTTGAGAATACATAAATGCTGAAGGAAAAGCAAAAATAAGCACATCTGCTTCTTGAGCTATTGTGTTTATGTTGGAGCTTATAAATACTTTTTCTGTATCAATCTCAACGCTCGTCAAATAACCAGGGTTATGCTTGAGCTTGTGGATCTGTTCAGCTACTTTATTTTTTCGAACATACCAGCTTACTGTTCCTGGAGAGGAAGATAATATCTTTATAATCGCGGTTGCCCAGCTGCCGCTCCCAAAAACAGCGTATTTTAAATCCTTTGACATTATGTGTTAAACTTTTTCCCAATAATTTCTAAAAACCTCTCTTCATACTCTTCTTTGCCTTCCCAGTTTCCATAATCTGGCTTAATCACCTCCTGAACAAAATCAGTTATTTCTTCCAAAGAGTCCATTGTATTTATCTGGGAAATGACTCGATCATAATCCTCATTGTTGTTCTCAAAAAGATGATTAACAAAAGCAAGTCTGTCATTAAGCCCAATGTGAAGCCCAGAGGGTTCGGCAGAACCACTTAAAGAAATATTTTCGCTAGTAGATAAAGTCTCTTCTTCCTCTACGGTTAAAATGTTGTTAGGATCATAGTCGGGTTCAAAAAGTTGCGGTTGCTTTTGGGTCCCCTCTGTTTCTAGTTTTGGTTCGTCTAATCCAGTCCGTAGAATTTGTCCTGGCAATTCTTCAGAATCGATCTTCTTATTTGGATCAAGCTCTGCTCTAGCAGCCAATAATGCTGATTCGTTCGCCTGATCAGGAGAACCTTGAAGCCCATCAACTTTCTCTGGCCTTATTTGAGTTTCTTCTGAATCACCCTTTGGTGACTCCATTTCTAGAAATCTTAAAATTGATATCTTCTGATAAAGCAAGGCAATCTCATTATGCATTTTATTTAAATCTTCTTTGCCTGTAAGTTTTAAAACCCTGTGAGCAATACTTAATAGCTCAGACTCCAACTTTTTTTTCATAGATATTTTGTGTTGTTCTCTGTAATCATTCTGTGCATACTAAATGATTACAGTTGAATTTAATATTCTCTTTTTATTTTTAGTAAATTTACCTTACAATTATTTAACTGCATTGGGTTTCCTAAGCGCAATAAAATTACAAAATGTTTCTTGAAAACACGTCAACTAACAATGAACAATTTGGAAGTATTGAAGTCATCTGCGGATCAATGTTTTCTGGAAAAACAGAGGAACTGCTCAGGCGAATCAAACGCGCTAAGTTTGCAAATCTAAATTTTAAAATTTTCAAACCCTCAGTTGATGTTCGGCACCATAAAAGTAAAGTTGTTTCTCACGATCAAAACGAAATTGTGTCAACCCCTATTGCTTGCCCATTAGATATTCTTTCATTGGCAAAAGACTGTAGTGTGGTTGGAATCGATGAGGCCCAGTTTTTTAATGAAAAAATAGTCTCTGTTTGTAATGACCTAGCAAATGCTGGGGTTCGAGTAATTGTTGCAGGTCTTGATATGGATTTTAAAGGAAAGCCTTTTGGTCCAATGCCCAATCTAATGGCTATTGCTGAATATGTGACAAAGGTTCATGCGGTCTGTCCTAGAACAGGTGGGTTAGCAAACTTCAGCTTTAGAAAAACAAATGCCTCTAGTCAGGTTGTTTTAGGGGAAAAAGATCAATATGAGCCCTTGTCTAGGTCAGCATTTTACAAAGCTGTTAAGACAAACAGACCTAATTCTAAACGCGACAAAAAATAATCAGTGGTAAAGGAAACATTTTTAGAAATAAACCTATCTGCGCTAGAAAAAAACTACCGTTTTCTGCGAACCAAACTCTCCTCCAAGACTATGCTTCTTGCTGTTGTTAAGGCCTTTGCTTACGGAAATGATAGCGTTTTTATCGCTAAATTTTTAGAGGATTTGGGGGCAGACTATTTTGCGGTTGCCTACATTAGTGAGGGTGTTATGCTTCGAAAATCGGGGATAAAAAAACCTATATTAGTTCTCCATCCACAGGTTGTAAACTTTGAACGGGCTATAGAATACAAGTTAGAGCCAAGCCTTTACAGTGAAAGAACCCTTAACGCTTTTATAAAGACGGCCTCGCTTCATAATCGCTCAATGTACCCTGTTCACGTAAAATTTAATACCGGCCTCAACAGGCTAGGGTTTGAAACTGGCCGTTCAAAACCCATTGCTCTTCAGCTAGAAAAAGAGAGCTCCGTTTGTGTTAAATCTATCTTTTCACATATGGCTGCAAGCGAAGATTTAAATGAAAATGCGTTTACTCTAAAACAAATTCATTTATTTTCAAAAACGTTTGAGTCTTTTATCAAATATTATAAAAAAAACACACCCTTCCGCCATCTTTGTAATACCTCTGGTTTAATAAATTTTCCACAAGCAGAGTTTGAAATGGTGCGTTGCGGAATTGGTCTGTACGGGTTTGACAATATGAACCAAAAGTCCAGTGGCCTCGTACCAGTTATGTCACTTAAAACACTTATCTCTCAAATTCACAACATAAAAAAGGGAGAAAGTGTAGGATACAATAGGGACTTTATTGCAAAAACTCCCACTAAAATTGCAACCCTCCCAATTGGACATGCTGATGGCATCGGACGATATTATGGAAACGGCCAAGGTTACGTATATATAGATGGTCAAAAGGCTTTGATCGTTGGAAATGTTTGTATGGACATGATAATGGTTGATGTTACAGGTATTAACTGCAGAGAAGGAGATTCGGTTATTGTTTTTGATTGCTTTAATTCTGCTGAAAAGCTTGCGGAGGGTTGTGGAACAATATCCTATGAGCTTATCGCTGCAATTTCAAGGAGAATAAAAAGAAGGTTTGTCTAGGCCTGTCAATTAGTCTTTAAATTAATCCTCAATACTGTTTATCATTTGAATCCGGATTATTAAATTTGCTGGTAAACTTAATCGGCACTAAATGAAATTAGCAATTGTTGGCGCTACTGGCCTTGTTGGAAAAGTTGTTCTTCAGCTTTTAGAAGAAAGACGGTTTCCCGTTACTAAACTTATCCCAGTGGCTTCTAAAAAAAGTGCTGGTAAAAAAGTCCTTTTTCGTAACTCAGAGATTGAAGTCACTGATTTAGACGTCGCTTTAGCTATGCGGCCAAAAATCGCCATTTTTTCAGCGGGCGGAGAGGTGTCCAAGAAGTGGGCTCCTGTTTTCTCAAGGTGCGGCTGCTTTGTTATTGACAACTCTTCTGCCTGGAGAATGAACCCGGAAAAAAAACTAATTGTCCCTGAAATAAATACTTCTATTCTTAATAAGCAAGACAGGTTAATCGCAAACCCTAATTGCTCTACAATACAGCTGGTTTTAGTTCTAGCTCCTTTACATCAAGTTTACAAAATGAAGCGGGTAGTGGTGTCAACCTATCAATCTGTTTCAGGAACCGGATCAAAAGCAGTGGAGCAACTTGAAAATGAAATCTTAGGAAAAAAGTGTGACATGGTTTATCCATATCAAATTTTTAAAAATGCTCTCCCTCATTGTGACGTGTTTCTTGAAAATGGATACACTAAAGAAGAAATCAAACTATCTAAAGAGCCGCAAAAGATCCTACAAGACAATTCATTTAGCGTAACTGCTACAGCAGTAAGAATTCCTACAGCGGGTGGGCACTCCGAGTCTGTTAATATTGAATTTGAAAAAGATTTTAATTTAATTGATGTCAAAGAAATCTTGAAGAAAGCTCCAGGAGTTACTCTCAAAGACGAGCCATCAACAAATACATATCCAATGCCTATTGATGCTGCTGGAAAAGATGATGTATTCGTAGGGCGGATAAGGAGGGATGAAAGTAAGCCAAAATGCATAAACTTATGGATTGTTGCTGATAACCTTCGTAAAGGTGCTGCCACAAATGCTGTTCAAATTGCAGAGTACGTTCTTAAAAAATTTCTTTAATACATAAAGAGTTAAAATAAATCAACGCTGTCGGTTGTTTTGCATGAGCTTAATCTACTGCACAATTTAAACTGGTTTGTTATATTTATTTCTTATCTTTATTAGACAATTTTAAACTCATATTATATGTATTTTACACTTCCCGCAATTGTTTCTCTTGTTCTTGTTTTTTTATTGTTCACTTTCTTTATTGTAAAACAACAATCCGCTGCAATAATCGAAAGGTTTGGCCGCTTCCAGAGTATCCGACAGTCTGGGCTCCAAATAAAAATACCACTAATTGACCGTGTGGCAGGAAGACTTAGCTTAAAAATTCAACAGTTGGACGTAATCGTTGAAACAAAAACTCTAGATGACGTGTTTGTTAGACTAAAAATTTCTGTTCAATATAAAGTTGTTAAAGACAAAGTTTATGAGGCTTTTTATAAGCTTGACTATCCTCACGAACAAATTACATCATATGTTTTTGACGTTGTTCGCGCCGAGGTCCCAAAGATGAAACTTGATGACGTGTTTGTCAAAAAAGATGATATTGCTATTGCGGTCAAAACTGAATTAAATGAAGCAATGATGGACTATGGGTATGATATAATTAAAACACTTGTTACAGATATTGACCCTGACGGACAAGTAAAAGAGGCAATGAATAGAATTAATGCGTCAGAAAGAGAGAAAATAGCTGCTCAATTTGAAGGAGACGCTGCAAGAATTTTAATTGTTGAAAAGGCTAAAGCCGAAGCTGAAAGCAAAAGGTTGCAAGGTCAAGGAATTGCAGACCAAAGACGAGAAATAGCTAGGGGTCTAGAAGACTCTGTAAAGGTTCTTAACAATGTTGATATAAATTCTCAAGAAGCCTCTGCGTTAATTGTTGTTACACAACATTATGATACGCTTCAATCTGTTGGCGGTGCTAGTAATAGCAACTTAATCCTTATGCCTAATTCCCCGCAAGCTGGGTCTGAAATGCTGAATAATATGGTTGCTTCTTTCACAGCAAGTAACCAAATTGGTGAAGAAATGAAAAAAGCTAAAAAGGCAAAAGATAACAATAAAGGTTCAGACGAATCCATAGATAATGTTTCGGATAATTAAAAATTTTAAAATGTTTTAATTATTCTTGTTTATCTTCTTCCAGTTGTCTCTCAATGAAACTGTTTTATTGAAAACTAGTTGCTTGTCAGTAGAATCTTTATCAACAATATAATATCCTTTTCTTTGAAACTGAAATAAATCTCCTTCCTTTGCTTTTCCTATTTCTTGCTCCGCATAGCCATTTCGAACGGTTGCTGAATTAGGGTTTATAATACGATAAAGCTCTTCAGTTTTAAATTGTCCAGGAGATGAGTGAATAAAAAGTCTGTCATATTCTCTAATGACGACCGGAACATTCGTTGTACTTGATACCCAGTGCAGTGTTCCTTTTACCCTTCGCATACTTTCCTCTGTTCCTGATCCGCTTCTGCTCTTCTGGTCATAAGTACAATATACTTCGTCTATCTCACCATTGTTTTTATAATTGACTTTATTGGCCTTTATTATATATGCACCTTTTAATCGAACCTCTGCTCCAATAGAAAGCCTAAAAAATTTTTTCGGAGGGTCTTCCATAAAATCTTCCTTCTCAATAAATATTGATCTGGTTAACTTTATTTTCCTTTTGCCAAAAGATGAATCCTCTGGATTATTTTCTACAAGTAATTCCTCTTCGTAATCTTTAGGCAAATTTGTTATTGTTAGTTTTATTGGCTCGTGTACTACCATCATGCGGTTACACGTTTGGTTTAGCTCTTCTCTAATATAAAACTCCAAAAGAGACATCTCAATTACATTTTCTCTTTTTGCCACCCCTGCCGCTGTAACAAATTTCTTTAATGCTTCTGGTGTATATCCTCTTCTTTTCAAGCCAGATATTGTAGGCATCCGGGGGTCATCCCAGCCAGACACGATCCCTTCTTCAACTAAAAACAAAAGCTTTCTCTTAGAAGTAATGGTGTGGCTCAAATTCAAACGTGCAAACTCTCGTTGCTTAGGCCTTATCTTGCCCTTTTCCACTATTTGATTTAAAAACCAATCATATAGCTCTCGATGCGGCTTAAATTCCAAAGTACACAAAGAATGTGTAATTTGCTCTATATAATCTGATTCACCATGGGTCCAATCATACATTGGAAAAATCACCCACTTTTTCTTGGTTCGAGGATGTTCTGAATTTAATACTCTATAAATTATAGGGTCTCTCATTAGCATGTTTGGTGACCGCATGTCAATTTTTGCTCTCAACACATGCTCTCCTGGTTTACATTTCCCCTCTTTCATACTATTAAAAATAAATAAGTTTTCTTCTTTGCTTCTTCTTCTGTAAGGGCTTTCTTGTCCTGCAACTGTAGGAGCCCCCTTTTGTAAGGCTATTTGGTCTGAGGTTTGGGAGTCTATATAAGCCTTACCGCTTTTAATAAGCATACAGGCCCACTCATAAAGCTGGTTAAAATAATCTGATGCATAACATTCCTTATTCCATGAATAGCCAAGCCATTTTATATTGTCTTTTATAGCATCAATGTATTTCTGATCCTCTTTTTCCGGATTAGTATCATCAAATCTTAAATTAACTTTTGCCTTTTTATACTTTTTTGCTAGTTCAAAATTTAATACTATTGCTTTTACGTGACCAATATGTAAAAATCCATTTGGTTCTGGAGGAAACCTAAAACAAAGCGCTTCTGGATCTAATCCGTTTTTGATGTCTTGGTCAATTATTGTTTCTATAAAATTTTTATTTTCCATCACTTACTCAAAGTTAGTGATTTAAATACTTCGCATATATTTATATAACAATAAATGTTACTTTTGAAAAAAATTTTTATGGGAATTATCAAACTAAATAAAATCAGGGTATATGCCCATCATGGGTGTCTTGATGAAGAAAAAATAATTGGTAGCGAATATGAAGTAAATTTAAAAGTGAAAGGTGATTTAAATTCTTCTTGCTTATCTGATAACCTTGATGATACAATAGACTATGTTTTACTAAATAAAATTGTTGTTGATGAAATGAAAAAACCTTCAAAACTTCTTGAGCATATTGCTCAAAGGATTCTAAATAAAATTTTTTCTTGTTCTCCTCTTGTTTCGTGGGTTTCTGTTTCTATAGCTAAAATTAACCCTCCTATTAATGGTGATGTTGAAAGAGTTGTTGTTGTTGTTAAAAATTCACGAAGTAATTTGTGATAGTTGCTTTTCTTGTACTTTAAAAGGCTTTTATATTATTATATAAATCTCTTGCCTGTGGCGTATTTTTGATTAAATTTGCTTTCCTTTTTGGCGTCTTGGCCGAGTGGCTAGGCAGAGGTCTGCAAAACCTTTTACAGCGGTTCGAATCCGCTAGACGCCTCTAAAACCATAATTAATATATTATGGTTTTTTTATTTAAAAAATACTCTTCCTCCTAAAATTTTATTTAGCTTGAACTGTTCTGGGGAACTATATATAAATATATCTCCTCCTAAAAATATTTTAGTTTTGAGACTTTGTTCTACTTGTACATTTGCTACCGCGCCAGTCCAAATCGTTGTTTGAGCGTGGTAAGAGTTTAATTTTGATGCCCTGTAAATAGCACCTGTTGATAATTTGTTTTCTTGGTGTTTTGCCTTCCCTTTAAGTGTCACAATTGCCCCTGTTGTGCATTTTATACTTAACGACGATACATCTATTTCTGCTATAATTTGTGCTCCTTCTCTAGCTTTTAAATTTATATTTTTCTGTTCTATTTTGTTATTAAAANCNACTTTTGAGCCCTGCCCTGCAACTAAGGTTTCTAGAGAAGTATAATAAANAGTAACCNTTGTTTCTGCTCCATTAAANATNTTTTTTAATTTCATTTTTATTTTTATTGTTTTATTCTTNTGTAAAACAATAAGATCTTNTCTANATCNNCCAGANATNCTTACTTTNTCTTCATTNCTTTTTTCAAAGTTTACTTTTATTCCATTATATATTATAATTTTATCAAATTCNCCTATTTTCCTTTCAAANCTTGTTTGAGCAANAGTNTTAGAACATATGAGTATTAAAACTATATATAAATATTTCATTTTTTTANAATTTATTTAAAGTTAANTTTAATTGTCTTTTTTCTGGGTCTGCACTTTTAATTCTTACACTTACTAGGTCCCCCAATTGAAATTTTTTCTTTGTTNNTTCACCTACTAAACAATAATTAGCTGAATCAAATATATAATAATCTCCTTTTATATCTTTATTTCTAATTAGCCCCTCACATTGGTTGTCCAATATTTCAACATACATTCCCCATTCTTTAACACCTGAAATAACACCTCTATAAACTCTATTTTGATATTTTTCCATGTATTTTACTTGCATATATTTTATAGAACTACGTTCTGCTTTCGTTGANATTTTTTCTTTTTCTGTTAAATATTTGCACTTTCCATCAAGGTCTAATTGATTTTCTATTTTTTTATCATCAAGTATATTATTTAGTAATCTATGAATTATAATATCTGGATATCTCCTTATTGGAGATGTAAAATGTGTATAATGTTTAAAAGAAAGACCATAATGTCCTATATTATTTGTTGAATATTCTGCTTTACTCATACTACGAATAATTAGAGTGTCGAATAAATTATGCTCTTTTTCTCCTTTAACTTTTTCTAATAATCTATTTAACTCATTACTTAAGTTTTTTGTGTTAGAAATATTTAATTTATAACCCAATTTTTTTGCTATTTGCTCTATCTCTTTAAGTTTACTTAAATCTGGTTTGTCGTGTATCCTATAAATAGATGATATTTTTGGTCTTTTTTTNGCTAAAAATTGTGCNACTTTTTTATTTGCTAATAACATAAACTCTTCAATTAATTTATTTGAATCTTTCGNTTCTTTAAAAATAATTTCTTTTGGTTCGTTTTCTTTATCTAATTTAAATTTTACTTCAATTTTATCAAAAGTTATAGCACCATACAACATTCTATTTTTTCTTATTTTTTTTGCTAAAAAATCTAACTTTATTAAACTCTCTTTAATTTCATTTGAAATTTTTATTTCGCTGTTCTGTAATGCAATATTTTTTGGTATTATTTTTACATTTTTTTCTATTATATATTGAGCTTCTTCGTAGGTAAATCTGTAATTACTTAAAATAATACTTTTCCCATACCATTCATTTACAATTTTTCCATTTTCATTTAATTCAAAAACAGCTGAAAATGTGTATTTTTCTTCATTGGGCCTTAAAGAGCATATCTTATTACACAAAACTTCCGGAAGCATGGGTATTACTTGGTCCACTAAGTATACTGATGTTCCTCTTTTAAATGCCTCTTTATCCAATATCGTNTTTTCTTTNACATAATAAGAGACGTCTGCAATATGAATACCTATTTCATAATTACCATTTTTTAAAAATTTAAATGATAGAGCATCATCAAAATCTTTTGCATCGCTTGGGTCAATTGTAAAAGTTATTACTTCTCTAAAATCTCTTCTTTTTTCTACTTCCTCTTCTTCAATATTATTTTTCAATTTATTTGTAAAATTTTCTATCTCTTTTGGAAATTTCAATGATAAATTATATTCTGCTAATATTGAATTTAGCTCTGTTTTATGATTTCCTGGTTTTCCTAAAACCTTTANAACTTTTCCTACAGGACAATCAGCATTTTTAGGCCAATCCTTTATTTTTACTAATACCTTATCTCCGTTTTTTGCTTGTTTTATACAACCTTCTGGAACATAAATATCAACATGTATTTTTGAGTCATCTGGTATAACAAAAGCAAAATTTTTATTTAAATTTATTACACCTACGTATTCTAACTTAAACCTTTTTATTACTTCAATTATTTCACCTGTAGATTTTCCATTTCTTTTTCTATTGTTTATATAAAATTCTACTTCGTCTCCATTTAATGCATTTTTTGTTTTATTGATAGGTATTTTTACGTCTTCATTAGATTCATCAAATTTAACATAACCTAGACCTCTTGCTGATCCATAAAAAATTCCAGTATAATAATTAGAATTTTGTTTAACCTTGAATTTTCCTTTTTTTACTTCAATAATTTTTTTGTTCTTTGAGAGCTGATAAAGACAATCTATTATATATTTTTTTTCTTCAGTTATATTTAGAATTTTACTGAGTTGCTTATAATTCAAGGATTTGTTAGGGTTAGATTTTAATATTTTTAATATTGAATATTTAGTTTTTTTTATAAAATTTGTTTTTCTTGTTTCTAAAGACATCTAACCNAAAGAAGTTTATAACAAATCTACTATTTTAATTTTATCTATTAACCTTGAGTTGACGGCTTTATACACATTTTAACAGTACAATAGTATTTGANTAAATATTTTANTTATTTATTTTTTATTATTATAGTATGTTAATATCTATAATAAGTATTAAGATTATTATAATTTAATCTGATAAAATGACTATGTATTTAGATATGTAATGTTTATAAACAGTCAATTTATATTAAAAACTTTTTAATTAAAATAAATAAATAATGGTTGGAATATTATATAATTTTATAGATATCAAATAANTATTTAAAAACAAAAGTATTTATTAAAATTAATTTTAATTTATAAACAATTTTATAAAAATTTAATTAACATCTTATATTTGTATTAAGAATATGAAAGTAGCAATAGGTAATGATCATGCTGGTACTATATTAAAAAATAAAATTGTTTATTTTTTATCAATGAAAAATATAGTTGTAATTAATCACGGTAGTGATTCTACAGAAAGTGTAGATTATCCAGATTTTGTTTANCCAGTTGTAAATGATGTAATAAAAAGTAGAGTAAATTTTGGAATTCTTTTGTGTGGAACTGCTAACGGAGTAGCAATGACAGCAAATAAAGAAAAAAATATAAGAGCTGGTGTATGTTGGAATAAAGAGATAGCATCACTTATTCGCAAACACAACAATGCAAATATTTTATGTATTCCTGCACGCTTTATAACAACTGAAATATTATTAGAAACAGTAGAAACCTTTTTAAATACTGAATTTGAAGGGGGCAGACACCAACAAAGAATAAATAAAATTAATAATTGATTAATTTATATTTTGCTTAACTAATGGAAGTTATAATTAAAAATTTTTTTGATTTAACTAATATTGAGTTATATGAGTTATTATCTCTGAGNTCTGAAGTATTTATTGTGGAACAGAATTGTATTTATCAAGACATTGATTTTAAAGATAAATTAGCTCTTCATGTTTTACTTAAAAAAAATAAAAAATTAATAGGATATAGCAGATTATTCAAACCAGGTGATTATTTTAAAGACTCTAGCATTGGACGTATTGTTATTATAAAAGAATATAGAGNGAAAGGTTANGGAGAAGAGCTTATGAAAATTTCAATAGAAAGTATTAATAAATATTTTAAAAAAAAGAAAATACATATTTCTGCTCAAGCATATTTAAAAAAGTTTTATAAAAAATTTAACTTTAAAGTCAAAGGAGAAGAATATTTAGAAGATGGAATACCTCATATAAAAATGNTAAAAAACTAATTTTTAATAGAAGTTATTTCAATTTCAACTCTTCTATCAAATTTAGAATCTCCACCTAAAGGAAATTTATGTTTAAGTCCAATATATTTCATTCTTTTTTTATCTATTCCTCTTTTTAATAAATAATTATAAATAAAACGAGCCCTTGAAAATGATAAATTTCTTTTACCAGTTCCTCTATCTACAGCATCTCTTTCAAAAGAAGTACAACANACATGGCCTTCAATAGTAAAATATAAATTACTTTTTTNTTTTAGAATTAATGCTNTTTTTTCTAATATTGGNATAGATTCTTTTAAAACATAACTGTAACCAGTTTCAAATAANACATTTTGAAGAATTACTTTATCTCCAACTAATAAATTACTTTCTAAGGTTAACGGTAATTCTCTGCCAAACTCATCAATATTAAATTTTTCAAATAATTCAATTTCAATTTCAACTTTCCTNTTTAAACTTCGTAATGTATTAATATCTTTNGTATTAATTTTTTTGAGGAANATTTCTCCTTTTCCATCAACATTTGAAATAAGATTTAAATCAGTATTGGTAAATTGAAAAATATTTTTAATTGCATCAGCTCTTTTTTGAGATAANATTAAATTGTATTGATCTGTACCCCTATCATCACAAAATCCATAAATATTTATTTTTTTTATAGTTTTATTATTTAAGCTATCTATAAAATTTAGTAACCTGTTTTTTTCTGTTTCTATAATATTAAATTTATCTGTATCAAAATATACAACATGCTTTAAACTTGTTTGGNNGTAGCAAAAAGTTGAAATTAATAGAAAAGAAAATAGAGCTTTATACATACCCCAATATATTTAAATTTATTTTTTTAAAATAGAATTATATTTTTCAATATCAAGTAAAATTTGGATAGACTTAATTATAGAATTATTATTTTTTATTGAAAATTTNATAAGGTCTTTTTTGTAAAAATTAAATTTTATAAATTCTTCCTCAAGTTGTTCTATTATATCAACTTTTAATAATTCAAAAAGAGATTCTTTTTCCTTATTTATTATTTGATTAAATTTTTCTAATTTATTTAAAACAAGAATAAATTCCTCTTCTTTGGAGGCATTATTAATTTGATTAATTAAGGTTTCAGTTTTTGAATTTATTTTGAAACCTTCTGAAAAACAAAATGATTTAAAACTTTCAAAAGTTTTACTAGAAATGTTATAATTTTCTATATTTTGAATTATTTGGTTTTTATTGATTTTAGCAACAAACAAAAAAAANAAGTTTTTATTTTTTAATGATTGAATTAAATTGAATTTATCATTTTTACCAACAATGATGTCAGGACTAATACCATTGCCTTCATAAACTTTTCTACCTTTTTTTGTTTTAAATGCTCTGCTAGCATTAATTTTATCANTTTGTATGCATCTTCCAGACGGAGTGTAATATTTAGAAACAGTAATTTTTANTTTAGACCCGTATGGAAGATTTTTAATTTCCTGCACAAGACCTTTCCCATAACTTCTTTTTCCAATTATAATTCCTCTATCTAGATCTTGAATTGCTCCAGCTACTATTTCACTAGCAGATGCACTTTGATCATTAATAACAACAACCAAAGGAATATTTGAANTAACAGGATCATTTTTAGTTTTGNAAAGAGAATTATAATTNTCATTATTACCTCTTGTAGANACAACTAAAGTGTTTTTTGGAATAAAAAGATTTATGATATCAACAGCTTCATTTAATAAACCCCCAGGATTAGACTTTAGATCTAAAATTATTCCTTTAGGATTATCAATTAAAAGAAATTTTAAGGCAGACTCTACTTCTTTGGCAGAACCCTTTGAAAATTTAGACAAACAAATATATCCAATACCATTTGGAGTAATTTTATAGTAAGGAACTGCAACACTTTTTTTGTTTTTTCTTACAAGCGTAGCAGATAAAATTTTGTTTTCTCTAAGGAAATTAACAGNGATTTTAGAATTCTTATCACCAATTAAAAGGGATTCTATNCTCTCGTTTACATTATTTACATCGACACCACCAATTTTTGTAATAATATCACCAGCTTTAAGGCCAGCTTTATCCGCGGAGAGATTCTCAATAATTTCTACAACATATAAAGAATTATTTATAAATTTTAACCTTGCCCCTATATTACCAAATCCACTAGATTGTACTAATCTACTATTTTGAATATTTTGTTCATTATAGTAAACNGTATAAGGATCAAGATTAGAAAGCATACTCTTAACTCCGCTTTCCATTAACTTTACTGGTTCGGTTTTTTCTACATAGTTCACATTGATTTCTTTGAAAATACNATTGTATATTTCTAATTGTTTAACAACCTCAAACAATTCGTTCTTATAAGAGCTAATAGTAAGCAAGAAAACTAAAATAAATAAAGCTTTTTTGGGAATCTTTTTTAAAACTTTCATTTGGACAGAATATTTATTGTTTTGTTTGTTAGTTTCTTAAAATCACTGTTTAATTTNTCAAAGGATGGAATACTATTGTCGTGAAAAAGAATTATAAAGTGATATTTTTTATTAAAATTGTTAAAATGCANCNGTAAATGTTTTTTNAAACCTTCACGAAGCAATCTTTTTACTTTGTTTCTATGAACAGCTAGATGAAATAGATTTTTACTTACAGACACGCCCCACGCATTTTCTTTAGAGACTAGGTAGATTATTTGAAATGGGAACAAATTAATTTTTTTTCCTTCTCTAAAAAGTTCAGAAATTATCTTATTGCCNTTTAGTTTTTTCATTTTCTGTTGTTAAAAGCAGGTTGTTGTCAATATTTATATCAGCTATAGATTCAGAAGGGTCAATTTGTATCGATTTGATTTTTTTATTAGTGTTTATTTCAATGACATAACTTGATTGAGCCCAGGGCCAATCTTTTAGAAGGATAGTTTTGCTTTTTAATGGAGGCGTCTTTCGCATCATTTGTAAAGGAACATAGATTAAATCTGTAGATTTATCTTCATAAGAAATTAAAACTTCTATTGGCATTGGCATTAAACCGATCCTTTCAATTTCAATTAGATTATTAGTTCCTTCTTTATAGAAATTTTTGATTCCATAATCTATAGTATTAGTTGTTCTAGTCCAGTCATTTAAATACCAGCTAAGTTCAGCACCAGAAATNTTTTCAGCACATCTTATAAAATCGTTTGGAGTAGGATGTTTAAAAGACCAATCGTTAAAATATTTTTTTATTGAAGACTCAAAAGTCTTTTCTCCAATAAGGTATTTTAGTTGAGCTAAAAAGATAAATCCTTTAACGTAGGCAGACATACTGTAAGCAGTATTATATTCGTATCTNTCAGCATGCGTAGTTTGGGGCTGTTCCAATCCACTTTTTACAAGAGATTTATATCTATCGTAAGCATTTTTTTTATATAGATTTTTATCTAGGCCAACAANATTAGACTCAGCTTCAGTACCAAAATATTCTGNAAAACCTTCGTCCATCCACTCGTGTTGACTTTCATTTGTTGCTAAAACAAAATGAAACCAAGAGTGTGCCAATTCGTGGGCGGTAACACCAACTAGACTTAAAAAATCACGCTCCCCTGTAATTAAAGTACACATCCCATATTCCATGCCTCCGTCACCCCCCTGAATAANAGAGTATTGATTATAGGGATAAAGGCCTATTCTTTCATTAAANAATCTCATTAACTCTNTTGTAACAGGCTGAAGTTTTTTCCAGNTTTTTAAATATTTTTTATTTAATGTTTTTTTGTAATAAAAGTTTAATATAATATCTTTTTCGACTTGTATNGAATCTTTTACAAAATCCGGATCAGCTGCCCAAGTAAAATCATGAACTTTGGGAGCTATAAAATTCCAGCTTAGCTTATTAGAACCATAACCAGCTTTTTCTTTTTTTTTCAGATAACCAGTTCCAGCGACAATAAAGTTTTTGTCAATTTTAATGGTCACGTNAAAGTCACCCCACACCCCGTAAAACTCCCTACCAATGTAAGGGTCTGCATGCCATCCCTCATAATCATACTCAGCAATTTTAGGATACCACTGGGCCATTGACAGCGCTACACCTTCAGCANTCATTTTTCCAGCACGCCTTACAACCAATGGNACTTTTCCCTGGAAAGCCAGTTCGAAGANTCCCTTTTTTCCTGGTAAAATAGGGTCTTTTAAGTCGACCTCTAAAATAGTTCCAGCGACTTCGCCATTTAAAACATTCCCATTATGTTTTAATTCATCAACTGATAGATCTCCCTGGTCGTTTAAAGAAAGCTTAGAAATTTTATCTAGCACTCTTGGGTCTGGGTCGCTTATGTTTCTAGACCGAACATCCATTTCACTATCAGGCTTAAAGGCATTAAAGTAAAGATGAAAGTAGACACTTTTTAGNGTATCAGGCGAGTTGTTTGTATATATAATCTTTTGCTTTCCAGTGTATTTATAATTATTTATATCAACGTCAATATTNATATAATAATCTACATGNTGTTGCCAATAATTATTGTTGCTTCTTTGGGCTGAAAGGAAACAGAAAGAGAGNCAAAACCAAACAACAATGAACCAAATAAAAGCATTCTTCATTTATTTTGAAACGTTAGACGCCATTATTAAAGCATTGTAAGCATTAATAAGTTTACCAGACTTAGANACCTCTGTGAAAGGAATGTTTTTTTTATCCCCAACATCAACATCAAGGCTTAATGAAAGGCCAGAAGACATAATTATTTGTTTTACTTCTGCAGCACTAAGTTTTGGGTATTGTGACCAAACTAGAGCCGCAACACCGGCCACNAAAGGGCTGGCCATTGATGTACCTTGAGCGTACTCATATTCGTTNTTAGGATATGTGGAATAAATTGCTGATCCAGGAGCAAAAANATCAACACTACTTTGTCCATAATTAGAAAAACTTGAAGGAAGCTTAGAGTTAAAGCTATAGGTTGATGAACCAACTTTTATGAACGTGTCTGAAACCTCATTCCCAGTTCCAAGTTGATCGTTGGGATAATACTGAACAAGATCGGTGTTGTCAGCATCATTTCCAGCAGCAGCAACAATTAGAACATTTTTCTTAGCAGCATAAGCTAGAGCGTCTCTAACCCAGTCACTATGCGGCGAAAAGCTTTTTCCAAAGCTCATGTTTATNATATTAGCGCCATTATTTACTGCATAGTAGACGCCAAGCGCAACGTCTTTGTCATATTCGTCACCATTAGGAGTATTTCTGATTGCCATAATTTTAACATTGTTTGCAGCTCCGTTAACACCAAGACCATTNTTTCTGACTGCAGCAATAATTCCAGAAACATGTGTTCCGTGACTACTACCTTTTTTTGGCATCACATTGTTGTCTCCGTANTTTCTATCGTTNAGATCATTAGGGTCATCACCAACCACACTTCTTCCGTCAAACTCTACGTTNAGATAATAATTTAGACGATCNGCCAAGCTTTTTATGTAGTCGTCGAGCTCATCAATAAGCTCAGGAATTGAGTCAACACCAAAGTTAAAGGCTTGTTTGAGAACTTCAAGACTTTGGGAGATTTTTTCTTCCTTTGTTTTAATAGAAAGAATGTCTTCTTTTGAATAAGAATCAACCTTAAGGAAGTTTAGCACCTCATTGTTTGCGGCCTTCAGAGAGACGCTAATGTTCTCATACTGGTTCTTAGAAGCAGTATATTTATTTAGCTCACTCTCGAGTAGTTTTTTAGCCTCTTCAAACCGAGGGTCTGAGGTGTCATTGCTTGCA
The DNA here is from genome assembly GCA_002721175.1 of Flavobacteriaceae bacterium. GTDB lineage: Bacteria > Bacteroidota > Bacteroidia > Flavobacteriales > Flavobacteriaceae > UBA3537. The sequence goes on along the minus strand of PBJR01000013.1, from coordinate 103,074 downwards.
ATAAGCCTAACATATTCTAGCTGTTCATTTGTTGAATCACCTAAAAAATTCCACCCATTAATATCATCAACATACCCGTTTTTATCATCATCAACCCCGTTGTTGGGAATCTCGTCTTTATTAACCCAGATATTTCCCTCAAGGTCTTCGTGAGTGATATCAATACCAGAGTCAATGACGGCAACAACAATCGTTTTGCTTTCGGTTTTTACCAGCTCATCATAGGCTCGGTTTAAGCTAACACCAGGCACTGAATCTTGAACAAGGTCTAAGTGACTCCAAGTCAGGCGCTCGTCTTTTGTTAAATCTACAGACTTAGGGGCTTTAAAATCAGTGTTTTTAATTGGAGGGTTTAAAAGCGCTACAGTAGAGCTGCAACCTCCAAAGAGCACAATAAATGTAAACAATAAGAGAATTGATTTCGTGGGAAGAAGCAGTTTTTTCATAATATTATTTTAATGAATTTAAGTTAAATGATTTGTTTACCCTCACTCCTTTTTCTGTTCTTTTCAAAGAAACAATTTCATGGTACGGGTCATGCTCCAAAAATAAGTAATAATTGTTTTTCAAAGCTAGGTTTAGAAACTTTTCTTTTTCTTTTAAACTAATTATAGGCCTTATGTCGTAAGCGGCAACATATGGAATTGGAACATGTCCTGCAGTGGGGATAAGATCCCCCATAAAACAAATTGTTGCATTTTTATATTTAATTATAGGTATCATCTGTTGTTCCGTATGTCCGTCAGCAAAAAACACATCGAAACCCAGTGGAGAGTTTTTTAAAATATTGTTTTTAGGGTTATCAATAAAATTTAATCGTCCAGAATTTTCAATAGGAATGATATTTTCTTTAAGAAACGAGGCCTTTTCCCTTTTGTTAGGGTAATTTGCCCAGCGCCACTGTTTTTCATTACTCCAATATTTTGCATTCTTAAAGACAAGCTCTAGGTTTTTGCTTGTTGGACACCGTTCTACAGCACCACCACAATGATCAAAATGAAGATGAGTAAAAAAGACGTCTGTAATGTCGTCTCTGTGAAAACCAATTTTTGCAAGAGCCTGGTCAACTCCCTGTTCTCCTCGTCTGTAGTAATGGCTAAAAAATTTTTTTGATTGTTTGTCGCCCATTCCAGAATCAATCAAGATTAGTTTTTTTTTGTTTTTGATTAATAGACATCTCGATGCAATATCAATCATGTTTTTTTGATCACTAGGATATAATTTTGACCATATAGATTTTGGTACGACGCCAAACATTGCACCGCCATCTAGCTTGAATCCTCCTGTTTCTATACTAAACAGTTTCATGCCTCTAATATTACCTTTTTAAAATTCAATCCAAATTCTAGTAAGCTTTTTGCCTCTTTCACGCTTGCAAGACGCTCTTTGCTAAAAATCAGGAGACTATTATTAAACGACTCAATGTAGTAAGAGGGGTTATCGTCCAGAAACCTAATTATGTTTTTTGAAAAGAAGAGCTTTATTTTCTTTTCATTTTTACCAGTTAAATAGAACCGGTTAGAAAACCTTTTATACCCATCTATATCAATGTCTTTGTCAACAGTTATAGCATAAAATCTCTCCAACAAACCTTCTTTTGTGAGGGTAAAGGAAGGCGTCTTTTTTGTAAGTTCAACAAGAAGCATTGTAGTAGAGACCTCACCTTCTGTAATTGATTCGCCTTGAGAAAACCTAATGTCAAACAAAGAAACCGCTTCTTTTTTATTTATCAATACATTTGTTATGTATTTGGTTTTCTTAAGTGAAAAAAAGCGAAAATTTCTCAAATGTTTTAACCTCTGCTGTTTTTTTGCGGAGTAACTAACACCAAGCTCCTCTGCCATTGTCTTTAGACTGTTCTCTCTCTTAGTAACCCCTCTGTTGATCAAACCGCTGAGCGGCAGAACACGCCTAAGCGCAAAGGGGTGCTCAGATCGTGTACCCAGCATATCAAGGCCAATAACTTCTAAATTCCCCCCCTTTTTATAAAAGAGCTCTTGATAGCTATCAATATTTTCTAAAGCGGTGTGGTCGACAAACGCACACAAAGAAAAGTCTACAACAACATCGTTTTCTTGTGGAATCACGTCTAGTTTGTTCTTCAAGTTATTAAAATTCAAAAAGCTGCAAAAATGTTTAACGCTTATAAAATAATTACTGTCGCTTTCTTTAAACATAAGCACATTAGGCTTTAATATATTTTTAAAGAACAAGTTAAAGCTCTTGTTTATTAAAACGTGAATAAAAAATGTGATAACAATACCTGCAAAAATCCCAGAGATTAAGCCAATCTTCAGTGTTATCAGCAATGTTGCAAAGAAAATTATTAATTGTTCTTTTCCGATAAAGAATATTTTTTTTACTAGCGCTGGAGAGGCAAGCTTATATCCTGTATAAACAAGAATAGCCATAAGCGCCGACAAAGGAATTCTTGCAAGCTCAGTGCTTAACAACAGTATAAATATGCTTAAAAATAATGAGTGGCAAAAGTTAGACAAACGAACAGAGCCGCCATTGTTTATGTTAACGGAGCTTGGAGCGATCACAGACACAACGCTTAAACCCCCAAAAAGGCCGCTAAGGGCGGTTGAGAGCCCTAGAGCTTTTATTTCCTTATTTACATTAGAGCGCCTTTTTCTTAAGTCTAATTTATCGACCGCTTTAATGCTAAGCAGAGACTCTATGCTTGCTATAAGGGTTAATGCAGTTACGTTGCTCCAAAAAACAACAGTCGCCATTATTGAAAAGTCAGGGGTTGGTAAGCTGGAGATTATTTCATCAAAGCCAGGAATCATAGGAACCATATATTTTTCTGAGATAGGGTTTGGTGTTTTTGTAATGAATTCGCAATAGTAACTAAAGGTTAGCGAGAGCACAACAATCCACATTGGAGCAGGGATAAGCCTTAGATATTTGTTTCGGATTTTTGAGTAAACAACCATTATTAAGAGGCTAACTGATCCGGCAATCGCAGCGCTTTGCAAACCTTGATTTTCGTAGAAAAAAGACGATTGAATCGTTTCTGGAATTGCGGCAAGATAACCTATGGTGTTGTCTTTAAAAATTTTATTTCCTAGCATTATATGGAACTGTTTTCCAAGAATGATTAGTCCAATCGCCGCAAGGACACCCTGGATTGCAGAAGACGGGAAATAATCGGCTAATTTACCCAGCCTTAAAAAACCTAGAAGTAAAAGGATTATTCCAGAGCAAATTATTGCAGCATATGTAGCTGACAAACCCATTGAAGATATAGAAACAAGAATTACAGCAACAAGCCCTTTTCCAGGACCAGAGATAGTGACATAGGTACCCCCGAGGATTGAGACTACAACACCCCCTACTATTGAAGCAATGACGCCCGAAATTGGAGGTGCATCACTCGCCATAGCCAAGCCTAAGCTTAAGGGGAGCGCAATAAAACTCACAACAAGACCAGAAAAGACGTTCCTTGGTATTGATGAAATAGCCTCAGAGATATTCTTCTTTTTTGTCATCTTATAATTAGAACATTGGTTGGCAAGTCACTTAAAATATATTCAATGTCATGAGGAAAGATTCTATCCCAAAAACTGGATTTTGAAGGTGAGTTCATTACCAGCAGGTCGGCCCCCACGACCTGGGCATAATGCCCTATTGAGTAACCCCTTTTCCCAAAAATAGGTTGCGACTTTACAGACATGTTTTCTAAGTTTTTTGGCGGAACGCGACCGATTAATTTTTTAACTCTCTGCTTTTCTCTTCTTCTCAAACGATCGCGGATTATCGTTGATTTTCGTAGAGACTCGTCGTCATCAACGTTTATGTTTATTTCATTTTGGTCCACTTCCTCAACAATAGTAATCTTAGATGATTTTAAACGGCTTCCAAAATAAAACGCATCTTTAATTGTTTCTTTAGTTTTAGGGTCTTCTAGGCCGTTTACAACAATGTGGTTGTAAGGTAGATCTTTTATGCTTGAGCTTGTTAACAGCATCACTGAACAGCTTGCTTTTCTAGTAATTTGTCGGGCAATTGACCCTAGATAATATTTAAAAAAGCTTTCTTTTTTCAGCGCTCCGAGAACAATTAGGTCAATTTCATTGTTCATTACAGCGGATATAACTGCATCAACAGGCGCTCCTGCTAAAAAAATAAGCTCATACTTAAGCCCATTTTTTTTAAAGGAGGCAAGAAAGCCGTTTAGTGTTTTAATTTTTGCTTTCTCTTCATTTCCTACATGTATAAGCACCAAGGAGCAGTCAAATGCTAAAGCCAGACGAGCAGCCTCAAACAGATTTGCCCTAAGGCTAGGCGAGAAGGCGACGCCGACCCCGATTCTTTTAAATTTATTGTTTTTCAACTCCTGAAGGTTAAAGAGATTTAAAGATATAGTTTCTTAGTAAAAAATCAAAGAGCCTAGCCATTGAGCTTGAGCACCGCCATGAATGCTTCTTGTGGAATTTCCACTCGGCCAACTTGGCGCATCCTCTTTTTGCCCTTTTTTTGATTTTCTAATAATTTTCTTTTTCTAGAAATGTCTCCCCCATAGCATTTTGCTGTTACATCCTTTCTTACGGCTTTTACAGTTTCCCTAGAAATAATTTTTGAGCCTATGGCTGCTTGGATTGGAATATCGAATTGTTGTCGTGGGATCAGTTCTTTTAGTTTTGAGCACATTTTTCTCCCAATTACCTGTGCGTTATCAAAGTGAACTAATGCAGACAGCGCATCTACTGAATTGCCGTTTAAGAGAATATCAACCCGTACTAGCTTAGATATTCGCATTCCAATTGGGGAATAATCGAAAGACGCATATCCCTTTGAAACGGTCTTTAGGCGATCATAAAAATCAAACACTATTTCAGCAAGCGGCATGTCAAACGTTAGCTCAACCCTGTCTGTCGTTAAATAGCTCTGATTGGTTATTGTGCCTCTTTTTTCAATACATAATGACATTACGTTTCCAACAAATTCAGACTTTGTAATTATTGAAGCCTTTATGAAGGGTTCTTCAATTCGATCGATTCCCGAAAGATCAGGAAGGTCAGAAGGATTGTTTAGTATAATTGCTGTGGAGGGCTCTTTTTTAGAATAAGCCTTGTAAGAAACGTTTGGAACAGTTGTGATCACAGACATATTAAATTCTCTTTCCAGGCGCTCTTGAATAATCTCTAAATGAAGCATTCCTAAAAAACCACACCTGAACCCAAACCCAAGGGCAACAGATGTCTCTGCCTGAAAGACCAATGATGCGTCATTAAGCTGAAGTTTTTCCATTGACGCCCTTAATAGTTCGTATGCTTCCGTGTCAATTGGGTATATCCCAGCAAAAACCATTGGCTTAACGTCTTCAAAACCTTCTACTGCATTTCTTGTTGGTTTTTCGGCTCCAGTAATTGTGTCGCCCACTTTAACATCTCTTGCGTCTTTTATTCCTGTAATCAAGTATCCTACGTCTCCAGTTCCAATTATTTCTTTGGGGGTTTTGTTAAAATTCAAGGATCCAATCTCGTCAGCTAAGTATGTTTTTCCCGTTGCCATGAATTTAATTTTTTGATTTTTCTTAATAGCTCCATTTACAACCTTAAAGTATGTTTCCACCCCTCTAAAAGGGTTGTAAACAGAATCAAAAACAAGCGCTTGAAGCTCAGCATCTTCTTTCCCCTTGGGAGGAGGCACATTCTTTATTACTGATTTAATGATATCTTCTATGCCAAGACCAGTTTTTGCGCTAGCAGGAATAACGTCTAAAGCGCTACACCCAAGAAGATCAACAATATCGTCTGTAACCTCTTCAGGGTTGGCACTGGGAAGATCAATCTTATTGAGCACCGGTATAATTTCTAGGTCGTTTTCAAGCGCTAAGTATAGGTTTGATATAGTTTGAGCCTGAATGCTTTGCGCAGCATCAACGACTAGTAAAGCCCCTTCGCAAGCGGCAATAGACCTTGAAACCTCATAACTGAAGTCTACATGCCCAGGGGTGTCAATTAGGTTTAGTGTATATTTTAGGCCTTCGCAGCTATATTCCATTTGAATTGCATGGGACTTGATGGTTATGCCCCTTTCCCGCTCAAGATCCATGTTGTCCAAGAGCTGGTCTTGTTTTTCTCTTTCCGTAACAGCGCCTGTAAAATCAAGTAAACGATCCGCCAAAGTGCTTTTCCCATGATCAATATGTGCAATGATGCAAAAGTTACGGATGTGTTTCATATAAGCTTTAGAGTTTTATCGGGCTTAGCAAAAATAAGTAAAAATCTACAGCAATTTGCTATTATCTGACGCTAGTTAAAAGCCTTTTTATTCTGCAAATAGACTCTTCTTTTCCTATAATTTTCAATATATCTGTTATACCCACCCCTTTAAGCTCTCCCACTAAAGCTAGCCTCAAGGCAGGCATTAGCTCTACATGCGAGCACCCTTTATTTGCTGTCCACCGACTTAAATCTTCGCTTAGATGCTTTGTGTCAGAGAACGAAAAACCTGAAAGGTCATTGGCGAGAGTTCTCAACAGATTCTTAGAGCCTTCCCCCCAGTGTTTTTTAATAGCTTTGGCAGAATAATCTTTAGGTCTTTCGAAGAAATATTCCATCAATGGCCACAGATCATTTATCAGGTTTGCCCTGTTCTTAACAAGACTAACAATTGAACCAACATGTTTTAGGTCGAACTTTTTTAAGTTTCTATTTTGTTTCACCACCTCCTGTGCCAAGAAGGAGTTTTCCTTTTCTTGAATGTAATGATGGTTAAGCCACTTTATTTTGTCAGGATCGAACCGCGCTCCAGACTTATTTACTTTGTTTATATTAAAAACGGATATGAGCTCTTTTAAACTATATATTTCTTTTTCTGAGTCAGGCCTCCACCCTAAAAACATAAGAAAATTAATTAAAGCCTCTTTTACATATCCACTTTCCTTGAAGCCTGTCTCTTTATTCCAGGTTATAGGGTAGATGGGGAAACCATGTTTGTTACCGTCTCGCTTACTCAATTTACCTTTACCAGCAGGATTTAGAATTAAGGGTAAGTGCGCAAATTTTGGACAATTCCACTCAAACGCGTCATATAGTAATTTGTGTAAGGGCAACGATGGAAGCCATTCCTCGCCGCGAATAACGTGAGTGATTTTCATAGAATGGTCATCTACAATATTTGCAAAGTGATATGTTGGAGTTCCATCAGATTTTAGCAAAATTTTATCATCAAGCAAGTTGCTATTAACGACAATGTCGCCTCGGATTAGATCGTTAACCTTTACATCAATGTCTCTTGGACACTTAAAGCGAACCACATATGGTATTCCGCTGGCCAGCTTAATTGCAGTAGATTTATCATTTGAGATTAAAGAGTTATTAAGGCCTCCGCTGGTTCTATTCTCCCAATTATAAACAAATGTTTTTCCCTCTTGTTTACTTTTTTTTCGCAATAAATCAAGCTCACCAGGAGAGTCAAAAGCGTAGTAAGCCGCTCCTTTTTCAACAAGACCCAAAATATATTTTTTGTAGAGGGTTTTTCGTTCACTTTGTCGATATGGGCCATACCCCCCCCCTTGCCACGGGTCTTCGTCAAATGTAATTCCGCACCAACTCAAAGCATCTTTTATATACTTTTCAGCACCCATCACTTTTCTTGTGCTATCAGTGTCTTCAATTCTAAGTACAAATTTTCCGTTATTTTGCTTGGCAAACAGGTAGTTAAATAAGGCCGTCCTTACCCCTCCGATATGTAGTGGACCGGTAGGGCTTGGCGCAAAACGAACGCGGATTGACTCTTTCATTTAACCTTAATCTCTTGGCAAAGATAAATCGCCAAAACATAACCCCCAAATTAAATTACCTTGGCATAGTGTCTAATTGTAATTTTAAAAGCGCACAATATTGTTGTAAATTTATGTTTTATTACATCAGATGGACGTTTTCAAAGATTTACAATTTAAAATAGAGAAGTATATAAAAAAATTTTATTTAGGCTTACTGATAAAGGGGGTAATTTTATTTCTTTGCATTGGTGTTTTTTATGCTCTATTTTGGGGGTTTATTGAATATTTATTTTGGCTTCCAAAATACGCTCGATTTTTGGTTTTTTCCAGTATTTTATTTGTTGAGGGCTATTTGTTTTTGCAGTTCGTGATTTCTCCAATTTTAAAATACACCCGAATTAAAAAAGGCATGGGTTATGAACAGGCGGCAGAACTCATTGGCGCCTACTTTCCAGAAGTTGAAGACAAACTTTTAAATGCAGTTCAACTTCAAAGACAGGGCGATGCAGAGCTAATTTTAGAGAATATTAAGCAAAAGACGGCGGAGTTTAACTCTATTTCATTTGAAAGAGCAATCAAAATTAGAAACAGCTTTAAGTACCTAACTTATGTTTTAGCCCCACTGTTAATATTGGTGCCCTTTTATTTGTTTGGTGAACAAAGACCATTAAAAGCAAGTTTTTCTCGGGTAATTAATTTTCAGGGCAACTATACTCCTCCACCTCCTTTTGTAATTAACATAGAAAACGACAGCCTCACTGCTGTGCAGGGCGAGAACTTTGCATTAAAGGTAAAAGCGACTGGCAGAACAATACCAGACGATCTTTACATTAAATATGACAATAAGCAACACCGATTTAAAAATATCGAGAACAGCGTTTTTGAATATGTTTTTACAGATGTTGCTCAGGATATTTCTTTTCAGATATTTTCAGACAGAACATCAATTAAACAAAATTTGTTAAAAGCTCTTCCCGCGCCTAAGGTGAAGGACGCTACAATTGTTCTCGACTATCCAAAGTATACTAACTTAGAAAGCAATACAATTACAAGTTTATCAAACGTAAGCGTCCCGGAGGGGACCAAAATTATCTGGAATATTTTAGCAAATAATACAGATTCAGTCGCAATATCATTTGGCATTAAAAAGGATTATTTTGTAAACCGTAGCAACAAGTTTTACTATTCAAAGCAATTCTTTAACAACGCAAAATACGAGGTTTCAACAACCAATCAGTATCTAAAAGAATACGAGACAGTTAACCTTAGCGTAAAAGTATTAAAAGACGGACCACCAGGTATAGATGTTGAAAGCGAACGGGCAAACGAACTAGACCAAGAGCTGTTTTTTTTCGGTTATCTAGACGATGATTATGGGGTTTCAGAGCTACAGGTTGTTTATTATCCTATTGGCCTTCAAAAACAGACAAAGACTGTTTCCGCTATTCCGTTTGACCCAAAAAGCCTAACTTTTTCTTACCGCTTTCCAGGGAACACTGCGCTTGTTGAAGACACTACCTATGAGATTTATTTTGAGGTTTTTGATGGCTACCCTTTTTCAGAGCCAAATAGCTCTCGAAGCCAAGTCTTTACATATAGATCTAAAACTAAGTCTGAAATTGAGTCACAGCAAGTGAAAGAACAGTATGAAAGCCTTTTAAATATTGAGCAATCTCAGAGTAATTCAAAGGATATAGAAAAGGAATTAGAGCATATATTAAAAAAACAGCGCCAACAAAACACACTTGAATTTAATGACCGCAGAATGTTGAAAGAGATAATAGAAAAGCAGGCCGAACAAGATCAGCTAATCCGTGAATTTAATCAACGGACAGCTCAATTATTAAAAAAAACTGACATTAGACCCATACCGCCCGCCCAAAAAGAACTTTTTGAAAGAGTGAGAGAGCTAAACAAGAAAATTGATGATGACCAAAAGGCGCTTGATGAGTTAAAGTCTTTAGCAGACAAGATAAATAAAGAAGACTTTGTTAAAAAACTAAATTCGATTGTAAACCAAAGACGGCTCAAGCAGAGAAGTGTTCAGCAGATGCTTGAGCTTACAAAGCGATATTATATAAAACAGAAAATACAACAGATAAAAAACCGACTGCAAGGGTTAAGTTCCGAGCAACAGGAAGCGCATGATACATCTGAGCTACACGAAGCACGAGAAAAACAGAATGAAATAAACAGAAAGTTTAATGACCTAAGCAACGAGATGGAGTCAATGTTGGAGACAAACAGCTCTTTATCAAAACCCATGGAGCTTCCCGACTTTTCTGACAAATCTGAGTCTATAAAAAAAGACTTAGAGCAGGCCATAAAAGCGCTTAGTAAAACTAATAATAACAACGAAAACAGTTCTAGCGAAGCGAAGGTGCCTCAACGCAAAGCTTATCAGAAAATGCAAAATATGGCGGATCAGATCTCTCAAGGACTTTCTATAGGCTCAGGTAAATTTATTCAAGAGGATATAGAAATGTTGCGTCAAATTTTGGACAACCTAATTCTTTTTTCGTTTGAGCAAGAAAGCTTGATTAAAAGCTTTAGCACCAATCAGCATACGTCAATTAAGCGATCAACCAATCTTGTTAAACAAAAAACCCTTCGCACACATTTTGAGCATATTGATGACAGCTTGTTTGTAATTTCATTGAGGCAGCCGTCAATCTCTCAGGATATAAATACAGATATCCAGGATGTTTTTATTAATATTGACAGAACCTTGGACCTCTACTCAGACAGCAATTTTTCTCAGGCTATTTCCGCTCAGCGATACGCACTGACTGCAAGCAACAATTTAGCTGACCTCCTTAGCGATATTTTGGGCTCAATGGAAATGCAATTGTCTCAAGGGCAGGGCGAGGGCGATATGCAGCTGCCTGATATTATAATTTCTCAGCAAGAGCTTCAGCAAAAAGCAGAAGGAATGAGTTCGGGTAATAACGATAATTTAAAGGGCAAAGAAGAAGAAGGCTCTGAAGGAGGCCGTGGCAATGAATCAAAAGCGAGAAATAAAGGAGAAGATGGTCTATATGATTCAGAGGAACATAGTGAGGCAATTATGCAGCTGTATAAACAACAGCAGAAGTTAAGGATGGCGCTCGAGAGTCTATTGAAAGCGAAGGGGATTAAGACTAAAGGGAACAATGTTTTAAGGGCCATCGCAGATATTGAGAGGCACCTCATTAACGAAGGGGCCAGCGCAAGGGTTATTTCTCAGATGAGGACGCTTAAATATAAACTCCTCAAATTCGAAAAGGCGCTTAACAATCAAGGCCAAGCAGAAAGACGACAATCATCTCCAAACGTTGACGTTTATGAGTCTAATTATAAAAAATCTAAACGAAAAGAGATAGAAAACCGGTTACAAATGAAGGAGTATTTAAGGCGAGAAAACCTTCCCTTGACACCGGAATATAAAAAGCGAGTTTTTGACTATTTTAAAAAGAATTATGATAAGTCTAATTAGCCACACAGATTTTTCTTTAAAGACCAAGGAAGCATACAAGAATTTAATTTCTAATGTTATTAAGGCTGAGGGTTTTTTAATCTCTGAAGTTTGTGTTGTGTTTTTTAATGACTCTCAGCTTCATAAACTTAATTTACAATACTTAAAACATGACAGCTTTACGGATGTTGTTACATTTGACTATAGTGACAAGCAACAGGTGGCTGGCGACATTTGTGTTTCAGTTGAAAGAGTTAGTCAGAACGCTAAATCCTTTGGTGTGTCGTTTTCTCAAGAGCTAGCGCGGGTCATCACCCATGGGGTTTTGCATTTATGTGGTTATAAAGACAAAACATTAATCCAGAAGAATGAAATCAGAATAAAGGAAGACTTGTACTTAGAGCGGTTTTTTCTAAACAGTTAATGTATATTTGCAAGAAAGTTCCACGTGGAACAACACAAACAACTATGTTTGATAAGGAATATGATGTATTGGTAGTGGGCGGCGGACATGCTGGCAGTGAGGCGGCTGCGGCTTCAGCAAATATGGGCAAGAGGACCCTATTGGTCACCATGAATTTGCAAGGCATAGCACAAATGTCCTGCAACCCGGCCATGGGCGGAATTGCGAAAGGACAAATTGTAAGAGAGATAGATGCAATTGGAGGATATAGTGGGCTTGTTAGCGACTCTTCTGCTATTCAGTTTAAAATGCTTAATAAGTCTAAAGGGCCAGCAATGTGGAGCCCCAGGGTCCAAAGTGATCGCATGCGCTTTGCTGAGGACTGGCGAACTATGCTTGAACAAACAAAGAACCTTGACTTCTACCAAGAAATGGTTGTTGGCCTTCTAATTAGGGGCAATAAATGTGTAGGCGTAAAGACTTCTCTTGGGACCGAAATCAGCTCTCGCTCTGTGGTTTTAACCAATGGAACATTTTTGAATGGCTTGATTCACATTGGCGAAAAAAATTTTGGAGGCGGTAGAGCTGGAGAAAAGGCTTCAAAGGGAATTACAGAGCAGTTAATAGATTTAGGGTTCGATTACGGGCGAATGAAGACAGGCACCCCGCCTCGAGTCGATGGAAGATCTCTTAATTTTGAAAAGATGATTGAGCAACCTGGGGATGATGAACCTAAAACCTTTTCTTATTTAAACACCTCATCACTCCTTAAGCACCAGCGCTCTTGTCATCTTACGTACACTTCAACCGACGTTCATGATTTGCTAAAAGAGGGTTTTGACCGATCCCCAATGTTTAACGGTAGAATCAAAAGTGTCGGCCCAAGGTATTGTCCGTCAATTGAAGACAAAATAGACCGGTTTTCTGAGAAGGAGCGTCACCAAATTTTTGTTGAGCCTGAGGGCTGGAACACTGTTGAGTGTTATATAAATGGATTTTCTACGTCACTTCCAGAAGACATCCAGTTTAGGGCTTTAAGACTTGTTGAAGGTTTTGAGCAGGTTCGTTTTTTTCGGCCAGGCTATGCAATCGAGTATGATTATTTTCCGCCCACCCAACTTTCATATTCTCTTGAAACAAAAATTGTAAAAAATCTATTTTTTGCTGGACAAATCAACGGCACAACAGGTTACGAAGAGGCCGCGTCACAAGGCCTGATAGCTGGAATAAATGCTTCTCTCGCTGTTTCTGGCGAAGAACCGTTTGTGCTAAAACGGGACGAAGCCTACATAGGGGTTTTAATAGATGACTTAATTACTAAGGGGACAGAGGAGCCGTATCGAATGTTCACCTCACGCGCAGAGTACAGGACTCTTTTACGCCAAGACAATGCTGACATAAGACTTACAATGAAGAGCTTTGATATAGGGCTAGCATCACAAGATAGACTGAAGAGGGTAGGAAACAAGATTGAAAGAACCAATAAATTGGTTTCGTTTTACAAGGGCCAGAGCGTTGAGCCTGATATTGCAAATCCGGTTTTAAAAGCAAAACACTCCTCGCCCATAAAGCAATCAAACAAGTTGTTTAAAATATTCTCACGGCCAAAGATAACCATGTCTGATCTATACAACTTTCCACCTGTTGAAAAATATATTAAAGAAAATAACTTTGACGATGACGTTATCGAACAAGCAGAAATACAGGTCAAGTATTCTGGCTATATTACTAAAGAGAGAAACAATGCAAACAAACTTATCAGGTTAGAGGGGTTGCGAATTCCCAAGGGCTTTGACTATAGCAAATTAAAATCAATGAGCGCTGAAGCGCGAGAAAAACTTGCTTCAATTCGGCCTGAAACCGTTGCACAAGCTTCTCGAATAAGCGGAGTTTCTCCAAATGACGTTTCAGTTCTTCTGGTTTTCATGGGGAGATAATTCGAGTTCTTTTTATATTTTTGTTCCACGTGGAACAAGTGCTTAAAAATAAATCAATATACATAACCTGTTGTGATTATGCTATAAGCGGTAAGCAATACGATTTGCTTTATAATGAGGAGCATGACATGCTAATTACGCATCCTCAGCTAAGCGCTCAAGACATTGAACACTATTACGCCCAAGATGAGTATGATTCATACATCACTGGTTACAAATCACTTTTTCAATGGGTTTATTACCATGCTAGAAAACTTTCAATCAAGTTAAAGATTAACCTTGTATCAAAGTTCGTTCCAGAGGAAGGACTTGTATTAGATATTGGTTCAGGTTCTGGCGATTTTCCTCTAGCAGCAAGAAGGAGAGGTTGGAGCGCTAAGGGTGTTGACTCGATTAAGAAAGCCAGATCTGTTGCAAACAAATCAGTTCCGGATCTTGTCATGCCTCCGTCGTATCTAGCAACCTTAGGTGTACAAACTTTTGATGTTATAACTTTGTGGCATGTTCTTGAACATTTACCGGAACTAGATTCTCAAATTCGTAATCTAAAAAGATTGATCAAAGCAGAAGGGAGAATAGTTCTAGCTTGCCCAAACTTTAGAAGTTATGATGCTAAATTTTTTTGTAAGTTTTGGGCTGCATATGATGTGCCTAGACATCTTTGGCATTTTTCAAAAAAATCAATTTCTTCCCTTTTTCAAAAGCACGGCATGGTTGTCGAGTCTATACACCCAATGTGGTTGGACTCATTTTATATTAGCTTACTTTCAACTCGCAATAAGTACGGCCGTTATAAAATACTACAAGCATTTTTAGTTGGGCTAATTTCTAATATAAAGGCAATATTTAGCGGCCAGTTTTCCTCATTGATTTTTGTAATAAGAACCAAATAGACAATAGAAAGCTTTTTATGACACTTTCTTTGAGCGCAAGCTGTATCTGCTTCAAAAAAGATAATATGCCAATTACAGCTAGGATTAGAGCCTCAAAAACGATAAGAAAAAACAGTTATGTTTTGTTTTTCTATTGGTTTTTTCTATTATTTGTTTTTTTGTGCAGAAGATCAGACATAATGAACGATAGGTCAGTGAAAATTATTTTGGAATTTCCATTTCTCTCAATATGGTAAATAGCCTTTTCAATTTCATTAGCAATCTCTTCTATATTAATATTGTTAACAAAGCTAGCGAATTTTACAAGCGAGAAAGAATTGTCTTTAATTTCTGTTTTCGCTAGGCTAGAAACGCCATAATTCGCGAGTATTGATTTTCTGAAAACCTTCATGCAATATTCCAAAAACTCTTTTTCAGTTTCTCTTCCAAGCTTAGAGATTTTTTCAATCCATTCCAAAACTTTAGACATCAATTTTTTTTCTGTTTTTAATCTGTAACAAAATCTCATCCATGCAACAAAGAATTCCTCAAAAACTTCTTCCTGCCCCTTTTTGTCAATCAACTGAAGAGCTTTTCCAAAGTCCCCTTCAGCAAGGCTGGCATACTTTTTAGAATCGGCCAGAGAGTTCTTTTTGTTCAGCACATTGAATATTTCTATTGAATCTATAGGCTTTACATTTATTATTTGACATCTCGAACGGATTGTGTCTAGCAGTGATTCTTTTTTCTCCGTTATGAGGATGATTGTTGTATTCTTTGTTGGTTCTTCAATCCACTTAAGTAATTTATTAGCACAGCTATTATTCATTCTTTCACAGCCCCATATAATTATAACCTTGTAACCTCCAGAAAATGATTTTAGTGAAATACATTTTACAATATCTTTTGCTTCATCTGCACCAATAACACCCTGTTTATTGCCAGCTCCAATTTGGTTATGCCATTCACCGATGTTTCCATATGCTGAATTGACAATAAAACTTCTCCAGTCATTTAGATAGTCTTTAGAGCTTTTTTGATTAGAGTAAGCGTTTTTTATAATTGGGAAATAGTAATGAACGTCTGGGTGACTCAAGGGGTTGACCTTTTGTTTTTCGGAGAGCGAGTTTTCAATAATTTTTTGAGCATAATTAATTGCAAGGGGTAGCCCTCCGTAACCATATTTTCCATTAAGAATTTGGGCGTGCGGAACCCTACTTTTGTTTATATTGCTTAGTAGCTGTTCTTTTAGCTTTTTTTGTCCAACGATTTCCAACATATACTGATACAACAAATATAGCTTTTTCCCAATATGGTTCCTCTAACTTAAAAAATTATTTATTACTTTATGAACATGTTCTGTAATTCTTTTACCTGCTCAAATAAATACTTAACTTAGACGGCTAAATTACCCTTTAAACTTTACCAATTATCAAAATGAAAGATATTAACTTTAAAAACAGAAAAGTTTTAATACGTGTAGACTTCAATGTTCCTTTAGACAGTAAATTAAAGGTCTCAGATGATACACGAATATTAGCGTCAAAGCCAACCATAAAAAAGATTTTAGATGATGGAGGAAGTTGTATTCTTATGTCTCACTTGGGGAGGCCTAAGGCGAATGAAAAAGAATTTTCCATGTTTAATATTCTATATAAGATTGAGGAGATTTTTGAAAGAAATGTTATTTTTTCAAATGATTGCATTGGTTGGCGAGCTAAAGAATTATCACAGGGATTAAAACCAGGTGAAATCCTATTATTGGAAAACTTAAGATATTACCAAGAGGAAATCAACGGAAATTATAGTTTCGCAAAGAAGCTAGCATCTTTAGGGGACTTTTATATTAATGATGCATTTGGAACAGCACATAGAGCACATGCCTCAACATCTGTAATAGCTCAATTTTTTCCCAAGGCAAAGTGTTTTGGCTACCTTCTCTCAAAGGAGATTAAAGCCATTGGTAAAATTATGGAATCAGGGGAGAAGCCAATTGTTGCTATTTTGGGAGGAGCAAAGGTATCTTCAAAAATTAAAGTTATATTAAATATAATTGATATGGTAGATCATGTAATAATAGGCGGAGGAATGGCCTATACTTTTATTAAGGCTCTTGGGGGGGATATTGGCGATTCTATTTTTGAACCAGACAAGGAGGACATGGCTTTAAGTATCATAGATTTAGCAAAAGAAAAAAAAGTTAAGATTCATCTCCCAAAGGACGTTATAATTGCTGACCGACTTGATAATTCAGCAAATATTAAAGCTTCAGATTCATTTAGTATACCAAAGAATTGGCAGGGATTAGATTGTGGGCCGAAAAGCAGCATCGTTTTTAACGATATAATTCAAGATTGTAAAACGATTTTATGGAACGGCCCTCTTGGGGTGTTTGAACTATCAAGATTTTCAGAAGGCACAAAAGCTCTTGGGCGCTCTGTTGTAAATGCAACGTCTAACGGGGCTTTCTCACTTGTTGGAGGAGGCGACTCTGTTGCTGCAGTGAAAATGTTTAATTTTGAGAGCGGAGTAAGTTATGTAAGCACTGGCGGAGGCGCTATGCTAGAGAGCCTTGAGGGTAAATCCTTGCCTGGGATAAGAGCTATTAATATGAGATGATTCTTATGAGACTAACAAGTTTAATTATCTTATTTGTTTTTTTTAATGGGTTCAGTCAACAAGAAAAGATTAAAGTTGACAGCACGATGATCTTATTAAACGACTTTAAAGCAGCAGGAATTTTAGACTCTCTTTTTGAAGCAAGTATATTAAATTTAAAAAATAGAAGGCGTCAAGTTGATAAGCAATCCCTTTACAAGGGATCAGTTAATTTAGATACAATCAAAAAGAGGCTAGCTTATCTGGACTCGAAAACTCCAATCGATATTGTTTACAATCCTATTATTGGTCATTTCATAAATACTTATCTTGATCGCCGTAGAAGTTCTTACAAAAAACTAATTAAGAGAAGCAGTTATTATTTCCCCATGTTTGAGGAAATACTGGATAAAGAAGGTGTTCCCTTAGAAATGAAATATTTGTCAATTATTGAATCTGCCTTGTTGCCTAGGGCAAAATCTTCAGCAGGCGCATCTGGCATTTGGCAGTTTATGTTCTCAACGGGCAAAATTTATGATCTTGAAGTAAGTAGTTATGTTGATGAGCGCTTAGCCCCTTTAAGAGCCACTAATGCAGCCGCTAAATATCTAAAGTCTCTCTACGATATTTTTGGCGATTGGACTCTCGCAATGGCAGCATACAATTCAGGTCCCGGCAATGTAACAAAAGCAATCAGGCGGTCCGGAGGTTACACTAATTTTTGGAACATTAGGCCCTTTCTTCCAAAAGAAACAGCAAATTATATTCCAGCTTTTTTTGCAACGCTATACATTTTTGAATATGCCCAATCCCACGGCATAGCGCTTGATGAGCCACAGTTTAATTTTTTAAAGACCGATACAGTTCAAATTCGCCAAACGATTCACTTTGATCATTTAACGGAAATTTTCGGTATTACCACAGACGAGTTAGAGTTTTTAAACCCGTCATATAAGCTTAACATTATTCCTAATATTGAGGGAAGAGACTATACTTTACGATTGCCCTTAAATTATATTGGTTTATTTATTGCTAATGAAGATGAGGTTTATGCTTATGCTCAAAAAGAGATTAACAGCCGAGAAAAGCCTTTGCCGAAATTTTACAAAATGGACTCTAAGATAATTTACAGGGTTGTTTCTGGCGATTATCTGGGCAAAATTGCACAAAAGTTTAAAGTTAAGGTAAGTGAAATTAAGCGATGGAATAACCTTAAAACCGATAACATTAACATTGGCGATAAGCTAATTATATACACCCGAAACTTAGAATATCAAACAAGTTTGTTGTTTAATAATCTGCATAACAGAACTGAAACAAACATCAAAAAAACATTTATGAAAGAATCAGCTAGAGAAATTATAAATATTTTCGATCATAAAACTGATTAAAAAAAATTAATTCCATGACTATTAATTTTAGAAAATTGTGCGTTTTATTATTAGCATTGTTTGTTTCGTGTGCTAACAAAAAAAAGGACAGAAAATTAACGCCTCCTTCAATTGGCGAGACAAATAGCATCATTGTAGTAGCTGAAACTAATTTATGGCAAAGCATGTTTGGCGAATTCATGCGCGAAAGTATGTGGGCAGAAATTTACGGCCTACCCCAAAAGGAACCGCATTTTGATTTAATGCATGTTACTCCTTCTGATTTTGAGCAGGGAGATAACAAAATTTTTAAAAATAAAGCAATATTAAGAATTGTACAAAGTGATTATAGTGGGGTCAAGTTTTTTGAAGACCTTTATTCTAGTCCTCAGCTCTATTGCGAAATAACAGCTTCATCAGAACAGGATTTAATTGAAATTCTTAGAAAAAATTCTGAACACATGTTAAAAAAGTTTAAAGCCGTTGAGTTTGAAGAAAAGAGTATTCAGCTAAACAATATATCGAAAAAGAATAGTCAAGTAAAAAGGGCTTTAAATGTAAAAATAGATCTTCCAAGGACTTATAGAATTGCAACAGAACGAGAGAACTTTTTTTGGATAAGAAAAGATAATGAGAATGTGAGTTTGAATTTAATGTTGTACAGCATTCCAACAAAGAGTCAAAATCTAAAGTCATTAGATTTAAAATTTGTTTCTAGAAAACGAGACTCTATTTCTACAAGTTTTGTTCCAGGACAATTTGGTGGGAAAAGAGGCGATTTTATGATCATAGAGCCAAACTATAAACCATCATTCACACAAGGCTTTTTTGAAAATTTAATAGTTTATGAAATGAGAAGCTTATGGAAGGTAAAAGAGACATTTATGTCAGGCCCATTTGTTAATTATTGTTTTGTTGACAAGAAAAACAATCGGCTTTTATTTGCAGACGGTTTTGTATATGCTCCTTCTAAACGAAAACGGGACTATTTGTTCGAATTAGAAACTATAATTCGTTCTATTAAATTTTTCTAAGTAACTTGTTTGGTTTAGCGAAGCTTAATCTTCCTTACCTGAATCTTTTTTTTCGTCCTCCCGGCTGGCTTTTTTAAATTCTTTTATGCCCCCACCAAGGCCCTTCATTAGTTCAGGAATTTTTTTCCCACCCCAAATTAGGAGAATTACAACGGCAACTAAAACAATTTGCCATGGGCCTAAGGCTAAAATTATCATATTTAAATCCATGCTTTTTTTTTATTGCGTAAAGTTAACAATAATAGAGCAAATATGTTACTAAAAAGAATTTTAGTATCAAATATGTTAGTCAAATGACCATTTTTGTTTATTTTGTTGCATATGACTCAAAAATTAAAAAAAAGAACACTTTTTAAAAAAAAGTGGCTTGCTAAATACAGAATAATTTTCTTAAACGAGGAAACACTTGAGGAGCGTTTTGCAATTAGGTTGACACGGTTTAATGTTTTTATCGCCGTCTTTTCTACCGCAACTGTCTTAGTCTTTTTGACCACCTTACTCATTGCTTATACGCCGTTGAGGGAATATATCCCCGGCTATACCTCGCCAAATCTTTACAAGCAAGTTATGAGTTTAAATAAATTAACCGAATCCTTATATGATGCTACACAATTTAATGACGAGTATATTAAATCAATTAAAAAAGTTTTAACAGGTGAGGCTAATTTTGAGTCAATTAATAAGGACTCAATCTACTCATCCCTAAAAATCAAGCTTGATACTTCAGGATTAAATCGATCAAAGGAGGACTCAATTTTTAGGGAAAGAGTTGATTTGGAGGACAGGTACAATCTTTTCAAGACTGCAAGCCCTCCAAAGAAATTTAATTTTTCCCCTCCTGTCAATGGGACCATAAGCTCAGGATTTGATTTGAAAAACAGACACTATGCAGTGGACGTGGTAGTTGTAGAAGGAACACCAGTAAAATCCATTGCAGCTGGGCGTGTGATTTTTGCCTCCTGGACTTCTGATACCGGAAATGTGATAATCATAGATCACGGCGAACAAATCCTGTCAGTATATAAGCACAACAGATCTCTGATTATTCGTCAAGGGGATTTTGTAAAAGAGAAGGAGGTTATTGCTAGTTCCGGCTCTTCTGGAGAACTAAGCTCAGGCCCCCACCTACATTTCGAACTGTGGAGTGATGGAAACCCTGTTGACCCTACGTTATTTATAAATTTTTAACAAAATGGCTTTTTTAAGAATTTATTTAGCTAAAATTTTTGCTGCACTAGTAGTAAATAGAATCAGGTATTGGGCTAAATTTCCAATAAAGACTCAAAACAAAGTATTTGAAAAGTTAATTAAGACAGCCAGTAAGACTAAGTTTGGAGAGAACCATAAATTTGTAACTATTAGAAACTATAAAGATTTTGTCGAGAATGTACCCATACGCGATTATGAAGGATTAAAGTTTTATTTTGACAAGGTTTCTGCTGGTCAATCTGATATTTTATGGCCAGGAAAGCCGCTGTACTTAGCAAAGACGTCTGGCACTACCTCTGGCACCAAATATATCCCAATTACAAAGCAGTCAATAAAGGCTCAAATTTCAGCATCTAGAAATGCAGTATTAAGCTACATTCATGATACAGGAAAAGCAAAATTTGTTGCAGGTAAGTGGATATTTGTCCAAGGTAGCCCAGTACTGACTGAAACCAATGGTATAAAAACAGGTAGACTGTCAGGTATTTCAGCACATTTTGTACCTTCTTATCTTCAAAGATCGAGAATGCCAAGTTGGGGGGTTAATTGTATTGAAGATTGGGAAACAAAAATTGAAAAAATTGCAGAGGAGACAATAAATGAGGATATGACTATAATTGCTGGAATTCCTTCTTGGGTTCAGATGTATTTTGAAAAATTGATTAATATAAAAGGGACAACTGTAAGCGAGATTTTTCCAAGATTTAATTTACTAATTTTTGGAGGAGTTAACTTTGAACCATATCGCGTAAAGTTCGAGAGACTTATAGGCAAAAAAGTTGACTGTATTGAGCTTTATCCAGCAAGCGAAGGATTTTTTGCCTTTCAAGATCTTCAGGATAGCAGAGGAATGTTACTTCAACTCGATTCGGGTATATTTTATGAGTTTGTTTCTGTAGATACATTTTTTAAAGAAGATCAGCACCGAATACCACTTTCTGAAGTCAAACTTGGAGTAAATTACGTTATGGTTATTTCTACTAATGCAGGACTTTGGGCATATAACATAGGGGACACTGTTGAGTTTACATCACTGAACCCATACCGGATAATTGTTACAGGAAGAATAAAACATTTTATATCATCTTTTGGGGAGCACGTTATTGCCAAAGAAGTTGAAAGTGCTATTACAGTCGCTCTAGTCAACGAAAATGCACGTATCAATGAGTTCACAGTGGCTCCATTTGTTAACCCAGCGAAGGGACTACCTCACCATGAGTGGCTTATAGAATTTGATTCTCTTCCTGTAAATATTGATCTTTTTAGCAAAAAAATAGACAATGAGATGCAGAATCAAAACATCTATTATAAAGATTTAATTTCTGGGAAAATATTAAAACCTTTAAGTATAAGCGTCGTCAAAAAAGATGGATTTATGAAATATATGAGATCTATTGGAAAGCTTGGAGGCCAAAATAAGACCCCGAGACTTTCAAATGATCGGAAAATCGCCAACTATTTGCACAACAACAATCTTGTTAAATAGTGTATATTTGCTGAAATAAATTTCAAAATTTAGAAAAATTAACGATTAATTAAAGCAATAATCACATTTTTTAACCGTTAACAATGATAATCATTTAGAGTGTTAAACCTTAGATAATACCATCCAAAAAAAAGAGTAATTAATGAGTACAAAAAACAAAAAGTCTAATGAGGATGTTGACGTTGGTCAGCTTTTTAAAGTAATTGGTAATATTTTTAATAAATTTTTTCTTTTTGTTGAAGGAATTTTTAAGCATCTTTTTTTTGCCTTTGTTTGGCTAGTCTTTTTCATTAGAAGAAGGGCGATCATTTTTTTGATAACAGCGTTAGCTGGGTTAGGAATTGGATTTTTGTTTGACAAGACTTCTCCTCCCACGTACAAATCCTCAATTTCTGTTAAGCAAAATTATGAAACTGGCGAAAACCTATATGGCTCTATTATATACTACAATGGGCTTTTACAAGACGGCGATTACAAGGTCTTAGGTGAAGTCCTTGGCATAGAAGAAGAGTCAACTAAGCAAATTGTAGGGTTTAGTATTGAACCAGTGATCACTGATAATGATAGAGTTATTTTGTTCGATAGGTATATTACAGATCTTGATTCTTTGGCAATATCAAAAATCGAATATGAAGATTTTGTTCAGAACATAGAGGACTATAAACACAAGTTCCAGCAAATTAGCATTAAATCAAAGACACGAGTAAATTTCAACAGTGTTTTTAGTAACATAGTTAAAAATATTGCGACAAATGATTTTTTTCTGAATGAACAGGCAAAGGATATTTCAGAGCTTCAACAAAGTAAAGCAGCCCTTCAAAAGGCATTAATAAAGTCAGATTCTTTGCAAAGAACATATAAACGCGTTTTAGAAAACAGGCTAGATTCTAACGCAGCCGCAGATATTGGAATAAGTTTTGATGGCAATAATGACAGTGATAAAACGTATGAATTTGATTTGTATAAAAGCGACATTGAGCTAAGGAAGGAGATTGTTAAAATAGAACGTGAATTGAAGGACAAACAAAACATTATTGATTTGATATCAAGCAAACAGGACAGCGGTTTTGTTGACAACACAAAAGATCTATTGGGTGTTTCTTTTTCAATTAAAACTTACTATATGTTTGCACTAATTCTACTAACATTTGGATTGCTTCTTGCTATGGAATTTCTAAATTATTTAGAGAGATATAGACCAAAATCTTAAGCATATATAGCGCCAATTAAATGACGAGAAACTTGATAATTTTTGGGACCAGGCCCGAGGCAATAAAAATGGCGCCTTTGGTTAAAGAGTTTTTAAAATATTCTGATCAATTTGACACTAGAGTTTGTGTAACTGGACAGCACCGCGAGATGTTAGACCAGGTACTTAAGTTTTTTGAAATTCAACCAGAATTTGATTTGGATCTAATGAAGCCTGACCAGGATCTTTATAACCTAACCGCTTCAATTATTACAAGCATAAAGCCTATTCTAGAGGTTTTTGTTCCTGACTATGTTTTTATTCATGGCGATACAACTACATCAATGGCTGTAGGTGTTGCAGCTTTTTATTTTGGCGCCACAGTGTGCCATATTGAGGCCGGTTTAAGGACTTATGATTTACATTCACCGTTTCCAGAGGAAATGAATCGCCGAGTAAATTCTGTTATTTCTCAAGTCCATTTCGCTCCCACAGAGGTAGCCAAAAAGAATTTAATTTTAGAGAATAAGAACCCGAGCAATATAGTTGTTGTTGGTAATACCGTTATAGACGCATTAAAATTTGCTGTAAAAAAAGTTAAAGCACCTGGATACGCGAACAGTAAAATAAACAATCTTAAGAAGCTGATTGAAAAGGACAAAAAAATGATTTTAGTCACCGTTCACAGAAGGGAAAGCCATGGTTCTGGGATAATTAGGCTTTGCAAGGCTTTTAAAGAAATTTTAGAGATTGACCCGGGCCTTCAGATTATTTACCCGGTACATTTGAACCCAGAAATTCAAAAACCTGTATATGATCTTTTAAACCAAACAAATAATATCCAATTAATTAGCCCTGTATCTTACCCCGCTTTTGTTTGGTTAATGGAAAAGTCTTACTTAATTATTACAGATAGTGGCGGCATACAAGAAGAGGCCCCAAGCCTCGGCAAGCCTGTACTCGTTATTCGAGATAAAACAGAAAGGCCTGAGGCTATAGATTCAGGGACAGCCATTTTGGTTGGGACGCAACCTGAAATGATTTTATCTGAAGTTAAAAGGATTATAAACAAACAAGAGGTTTACAACAAGATGGCTAACCTTAAGAACCCATATGGCGATGGAAAAGCGTCTAAGAAAATTGTTAGCCACATAATGTCCATAATATAAGGAACTTTTAATATGAGCAGAAAAACTGATGTTGTAATTCTTGGAATGGGATACATTGGTCTTCCCACTGCTGCGTTGCTAACAGAAAGCAAATTATTTGTTCATGGGGTTGACATAGACCCTAAAATTGTTAGTACAATCAATAAAGGAAGAATTCACATAGCCGAGCCGGGACTAGAGCAGGCAATATCCAAGGCCGTAGCTGGAGGGTATTTGAAAGCAAGTTTATTCCCTATTGAAGCTAATACATATTTAATTGTAGTTCCTACTCCTTTTAAAGAGAATAATGAGCCAGATATTTCATTTGTTGAAGCCGCAACGCGGAGCATTATCCCTCTTTTAAAAAATAATGATTTATTTATAATTGAGTCGACATCACCTGTAGGGACAACAGATAAAATGATGGAGCTCATTTATGATGAGCGTCCAGAGTTAGTAAATAAAATATTCATGGCTTATTGTCCAGAGCGCGTCCTACCTGGTAATGTTATGCAGGAACTAATTTGTAATGACCGAGTTATTGGAGGTATTAATCAGGCCTCTACAGATAGAGCTATTTCTTTCTACCAAAAATTTGTGAAGGGCGGATTACACAGCACTACTGCAAAAACTGCAGAAATGTGTAAATTAGTTGAAAACTCTTCTAGAGATGTTCAGATTGCTTTTGCAAATGAACTTTCACTGATTTGTCACAAATCGGGTATTGATGTTTGGGAGCTGATAGAGCTTGCAAATAAGCATCCAAGAGTGAATATTTTGTTTCCCGCATGTGGGGTTGGAGGACACTGTATTGCAGTAGACCCATATTTTATTTTATCTGATTATAATAAAGAAGCGAAGCTTATTAAAACTGCTCGCCAGGTAAATAATTTCAAGCCTTTATGGTGTGTTGAAAGAATCAATAATCAACGGCTTGAGTTTAAGATAGAAAAGGGCGCTGAGGCAAAGATTGCTTTTATGGGGTTGGCTTTTAAACCAAATATTGATGATTTAAGAGGCTCCCCGGCTGTTAAAATTATTCACGCCGTATTAAATGGAGAACAGAGCAAAAGCCATTTCATTGTTGAACCAAATATTGACCGTCACCCCGATTATAAATTAACTAGTTATGAAGAAGCTACTCAAAAAGCAGATATTTTGGTTTTCTTAGTGGCACACGATGAATTTATGACATTTGGTCATGCTAAGGAGAAAATTATTCTAGATTTTTGCGGAGTCTTATCAAAATAGGATTTATGAATCAGGCTCGTAAATATTTAATTTATGCTTCATCAATAATTTTTAGCAGAGGATTGGAGTATTTTGTAATGTTGTTTGCCGCCTATTACCTTACAAAATTTCATTATGGTGAATTAGAGTTTTATAAAAAAATAGTTGAGTTGGGGGCATCTCTTTTTGCTTTTGGTCTTCCATCTCTTATAATGAGCTATACCCGAAGTATCGAGAGCAAAGTTAATTTCTATCTTTTATCCTTTTTGTTTATAACTACTATTTCAGTTGTTGCAATTATTTTTTTAAGCTTTACACCTTATTTTATTTTAGTTTTACCCTTCATGTTTTGTGCACTTTTTTTTACTGGCGGAATTACACATTCTTATTTATTGGTTTTCAGGGGCAGCACTTATGCTTCATTATTTAAGACAATAATTTCTGCTGCTTTTTACATTTCACTTTTTGTTTTAATTTATTTTTTTCAGATAAAGGGGAAGGCATATGTTTATGTTAATTACATATTAATTGGACCATTATTAGTTTATTTTCTATATGAGCTGAGACGACTGTATATAGCTCAACGAATAAGATTAAGGAATTATTTGAGCCTTTTTGGAAAGCTATTAACAAGCTCGTTAACTCTTGTCTTGAGCAATTTTATCAATATTATGTTTTTGTATACTGACATATTTATTCTTAAGATATTTTCTAGTAAAGCAAATGAAGACATTGCAAACTACGGGTTCTCTCTTAATATCGCTGCAATTTTGTTAATTGTTCCTATGACTTTAGTTCAAGTAGATATTGAGAGACTTAAATCGGATAAGAGGTATGTAAAGCGCCTAAACAAAAACATAACTTATTTGGTGTTATTATCTGCTTTGATTCTGATTTTTATCTTTTATGTTCTTACAGGTTATATATTTACAAGTTTTGAAGATATGTTTGTTTTGTTCTTGCTTATATTAGTTTCGAAGATTTTTCAAGCTCTTTCAACTCTTTATGGCACCATGATAGTGGTTAAGAAAAGGTTTAAAACGAATTTTTTAATTAACATTATTGCATTTGTGTCAAACATAATACTTAGTGTCGTTTTGTTTTCTAAGCTAGGTATATATGGAGTTGCTGTTGCAAGTTTACTCTCCATATCATTGAGACAGATTTTTTTAGTAAAATATTACAGAAACATAATAAATAACAAATAAATATGTTTTAATATTCTAAATTACTTTGTTTTAAATTTTTATTAAAAAGTGAGTTTAAATATAACCATGTCATCTTTCAAAAACTCATTTGAGCTTCTTTCAAAGTGGTCGTTTTTTTTGCTAGTTATGACTTTGCCGCTTGGACTTTTTTTCAATGGGGTTTTTTCAATAATTTTTTTCCTTTTCTTCACCCTTTATATGATTTCTACTGGAAAGACAAACAAAAAAAATCCAGTTAAATTATTTGTGCTCAACGTACCCGTTTTACTCCCGCTTTTAAGCTTAGCTTTTTCTACAAATTTAGAGGAATCAGTAAGGATTTTTATTAAAACAACACCCATATTGTTTTTTTCAATTTTTGCTATATATATGAATTCTTGGTTTAAAAATAAGATTGAGATTGCTTTTAAATTTTTAGTTTTAGGATGTTTGCTTTCTGCGATCTTTTGCTGGTTAGGAGTTGCTTTTGATTTGTTAAACGAAGGAGTGTCTTTAAAGCTTTTCTTTACTAAGGAATATTCTCATCACCGACTGTCTGAGATAGTAGGCGTGCACACTCCTTATCTTGCACTATTTATTAATGCAGCTTTGATTTTTTTGTTTTACGGTCTTGGCCAAGGCAGAAATGAGTTTTCGGGCTTCAAACTGTATTTATCTTTTTTTGTTTTGGTTCTTTTTTTAGTGCATTTGATGGCAAGGAATGCTATTTTTTGCCTTATTATTTATAGTAGTTTTTATTTGCTATGGAAAAAGAAGTGGTTAGTCTTTGTATCGCTCTCAACAACTTTAACCGCATTTTTTGTAATCATCACTTTTACAGAAAACAATTTTTTAAGAGATAGATTTTTAAATTCTTTAAATGTTTTTGAGAAACAGAAAGTTTTGAAAAAACAAGATAAACGGTTTGGGAGGTGGTCAAGTTCGCTGGAGGTTTTTAAAAAAGCACCTGTTTTTGGGGTAGGCACAGGCAGCGTAGACTATTATAGAAAAATAGAATATTTAAAAAAATTAGATAGTGAGGCCTACAATTTTAATTATAATTCACACAATCAATATATTGAGTATTTATGTACTTATGGATTGTTCGGGGGAGGGTGTATACTTTTTTTGTTTGGGTATATTGTAAAAACCATATATCAAAAAAGGTCAATTTTTTTAGCAATGTTATTTTTATCATTTTTAATGTCAATGCTTACGGAGTCAATATTAGTAAGGACATGGGGGATCTCATTTTTTGGGATACTTTATATAATTTTATACTCATGGGAAGAGCGAGACAATTAAGGCTAGTTTTATTTATAGGCTCCGTTTTTTTTGCCAGTTGCAAAGATCGTAGCATTAAGAAAACAGTTAAAGTGCCTGCTGCCACTAGATCCTTTTCATTTCAGAAAGAAGGAGATTTTTCATTTAACGAAGTTGTCTTTAATTCCGAGGGCGCATTTTTTAACGACGACGAAAATTTGGCTTATATTAGAATCAATGACTTCAAAAAAAAGGTTGGGAATGATTTTAATTTAAGCTTTTGGGTTAGAAATATTGGAGAGCCAAAAGATTCGCAGGTGCTTATTAATATTAAGGACACTATAAACAGCTATAAAAGGTTTAAGCTTTGGCTTGGTGGCCGTAGGCTTACTGGAATTTTTAATTCAGATCATTTTTGGGCTAAAGACTATGATTATAAAAATAGCAAAAGTAAAGCATATTATGACTCGTATCAGTTAGACAACGGAAGGTTTTATTTTTTATCACTTAATGTTTCTAGGACTAAAATTGAAATTTTCATAGATAGTGAACCTTATCAAACCTTTAAATTTGCTCATGGTAATAGCATAAATATTCATGAGATTCTGATTGGAGCGGAAGAGAGCAATAGAGGACTGACAAATCAATTTTCCGGCAATATTAGTTTTTTTAAAATTTTTACAACAAATTTAACTTTAAGCGAGATTTACTCATTAAACAGAGAAAAACTAGATTATTTTAATAAAATTAATGATGCACATGAACTCAAAAAATTTAATCATTAAGCTTTAAATGAGAAATAAATTAACATTAAACAAGCTTTTTGTTGATGTCATTTTTATTCTATTAGCAATAAAATTAACATTTTCATACCTAGACATAAAATTAGGTTGGTGGTTGAGACATCTGACTCCAGATTTCGAGCGATATAATTATTTTGGAATTTCTCCTGGATTCTCAGGGCTTGTAGAGTATTTAATGTTTCCTATAATCCTACTATATATAATTATTAATTTTCATAAACTTGGAAGCTTGATAACACCGTTTTTATTGACTTTGTTTCTGTTTCTTTTTAATATTCTCACTTCTTTGTTTAATAGTTTGGACATAATTAGTTCCATTACCTATACACTAAAAGTTTGTTCTCCTATTTATTTTCTTTTTGTCTTAATAATTCATTACAAAGGCTCGCATTTAAGACTCAATTATAATTTAAAAAAAATTATATTTTACATAATTTTCTTGTCAATTATTGCGTTATGTTTTTTTAATGTGAGTTATAACAGAGGACAAGAGAGGCTTCCTATTTATTTCAGTGGGCTTCACACGCATAATTATATTTTATCTCTCGTCTTTATTTCAATAAGCTATTTTTTAAGAAACCGTAGGTATTTATTGATTTTATTCTTGTTAGGAACATTTTATTTTTTATTTTTTGGGTATAATGTGAGAACAGCTTTAATTTTCTATTTTATATTTATTTCATCTATGCTTTATTACAAAAGCAAGTCTTTTAAATCTCTTTTTAATTTATTTTTAGTTTTCTCTCCAATTATTTTAGGATTTCTTATTGTAATTTTCAGAGATTTTAATTTTGATGAATTTTCATCAGGCAGGATCACCATGTATAACGAAAAAATTAATATTTTAAAGTCGTATAATATTACTGAGTTTCTATTTGGTAGGGGCCGTGGCTCAGATTTAGTAACGACCACTGAGTGGTGGTTTGAAAAAAAGGGATCTCACAACGACTATTTAACCTTCACAATTGAAAACGGAATTATTTATACAATTATTTTTGTACTGACAATAATATCATTGTTGTTCATAAAAAACAGAGTATCAATATTTCTTGTTGCATTGGTTTTAGGATATTTGATGACCTCTGTTGTAAGTAATGGACTTGCATTAAGACCTCTAGCTAGTTATTTGTTTTTTTTGATTTGTGCCGTTATTTTAACAAATGAAAATACAGAAAAGGGATATGGTTAGAACAATTGCATTTGTTGGTCCTTTGCCACCGCCAGCGGGAGGTGTTGCTCTCGCCAACATGAGATTTCAGCGGCTGCTAAGTGAAAACAACAATAATTTAAATATCATTCAATTAAACACTTCTAGAGGGCTTAAAAATGCAGATTTATACAGGCGAAAGGGGCTGGCAAATTTTTTTCATTTTTTTAAGAACATAATTGACTTTATAATTTTTATTTTTTCAAACAAGATTCACATTTGTAATCTTTTTGTGGTTCCCAATATATCATTTTTAAGAGAAGCGTTTTTCATAATAATTTTAAAGTTAAGTCAAAAGAAAATTTTTATTCACCTTCACTCAAAAACTAAAGACGATTACTTTTTAAAGGGATGTAGATTAAAAATTTTTACCACAATAGTTTCAATGGGCGACATTGTTTATGTATTGTCAGAAAAACACCATAAACCTTTTTTTTTGAAATACATATCACCCAAAAAGATAATAGTACTAGAAAATTTTATAGACTTACGGGAATTTGATAATAAAATTGAAAATAAAAAGCCAGAGATGCTCTACGTAGGCAGACTTTCAGAAAAAAAAGGTTTTTTTGATCTAGTGAAAGCTATTTCAGTTTTGCATAAACAATTTCCTGACTTAAGAATCAACGTTTTAGGAGAATTTGAAAATGAAGATTTTAAGCATAGGATTTTAGGGGAGATTGAAAGGCAAAAAATCCAATGTTTTAAATTTTATGGAACTGTTCTGGGGGTAAAAAAGCTTCGCTTTTTTAAAGAATCCTCAATTTTTTTATTTCCATCTCATTTTGAAAACTCACCAATAGTTTTAAAGGAGGCTATAGCTAGCAAATTAGCAATTATCGCATCAGATATTGCTGAAAACAGACAAATCCTTGATGATTTTGGTTGTAAAATATATTTTAAAGTAAAGGATCACAATCACCTTTCAAAGAAAATTAAGAATTTACTTGAAGATAAAATTAAATTAAAGGATATGATGTATCAGGCAAGCAAAGCAAAGATATTTGANTATTTAGATGCAAAGAANGCTTTAAATCTCAGTTTTAAAAAAGTTTTATTTGATGAAAATTGAAGGATTAAATAAATTTTTTGCACAATCAGAAATATATATTTTTTCGGCCTCATTAATTATATATAGCCTGATTGAGTGCTATCTTAAATTTTTTAATCTGACAAACACACATGTTNTAGAAACACAGATTATTAAGGGGGGGATTTTTTTATTTATGTTAGCACTGCTTTTGAGGCGTGGGTCAAAATGGATTTTTTCACTACTACTTCTTCTTATCTTTTTTTCAATTGGACAGCTGCAAACTGATACTCCATATTCGTTTAATTCTTTTGTTGTTTTTATAAAATTAATTTTTACAATCACAGCTCTTAATTTATACACAGTTATTAGGGAAGACAAGCCTACAAGCACTTATTTGTTTGTCACTTTTGAATGGATATTACTCTTAAATTCATTGTTTATAATTATTGCTTTTTTTGCTGATATAGAGCTAGCCAAGACATATNCCGGTAATCGTTTTGGCTATAATGGTTTTTTTTCATCTTCGGCNACAAGCAGNTATTTATATATCATATACATTTTAAGCTTTTTAATATCTACGATTCACAAACCNAACTTTAGCTGGAAGCCAGGATTAATTTTCTTGTCGTGTGTTTTAGTTGGCACAAAGGCTTTATATGGGACCATTATTTTTGCAATCTTTTATTTGCTAGCAAGGAACAGTAAACAACAAAAAATTATCAGTAATAAGTTTATTTATTTTGTTTTTTCAGCTGTCCTTATTTTTGTCATGATTTTATTCTACAAAAAATATTCATTAAACGACAATTTAAATGAATTTTTATCAAAGCTAATATCGCACAGAGACACTTTATTTTTCGAAAATACTGTTCCATATGTCAAGCAAAAATGGAATTTCATTAATTATTTATTTGGGGGGATAGAAAACTACGATTTAAGGTCACAAATGGAACTTTTTGATGTATTTTTCTTCTTTGGAATAACAGGCGGACTGTTCTATTTTTATTTTTTTTACCAAATGTTTTTGAATAAATCGCGCCTGAGTATAATACTAATTTTTGTTTCACTAATTTTTTTAATTTCTGGCAATTTTTTTGCAAATTCATTTGTCGCTTTAGCTCTTTGCGTTTTAAAAGCCAGACACGATAGATATTATAAAGCGTTGCGAAGGGCAAAGGTTCATATGCTAAATGTTGTAATTGACAATTTGACTATGNGTGAGACTTTGCAAAAAGTAAAAAGCTGTATATCCTCAAGATCGCATATTAGTCATTCTGTTGTTAATGCTGGCAAACTAGTATCTATTCAAACTGATACGGAGTTGCGCAAAAGNGTAAACAGTTGCAAATTAGTTAACGCAGATGGACAGGCTGTTGTATGGGCCTCAAGNATTTTAGGAAAACCAATAGTGGAACGAGTTGCTGGAATAGATTTAATGGAGAATTTAGTTGAATTAGCGTTTAAAAATAAGTACAAAATCTTCTTTTTTGGAGCAAAAGAACGTGTTGTATCAAAAATAATAGAGAAATATGAAAATCTTTATTCAAAAGATATTGTTGCAGGCTATAGAAACGGGTATTTTAATGAAGATGAAGAGAAAGAAATTGTAACAAGCATAGTTAATTCTAATGCGCAAATTTTATTTGTTGCAATAAGCTCGCCAGCAAAAGAAAATTTTTTACATAGAAATAAAGCTCCATTAAGGAAAGTTCCATTTGTGATGGGTGTTGGGGGAAGTTTTGATGTTATTTCAGGAAACTTAAAAAGAGCACCGCTATGGATTCAAGCGCTAGGATTTGAATGGTTTTTCAGACTGGTTCAAGAACCCAAAAGAATGTGGAAAAGATACTTGATAGGTAATATAAGGTTTGTGTTATTGGTTTTTAAAGAAAGATTTCTTTAAGAACAGAATATTTACCTTTCTGAAATTTAATACAACCAAACAATCTGTTTATCTTTGGTGCCAAATGATAAACTAATGAATAAACGTGTTCTTATTACTGGAGCTGCAGGTTTCCTTGGTTCGCATCTCTGTGATCGNTTCATCTCAGAGGGCTTTGAGGTTATTGGTGTTGATAATTTTATTACAGGCCTTAGACTTAATATTGAGCATATGTTAATTAACCCGAATTTTAAGTTCATAGAGCATGATATTGTAAGTCAATTAGACATTGATGGCCCCCTTGATTTTATTATACACTTTGCCTCACCAGCTAGCCCAAAGGATCATTTAAAGATGCCTATTCAAACCTTGATGGCAAATTCTTTAGGGACTTATAATTTGCTGGAATTAGCAAACCGAAAATTTGCTCGCATATTGGTGGCTTCTACATCTGAAATATACGGAGATCCAAAATCGCATCCTCAGACGGAATCTTATAATGGGAATGTAAATACCATTGGTCCTCGTAGTTCATATGATGAGGGTAAACGCTTTCAAGAAGCCATTACCATGGCATATCACCGTGTTCATGGACTTGAGACTAGAATAGCAAGAATTTTTAACACTTATGGACCAAGGATGAAAATTGACGACGGAAGGGTAATACCAGCCTTTATTGGTCAGGCCCTTGAGAATAAATCGTTAACAGTTTTTGGTGATGGTAGCCAAACACGATCATTTTGTTATGTTGATGATTTGGTTGATGGTATATATAAATTGCTTTATAGCGATTATCATTTACCCGTTAACCTAGGTAACCCAGACGAAGTAAGCATTTTAGAATTTGCAAGAGAGATTATTAAGGTAAGCAAATTGAATCTCGGGATAGTCTTTGAATCGTTACCAGANGACGATCCAAATCGAAGGNGGCCAGATATTTCATTAGCTAAGAAAGTTTTAAATTGGTCTCCAAAGATTTCAAGAAAAGAAGGACTAATGTTTACATTTAAATTTTTTAAAGACCAAAAGACGAGTGAGTAATTTTAGACAGGGGCGTTATTCTTGGATGATTAAACCCATCTCTTATTTTATTGATTTAACAACATTAAATATCATTGGNNTATTTTTGTTAAAAAATGAAATTTATTGGCTTAATTTCATTGTAATTGTATCTATAGGTTGGATAGTAACTACACTTATTAGTAAATTCTATGAGGTATATCGTTTCTCAAGTGTCGTTCGCTTATTTGAGTTATTAGCACGTCAAACTGTTTTTTTTACTTTGTTTGTGTTTGCATGCTCAGGAGTTTTTCCAAGCTATAATCTTGATCCTCTTCAAATATTTAAATATATTATAGCTTGTTTTTTATTTGTTTCAGTTTTTAAATATTTTTCTTTTTTTCTTCTAAAGCGATATCGTGCCTATTTTAAAGGTAACATTAGAAGAACTATTATTTTAGGAACAAATGAGCAGTCAAAAGCAATCTCAAGATTTTTTGAAGACACTCCAGAATCAGGATATATAAACACAAGAATGGTTACCATTAATGAAAAAGAACAGTTTGATCTAAATGGCGTTTTTAGTTATATAATAGAAAACAANGTTGATGAGATTTATTGTTCGCTCGAAGAGGTTCCATCAAACCTGGTAAGGGCTATCACTAAATTTGCTGATAATAATTTAAAGATAGTAAAGTTTATACCAAAGCAAACTACCATATTGAATAAAGAACTTAAAAGGGATTTTTATGGCTTGGTACCGGTCTTAGAATTTAGATCAATTCCTTTAGACGATCCATACAACCTTGTTATTAAGCGAATTTTTGATGTGATTTTTTCGTTAGCGATAATCTTTTTTGTGATGTCTTGGCTTACTCCAGTATTAGCTTTTTTTATAAAATTAGAGTCAAATGGGCCAGTTTTTTTTAAGCAAAAAAGAAACGGATATAATTATAAATCTTTCAATTGTATTAAGTTTAGATCAATGATTATAAATGAGGATGCAGATTTAATACAAGTTTCAAAATCTGATGAGCGTATTACCAGAGTTGGACGCTTTATGAGAAAGACAAGCATAGATGAGTTGCCTCAATTTTTTAATGTTTTGATTGGTGATATGTCAGTAGTTGGACCGAGACCCCACATGTTGTCCCACACTGAAGTTTATGCTAATAAGGTAGATAAATTTATGGTTCGTCATTTCGTAAAGCCAGGTATTACTGGCTTAGCACAAGTTAGTGGATATCGAGGAGAAATTGAAACAGATAATGATATTATTGGGCGCGTNAAATTTGATATTTTTTACATAGAAAATTGGTCACTATTTTTGGATTTAAAGATCATTGTTAAAACAGTAATAAAAGCTATTNTGGGAGATGAAAANGCATATTAAAATGAATGTATTAGTATTGGGTTCAGGAGGTAGAGAGCACACTTTTGTTTGGAAAATATCACAGAGTAAGCACTGCAATAATATTTTTGCTTTGCCAGGGAATTCAGGCACGTCAAAATTTGCAACAAATCTAGCAGTTGAGTTAAGNGACTTTGATGGAATCAAGAAGGTTGTAGTGGAAAANAAAATTGATATGATTATTGTGGGGCCTGAGGCNCCCTTAGTCAGCGGCATCCATGATTTCTTCTTAAAAGACCGGGAGATAAAAAGTGTAGCAGTTATTGGACCTCAAAGAGCTGCTGCATTGCTTGAAGGTAGCAAAGATTTTGCAAAAGAATTTATGATTAGACACAATATTCCAACAGCAAGATATAGGACTTTTTCTTCAAGTGAAATTAAAGAAGCATTTAAATTTCTTGATGAACTTTCTTCACCTTATGTGCTAAAGGCGGACGGATTAGCTGCTGGTAAAGGCGTTCTTATTCTTGACGATATTAAAAATGCAAAAAAGGAATTGAAGAATATGCTAATTGACTTGAAGTTTGGCAAAGCGAGTCAAAAAGTTGTAATTGAAGAGTTTTTAGATGGTGTTGAATTAAGTTGTTTTGTTGTAACAGATGGATTAAGCCATAAAATATTACCAATAGCCAAAGATTACAAGCGTATTGGAGAGGCGGATACTGGCCTNAATACCGGTGGAATGGGTGCCATATCCCCGGTTCCATTTGTTGACGACGAGTTGATGAATAAGATAGAAAATAAAATCATAAAACCGACTATGCAGGGAATTAAAAACGACAAATTACCATATAAAGGATTTATTTTTATTGGTTTAATAATTGTGGATAATGAGCCAAAGGTTATTGAATACAATGTCCGAATGGGCGACCCTGAGACGGAAGTTGTTTTACCAAGGCTTCAAACTGATTTTATGGAACTTTTATTAGCGATTAAAAATCAATCTTTGAATAAAATTAATTTAAAAATTGCTCCAGAATACGCTGCAACGGTTATGCTCGTCTCAGGCGGATATCCAGGACAATATGAAAAGGGAAAGGTAGTTAAAGGATTAAGTTCAGTAGCTGACGCAATTGTTTTTCACGCTGGAGCTAAAGATCAAGGAGGACATATTGTGACTTCAGGAGGGCGAGTAATGTCCGTCACCGCCCTTGGTAAAGACCATAAAGGAGCCTTAGCTAATTCATATAAGGCTATTTCCAAGATTGTTTTTGAAGGCATGAATTATAGAAGGGATATTGGATTTGATCTATAAATACGAGTGCGAGCTAATACTTTTATCTTCTTCGTTGTTGTCATGAAATATTTTTAACTGAATCATCCAGTATACGAAGCATATTAAAAAAATTGCAACGAAAAACCATGTCATAAAATTAGAAATCCACCAATTTTCAAGCTCCACCTCCCTTAATATATTAAAAGGCATGAATAAAACATTCTCAAACAAGTCTTGGATTGCGTAAAAAATTTCTTTCATAACTTAGAGTAATATTGTTAAACAAATATAGTTAACTAATAGTATGATTACAAAGATTTTTAATATATCTAGACCATTTCATTATATAATTTTTTTGTTATGTTTAGTCTTGACATATTTTCACAACAGAATATATTCTTTTGGGAATTTTAGGGAAACTGAAATTTTCTTAGAAAGCACTGTTTTCTTGTCATATCTTATTTCAATTTTTTTAGTTGTATTTATAATTACAAAAAATAGATTAACATTAAAGAATAGCTTTTCAGCATTTTATTTCTGTCTTTTTATTTTTTTAATTCCAGAGACTTTACAAGACTCTAGTGTAATTATAGCCAATACTTTTGTTATGTTAAGCTATAGAAGAATATTTAGCATAAGGACTAAGTTAAGCTTAGAAAAAAAGTATTTTGACTCTGCGTTTTGGATAGCCCTAGCATCCATTTTTTTAGATTTAGCAGTATTACATTTTATTCCTCTTATTTTAACTGTATTTCTATTTAAAACTGATCAGTTAAGATATTTTACTATTATTTTCTTAAGTATAATTTCAATTTTAATATTATTCTTTTTACTAAACATAATTTTTCAGTTTCCAATTCCAAGAGTAGAGCCAAACTTTGTTCAGTTCACATTTGACTCCTTTCACAACGCTAATCTAACCACTAAACTAGTCACTGTGGTTATGTCATCAATCATATTTTGGGCCGTTGTAAATACATTTTTTAAACTCATAATAAAAAGTAATCCCAATAAAAAGACATTTATTGTTCTATTTTTCTTTTTTGTAACCAGCGCTTTAATTTCATTAGCCAGCGGGGACGACTGGCGCAATACTTTGCTTTTATTGTCTTTTCCTCTTTCTGTCATTTTAGCAAATTTTGCACAAAATTTAACAATTTACTGGGTACTAGATTTCTTATTGTTAATTGTGGCACTAATTTATGCCGCGACTCAAATTACTTATATAGAGTGGCTATAGTTTTATAGCCAAGATTTACATTATATTTGTATAGTAACAACAAAAATATTTATGTTTTCAA
Source organism: Flavobacteriaceae bacterium (assembly GCA_002721175.1). Lineage (GTDB taxonomy): Bacteria > Bacteroidota > Bacteroidia > Flavobacteriales > Flavobacteriaceae > UBA3537. The sequence goes on along the minus strand of PBJR01000013.1, from coordinate 65,101 downwards.
AAAAGGCAAACAGTATTTTTAATAAGACAATAGAGTCTTATAAAATTTTAGATGATATTAATCAACCATTTGTTAACAAATTTAATAAGGAGAAAGACCTTATTTCACATTTACTCTATAGAAAATGTTGGATCGACACTGTTCAGTGGGCTTTAGAAGATTTAATCAGAGATCCCAATATTGACCCAAATGAAGCTTTGACTTTAAAAAGAAGAATTGATGCCTCAAATCAAGAGAGAACAGACACAGTCGAAAACATTGACAGTTATTTTTTTGACAAATTTAGAACAGTAAACCCCAAAGAAGATGCTACTATAAACACCGAAAGTCCAGCTTGGGCGATAGACCGTCTATCAATTTTGGCATTAAAGATTTATCATATGCACTTGGAAACAATTAGAAGTGACGCTAGTTCTGAACACAAAAAGGCTTGTAATGAAAAGCTTAATGTTTTAATTGAACAAAGGCAAAACTTGTCTAGTGCAATAGACTCATTAATTGATGATATTTCAAAAGGGAACAAATACATGAAAGTTTATAAACAAATGAAGATGTATAATGATGATGAGCTTAATCCTGTGCTTAGAAAAATTAAGTAAAGACATACTTGCGAAATTTACCTAGACATATACTCGTTGTAAGACTTTCTTCATTGGGAGATGTTGCTATTCTTGCCCCCATCCTTTTAGAATTTAAACGAAAATATCCAAAGCGTAAGATCTCAGTTTTAACGAAAAATGAGTTTGCTCCATTATTTAGCTTTATAGAATCAATTAATATTATTCCAATTGATTTCAAAGCTGATTTTAGGGGCTTATTAGGTTTGGTAAAACTTTCTCTTAAAATTAAGACCTTAAAAGTTGATGCAATATTAGATTTACATAATGTTTTGAGAACAAAAATTTTAAAACTACTATTGAATAACATTCCTTTTAGAGTGATTAACAAGGGGCGCGATGAAAAAAAACAGCTAATACAGGGAAAAATTTTTCACCAGTTAGACTTAACAATAGAACGTTACATTAGAGTATTTGCAGACTTTGGGTTTAATTTATCTATGAAGGAACCTGCATTTCCCCCCCCCAAAAAACTACCACCAAGAGTTACCAAAATGCTTAAAGGATACAAAAAGCCATATATTGGTATTGCACCTTTTGCCGCACATGGCTCAAAAATCTACCCTTTGTTGAAGATGGAGAAAGTTATATCTGCACTTTCAAAAACCAATACAGTTATTTTATTTGGCGCTAAGGGTAATGAATCTAAAATTACTCAACGGATCTCACGAGAGTTTTCAAATGTTGTTTCAGTCGCGGGCAGATTTGCATTAGATGAAGAGCTTATTTTAATGTCACATTTGAGTGTAATGCTATCTATGGATTCAGGAAACGCTCACATGGCCGCTATGATGGGTATAAATGTTGTGACCCTGTGGGGAGTAACTCACCCTTATGCAGGCTTTATACCATATAACCAGCCGATGGATAATTGCTTAATGGCTGATCGGGAAAGGTTTCCAAAAGTACCTACATCAGTCTATGGCGATAAGTATCCCAAAGGTTATGAAAAAGCTATTTGGACTATTTCTGAACAAGATATAATTGAGGTGATCACCAAGAAATTTTAAACATCGTCAAAATCAATTGTGATTTTATCTGAGGTTGGAACTGCTTGACAGCTTAAAATAAGACCTTCGTGAACTTCATTTTCTGAAAGTATAATGTTTTTTTTCATTTCCGCACTTCCCTTAACAACCCTGCAAATACAACTGCTGCAGACACCTCCTTTGCATGAGTAGGGTACATCTATGTCGTGTTCAAGAGCAGCATCTAAAATCGTTTTTTTTGAGCTTGTCCTGATTGTTTTTGGCTCATCTTCAAAGACTATTGTTACATCTACAGAGTGATTACTTGCACTCTTATCGATATCATTTTGTGTTATATTTGCATCACTTGAGAACAGTTCATAAAGGATTCTGTCCTCCGGCACCCCACTAGACAATAAAACATTTTTCACCGTATTGATCATACCAGTTGGACCACAGACAAAGTAAGATGTATTTTCATTGTAATTTGAATTGATTTTTTTTAGTAATTTTTTAGTATTGTTATGATCAATTCGACCAAATATGGAATTACTAGTTTTTTTTTGGCTAAAAACAAACTCAATTTGTAATCTCTTATCATAAACTTTAGAAAGCGATTTTAAGTCTTTGTAAAAAATAGTTTCTTCAGGGGACTTATTCCCATAAATCAATGTGCAAATAAGTTTATCACTTTCCGTAAGGGCAGTTTTGATAATGCTCATAATTGGAGTAATCCCACTTCCCGCTGCAAACGCAACAATTGAATTTGTTTTTTTCTTTTTTTGGTCTAGCACAAATCTACCTTCTGGAAAAGCAACATCTAACGTATCGCCTATCTCTAAATTTCTGTTAGCATAAGTTGAGAACACTCCGTTTTCAAGTTCTTTAACTGTAACTGACAGAAAATTGCACGAGGGAGTCGAACTAATGGAGTAGTTCCTTCTTACAATTTCTCCATTTATTAATTTTCTAAGGGACAAATATTGTCCAGGAACAAATGTGAAATCTTTTTTTAGAATTTCGGGAATTTCAAATGAAATACTTACTGCTTTATGCGTTTCTCTTACAATATCTTTTATTTTTAGCGAATGAAAGCCTGTCATAAATAATTTTTTACAAAATAATGAAGAAACTATTAATCATAATGTTAATAGAGCGCTAAAATTTGATTTCAATTTTTTATTAATACTGTTCATAAACCATTTAAAATTTCATAAAAGACTTTATATATTTAAAAAGATGACTATTTTTACAGGCTTTGCAAAATATTGCAAGTATTTTTAAGTTGTTAATAAGATATATTAATTTTTTGCGACTCATTTTTAGACATACCATAATTTCTTTGATTTTTTTCACCCTTGTCATAGGCTGTTCAAGAAAAAAGGATCGTTTCATAAATCGTAATTGGCATATGGTTAATACTAAGTATAATGTATTATACAATGGAAACTTAGTATTTGACTTAGGTTTGGTTGAAATTGAAAGGGCTAACGATGATAACTATTGGGGAATATTACCAATTGAACGGTTGAATATTAGCAATAAAATTAAAGAACAAGAAGATGAAAAGAACTCAAACTTTTATAAAGCCGAGCAAAAGGCTGTAAAGGCAGTTCAAACACATGGCATGAATATAAGAGGCAAAGAGAAGAATACACAAATCGATGATGCTTATATTCTTTTGGGTAAAGCCAGGTATTTTAATGGTAAGTTTATCTCAGCACTTGAAGCATTTAATTATATCCTTTACAAGTATCCAGAAAGCAGTAATATAAATTTGGCTAAAATTTGGCGTGCCAAAGTCAATGTAAGGCTTAACAATCACACCATTGCTTTAAAAAACCTAACCAAACTGAGCCTTAATACTAATCTTTCAAAGAATGAAAAATGGTTAGTTTATTCAACTTTAGCACAAATACAAATAAATTTAAAGAACTTAAGTTCAGCTCATTTTTGGCTTGAAAAAGCCACCAATAAATCAATTAATAAATCACTTGATGGGAGATTAAATTTTATAAAAGGTCAGCTTTACAGCTTACAGCAAAAGAAAGATAGTGCAAATATTTTTTTTCAAAAAGTTATTGATTTGAAGAGGAAAGTACCAAGGATTTATAGAGTTAACGCATATTTAGAACAAATTAGGAATGTTAAAAGCTCAATCGATGGGTTAAGCATAGAAGAGTTTATAAATGTATTCCAAAACGATCGTGAGAATCGTCCTTTTTTAGACCGTATATTTCATTTTTCAGCTGATTATTATCAATCTAAAAAACAAGATTCCTTGGCCATGGTTTATTACAAAAAATCGCTAAATACAAAATCCAAAGACAAATATTTAAATGCTCTAAATTTTCATAACATTGCAGATTATTACTACAACAATTCAAATTATCTAAAGGCAGAATCCTATTACGATAGTACACTAATAAACTATGAAAAATCAAATAAAGCATACAGGCTTGTTAAAAAGCGATACGACAACCTTCAAGATATCATTTATTATGAAAATATAACTAAAGTAAATGACAGCATACTTAGTTTGAGTGCTATGTCAGATGAGGACCAAAAAGCCTATTTTGAACAACATATTCTCAATATGAAAACAAAGCGTGAAAACTTGTCTGTAGCTGCTGGAAAGAAAATTTCTAGTAAAATTACAAAGTCTAGCTCTCCTGCTCAAGGGGGATTTTATTTTTATCAGACTAGTTCGATCGCTTATGGCAAACAAGAGTTTATAAGAATTTGGGGTGATAGAGATTTGGAAGATAATTGGCGCTTTTCTAGAACCGCAAGTGCTTTAACAACTTTAAATGACGCTAACAAGCAATTAATCGAGGTTGTAGATATGAAAAATTTGACAGCAGATTTTTATATTTCCAGGATTCCCAGGGATTCGCTTAAACTTGACAGTATCAAGCAACAGCGGGATTTTGCTTATTTTAAGCTTGGGCAATTATATAAAAATAAATTTGAAGATTACGAAAGATCAATTAAAAATCTTAAAAAGTTTTTGGAGTCAGGTTCTCAAAGGCGCCTAATTTTACCCGCCAAATATAATCTTTTCAAATCTTACAATTTAACTGGAAGAGAAGATTTAGCTGAGGATCTTAAAAGAGATATTTTAGTTAATTATCCTGAATCTCTTTACTCAAAAGCCATTCTTAATCCCTCTAATGTTTTAATAGGTGATGGCAAAAGCCCTAAGGAAAGATACAAATTGAATTATCAATTGTTTTTAAATGGCAATTATATTAAAGCTATAGAGGGATGTGAAATAGACATATTACAGTTTGAGGGTGATGACATTGTTCCGAAATTAGAGTTTCTGAAGGCAAATGCAATTGCTAAACTTTATGGTTTCAAGGAATACAAAAGTAATCTTGAGCGGATTATGTTAAATTATCCTTCAAGTGAGGAAGGTTTGCAGGCAAAATACATTATTGAAAATACTCTGAAGTTAATCGAGTCAAAAGATTTTGTAGAAGATAAACTAGATTCAAATTTCAAAACGATATTTACATTTGAATCTAATGATTTTGAAGGCATTAATGAGATGAAGAGTGATCTCAGCAAATTGATTGACAGCGAGGAAGTGTTTAAACTAAGCCTTTCTGAGGATATTTATGATTTAAATACTACATTTGTGGTGGTACACGGACTGAAAAGTATTGATGGAGCAATTGGATTTGTGAAGTTATTACAGCCAACAGAAATTAAAATTGATCCAGCGCGATATTTTGCAATTTCTTCAGCTAATTACAAAACCCTTCAAATTCACAAGAACTTAGAAAAATATTTAAAAATTATTAAAAATTAAAATAACGACTATGTTTACAGATTCAAAAAATTTTAAATCACAGCAGGGCGGATTGTCTCAACAAAACACTATTGCCAAAGGAACAATTTTTGAGGGTGACCTTAAGAGTGAGGGAGATTTCAGAATTGAAGGGATAATCAAAGGCGCTCTTTTAACAAAGGGTAAAGTTGTAATTGGTAGCACTGGATTTATTGACGGAAGCCTTTCATGTAACAATGCTGATATTGAGGGTCAAGTAAAGGGGAAAATTATTGTTACAGACACCTTGAGTTTACGATCATCTGCCAATGTGAACGGAGATGTTCAGATTGGCAAACTTGCCGTAGAGCCTGGAGCAATTTTTAATGCTCAATGCCAAATGAAAAATGCTGTAAAAGAACTGAAGTCTGAGTTAAAAGCAAAAACAGGCCCAGGTGTCAAATCAGAACAATCAGCTTAAAAACGGACTAGGTTTTATTAGTCTTGGTATTCAAATGATGGTTATCATTGGAGTTTTTACCTATATAGGCTCAAAGCTAGATTTGTTTTTTTTTAGTTCTGACAATAAGCTTTTAACGCTGTCCTGTTCTTTGATTGGTGTCATATTGGGTATTTTTCATGTCTTGTGGCAAGTATCTAAGAAATTTAAAAAATAAATAAATGGCATTTAAGATAGGCGGGAGGGTAATTTCATTTTTGATTCTTTTAACCCTGGCCTCGTTATTTTTGTTTACTATACACTTTTTATTGTATAACAAAATTTTTCATAATCGGCCACTTTTCTTAAGTATTTTGGAGATATATTGTTTCAACTTTCTGGCAACATTAATTTTGTGCTTGTTGGTAATTTACCGATTATGGTTGGGTAAGATTAATATCTTAACCTTATTTATTGCTCTTACACTATTAAAGATGTTCGCGGTTTTGTTGTTTTTATACCCTTTAACTACCACCGATATGTACGAATCAAAGCTTGATATAATCAATTTTTTTATCTCATATTTTATTTTTTTAATTTGTGAAATTTTGAGTATTAGATATTTTCTTCAAAATTATTTGAGATAAATTTTTTAACATAGCCATAGAGCAAGTTGAAAAGACAAAAAAATTATGAATGAAATTAAGTTTGTCATTTAATATAATGTATGTAAATTTGTTTATTCATTTTTTGAGGCATTTTAAACCTATTATTAATGGGACACAGCATAGCAAAGATTAAGAGAATTTCAATTGTGTTTTTGTTGATATCCTTTGTCGGTTTTGTAAATGAATCAAAGGCGACAGAGTCTGAAGGTGAGTTTAGCCCGAAGGATATGATTTTACACCATGTAAAAGACGCCTATGGGATGCACATAGCTACCTTAAATTTCTCCAACAGGGACCCTTTACACATCACTATTCCTTTGCCAGTCATTATTTATACAGACAGCGGTTTTACCATCTTTTCATCGTCTCTTTTTGATCACGACTATCACGGCCACACAATAGTTGAAAAGGGCGGTTTGAAATTAGTTAATTTACATGAAAAAGTTTATGTTTTAGACCAAGGATCAGACTCGCTTGAGTTAGATGCAGAAGGTCACCCTTTGAATGCAAGCAGGCCGATTTTCGATTTATCGGTAACCCGAAATGTTCTAATGATGTGGGTTTCAATTGTATTACTTCTTTTAATTTTTCTTTCCTCTGCTAGATCATACAAGAAAAGCAAGAAATTTGTACCTTCAGGTTTAGCTAGTTTCGTAGAGCCCCTAATATTATTTGTTAGGGATGAAATTGGCAGGCCAATGATTGGGGATGAAAAATATAAGCCGTATATGCCCTACTTGCTTACTGTATTCTTTTTTATTTGGATAAATAATATATTTGGGTTGATACCAATTTTGAATGGTGCAAATTTAAGCGGTAATATATCATTTACTTTCACCTTAGCAACAGTTACTTTTATAATCACGACTTTAAGTGGTAATAAAAATTACTGGAAGCATATTTTCTGGATGCCCGGACTTCCAGTACCAATGAAATTATTTTTAATGCCGATTGAAATCATCGGAATGTTTGTCAAACCTATTTCATTAATGATTAGATTATTTGCTAATATAACTGCAGGCCACGTCATCATATTAGCGCTAATGTCATTAATTTTTGTTTTTAAAAGTGTTGCTATAGCACCTATTTCTATCGCATTTTCATTATTTATTACTGTGATTGAAATAATTGTAACAGCGATACAAGCATACATATTTACAATATTGTCAGCTCTTTATTTTGGCATGGCAACTGAAGAAGAACATCATTAACTAAATTATAAATTATAAATTATGAATATTACAGGAATTGCAGCTATTGGAGCTGGATTAGCGGCTATTGGAGCCGGTATTGGAATTGGTAAAATTGGCGGTTCTGCTATGGAAGCAATGGCACGCCAGCCAGAAATGCAAGCAAAACTTCAAACTTCTGCATTAGTTTTTATTGCATTTGTTGAAGCAGTTGCACTATTTGGAGTAGTTGTAGCGTTCTTGCAAGGCTAAAGTTCCTATTAAGCTTTGTAAAAAGGGTTTAGTTTAATTAAATTATAAACAAATGGATTTAATCACACCTGAGTTCGGACTCGTCTTTTGGACGCTTGTAACATTTTTTATTTTACTTGTAATTTTGAAAAAATTTGCTTGGAAACCAATTCTTGGAGCTGTTAGCGAAAGAGAAGAAGGTATAAAGAATGCCTTAGCCTCTGCAGAAAATGCTCGAATTGAAATGGAAAATTTACAGTCTGACAATGAGCGTATCTTGAAAGAAGCTAGACATGAACGTGAGGTAATGTTGAAGGAAGCACGTGAACTAAAAAACAAGATTATTGATGACGCCAAAGAAGAGGCTAAACGGCAAAGCGATAAACTTGTTAGACAGGCCCAGGAAACTATTTTAACAGAGAAAAAAGCTGCTATTTCAGATTTAAGAGCAGAAGTAGCAAAAGTGTCAATTTCCATAGCTGAAAAGGTTATTCGCGGTGAGCTTTCTGACGCGGACAAACAAGAGAAGTTAGTTAATTCAATGCTTGATGATAATAGTTTAAACTAAACATTTATGCCAGAAAAAAGAGCAGCTATTCGATATGCTAAAGCAGTTTTATCAATTGCCCAAAATAACGGACGTACTGATAAGGTAAGCAATGAGATGAATCAAATTTTGTCCACAATAAATTCTAACGCAAATATTAATGATGTTCTAAAGTCCCCAATTGTTAAAATGTCTGATAAAATTTCGTTGGTTGTCAGCCTTTTTGGTCACTTTGGGCCTGAAGTAAAGCAGTTATTTACGGTTTTAGCGGATAATAAGCGAACTGGTTTATTAAAAGATGTGGCTATTAAATACAATCAATTATTTGACGAATCATGTGATAGAATTCATGCAACGGTAAAAACAGCAGTCCCTATGGGTAGTAAATTAGAATCGAAAATGCGAGAAAAATTAAAGACACTTTCAGACAGCAAAATTAGTTTAACTAAAATTATAGATAAGTCTATTATAGGCGGTTTTATTTTAAGAGTTGGAGATTATCAATATGATGCTAGTGTATCTCATCAGTTAAATAAATTAAAAAATAAATTTCAAAATAAATGATTAAGGTATCGAGTAACCGAAATAAAAAATAAACCAAAATGGCAGACATAAAAGCAGCTGAAATATCAGCAATCATAAAGCAGCAACTTTCAGGATTTGAATCTATTGCTTCTGTTGATGAAGTAGGAACTGTATTGACAGTTGGGGACGGAATTGTTAGGGCTTACGGATTATCAAACACACAATACGGCGAATTAGTACAATTCGAAAGCGGTTTGGAAGGAATTGTATTGAACCTCGAGGAAGATAATGTTGGAATTGTCCTTTTAGGCACTTCCAAGTTTGTTAAGGAAGGGTCTAATGTTAAGCGAACAGGGCGCATTGCTTCAATAAATGTTGGAGAGGGCGTAGTTGGCCGTGTTCTGGATACTTTAGGCAACCCAATTGATGGTAAGGGTCCAATTCAAGGAGATGTTTTTGAAATGCCTTTGGAAAGAAAAGCTCCTGGGGTCGTGTATCGTGAACCTGTAACCGAGCCGCTACAGACTGGTATTAAATCAATTGATGCAATGATTCCAATTGGGAGAGGACAAAGAGAGTTGGTAATAGGGGATAGACAGACAGGCAAAACAACAGTCTGTATTGACACTATTCTGAACCAAAAAGAATTCTACGATGCAGGAGATCCAGTTTATTGCATATACGTAGCAGTTGGACAAAAAGCATCAACTGTTGCTGCAATCGCAAAGACCCTTGAGGATAGAGGTGCGTTATCATACACTACAATTGTAGCAGCAAATGCATCTGACCCTGCACCTATGCAAGTATACGCTCCTTTTTCCGGAGCAGCAATAGGGGAATATTTTAGGGATACAGGACGCCCAGCGCTTATAATTTACGATGATTTATCCAAGCAAGCAGTTGCATATCGAGAAGTATCTCTCTTACTTAGAAGGCCTCCAGGAAGAGAAGCATATCCAGGTGATGTTTTTTATTTGCATTCACGTCTATTGGAGCGTTCAGCTAAGGTTATAAATGATGATACTATTGCAAGTGATATGAATGATTTGCCAGAAAGTTTAAGGCCAATGGTTAAAGGTGGAGGGTCATTAACAGCTCTTCCTATTATCGAAACACAAGCTGGTGATGTTTCTGCTTATATTCCTACAAATGTTATTTCTATTACCGATGGGCAGATTTTTTTAGATGGAGATTTATTTAATTCTGGAGTTCGCCCCGCTATAAACGTTGGTATTTCCGTTTCAAGAGTTGGAGGTAGTGCTCAAATCAAGTCAATGAAAAAAGTTGCCGGGACATTAAAGTTAGATCAAGCTCAGTTTAGGGAGCTAGAGGCTTTCGCTAAATTTGGATCAGATTTAGACGCCGTAACTCTTAATGTTATTGAAAAGGGTAAGCGAAATGTTGAAATCTTGAAACAAGCACAAAATGACCCTTATTCAGTTCAAGACCAAATTGCAATTATTTATGTCGGCTCTAAAAACTTACTCAGATCAGTTCCTGTTACCAAGGTTAAGGAATTTGAGCTAGAATTTATTGAGTTTTTAAAGGCAAAGCATAGCAATGTTTTATTAACGTTAAAGTCCGGCAAGCTCACTAACGAGGTAACAGAAACTTTAGCTAAGGTAGCGGAAGACTTATCTAAAAAGTACAAATAATAATGGCGAATTTAAAAGAAATAAGAAATCGAATATCTTCCGTTTCTTCAACAATGCAAATCACTAGTGCCATGAAGATGGTCTCTGCGGCAAAATTAAAGAAGGCTCAGGATGCTATTATAGGAATGAGACCGTATGCCGAAAAGTTGAATTTGCTTTTAGAAAATACTATTACCAATTTGGATGACCATTCAGCGAATAAATTTTTTGAACAGCGACCTGTAAAAACAGTTTTAGTTGTGGCAATTACTTCAAATAGAGGTCTGTGTGGGGCATTTAATTCTAACGTTATAAAAAAAGCAAATGACATCTCGAACGAACACAATGATAAAGAAGTTGTTTTAATTACAATTGGGAAAAAGGGTAATGACATTCTTACTAAGAATTTTGAAATTCTATCTGACAATAGTTCAATATTTGATGACTTAACTTTTGAAAGCGTATCACAGCTTACACAACTGTTGATAGATAAATTTGAGTCCGGCGCTGTAGATAAAATTCAATTAGTTTACAATAAGTTTAAGAATGCAGCTACTCAAATTATTACTGAGGAACAATTTTTACCAATTGCTAATTACTCAAGTGAGGTTACCACCAACCAAGACTATATTTTTGAGCCTAGTGCGCGAGTAATTATTGAGGCTTTAATTCCAAAATTTTTAAAAGCACAATTGTTTAAAGCAATCAAAGAAAGTTTTGCAAGCGAACACGGAGCTAGAATGACTGCGATGCATAAGGCGACTGATAATGCCACTGAACTTAGGGATCAGTTGAAATTAACTTATAATAAAGCGAGACAGGCTGCAATTACAAATGAAATTCTTGAAATTGTTGGAGGAGCCGAAGCTTTAAAAAATTAGATCATATAATTTTTTTGGCTTAAATATTTTTTCTGATTGCTTTTTAATAAGCCTTACATTATGCAAAGATTCTATAGAAAAATATTAATTTGTTTATTTTTAATTTTTAATTTTTCCTCATGTAAAATAAACAACAATTTAATCGCAACTGAAAGAACTATTCCTTTTGAGTTTTCGAAACCACCTTATATTCAAAATTGGGTTGCTGGAGTTAAAGGTGGAGGAAGCGGAGTTAATATTCACATTCCTGTAAAAGATTTATTAAACACGATTCCTGACAGTATCTATTTCAGGGGCAAAAGCACAAAAGCTGTTTTTATAAACGACAATATTATAGGTAGGTTCTCGTCTGAACTAAATCAATTTGAAGGTGAAACTCTGTCAAAACATAAATTAATTGAAGCTAAAAATGATTTTAATTCAACTACTCAAAACAGGTTTTTAAATTTCATATTACGGCATAATGAGTGTATACTAACATATCGTGTGCGAAATAGACTTTACTATCACAAAATATCTTCCCTATTACAATTAGACGCAATTCCATATTCATCACCTCCCGAGCCAAGATAATTATTATATATGCTTTAAAAAGTGTATTTTTAAATTTATTAATCTAGTATTTTGACGCGTCTAAAAACGCTATACAAGCAAACATTTATTTATGGTTTGGCTACAGTTATGCCAAAGCTGCTCAGCTTCTTGTTGGTGAGATTACACACTGATAGAGCCGTCTTAAAAAATGTATCTGACTATGGAGATGTTTCATTAATTTTCGCATATTTTGTACTTCTTAATGTTATTTTATCTTATGGGATGGAGACGGCTTTTTTCCGTTTTTTTAATTCTGATAGTGAAAAAGAAGCAGTTTTAAGTACTTCAACAATATCTCTTCTTTTGTCCTCAGCCGCTGCAGTTATTTTTGGATATTGTTTTAAAGAAGCTATTTCTAATTTTATTAACATTGATGTTTCTTACTTGGTAATCGTTTTATGGATTTTATTTTTCGATGCATTGGTGATTATACCATTCGCCTATTTACGTGCTTTAGGTAAGCCAGTAAGATATACATGGATTAAATTTTTAAATACAGCAATCAATCTGGGACTCAATATTTTGTTTCTCTTATTTTTGAAATCTTGGGCCCAGGAATCTTCATTCTGGCAAATTTTTTATAAGCCAAATTTTGAAGTTCATTATATTTTCATTGCTAATTTAATTGCCAGCTTAATTACGTTTCTATTATTTACAGGATTTTATTTTAATTTAAATTATAAATTTAATATAGGACTTTGGAAAAAGATGGTTAGTTATGCATTGCCAATTTTAGTTGCTGGAATTTCTTTTTCGATTAATGAAGCTTTTGATAGAGTTTTGTTAGAACATCTACTTCCTAGAGATATTTCAAGGCATGCCATAGGGACATACTCAGCGTGTTATAAATTAGCTCTTTTTATGACATTATTTGGTACAGCCTACAGACTGGGAATTGAACCGTTTTTTTTTAGTAGTGTTAAGGCTGTGGATGCTAAAAAAAAGTATTCTAAAATTTTAGAAGTTTTTGTTATTCTAAGCGGTTTAATCTTATTGTGTGTTGTTGTATTTGTTGATCTTCTCAAGTTAATTGTAATTCCTAATGACAACTATTGGGAAGCCATGAATATAGTTCCAATTTTACTGCTTGCTTATTTGTTTTTGGGCATATATCACACACTTTCTGTTTGGTATAAAGTGACTGATCAAACTAAGTATGGTGCTGTTATTTCAATTATTGGAGCTTTACTAACCCTTGTTATAAACATCCTATTTATACCAAAATTCGGATATTATGCTTCGGCTTTCGCGACTTTAGTTGCTTATTTTACAATGGCTAGCATTTCATATTTACTTTGTCAAAAATATTATATCATACCATATAATTTGAACAAAATATGCTTTTATATTATTAGCTCAATTGGGCTTTCGGCACTTTCTTTTTATAAATTTAGAGAGCAGTATTCGGCAGGTATTTTTCTTATTTTTATATTTATTATATTGATTTTAGTTAGTGAGAGAGAAAATTTTAGACAACTTATAAGTTCGAGGCATGAAAGTTGATATTGTAAACAAGTCTACACATCCTAATCCAAGTTACGCAACAATTGGTTCGGCGGGTTTGGATTTACGAGCCTTTTTGAACGATTCGATTATTTTAAGGCCCTTTGAACGCATGATAATACCTACAGGTATTTATATTTCACTTCCCATTGGGTATGAAGCTCAAGTTAGGCCAAGAAGTGGGCTAGCGGTCAAGCATGGACTAACGGTAATGAACAGCCCTGGAACAATTGACTCTGATTATAGGGGGGAAGTTGCAGTGATATTAGCTAATTTTTCTAATTCAGATTTTGAGGTAAAAAACGGAGATAGAATAGCCCAAATGGTTATTACTAAGTATGAAAAGATTAGATGGGTAAATGTTGAAAAATTATCTGATACGGATCGGGGACATCATAGGTTTGGCAGTACGGGGACAGAATGAGAAACTTTTTATTTTTACCATTTTTTTTAATTTTTCATTTTGTTTCTCATTCAAATATATTGATGATCGACAGCCTTCGCCTAGCGCAATCACTCAACACTGGAAATCAATTTCAGGACAATTTCTTTGATGGATTGAATAAAAAAGCTATCGGTAATTATAATGAGGCTATCAAGGCATTTCATAGTTGCTTAGAGCTTATCCCAGAGAACCCAACAGTTTTATTTTTAATAGGTGATCTATATTTAAAAGACAAATCTTATGAACTTGCAGAAAAAAATCTCAATAGATCCATTTCTTTAGACCCTGATAATTTTTGGTTTAAGGAAAAACTATATCGCATGCATGTTGAAAAAGGAGATTTTAATCAAGCAATTAAAATTTTGAAAAGTTTGACTTACAAAAGTATAGATTTTAAAAATGAATTAGTTGATCTATATTTTAAAAATGGTGATTTTGATCTTGCATTGGACATGATAGAAATTCTTGACACCAAATATGGTTACAGCCAATTTAGAGACAGAATTAAGATTGATATTTGCAAGAATGCCAGTATTTGTAAAGAGTCATTTGAAAAGAATGGATCAAGGGAAACATCAATTAAGTCTAATGAAGCATCAGCAGAGGATTTTTTAAAAAGTGGCGATTTGGAAAAAGCTATAGAATTTTATCAAAAAGCTATTGAAGATTCTCCAATTAGCATTAAATCTGTAATTAACCTTTCAGATTTATATTTAAAAACAGAACATTATCGTATTGCTTTTGAATTCACAAAACTTCAATTAGATATTTTTCCAACCCTAATAGAGCTATATTTTATAAATGGTACTGCTTTGTATAAACTTAATAAAATTGCAAAAAGTATTGAAATTTTAGAAGATGGATTAGATTATATCTTTGAAGAAGATTCTATTGCTTTCAATTACTACCACTTATTGGCCAAGCTTTATAAAGAAACAAATAATATTACAAAGGCTAATTCGTTAATTGATAAAGTAAATTCGTTAAAGTAGATATGACAAAAAAAGTGTTAAACGTAGCTTTAATCATTTCTATTTTTAGTTGTGGCTCAACTAAAAATAACAGCCATGGTTTAGGGGATGTTAATTTACTGGGGATCAAACAAATACTCAACTCTCATTTAGAACAGAGAGCGTATTTTAATAATTTGCAAGCTAGATTAATATTCAATATTAAAGATTCTGATTTGCCACAATCACAAACTGCTACAATTCGCATTAAACGTGGTGAGGTAATTTGGATTAATGGGTTTTTGAATATGGTCAGACTTAAAATTAC
The DNA here is from genome assembly GCA_002721175.1 of Flavobacteriaceae bacterium. Taxonomy (GTDB): domain Bacteria; phylum Bacteroidota; class Bacteroidia; order Flavobacteriales; family Flavobacteriaceae; genus UBA3537. The sequence continues at coordinate 49,806 of PBJR01000013.1, read as the reverse complement.
ACCTGAAAAAGTTCAGTTTTATAACAAACTTAATAGGACATATTATGACGGAGATTATTCCTTAATAAATTTTTTTTTAGGCATTGACTTAAGTTACTCTAATATTGAAAATGCGTTACTTGGAGATATTATGATGGGGTCTAGGTTTAATCAATTAAAGCAAATAAATGATAAAAATTCATATATTATTATTTCAAAACCACACAACAGTTTGGAGAGCGCATTGTATAGAATAAACCCTGAAAATTACAAGCTTAATAATCAATCTTTTTTACAGCACAAGAAGAACATAAAAATTGAGTTTACTTATCATAGCTTTCAAATGATTGCCAATCAGTTGTTTCCAAAGCTAATGTCTGTGGAATTAGAAAGTGAAAATAATAGAACAGTAATTGATTTGAATTTTAAATCATTAAACTTGAACAATACAGAAAGGTATCCATTTAAAATTCCCTCTGGGTATACACAAATTGATTTTAAATGAAAAGCAATTTTTATTATTTATTCCCTCTTTTATTTATCATTCTTTTGTTTTTCTGTAACGAAGTACAAGGGCAAAGTAAAGAGCAGTTAGAATTAGAATATAAGCGCAATGAATTACAAACTGAAATTAAGAAAATATCTAGGTTGTTGTTTACCAGAAAACAGGAGAAGAAATCAATAGTCAGTAAAGTTGAAGATTTAGATTATAAAATTAGTGTCAGAAAAAATCTAATTAATGTAATAAATCAAGAAGCCAACTTGATTACCCGGCAAATAAATAATAATGAAGATAAAATCTTATCAAAGAAAGAAAAACTCACGCTTTTAAAGAAAGATTATGCTGATATGGTAGTGAGATCTTATAAGCACAGAGCGAGGGATAATAAGCTGATGTTTTTACTTTCGGCCTCAGATTTTCAACAAGCCTACAGACGACTTCAATATATTAGTCAATATACTCAGTTTCAAAAGAACCTCTCTAAAAATATAAGGAATGAAACTAAACTATTGGAACAATTAAATTTAAAGCTTCTTTCTAAGAAGGCAGAAAAAGAAAAATTAATTGCTGAAAATAGAGCTGCGAAATTAGCTCTTGATGAAGAACTTAGAGAGCAAGAAGAATTAATTGTTTTGGTTCAAAATAATTTAATAAAGTTTTCTACCCAAATAAAACTAAAGCAAAGCGAATCTGAAAAATTAGACCGTCAAATACAAAAGTTAATTCTCGATGCAATTGCTGAATCAAATAAAAATAGAACTAAACCAAGTGCAAGATTTTCCCTTACACCTGAACAACAGCAACTAGCTGATAACTTTGTATCAAATAAAGGGAAGTTGCCTTGGCCTGTTGAAAGCGGTATAGTAAAGTTGAGATTTGGAACTAAGCCCTCACCAATAGACCCAACCATAAAGATAAAGAGCAATGGAGTTAGAATAGCCACCAACGAAGGTGAGCAAGTTAGAGCTGTTTTTGATGGAACAGTACAGAGCATTATGACACCAAAAAATGGAAACAATACAATAATGATAAAGCATGGCAACTACATTACTATTTACAAGAACTTATCAAAATTTTTTGTTACTAAAGGCGATAAAGTAACAACTAGGCAAATTATAGGCGAGGTAATTACAAATGCGGTTTCAGGTGAGTCAATTTTGAGTTTTGGTATTTATAAAGACAGCTCGGTTCAGGACCCCTCGCTTTGGATTTATAAATTATGAAGTCAATTACTTGAAAAAGAGAGCCTTTAGCTCAGTTGCTGAATTTGCGGGGATTTTTCCTGCAAGTACCAGGCTTAGTTGGCGACGTCTTAAGGCGCCTTCGTATCGTTTAGTCTCTTCATTGCTTACGGGCTTTAGTGAAGGAATTTTAACGGGCCTCCTTTTATCATCAACTGCAACAAAAGTGAAAATAGCTTCATTAGCTTTGATAGGATTGTTAAAATTATTGTCAGTGTACCATACATCAAGATAGACCTCCATTGAGGTATTAAATACCCGAGAAACTTTTGCTTCAATAGTTACGATACTTCCAATCGGAATCGAGTGATTGAATGCGACATGATTTACAGAAGCAGTTACTACAATTTGTTCAGAGTGTCGTTGAGCAGCAATACTTGCCGCACGATCCATACGCGCTAGAAGTTCACCTCCAAAGAGGGTGTTGATAGAATTCGTTTCGCTCGGTAACACTAAGTCAGTCAATACTGTTTTGGAGTCAGAAGGTTTTTTTGTAATCATATTTAGTAAGAATTATTGGGAAAAGATGTTCAAAAAAATTAAGTTATTTAATCAATAACCAGGCGCTAGAGTCTTGATTTTTTTTAATCTTATGTAGTCCTTTTTCAGCTTTAGCACGGGAATGATAACTTTCAAAAGCAACTTGATATAATCCATACTGGTTTTGTCCAACAGCACGTGCATTAAATCCCAGCCGCTTTAGTTGCCGTAATTTTTTATTGCAATTTTTTTTAAACCTAAAGGCTCCAGCAATGACATGATATTTTTCTTCAAGCTGGGTGACATTTATATTTATAGCAGGCAAAGGAGCGGATAAAGTAAATGTTGCTTTATTCATCTTGCTCGACATTAATTCTTCAGCCTTTTGCTCAGCTATGGCGTTGTGTTTGTCAATATACTTTATGTATGTGTTTAGGCCTATAAATGTAGCCAGTCCAATTGCTACAATTATTACCGCAGCATATTTTGTAAAGGTTTTTAAAAACTGTTGTTTCTTAATTTTGTCGATATTATTATCGCTGCTTTCAAAGCTGTTTTTATTTCTGCTAATTTGAGGAGATATAAATTGTGAGAGACCAAATGACTCATTTAAGTAATTTATTTTATTTGAGGGTTTAAGGCTTACTTTGCCAGTTGATAATAAAATTAATGTACCAATTTTTTCAAATTCAATTTCATTATTGTCAGCCAGATATTTATTTAGTTTACTGACTTCTTTTTCTATCTTAGATAGGGCTTTACCATAAGATATGTTCTTTTTTTCAGCCATGTAGCCAGCTAAAATACCATCATTGTTTTTTAATTCAGTATTAAAAGTTATGTTTTTTCGGGGGGGGTAAAATTCATTTCTTTCAAAGTTAATTTTAGCTGTAGTTTTTTGGGTTATGAAGGCACCAAAGTTAGGCACAACAACACAGTCATGCCGATATAATAAATCGCTTATAAATTTTCCTAGATACATAAATCAAATGTATAAATTTTTTTATTTTTCAGCAAGGCAACAGTTATTAACTTTTAGTTCAGAACAATAAAGATTTAAAATTGATGAATTTTAATTATTTAAATTCTAGTAGGTAATGAAGAAGGCTAATAACCAAGTTTAGACCTTACGCGTGTTAAAACAGAATTTGCCACTTTTGAAGCTCTTTTTGCACCATCGTTTAAAATTTTTTCTACTTCATTGGGATTTGAAATATAGTTGTTGTAAAGTTCGCGTTCTTTTGAGAAGTTATTACAAATTAGTTCAAATAAAGCTTCTTTAGCATGTCCATAACCATAATTCCCGCAACTGTAATTTTTTTTCATAGTGTCAAGGTTTTCATTGGAGGCAATCAATTCGTAAATTTTAAAACAATTACAACTTGACCAGTCTTTAGGGCATTCTAATGGAGTACTATCAGTTTTAATTGACATTATTTGTTTTTTCAGTTTATTGTCAGGTTGAAAAATATTAATAACGTTGTTTTTACTTTTACTCATTTTTTGCCCGTCAGTGCCAGATATCAACTTTGTGTCATTTTTTACTTTTGCTTTTGGCAGTATAAAGGTTTCACCCATTTGCGCATGGAATCTAGAAGCAACATCCCTAGTAATCTCGATATGCTGCAATTGATCTTTACCAACAGGTATAACTTCAGCGTCATAAAGTAAAATATCAGCTGCCATTAACATGGGGTAATTAAAAAGTCCACCGTTTACGTCTTTCAGGCGGTTTGATTTATCCTTGAAACTGTGAGCAAGCTCAAGGCGTGAATGTGGGAAAAAGCAATTTAAGTACCATGCAAGTTCAGTAACTTGAGTCAAATCACTTTGTTTGTAAAAGACAGTTTTTTTCGGATTTAACCCACAAGCCAACCATGCAGCCGCAGTAGAAAGGGTGTTTTCCTTCAATTTTTTTGCATCTTTTATTACAGTTAGCGAATGTAAATCTGCAATAAATAAAAACGATTCGTTACCCTGAACATTACTCATTTCAATTGCAGGTTTTATTGCCCCTAAAATATTTCCAAGGTGAGGAGTCCCTGTACTTTGAATCCCAGTCAAAATTCTACTCATTTCAAGTAAATTTATTTACAAAGGTAATTTTTTTGAATTATTCACTCAATATTTTTAGTAGTTTTGAGTTTAATGAAGTTTGTTTTTTATCCATTATGGTTATTATATAGGTTGTGGTTTTATTTATTGGTTGCAGTCTCCACATCAATTTTGTCACCTGCACTATTTGTTTCTATACTTAGGGTCAAATGGTATAAGTTTTTCTTTCAAGTTGCGAGGTTATGGGCAAAGTTAATTTTATCTGGTATGGGATGTTTTTGGTCGGTTCACTGGGAAGAGCACTTGAAACCAGGAGAGAGTTATATTTTTATTGCTAATCACACCTCTATGATTGATATTATGTTGATGTTTTCAATTGTTAAAAATCACCCTTTTGTTTTCGTTGGGAAAAAAGAGCTAGCAACGATTCCTTTATTTGGCTTCTTTTACAAAAGAACTTCCATTTTAGTTGACCGCAAAGATTCATTTAGCCGGAAAATGGTTTTTAGTCAAGCACAGGATCGAATCAAACAAGGTCTAAGTATTTGTATTTTCCCAGAAGGTGGAGTACCAACTGAAACTGTGGTTTTAGATAGTTTTAAAATAGGAGCCTTTAAGTTATCAGCTGAACATAAATTAGTTTTAGTCCCGATCACTTTCTTAGACAATAAAAAGAGATTTTCTTTTACTTTCTTCAGTGGCGGTCCAGGAAGGATCCGAGCTTTAGGAAACAAATTTATTAATCCAAGGGACTATAAAAAAGATAAAATTAAGCAAATGAGAGACAAATCATATCATATTATCTTGGAGTCGATTAGTAAGAATCAATGATGAGCTAACCTTTAATATGAGTCTTTATTTTTTCTTCTAATTCCTCCATTAAATCAGGGTTATCACCTAACATTTGCTTAACCGCATCTCGTCCCTGTCCTAGTTTGGTTTCATCATAACTAAACCAAGATCCACTTTTTTGAATAATCTCGAATTCTACAGCTAGGTCTAAAATTTCACCCAGCTTGGAAACGCCTTTACCATACATAATATCAAATTCAGCTAATTTAAATGGAGGGGCAACCTTATTTTTGACAACTTTAACTCTTGTTTTATTACCTAAGACACTGCCGTTACTATCTTTTATTTGAGTAGACCTTCTAATGTCTAATCTTACAGAAGCGTAGAACTTTAGTGCATTCCCTCCTGTAGTAGTCTCAGGGTTTCCAAACATAACGCCTATCTTTTCTCTAAGCTGATTAATAAACATCATTGTACAATTAGTTTTACTAATTGAGCCTGTTAACTTTCTTAGAGCTTGTGACATTAATCTTGCATGAAGCCCCATTTTTGAATCTCCCATTTCGCCTTCAATTTCACTTTTTGGCGTTAAAGCAGCAACTGAGTCAACTACTATCATGTCTATTGCTCCAGATCTGACTAAATTGTCAGCAATTTCCAAAGCTTGCTCGCCATTATCTGGTTGAGAAATTATTAAGTTGTCAATGTCAACTCCCAAATTTTTTGCATAGAATCGGTCAAAAGCATGCTCAGCATCAACAAATGCTGCTATACCACCTGCCTTTTGTGCTTCAGCTATAGCGTGTAAGGTTAATGTTGTTTTTCCTGAAGCCTCTGGGCCATAGATTTCAATCACTCTTCCCTTAGGATATCCACCAACACCAAGAGCTATATCTAATCCTAGTGATCCAGATGAAATAACATCAATATCAAGAACTGGAGAGTCACTCATTTTCATTACAGTTCCTTTTCCATATGCCTTATCTAATTTATCTAGAGTCAATTTCAAGGCCTTCAATTTTGCTTCTTTTTCTTTATTCATTTTTGAAATTTTAGGATTATTCTTAATAAAGCTAAAATAATATTTCTTTATTTAATTTTCAGAAATGTCATTGTCTTTTTATAAATTTTTTAAATATTTTTTTCACAAAACTGATAAATTGAAACTATTTAAAAAAACATTAAATTTGTGACTAAAATGACATTAATTTTAGATTGTATTACATGCAACTTTACAATAAATTAAATAATAATGAACGAAAAGCACTAATTCAAAGCGCCGGTGAGGAACGACTAACTATTTCCTTTTACAAATATGTAAAAATTAATAATCCAGAAATTTTCAGAAATTTTTTATTTGTTTTTTGGGACTCAATAGATGTCCTTGGCAGGATATATGTTGCTGTTGAAGGGATTAACGCCCAATTATCAGTACCTGCTTGTAAGTTTGATCAATTTAAGGGACATTTAGATTCCATATATTTTTTAAGTGATGTTAGGTTAAATATTGCCATTGAGCATAGTGAATACTCATTTTTAAAACTTAAGGTAAAGGTTAAAACTAAAATAGTTGCAGATGGTTTATCTGATCACAAGTTTGATGTTGATAATTCCGGAACCCATGTAGATGCAGTTAAATTCAATAAATTAGTTGATGATCCAAACACTCTTTTAATTGATATGCGTAATCACTATGAGAGCGAAATAGGGCACTTTAAAGGCGCTATAACCCCAGATGTTGATACTTTCAGAGAATCGTTAGAAATAATTGAAAAAAAACTTAATAATTTTAAGGGTACCAAAAATTTACTTATGTATTGTACAGGAGGTATACGCTGTGAAAAGGCTAGTGCTTATTATAAACATAGAGGGTTTAAAAATATATTTCAACTTGAAGGAGGTATTATTAGTTACACAAGACAAGTAAAATTGGAAGGCTTAGAAAATAAATTTATTGGGAAAAATTTTGTTTTTGATGATAGACGAGCAGAAATAATATCTGAAGATGTAATTGCAAAATGTCATCAATGTGGTGCCCCCGCTGACACACATGTAAATTGTGCCAATGATGCTTGTAATCTTTTATTTATTCAATGTGACGCTTGTAAGGAGAAGATGGAAAATTGTTGCTCGGTCCGTTGTAAAGAAATTAACGGGCTTCCATTTAGTGAACAAAAGCTACTTAGAAAAGGTAAAGGCAACAGCAATGATATATTTAAAAAAGGAAAATCTAATAGACTTAAATATAAAAAAAATTTAGAGACCATTTTTAAAAGATAGTATTTTGACATTGAATCGAATCTTATTTTATATCATCTCATTTTGCATGCTTGTTTCATGTAACGAGGAAATTGTTTTCAGCAAATATATGTCTGTCAAACCTGCCTGGGACATTGAAAATTTTGTTAGTTATAAGTTTGATATTTCTGACACTACAGCCCCCTATGATTTATTTTTGAAGTTTAGAACTAATCATAAATATGAGTTCAGTAATTTGTTTCTATATACGGCTTTATTGTATCCAAGTGGCAAGGTTGAAATAGACACATTAGAATATTTAATGTCGCGTCCCGATGGATCAATGTTGGGACATGGCAATATGTCTGTAAAGACACATAAACTGTGGTATAAAGGACACATTGGTGATTTCTTTTTCAGTGAGACTGGAAATTATCAATTAACTATACGGCATGCTACAAGGAAGTTAGGAGAAGTTGATCCTGTTAAATTCTTGCTTGGAGTTTTAGATGTTGGATTTAGTATTGAATCAGCAAAAAAGTAATTATATAAACTAATTTTTGATGTCTAAGAAAAAAAATAAATTAAAACAGAACAATTTCAAAAAATATTTTTGGATCATGTTTTTTTTATTTGTAACAATCATTCCAATAATTTTTTATTTTGCTTCTCTTGGGTTTTTTGGTTTCATGCCTGATCACACTGCACTGGAAAATCCTAGGACAAATTTAGCTACTGAGGTCATTTCTTCAGACGGAATAACCCTTGGTAAATTCTATTACGAGGACAATAGAACTCCAGTAACATATAATGAATTGCCTATTCATTTGGTAAATGCTTTGATAGCAACTGAAGATAGGAGGTTTTTTGATCATGCCGGAATTGATGCTAAAGGAACCTTAAGAGCTGTTTTCAAGTTAGGCCGAGACGGAGGCGCTAGCACGATATCTCAGCAACTTGCAAAACAATTATTTCACGGAGAAGGTGCCAAAAATACATTTGGAAGAATTGTTCAAAAAATTAAAGAATGGGTAATTGCAATTAGATTAGAAAAGCAATATACCAAGGAAGAAATTATTGCACAATATTTTAATATTTATGATTTTGGTAATTATGCAGATGGAATTCGAAGCGCTTCAAGAATTTATTTTGGTAAGGAACCATTGGAATTAAATATTCCTGAGTCTGCTATGCTAGTTGGAATGTTAAAAAACTCTTCATTATATAACCCCCGCGAGAATCGAAATCCAACCGGCACTAAAAATAGAAGGAATGTTGTGTTATCTCAAATGGCTAAGTATGGCTATATTACTAACACCCTTAAAGATTCATTGAAGCTCACTCCTCTGAACTTAAATTATTCACCAGAATCTCATCGCGAGGGAATTGCTACATATTTTAGAGCTTACTTAAAAGAATACCTAAAAGAATGGGCAGATAAAGGAGAAAATAAGAAACCAAATGGACAGAAATATAATATATATAGAGATGGCTTAAAAGTTTATACAACAATAGACTCAAGAATGCAATCTATTGCTGAATCAGCTGTTTCTAAACACATGAAGGCTCTTCAAAAGGAATTTTTTAATCAAAACACAAAAATTAGAAACTCGACTACTCCTTTTGTTGGATTGAAAAAGCATGAGATAGAAAATTTAATAAACTCAAGTATTAGGAAGTCAGAGCGATGGCGTAAGATGCGATTCGATTTAGGTAAAACGGAGGAAGAGATTTTGACATCTTTTAGCAGACCTATTCAAATGAAAGTGTTTTCTTGGTCAGCACCACAAAATGAAATTGACACAATTATGTCCCCGATAGATTCTATCAGATATTACAAATCTTTTTTGAGGGCAGGAATGATGTCAATGGAACCTCAAACTGGATTTGTTAAAGCTTGGGTTGGTGGATTTGACTACAAGCATTTTCAATACGACATGGTTAAGCAAGGGAAGCGTCAAGTTGGATCAACATTTAAGCCTTTTGTTTATGCCGCAGCTATTGATCAACTTCATTTGTCTCCTTGTGATACACTTCCTAAAGCACAGATTACTATACCCGCTTATAAGCATGGGAATAACAAACCTTGGTCTCCAAAAAATTCCAGCAAAAATTATGTTGGTTTCGAAACTTTAAAACAGGCATTAGCTTACTCAAGAAACACCATCACCGCTAGACTGATTAACGAAATTGGACCAGAACCTGTGATTAAATTAGCTAAGAATCTTGGAGTGGAACAAACCCTCCCATCTGTCCCCTCAATTGGATTAGGGACACCAGATTTAAGCGTTTATGAAATGGTAGCTGCATACTCTACATTTGCAAACAAGGGAGTTTATAACCAGCCAATTATGGTGACTAGGATTGAGGATAAAGACGGAAAGTTACTTTTTCANTATAATTCTCAAACTAAAGATGTCTTAAGCGAGGAGATAGCATATGTTGTAATTAATCTTATGGAGGGAGTAACAAAGTTTGGATCTGGTCAAAGATTACGCCACAGTTTTGCAAAGGATTTACCTGTCTATAAAGAAGTTGTTACTGGATATCCTTATCAGTTTAGCAACCCTATTGCAGGTAAAACAGGTACAACACAGAATCAAAGTGATGGTTGGTTTATGGGTATGGTGCCTAATCTGGTTACTGGAGTTTGGGTCGGAGGAGAAGACAGGGCCACTCATTTTAAAACGATTACTTATGGTCAAGGAGCTACAATGGCACTACCAATTTGGGCAAATTATATGAGAAATTGTTATTTAATTGATGAATTAAATATTTCAAGACAAGCATTTGATAAGCCTAAATCAATGACGATTGAAACAGAGTGCAGTAAATATGATTTTGATAATTCAACCAAAGCAGGGGCTTCAGCTAATGAGATTGATTTTTAATCACAAACAAAATTTAAAAATTGATTAATAAACGAGTAAATAATATTCAGGAAGCTTTAGAAGGCATTAGAAGCGGTATGACGCTTTTATTAGGCGGTTTTGGTCTTTGTGGAATACCTGAAAACTCAATTGAACAATTAGTAAAAATGAATGTTACGAACNTAACTTGTGTTTCAAATAACGCAGGGGTAGATGATTTTGGATTGGGTAAGCTTTTAAGGAAACGTCAGATTAAAAAAATGATCTCTTCTTATGTTGGTGAAAATGAAGAATTTGAGCGCCAGATGCTATCTGGCGAACTCGAAGTTGAACTTATTCCTCAGGGAACTTTAGCTGAGCTATGCCGAGCGGCACAAGCAGGTATTCCTGCAATTTATACGCCCGCTGGATATGGTACTGAGGTTGCTCAAGGCAAGGAGACTAGAAAATTTGGAGGTAAAACTTACGTTTTAGAGCACGCTTTTAAGGCTGATTTTTCATTGGTTAAAGCCTGGAAAGGCGATACTTCAGGGAATTTAATTTTTAAAGCTACCGCAAGAAACTTCAATCCAAATATGTGTGGTGCTGCTAAAATTACAGTAGCGGAAGTTGAAGAGTTGGTTCCAGCGGGAAGCTTAGATCCTAATCATATCCATATACCAGGAATTTTTGTTCAGAGAATAGTTCAAGGCATTAATTATGAAAAAAGAATTGAGAAATTGACACTAAATAAATAAATAAATCAAAGAATAGCTTAATGTTAGATAAAAATGGTATTGCTAAGCGAATTGCTAAAGAAATAAAAAGCGGGTACTATGTAAATTTGGGAATTGGAATACCGACTTTAGTAGCTAATTATGTGCAAGGCGACATTGAAGTTGAATTTCAAAGTGAGAACGGTCTTTTGGGTATGGGTCCTTTCCCGTCTGCTGGACAAGAAGACNCCGATTTAATTAATGCAGGNAAGCAAACTATAACTGTTCTCGANGGTGGCAGTTTCTTTGATTCGGCAATGAGTTTTTCTATGNTTAGAGGTCAACATGTTGATCTAACCATTNTAGGTGCGATGGAAGTTTCTGAAAAAGGAGACATTGCTAATTGGAAAATACCAGGAAGATTAGTTAAGGGCATGGGCGGCGCTATGGACCTAGTTGCAAGCGCAAAGAATATTATTGTGGCAATGATGCATACTAATAAATTTGGGGAATCGAAGCTTTTGCGTGATTGCAGTCTTCCTTTAACAGGGGTTAAGTGCGTAAAAAAAATTGTAACTAATATGGCAGTAATCGAGGTAACTTCATCAGGGTTTAAACTTTTAGAGCGAGCACCTGGAGTTGAAATAGAAACCATAAGGAGTTNTACTGAAGGTAAACTTATTGTTGATGGCTTCGTTCCTGAAATGGTATTATAAGCCTTTTGGAATTGAGTTTAAAAGCTTCCTAGTATACTTTCCTTTGGGGTTTTTATACATTTCGTCTGCTTCAGCTTCTTCTACAATTTTCCCATTTTTAATTATTATTATCCTGTCAGCCATGTGTTTTACTACAGCCAAGTCATGAGAAATAAATATAAGACTAAAGCCGTAACTACTTTTTAGCGAATTTAGAAGATTTAGAACTTGTGCTTGGACAGAGACATCAAGTGCAGAAACGGATTCATCACATACAATTAATTTTGGTTCTATAGCAACAGTTCTTGCAATACCGATTCGTTGCCTTTGTCCCCCTGAAAATTCATGAGGATATTTNTTAAAGTCTGATTCGTTGAGCCCAATCAGTTTTAATAATTGTAAAACCTTATTTTTACGTGACTCATTATTGCTGAGAATCTCATGGACAATCATGGGCTCCATTATTGCGTTCCCAATAGTTATCTTTGGGTTAAGCGAGGAGTATGGATCTTGGAAAATTATTTGGAATTCTTTCCTTAATTTTCTTAAGTTTTCTCCTGTAATATTNTTTATTTTTTTTCCGCGGTAAAGAATTTCTCCTTTTGTTTCNTTTTCAATTTGTAGAATGGTTTTAGCTAGAGTTGATTTTCCGCACCCTGATTCTCCAACAATTCCTAGTGTTTCACCCTCATAAAGTTTAAAATTTATTCCTTTNAGTACTTTGGAACTTAATTTTTTNCCAAATACACTAATCTTTTTGAAATACTCTTTCTCTAGATTTTTAATTTCAAGTATTGGATTTGAATCATATAATATTTTGAGTCTTTTTTGGCGCTCTTTTTTTGTAATTATCTTTGAGTTTTTTTTATTATTCAAAACATCTTTTATAGTTGGAAGCCTATCGAATCTTTCATTAATTTTGGGCTTTATTTTGATTAACGCTTTAGTATAGTTATTTTTTGGTTTTTTGAAGACAGTCTCGGTTTTGCCACTCTCAACAATAGCTCCCTTATACAAAACAAGAACGCGGTTAGCAATTTCAGAGACTAGTGCTAAATCATGGCTAATAAAGATAACGCTCATTTTTGTCTCTTTTTGTAACGCTTTAATTAGGTTAATTATTTCTTTTTGAACTGTGACGTCTAATGCAGTGGTTGGNTCATCAGCTATTAAAACTTTTGGTTTACAGGCTATAGCGATTGCAATCATTATCCGCTGTTGTTGTCCACCAGAAAGTTCATGAGGATATTTGTTGGCTGTTTTTTTGGGAGATTTAATTTTGACAACATTAAGAAGGCGAANAATTTCATCATTTATTGATTGTTTGTCTAACATTTCATGCTTATGTAATACCTCCTTAATTTGATCTCCACAACGCATGGTCGGGTTTAACGAACTCATTGGCTCTTGGAAAATTATTCCTATTTTCTTACCTCTNATTCGCTCTATTTCTTTGGATTTTGTGTTGACTAAATCAATACTCCCTAATTTTATATTACCCGAAACANCGAATTTTGAATTAAGGTTTAGTAATTGCATTANGGACAGTGCCGTTAATGATTTACCTGAGCCACTCTCTCCNACAACTCCCAAAATCTCATTTTTATAAAGATCAAAGGAAATGTTATTAATTAACTTGTTCTCTGAATAAGTCTTTTCAGACTTAATTGACAAATTTTTTACNCTTAGAANGATCTCATTTTGCATTAATTATATGTAGTGNTTTAGCTTCAAGAAAATTTAAAGAAGAGGTTAATTTCATTCANCAGGGGATAACATTTTATATGTTTCTTCAATATAAATATTTATATCGCCGTTATATGGGTTATCTCCGAAAAATTCTTTTTTGTGACCTAANCGGACAATAATTAAGTTATCCGATGGTTCAACTATTACCGATTGCCCTAAGTGTCCTTCCATCATAAAGAAGGACTTTTTTTGTTTTTTTTGAAGCCAGAAACCGTAGCCATATTGAGGACTGTCATCGAATCTGGGAGAAATACTTTTTTTTACAAAAACAGAGTCTAAAATTTGTTTTCCGTTCCATTTACCATGATCCTTATAAAGTTTCCCAAGCCTTGCAAAGTCTCTAGCGTTACTAGCAATACAGCAAAATGATTTTACAACATCATTTTCTTTACTATCAAGCTGCCAAAGTGCATCTGACTCTGATCCCAATGGACCCCAAAGACTTTCTGACAGATAATTATAAAGTTTTTTTCCTGTAGCTTTCTCAATCACTATTCCCAATAACTGAGTATCACCACTGGAGTATTCAAACGATTTTCCAGGGGTTTTAATTGTTTTTATTGATGACATAGTTGATTTAAGGTCTTTACCATAATAAGCACGTGTTGTTATATTAATAGGGGTATAGTAATTTTCAATCCAGCTAGAACCTGAGGCCATTGATGCAAGGTCTCCAACGGTAACTTTACTTGCGACACCTTCGCAGTATTGTGGGATAAAATCGCAGACAGGTTGATTTAGACTTTTTATAAAACCTTCTTTTATAGCTTTTCCAAGAAGAGCACAGACGTAACTTTTTGCCATTGAAAAGGAATTGCTTTTTGAGTTGAAACTATAGCCATCATAATATTTTTCAAATAATATACTGTCATTTTTTATCACTAGAAAAGCAACTGTTCCTTTATCTTCGTGAAGCTTAGCTAGAGTCTTAGTTAATGTGTGTGTATTAAAGTCTTGGTGTAACGGCCATGGTTGAGGAGATTTTGATTTTTTAATCATTGCATTATCAAAGTATTCGTAGTCTTTAATAAATGCTGTTGTATAGCCATTTAGATAAACCGTTTTAACAGCTTTGAATATGTAATTTGAATTTGTTACANAGAGAATTATGGTAGTTAAAAAAACTACAAAAAGAAACCATTTCACTATTTTTTTCACAAGTTTCATTTTAATATCTTTTTAAATATATATAAAATTTAGCTAATAATTTTTACAAGATCTTTTGCAAAGTAGCTTGCAATTATACTGGCTCCTGCTCTTTTAAATGCAATATTAGTTTCGAGAATGGTTTCATCATAATTGAGCCAGCCTTTTTCACACCCAGCCATAATCATTGAATATTCTCCACTCACTTGGTAAGCTGCTACAGGAATTTCAAATTTACTTTTAATATCCCTAATAATATCTAAATATGGCAGGCCTGGTTTTATCATTATAATATCTGCCCCTTCGTCTATATCCATAGCAACCTCCTTTAACGCCTCTGTTCTGTTTCCGTAATCCATNTGATAGGTTGATTTATTCTTTGGAATGTTTTTTTTAAAAACGGGTGAGGAATCGAGAGCATTTCTAAAGGGGCCATAGAATGAAGAGGCGTATTTAGCGCTGTAGCTCATAATTCCCGCGTTTACATGTCCCTCCTGCTCAAGGATATTTCTTATACTTAGAACTCTTCCATCCATCATATCACTCGGCGCAACAAAGTCAGCTCCAGCGCTAATATGCGACAGACTCATTTTTGAAAGAACCTCAACTGTGGAATCATTTATTATGCTTCCATTATCAATGATTCCATCGTGTCCGTAATTTGAGTATGGGTCTAATGCAACATCTGTCATAACTATAATTTCAGGGCAAACATTTTTTATAGTTTTAATTGCACGCTGCATTAATCCGTTTGGATTCAGNGCNTCNGTTCCGCGGTTATCTTTTAAAGCGGGGTCTATTTTNACAAANAGAAGGACTGCTTTTAGACCTAAACTCCAGAGCTCTTTGANCTCTTTTNNTAATGTNTCTAGGCTGTAGCGGAAATACTTNGGCATGGAAGTAATTTCTTCTTTTATTTTTTCTCCATCTACTACAAATAAAGGAACTAAAAAATCATCAGGGCTCAAGCGACTTTCTCTAACAAGACTTCTTATGGACTCATTTGTCCGCAAGCGTCTATTTCTTTTTAATTGATGCATATTAAATCCAGTTTTTCGGTTGTTTTAACACTTTAATTAATTTTTCTTCTCTACTGTTTGGTACAGGGTTGTGGTCATAGACCCACTGTACATGTGGTGGCAAACTCATCAAAATACTTTCAATTCTTCCATTGGTTTTCAGTCCAAACAGGGTACCTTTATCGTGTACAAGGTTAAATTCGACATAGCGTCCCCTTCTTACTTCTTGCCATTTACGCTCCAAATTTGTGAATGGTAGGTCTTTTCTTCTTTGAACTATGGGCAAGTAAGCCTCTAGAAAATGATCTCCTAGTTCTGAGACAAAATTATACCACTCTTGCAAACTCGTCTGTTCATCTGCCCTACAATAATCAAAAAACAGCCCACCCACACCACGCGCTTCCTCTCTGTGGCTNTTGTAAAAATATTTATCGCACGCATTTTTGAATTTTTGATAGAAATCACTATTATATTTATCGCAAACTTTTTTACATTGGATGTGAAAATGTATAACATCTTCTTCGAATAAGTAAAATGGTGTTAGATCTAAACCTCCTCCAAACCATTGGTCAATAAGTACTCCTGATTTATTATACATTTCAAAATAACGCCAATTAGCATGTGCAGTTGGGACCATAGGATTTTTAGGATGAAGAACTATGCTTAATCCACATGCAAAAAAATCTACATCCTTAACTTTAAAATACGATTCCATAGTTTTTGGCAGGGCACCATAAACCTTTGAAATATTAACGCCTCCCTTTTCAAAAACGTCTCCGTTTTGTAGAACTCTTGTGCGTCCACCCCCACCTGCTTTTCGACTCCAAAGATCTTCTTTAAATTTAGNATTTCCATCAATTGACTCTAAGGCTGATGTGATTTTATTTTGTAAATTTTCAATNTGATTATAGAAAGCTCTTTTCATAANATTTATTGGGTGTAAGTTTTTACAGCATCAATAAATGCTTTAGCGTGGTCTATGGGTATATTTGGTAAAATACCGTGGCCAAGATTAACTATGTATTTATCTTTACCAAATTTATCAATCATTCCGTGTACCATTTTTTTGATTTCTTTGGGCGGCGATAATAAACGACAAGGATCAAAATTTCCTTGTAGTGTTTTGTTTCCACCAGANAGATATCTTGCATTTTTTGCTGAACAAGTCCAGTCAATTCCAATGGCTGAGGCTTTAGAATTAGCCATTTCAGGTAAAGCAAACCAACAACCTTTTCCAAAGACGATTACAGGTGCATAATTTTGGATAGCTTCTATGATTTGATTGATGTAAGGCCATGAAAAATTTTGGTAATCCTTTGGAGATAATAAACCACCCCAAGAGTCGAAGATTTGAATTACGTCAGCTCCGGATTTGACTTTTTCTTTTAGGTATGCAATAGTAGTGTCAGTGATTTTTTGAAGAAATTGGTGAGCAAGCTTGGGTTTTTCAAAACAAAGACCTTTTGCTTTATCAAAAGTCTTACTGCCTTGCCCTTCAATGCAATAGCACATTACAGTCCAAGGTGAACCAGCAAAGCCAATCAATGGTATATCATCGTTAAGCAACTCTTTTGTAGCTTGAATTGCTTCATAAACATACCCTAATTTTTCTTTTACGTCAGGAACTAAAACTCGTTCTAAATCACTGTTTTTTCTNATAGGGTTAGGTATGAAGGGCCCAAGATTTGGTTTCATCTCAACATCAATATTCATGGCNTGAGGAATAACTAAAATATCGCAAAATAATATAGCAGCGTCCATATTGAATCTTCGTATAGGTTGAAGCGTAATTTCACTAGCCAGCTCAGGAGTTCTACAACGAGTAAAAAANTCATATTTATTTTTAATTGCCATAAACTCAGGCAAATAACGACCTGCCTGTCTCATCATCCATACAGGTGGACGCTCTACGACTTCTCCTTTTAGGGCACGTAAAAAAAGATCATTTTTAATCATTTTTTTGTTTTAAAATAAAATTATTACTAACTAATTCAATAACGCTTTCAATTGTTGGAATTTTTGCTATGTGAACTTCTTTAAAATATTTTTTAGCTTCTTTAGCACTAGTTTGGCCAATGCAAAATGCGATACAATTTGGCGAATTTTTTTTGAGAAAACTTTGGATGGCAGATGGGCTAAAAAANAAAACACCTAAAACGGATTGAGGTAATTTTGGTGCTTCAAGTTTTGTACTGTAAGCAGTGATTTCATTGACTTTAATATTATTTTTTTTTAATAATCTTGGCAGGTCATCTAATCTGATATCACTACAAAAATAGCTCAATTCTGAACCCTCCATAAATTTTATCAAATATTCAGCTAATGCCTTTGCGCTTCTAGCGCTATACTTAACAGGGCCAATTTTTTGCTCTATATATTTTTTAGTTCGCCGCCCAACACAATAAATTGATTTAAAATTTAATTTTTCAACAGAACAATTATTCAAAATAGCATCAATACTATTTTTACTAGTTATCACTACATTTTTATGCTCTAACTTAAAAACAGAAGCTTTAATTCTGTTAGGAGTAGTTTTTATAAAATCTAAATTTTCAACTTTTACTGATTTTGGAAAAAGATCTATTTGTCCTTTACTCAATGTCTTTGAGGAAACAATAGTATANTTATGATTGGTTGAGATTCTAACAGTTAAATTTTTAGCGCCTCGTTTTAAGAAAAAGTCCAGACATTCTTCAACAAGTTTTGTGTGTTTTCCTAGGGGTGNACTTCTTTTTGTTTCTATTTTCTTAGTTCCATCTTCACTAAGCACTACAGCATGGAAATGGATTTCTTCATTTTTTATAAAGGCTAAGGCGCCAATTGGCGCGCTGCATCCACCGCCAAATTTACTTAAAAATGAACGCTCAATATTAGTACAAATTTCNGTTTCTTCGTGATTAAGCGCACTGCAAGTTTCAATAATNTTTTTTTCAGATTTTAAACAGGCGATCATAATAGCTCCTTGTCCAGGAGCAGGAACCATCCAATCCAGATTTATNGAATTTTTCGGGGTTAATCCAATTCGACCTAGTCCAGCTGCTGCTAATATTGCTCCATCCCAAATATCAGAATCATATAATTTTTTTAGTCTATTATTTATATTTCCCCTTAAATTATTAATAGTGTGCGAAGGATATCGATTTAGCCATTGAGCCTTTCGGCGAATACTACCAGTTGCAATAATAGCTTTTTTGCTGGATAGGAACTCTTCATTTTTTTTATAAACCAATGTGTCTCTTACATTTCCTCTTTTTATGACAGCAGCTTGAACAATTCCACTTGCAAGCGTAGTTGGTACATCCTTTAATGAATGTACGGCTATGTCAATTTCATTATTTAAAAGTGCTATGTCCAGAGTTTTTGTAAATACACCAGTGATTCCTAATTTATATATTGGTTTGTTTGTTACATAGTCGCCTTCGGACTTTATTGTAATTATTTTTGTTTTACAGCCCAAGCTTTCTAGTTGAGATTGAACGGATTTTGCTTGCCAAATAGCTAATTCGCTTTCACGGGTTCCAATTCTTATGAGCGACAACATGATGTAATTTAGAGTTGAAAGATTTTATTTATAAGTTCCAAGCTCTTTTCTGATGGGATAGAGTCGTCTTTCAGCGAATGGGCAAAATGATTTGTTATTTTTTGAGCAACGTTAGAGCTAATTGAATTTACTTGAGAAATATTAAGATTATTATCTTTTTTATACTCATTTATGATTTCTGTATCAACAAATAGCTTTAATTTTTCTTTAAGGGCCTTTATTGTTGGAGCATACTTTCGGTACTCGGACCAGCTTTCAAAGTCTATTTTCTCTTCTTGAATTATCGATTCAGCCTTAGGGATGAATTGTTTTCTTTTTTGGAGCGTTACATCTGTTATTTCTGAAAGTTCATCAAGATGAGTTAATGTAACGTTAGCTAAGTTTTTTACGTCATCATTAACGTTTTTAGGTATAGATAAATCTAATATCAAGAGTTTCTTTTTGCCAATAATTAATTGCCGGTCTATTGTAGGGTTTTGAGCTCCAGTAGCAACAATTAAGATATCAGCTTTAGCTATTTCTTCTTGAAGCTGACTGTAATTTTTCACATTCAATTTAAATTTATAGGCTAGTTTATCAGCCTTTTCGCGAGTTCGATTTATGAGAGTTATATGCTCATTTTTAGTGTGTTTAATCAGGTTTTCACACGTGTTCCTGCCAATTTTTCCAGTCCCAAATAATAAAATATTTTTTTTCTTTACACTTTTTACAGTTTTGAGAATATATTGAACCGAAGCAAATGATACTGAAGTAGCCCCAGTAGACAATCCCGTTTCATTTTTAATACGCTTACTCGTCTGGATCACACAGTCAATTAATCGGTTCATATAGGGCCCGTAAACGTTGTGTTTTTTTGATAGTTTTGCAGAGATTTTAAGCTGACTTATAATTTCAAAGTCACCCAGAATTTGGCTATCCAAACCAGCACCTACTTTGAAAATATGGTTAATAGCTTCTCCGTTCTCTAGGACATATCCATATTTTTGAAGAGTTTGATAAGATCCTTTTGAATTATTGCATAGTAGCTCAAATAGAGGAGCGGAATTAGAAACCAAGCCGTATATTTCAGTTCTATTACAGGTAGAATTGACTAAGAGGTTTTTTATGCCCATAGATTTACCCTGCAATAATATATTTCTTTTATTATTGGGGCTAAGGCTAAATCCTCCCCGAATAGTAGCGTCTGCCCTTTTGTGGCTTATACCAATAACATGAAGAGTAGGTCTTATAGCGTTGTTTTCAATTTTCATCTGTTTGGGTTCGATTATCTTCATTTGCAAAAATAACATCAATATACACTAAAAAGTAACGATGCAGGAACTTTATATGTCGTTTGGGGGTTTATAAAAAATAAATTCTTATTTTTGCCAATCAATTTTATTTAACAGGTNTAAATCTTTAATTTTTTTTAATTTTATTTATAATGAATCTAAATAAAGTAATATCAACACCGACTAGCGATGTTAATAAAAGTNTCGCTACAGGTGCTTTTTTAGAAACAGAGATAGAGCCAGGATTTTTTGTGTTGACTTTTCAAAACACTTCTGACTCAACTACGGTTTTAGAAAAAGCTATTGACAGTTCTTTTATTCAATTTCATTTTTGTTTAAAAGGNAGTTCACAATTTGCTTTTAATAATAACAGTTATTTTTTAGATGTACCTGAGGAAAGCACTCTTCTTCTGTACAATCCCAAAAGAGATTTACCTATAAATTTGATTAGTAGTCCCAAGACTTGGACCGTTTCAATTTTAATATCTATCAAAATTTTTCATGGACTTTTTTCACATGAAGCTAATTCTATTTCTTTCTTGGAGGGAGATAATAAGCTAAAGAAATATTATAAAGATGGTTTCATTTCACCGTCTATGGCAATTGTATTGAATCAAATTATCAACTATAACCTAAATATTAATTTAAGGCAATTATACTTTAAAGCCAAGGTATATGAAATTCTGAGTTTATTTTTTAATATTGGCGAAGACATTAATATTGAACAGTGTCCTTTTTTAGCTGACGAGTCAAATGTGATTAAAATTAAAGCAGCAAAAAACATTATAATTCAGCGAGTTGTTGAGCCGCCCACTTTGTTAGAGTTATCAAATGAAATTGATTTAAGCCTCAAAAAGCTAAAAAAGGGATTTAAACAAATTTATGGCACTACGGTTTATGGATTCCTCTATGAATATAAAATGGAATTAGCCAGGAAATTACTAGAGTCAGGATCTCATAATGTTAATGAGGTTGGCTTAAAAGTTGGTTACAGTACAGCCAGTCATTTCATTGCGGCTTTTAAAAAACAATATGGCATCACTCCCAAAAAATATATTCAATCCATTAATTAAAAAATCAAATCTAATATGAAAGGCATACTTTTAGTAAATTTAGGCTCACCTGATAGTCCAGAACCAAATGATGTAAAGAAATATTTGGGGGAGTTTTTGATGGATGANCGTGTTATTGATGTCCCAAAGTGGGCTAGGACCCTTCTTGTCAANGGAATAATTTTAAATACTAGGCCAAAAGCTTCTGCAAAAGCATACAAGAAGATTTGGTGGGACGAAGGATCACCACTTATTGTTCTGTCAGAACGATTAAAGGAAAAAGTTCAGAAGAAAGTTAATATACCTATTTCTTTAGCAATGCGATATGGAAGCATGACAATAAAAAAGGGTTTACAGGAGCTATCTGACAAGGGAGTTANTGAAGTTTTGATTATCCCTTTATATCCACAATTTGCTATGGCAACAACCGAAACNATNTTAGTTATGGCAGAAGATCTTCAAAAGAAATTTTTCCCAGGTATTTCACTTCAAAGTTTAGACCCTTTTTACAACAACTCTGATTATATTAAAGTGCTTTCAGAGTCAATTAAGTCGTATCTAAAGTCAAAAAATTATAATCATTTATTGTTTTCATATCACGGTATACCAGAGAGACATATAAGGAAAAGTGATGTTACCAAATCTCATTGCAAAATAGATAAATCTTGTTGTAGTACTTCATCAAAAGCCCATGATTATTGCTATAAACATCAATGTCTTGAGGTAACTCGTTTAGTTGGTGAATACCTTAATCTTGAATCTGGGACCTTTTCTACATCATTCCAATCAAGACTTGGATTTGACCCATGGTTGCAGCCATATACAGACAGAACAATTGAGCGCCTTGCAAAATCTGGGGTGGAAAATTTAGCTATAGTAACTCCTGCATTTGTTAGTGATTGTCTTGAAACATTAGAAGAAATTGCAATGGAAGGAGAAGAAATTTTTCANGAATGCGGAGGTAAAGAATTCAATGCTGTCCCCTGCCTTAATGATGACCCAAAATGGGTAAGCCTATTAGCTAAATGGATTAAGAAATGGCAATCAAGACCTGAGGTTGCAGTCAACAGATAAAATTTGGATTAACTAAGGGTTCTGTTTTAAAATATTTCAAATTATTTAGTTTAATTATTAAATAAAACATNAAAGCCAATTTAAAATTGATGAAGCATATTAATACATTAGTTATAGGAGGTGGGATTACAGGTCTTAGCACAGCCCACTTTTTAAAAGACAAGGGTATTAGATTTTCTTTATTTGAATCTAGTGCCAACTTAGGTGGTGTTATTCAAACNGTAAATGACGGAGAGTTTATCTTTGAGAACGGTCCAAATACGGTTTTAAACAATAACTCCTCAATAGATAAGCTACTTCGCAATTGTAATTTATTTGATAAGATTATTTTAGCAGATAAAGNATCAACAGCNAAGNGATATATTTTTTTAAGAGGCGAACCTACAAGTATACCTACCACCATTTATTCATTTATTAAAACGCCTATACTTTCACCACTTTCAAAACTGAAGTTTCTTTTAGCTCTCTTTTTAAAAGGCGATCTTAAAGATTTATCTGTTTATGATTTTTCATTGAAGACATTTGGAAAGGAATTTCACGACAATTTGGTTGAACCAATTCTCAATGGGATATATGCTGGAGATACAAGAAAAATGAGTGTTAAATATAGCCTTAGAAAGATTTGGGCAATGAAAATTAAATATGGAAGGATTATTATAGGATTAATCAAATCTGGAAAAACTANATCTTACTCATTTAATTTACCAATGGGACTTACCCAAATGATTAATGCTATCTCTAAAAATTTACAAGAAGAAATTAAGCTAAATACTAAAGTAAAACAAATAAAAAAAAAGCTAAATGGGTATGAAATTTTAACTCTTGGAGGGGATAAATTTTTCTGTAAAAATGTGATATGTACAATTCCAGCNTACGTACTTTCAGATATAATTTTTGATAAACAATTAGCAAAAAACTTAAAAAGAATTGAGTACAATCCNATAGATGTCTATCATTTTGCTTTTAAGAAGAAGGATGTCAAATCTAATATAAATGGTTTTGGCATTTTAACAAAGCCTAGTGATAAGAAAAGCTTTTTAGGTGTTTTATTCAGCAGTAATATTTTTCCACACTTATGTCCTAATGAATTTAAGAGTTTTACTGTAATGGTAGGCGGGGAAAAGCAAAAAAGATTATTAAATGGNAATAAAACTGAAATACAAAAATTAGTTCTTAAAGAATTAAAAAGTTTAATTGATTGTGAAATTGATCCCATTTGTTTTAATTATATAAGGTGGGACAAGGCAATTCCACAATATAATTTTGTTCAGAGCGACTTAGAAAGGTCAATAGACGATTTTCACAAACACAATNAAAATTTTAAGATAATAGGTAATTATTTCTCTGGAGTTTCTGTTAGTGATTGCGTGCAAAAAGGAGAACGCGTTGTGAAAGATTTGTTTTAATTTAATTAATAATATTAAAATTTTTTATAATATCTTAAATAATAAGATTTCCCCTTTTTATTATATTTATAAAAAAAGTCNATAATATAGTGTCTCCACGTGTTTTATCTCTTAGCTCAAGAATTTTTTTATATATGATTCTCCTGGTTGTATTGGCTTCAATTTTGATTGCTGGTTTGACAATATATCAATACAACGAACAGTCGTTAGACTACCACCGAATGAGATTAGAACGCAAAGAAGCCCAACTTATTTCAAGTATTAATTATGTATTAAAAGAGTCTGAGGCAGATATAAACGAAGATAATTTGGAATTTATATTTGAACGAAAAATAAACCAAATTTCTAAAATTCATAATGTATCTTTTAATCTATATAAGCTTGATGGAAAGTTTATTATTTCCTCTAAAATATGGCCTAAAAATAATCCTACTTTAAGGATTTTACCTTCACAAATAACAGACACCTTAAGTTTAATATCAAATGGGAGATTCGTTCAAACGAATAAATTACTAGACGGAAATTATCGATCATCATACAGGATTTTAAGTGACCTTGAGTCAAGACCACTGTGTATATTAAATTTACCATATTTTGATGATGATAGTTTAAACTCTGTTGAACTTAAAGAGTTTTTAGTTAGAATAGGTTATACATATATTATTATGATAATCATAGCTATTGTATTTGCATATTTTATATCGAAGTATATAACTAAATCTCTCAAATCTATAAGCGATAAAATGCATCAAACACGATTTGAAAAGAAAAACAAGAAAATCACCCTAGAAGGTGCATCTTCCGAGATAATGTCTCTTGTTGAATCATATAACAATATGATTGACACATTAAATGAAAGCGCAACTAAATTGGCTTCAACCGAGAGGGAGCAAGCTTGGCGCGAAATGGCTAAACAAGTAGCTCACGAGATAAAAAACCCTCTTACTCCAATGAGATTAACAATCCAAAACTTCCAGAACAAATTTAATCCTGCCGATAAAGATATAATGTCTAAGGTCGATGAGTACAGCAGGGGTTTAATTCAGCAAATTGATACCATGTCTAAAATAGCCGAAGCTTTTTCGAGTTTTGCTGAGATGCCGCCTCAAAGGTTGGAAATGTTAGATTTTGCNGATGTTATTGAGAGTGCTCTTGATATTTTTCCAGACAACCACATTAAATTTATAAAGCCTGAAAAACAATTAAAAGCGAATTTTGATAGAGACCAGTTAAATCGTATAATAACTAATTTGGTAAAAAATGCAATACAATCTGTTCCAGACCATTCGGTTCCAAAGATTCAATTGGATCTGTTAGAAAACAAAAAAAATATTATAATTAAAGTTAATGACAATGGAAGCGGGATTCAAGATGACATTAGAGATAAAATTTTTGAACCAAAATTCACAACAAAAACTAGCGGNATGGGGCTTGGTCTTCCTATGATTAAGAATATAGTAAAAGCTTATGATGGTAAAATTTCCTATACCACAAGTATTAATAAGGGAACTGCTTTTAAGGTATCATTTCCAAAAAACAAAATTAAAAATGGAAAGAAATAATACAATTACAGAGATTTTTGATGGCATTGCAATTATCACTATNAATCGTCCAAACAAATTGAATGCTTTAAACAGAGAGACTATTGATGAGTTACATTACACTTTAAAAGAAATAAGTTTAAAAAAATCAGCTCAAGTTATTATAATTACTGGAGCGGGCGAAAAAGCATTTGTTGCTGGAGCTGACATTACTGAGTTCAAGGATTTTAATGTAGAGCAGGCATCTATCTTGGCAAGATCTGGTCATCAAAAGCTTTTTAATTACATAGAAAGTTCTTCCATCCCTATAATTGCAGCTATAAATGGTTTTGCACTTGGCGGTGGNCTTGAATTGGCTTTGGCAGCACATCTAAGAGTTGCAAGTTTAAATGCTAAATTTGGATTACCTGAAGTTAGTCTCGGATTGATTCCAGGTTATGGTGGGACACAGCGCCTAACTCAGCTTGTTGGTAAAGGACGCTCAATCGAGATGATTATATCCGGGCAAATGATTGATTCAAAAAAAGCAACAGAATGGGGTTTAGTTAATACAATTACTGATCCAGAGAGNCTTATTGACGAATGTATTTCATTAGCAAAAGTTATTAAATCAAATAGCCCCCTTGCAATAGCAGCNGCAATTAGAGCTATTAATGCGAATTTTAAAGACCGAGTAAATGGATATGATACCGAGATATTGGAATTTTCAAAATGTTTTGGAACGGATGATTTTAGGGAGGGTATATCAGCTTTTTTACAAAAAAGAAAGGCGAAATTTACAGGCAATTAATTAATAAAACACATTGCAACNTATCTTAGCTAGTTGATAAGAACGATAACTTTATTGTTATTTATCTCAACAGTCCCAGAACTGATTTTTAACCAGTATGATTCTTCTTTTTTTTCAAACAATGAATTTACTTCTTCATCCAGGTCTAAATTTCCTTTAATTTTAATAAAACCTTCTTTTAATATAGATATTACAGGTGCATGATTATTGAGCATCTCAAATTCGCCATTAACTCCTGGAACAAGAACNCTCATTATATTTCCTTGAAAAACAGTAGATTCAGGAGAGATTATTTCTAAATACATTCGAACAACGTTTAGGCTTCTGATAACATTTTTTCACCTTCTTTTATAGCCTCTTCTATAGTTCCCTTGAGGTTAAAAGCGGCTTCTGGTAAGTGGTCAAGATCACCGTCCATAATCATGTTGAATCCTTTTATTGTATCTTTAATNTCAACTAAAACTCCGGGGATACCTGTAAATTGTTCTGCTACATGGAACGGCTGAGACAAAAATCTTTGGACTCTTCTTGCTCTTCCAACAGCTAACTTATCATCCTCAGAGAGCTCTTCCATCCCTAAAATTGCTATTATATCTTGAAGCTCTTTATATCTTTGCAGTAACTCCTTAACTCTTTGAGCACATTTGTAATGTTCATCTCCAAGAATTTCTGGTGTTAGTATCCTGGAGGTTGAATCAAGCGGATCAACTGCTGGATAAATACCTAATTCTGCGATTTTTCTTGACAGCACAGTCGTCGCATCCAAATGCGCAAATGTGGTAGCTGGAGCGGGATCAGTAAGGTCATCTGCGGGCACATAAACAGCTTGCACTGAAGTTATTGACCCTTTTTTAGTAGANGTGATACGNTCTTGCATAGCACCCATTTCAGTTGCAAGTGTGGGTTGATATCCTACAGCTGAAGGCATACGCCCNAGAAGCGCAGAAACTTCAGAGCCAGCTTGTGTAAATCTAAATATATTGTCAACAAAAAATAAAACATCTTTTCCTTGTCCTTCGCCAGAACCGTCTCTAAAATACTCTGCAATAGTTAGTCCTGAAAGCGCTACTCTAGCACGAGCTCCAGGTGGCTCGTTCATTTGCCCAAATACAAATGTAGCTTTTGATTCTTTTAAAGCGGATTTATCCACTTTCGTTAGGTCCCATCCACCGTTTTCCATTGAATGCATAAAATCTTCGCCATATTTGATAATACCTGATTCTAACATTTCACGTAGTAGGTCATTTCCTTCTCTNGTTCTCTCACCAACTCCAGCAAAAACTGAGAGACCTCCATGTCCTTTTGCAATATTATTTATTAGTTCCTGTATCAGTACTGTTTTTCCAACTCCAGCACCACCAAATAGACCAATTTTACCCCCTTTTGCGTAAGGCTCGATTAAATCAATAACTTTAATACCTGTATATAAAACTTCTGTAGATGTTGATAGGTCTTCAAATTTTGGTGCATCTCGATGGATAGGAAGACCATTGGTTCCACTTTTTGGTAGATTACCCAATCCATCTATCGCGTCGCCTATAACATTGAATAGGCGCCCATTAATATCTTCGCCAATAGGAACTTGAATTGGAGAACCAGTAACGTAAGCCTTTACCCCTCTACTTAGCCCATCTGAGGAATCCATGGCTATAGTTCGAACAGAATTTTCACCAATATGTGATTGAACTTCAAGCACAAGGGTTGAACCGTTATCACGTTTAATCTCTAGTGAATCATAGATTTTTGGCAGCTCTGTGTTGTTTTCAAATTCGACGTCAATAACTGGACCTACAATTTGGGAAACTTTTCCTGAAATATTAGACATTACTTATAAANATTTAATAGGTTAGAATCTTAAAAAGAAAACATATTTTTAAGATTCAAAGATAAATAATAAAATTAAAAAACCCAGAGTAAAACTCCGGGTTTTTTATCATTAATTTAAGTATTTGTACTAGAATTGAATCTTAGCACCGCCATAGTATAGAGAACCAATGTATCCTGACCCTGGGATACTAACATATTCACGTCCAGCAATNTTATTTCCTCCTACTTCAAATTTAATTCCTTTAAGTGCATTAACACCAAAAGTAATTTTAGCATCTACAACTGTGTTTTCTCTAATGTATGCGTCTATAAATGACGATTCATAGTAATATTCTGAGTTATAGCGCGCATTNGCTGAAACAGTTAAATTATCACTCAATACAGTTGTGAATCCAAGCTTCATTCTATGTTTTGGAGTATTCCATGATAGTTCAAAGTCAGAATTTTCTTCNGCTTCGTAGTCTAATTCATTATACTCATAGATAAAATTCATTGAGGTGCTTGAGCTTAATTTTTGAATCGCCTCTAAGCTCATTCCAAACGTATCAAATGGNACATCTAGGTTAGCATCAACACCAAATTGAGCAAATGCACCTAACGCCATAGCTTGCTCAGCAGGCAAACCAATTGCGGCTGGGACATACACACTATTCGTTCCAATAAAGTTTTCATATTGGCTGTAATAAGCGTTCATATCGAGTGTAAAATTGGCTGAGTTGAAGCGATAACCTATATCGTATGAGGTTACTTTTTCAGCTTCTATGTAATCNAGTTGCTCAGATACAATNTTTTGACCATTATCCCATGAACTCTTGTTTAATGCTGTCTCAAATACTTGAGTTCCAGTCCAATCGAAACCTCCAAGATTTGTGTTAAATCTTTCTATATTTTCTCTTGTAGCACCAAGCAAAACTTCTTCACCATTAAATAAACCAATAAATTTATCTTGGTTTGTTGGGTTTCTATATCCAACTTGTCCTGATANCCTTACATTCGATTTATCAGAAAGCTTAAATAACAACCCTAATCGAGGAGTAACATTTGCATCTTCCATAACACTTTGTTTATCATANCGCATGGAACCGGTCAATGTTACTTTGTCGTTAAATAAGTCTTTTTGTATTTGTGCATAACCNCCATACTCGTAGTACTCAATTGGATCTTCGTAGTCAGTGTAAAGCGTACCATCTGTATCAAGGTTAAAGCTTCTATATAAACCACCAACTATAACATTAGCNAAGCTAATTTTATCTTCAAAGTCGTAGTTTGCCTCGAATGTTGAAACCTCTGATATATCCTTGATCAAAGCTCCTANTGTCCCTGTATCGCTAAAAGATAAGAGTGCTTGATTTGTTGCAGCGTCAACTGCAGCGTTAAATTCAGTTGTTCCTGGAACTAACATGTTTGAATTAGCGGCTGCTCTTGCTGCTTGATGCAATTGTCCTGCTACACCCGCNGGGAATANATCTGCAAANCTCGTTCCACCAGTNGCAAGGTCTGGAGCAACTACTGTTCCTAAGAACGCTCCAACTCCAGCAGCGTCAGGCGTAAATCCGTATAAACCTGCAGCTCCGCCAAGTAGAGTATTGAGGTAAGTGCCACCCCATCCATCTTGTAAACCACCGGGTTGCGCACTGACAACTGAAAGTCCTAAAGCAGTACTTTGTGTTGTTTTACCGGCATCTTCTTTGGTGTAAAAAGCACGTGCATTAAATCCACCAGAGGTGAATTCTAGCTTATGTAATTGAACTACAACGTCTTTAAGATTATAACGTGCATTNCCNGCAGGCAATGGTGCTTCTCCAGATCCAATTAATGATGAAANCGAAATTTCTGTATTATCNTTAGGTCTGAAATAAATACCAGCGTTACCTTTAATATTTTTGGCCTCNTTACCAAAAAGATCTTGTTCCATGTAACCAGTTGTTACAATAGTACTCATATAATTAGCGGCATTAGGAGCAGCTGCAAAAGCATCAAGACCGATAAGACCAAGTTGAGCCTGNGAGCTAAAAGATCTTTGTCCATATTCATTTACAGCATCATAATCTGTTGCGTTGGGGTCATAACCTTCAACAATACTTCCTTCTCCACAATTTGAACATTCTCTTTTGTGTCTAGTGTCACCTGCAGCCCACTCAGTTCCTTCTTTAGCAGCGAAAGCAACTTTAAAAGCCCACTTATCTGATATTTTTTTAGCTAAGCGCATACCGAAATCCGTAAATGCATTATTTCCACCAACTATTTGTTGTGTAGTCCCAGATCGATAGTAGCCCGTTACACCTTCAAAGTCAAATGGATTTTTGCTAGTAATAGACATAATACCTTTATATGCATCCATTCCATATAAGGCCGAAGCTGACCCTGGAAGTAATTCAACGCTCATGACGTCTAGTTCATTCAACCCAATTAAATTACCTACTGCAAAACCAAATACCGGGGCTTGCGTATTCATTCCATCAACAAGTGTAACAAAACCTTCGTTATAAGCAGTTCCAAATCCTCTGGTATTTACTTGACTAAATATTAGACCGGCTTGATTCATTTGAACTCCCTTTACATTTTGAAGTCCTTCAAAGTAATCAGCAGAAGGTGTACGCTGTATAGCTTTTAAACTATATTTTTCTACAGTTACTGGTGATTCGAATATTCTTTGAGGTACCCTTGAAGCCGAAATAACTACTTCGTCTAGAAAACTACCTTCTTTAATTGTAATTGTTAAATCTTGATTATTCTTGGTTACATTCTCAGTTACCGAGGTGAAACCAACACTACTAACTTGAATCGAAAATGGAGGTTCTTGATCAACGCTAAGCGTAAATTTACCATCAAAATCAGAAATTGCTCCTGATGATGTTCCAACAGCTATGATATTAGCTCCAGGAACTGGCATACCATTTTGATCATTAATCGTTCCTGTGACAGTAGTCTGTGCGAAGGCAACGACTCCAAATAGTAATGTAAAAATTCTTAAAATTGTTTTCATTAGTTGTAAATTTTGATTTGCTTGTTTTTTTAATAATTAATAAATATAGGCAAATTAAATAATAATTTATCAAATAAGAGTACAAATAAGTGAGGATTTAAAATTCTGAAGTAAATTTTTTAGTCTATTCTATGACTGAAATTGCACTATTTTTTTTACCTCCTACCTTTCTATTCCACGGTGATACTCTAATTTATGGAGGGTGGATACCTCATCTCACTTTCTCCTTTAATCTCACCTCAACCAAATTTTCTGTTCATCAATATACGAGAACCTATCCAGAACGAAAAGAAATCAGAGATAAGGTTTGGGAACTCCACCAAGATGGATGGGGATACACTAAGATTCATCAGTATCTTCAAAAGAATGGTTATGAGGTTGGAAAAAGTAGAACAACAGTCGATTCTATGATAAAAAAGGGAGAAAAAAATATGAAATTACAGAGGGTGTGGATAAATTGAACACCCCTCTCACCCTCCACAAATTACTCAACGGTAACGGATTTTGCTAAATTCCGGGGTTGATCTACATTTTTTCCTAGCATCACAGCTATATGATATGAAAGTAATTGCAATGGAATGGTGGTCAGCATTGGGGAGAGTAATTCTAGGCTTTCAGGAATTTCTATGATGTGATCAGCTAATTCTTTAACAATTTTATCTCCCTCATTAACAACACAAATTATTTTACCTTTTCTTGATTTTATTTCTTGAATATTGCTAATAATTTTTTCGTAGTGTCCAAACTTGGTGGCAATAACGACAATAGGCATGTTTTCGTCAATAAGTGCAATGGGCCCGTGTTTCATTTCTGCTGCTGGATAGCCTTCAGCATGTATATATGATATTTCTTTAAGTTTCAAAGCACCTTCCAAAGCTACTGGGAAGTTAAAGCCTCTACCTAGGTAAAGGAAATTTGATGCATCTTTATATATTTGAGCAATTTCCCTAGTTACAGAGTCGGACCTCAGCACTTTTTCAATTTTGTTTGGTATTGTTTCAAGCTCTACAAGATGTCTTTTGTAATTTGAATTTGATATTGTCCCTTTTTCTTTTGCAAGCTTAAGGGCAATCAGCGTTAATAGTGTTATTTGAGTAGTAAAAGCTTTAGTTGAAGCAACTCCAATTTCCGGACCAGCATGAGTATAAGCACCAGCATCTGTCTCTCTTGAAATTGAGGATCCAACAACATTACATATTCCGAAAACAAAAGCGCCATTCCCTTTAGCCAGCTTTATGGCCGCTAATGTATCAGCCGTTTCGCCTGATTGTGAAATTGCAACAACAATATCTTTATCGCTAATAATTGGATTTCTATATCTAAATTCAGAGGCGTATTCTACTTCAACTGGGATCCGAGCTAAATCCTCAAAAATGTATTCAGCCACCAATGCAGCATGCCATGAAGTTCCGCATGCGACAATAGTTATTTTTTGAGCATTCAAAAATTTATCCAAATGATCTTCAATTCCAGCCATTTTAATAATGCCTTTATCTACATTTAAACGCCCTCTGTATGTATCCTCAATCGCTTTAGGTTGCTCAAAAATTTCCTTCATCATAAAATGTTCATACCCCCCCTTTTCAATCTGTTCAATATTAAGTTTTAGTTCTTGAAGGTATGGGTCAAATAAACTGTCATTTTTGATTTTTCGATATATAGCATCTTTGTGTAATCTAATGATTGCCATTTCTTCATCTTCAAGATAAATAGCATTGTTAGTGTACTCAATAAACGGGGATGCATCACTAGCAATAAAAAACTCATTTTTTCCGATTCCAATGGCCAATGGACTACCTAACCTTGCCACTACAATTTCGTTTGGTTTTTTGATGTCGAACACTGCTATAGCATATGCTCCAATAACTTGATTAAGTGCAATTTGTACAGCTTTACCTAATTTGTAATTTCCGTTTTTCTGAACTGCCTCAATGAGATTAACTAAAACTTCAGTATCAGTATCAGATTTAAAAGAAAAGTTTCTATTGACCAGCTCTTCTTTAATTGCGGCATAGTTTTCAATAATTCCGTTGTGGATAATTACCAAATCCCCAGAATTTGAAAGATGCGGATGAGAATTTATGTCACTTGGAACCCCGTGAGTTGCCCAACGGGTGTGCCCGAGACCAATAGACCCAGAGTTATTTTTTTTTCGAATGATTTTTGTTTCTAAATCCGAAACTTTTCCTTTGATTTTTGTAACTTTAATTTGAGACTCATTAAACAACGCAATTCCTGCACTGTCATAGCCTCGGTACTCTAATCGCTTTAATCCTTTAATGATAAGCTCACTTGCATTCCTATGCCCTATATATCCAACAATTCCACACATATTTAATTATTTAAATCAGTGTAATATATATTAAGTTTAGCTCTTTTGATTAGATTATTTGAACTGCTACCGTGTAGAATGACTCCTTTTGGAGTCAAAGCAGTTCCAGTTGGTATTCCCCTGGCTAATTCATCGTAACTTAAAAACTTTAGGCTGTTTGTAACACCAACATTTGATGATACAAATAACCCAAGTCTGAGGTTTGTTAAATCATTACTGATTATACTGTTAACGTGCTCAGTTATTCTAACTTTATATTTCCTGGATTCGTTTCCATCGCTATCAATTTCAGTGGCTAGCGGTACTAAGTGGAAAAATTTTGAATCAGAAGTTGCCGGGTTTATTGTGGGGTCTTCGAGATAGTCAATAAGTGGGATATCGTTATCAAGGTCATGTACGTAAACTCGCAGAGGTAAATCAGTATTGGAATAGGTAAATGATTCATCAACATAAAATTCTATAAAAGCCTCATTTATCAAGCGTTTAATAACTCGCCTTTCGTTTGTTTCATTGGGATTTATAATTTCTCTAAACTCCTCAAGAAATTCTTCAAAACCATTTCCGTTTTCATCCTCTGCGAAAAGTTCAATAACCGCCATTGATCCTTCCCCTCCTTTTAAGTATAATAATTCATCTCCTTGAACATCATTCGCATTATTTATTGTTTGTAAAAAGTTAGTGTTAAAGTTATTATTTATCAAAGTTGTCCTATTACCGCTGAAACTTAAATCATAACTCCCCTGCCTTTCAGTTATTTCATCAGTAGTTGCTAATGTTGTTTCATAGGTGTAAAACAATTTTAAATGGGCATTTGATGAACTAAAGTTCATTAGGATTAGGTTTCCTTCATCTGAATTTAATGGTTCAACCTTAAAGTATAGCCCCCTAAAGTAATTGTAGAAATTGTTAGCACTACTTAGTTCTTCGCTGTCCTCTTTATCAAAAATTGTTGTTTCCCAAAAATTTAAAGGTAGATTGTCTTCTAGTTTGACCCTAAAAGAAGGGTCTATAGTTTCTGATGTTTCGATTTCCCCTTCATCATCCCTAGTTATCAAAGTTATTGCATTGTTGCTGGGTAAAAATTCATTAGTTGAGAATAATAATTCTCCTTCAAGCTCATTTTGGTTCATTATTTCAGATAAGCTTAGAGCTCCATTTGAGAAGTATCGCTGAGATTCGTCCAGGTCACTTGCAGGGTCAAAGTTTCTCAGAAAAAAATTATTTCTGTATATAGAGAGTTTAATTGGGCTATTCCCGTAAACTGAATCTAGAGTATAATTGTCACCATCCCTGCTACTATAATAAGGTATTGTTAAAACTACGGAGTCAAGTGTTGTATTATCCCCAAAATTAGGACTATAAAGGCCAGGAGTTAATTGAGCCAAAAACTCAACTGTTGTTGATCCAAAATTAGAATCATTATAATAACCCAAAAGGTTGCTTGGCATACCATTGGATTGAAATGGAGTAATTCGCTTATTGTAAGTTTTAACTGGGTATGTTTGATTTTGAATAGTTATATTTTGAATATTAATTATTCCTGCCCCAAGCTCTTTGTATTCATCTTCGCATGAAGTTAACAGAACAATAATTAATTTCGCGAAAAGAATTTGCTTAAAAAATAAAATCGAGTATTTCATGCAATTTCTTGGCTAGTTTAAAATTTCGTTATTGTAGAAATCAGTATAAGCTTCAGCAAAATCATTTGGCAATTGGTATTCCAGTAGAGGTTTGTCAGTATTTTGCATGTAGTCATTAAGTTCCTCGGGGAGAGTTTCTGATCCTTTAATTAAACCATCAGAAAAATCTATTGCTGTCTTCATCAAGTTTACATAATTTGGTTTTTTAAGATTTTTTAAGTTAGCTTCTCCAATCTCGTCAAATATAACCTTATCAAATAATGATTTATCCAGCGATTCATCAAAACTTTGGGAATAGACAGAGGTTACAATCTTACTTTCTTTAAATAAAGGCTCACCTTTATAATACTCTTTAAGGTAAAGGGGAAGAAGGGACGCAAGCCACCCATGGACGTGAATTATATCTGGGGACCAGTTAAGTTTTTTAACTGTTTCAATTACCCCCTTTGCAAAGAAAATAGCTCTCTCATCATTGTCCTCAAACAGTTTTCCCTTTTCATCTGTAAGTGTAGCCTTTCTTTTAAAATAGTCCTCATTATCGATAAAATACACCTGTATTCTTTCTTTTGGTATAGACGCAACTTTAATTATTAGAGGCATATCCAAGTCGTTAATTACTAAATTAATTCCGGACAAACGAATAACTTCGTGCAGTTGATGCCTTCTTTCATTTATATTTCCATAGCGGGGCATGAAAATACGAATTTGTCCGCCTTGTTTGTTGACC
Source organism: Flavobacteriaceae bacterium (assembly GCA_002721175.1). Classification (GTDB taxonomy): domain Bacteria; phylum Bacteroidota; class Bacteroidia; order Flavobacteriales; family Flavobacteriaceae; genus UBA3537. The sequence continues at coordinate 14,158 of PBJR01000013.1, read as the reverse complement.
ATCCTTGGCGCTTCAAATGACATTGAGGAGATTTCAGTCACAGGTAAATAAGGGATTACTTCTGATGACACATACAATATTCTTTTGTCTTTCATAATGTAGGTCTTTCGTTTTTTTCAAAAGAAATTATGCAAAAGTACAAAAATTTGTGCAGTTTTGTTTGAATATCTTAAGTTTGCAGCCCGTTAAGTTTTATTGAATGCACGTTTTCACAACAAAAAAAACATTAACTAATTTTTTATCAGAGCGAATAAATTCCAGTTTTAGTATTGGATTTGTTCCAACCATGGGCGCAATTCATGCGGGCCATATTTCACTTATAAAAAATTCAATAAATCAAAATAATATAACTGTTGTAAGCATCTTTGTTAATCCAACACAATTTGATGATCAAATTGATTTAGAAAAATATCCAAAAGATTTAGTAAATGACGTTAAGTTAATAAGCTTAAAAGTTGATGCTGATATTGTTATTTACGCTCCTGAAGTTATGGATTTGTACGAAGAAAATGTATCTATTGAAACTTTTGATTTCCGCGGTATTGAGCTTTTGATGGAAGGCAAGTCTAGACCTGGCCATTTTAATGGTGTAGCTACTGTTGTGAATAAACTTTTCAATATCGTCAAACCCCACAGAGCATACTTCGGAGAGAAGGATTTTCAACAACTGCAAATTATAAGAAAGCTTGTTAAGGTGCGTAAAATCTCTACTTTAATAATAGCCTGTCCAACAGTAAGAGAGTTGAATGGCCTTGCAATTAGCTCAAGAAATAATCGGTTGAGTAAATATCAAAAAACTCGTGCATCCAAGGTTTATCAAATCTTACATCAAGTCAAACAAAAGTTTAATGATGACAGCATTATAAACATCACAAAATGGGTAGAAGAACAGTTTAAAATGGACACTTTATTTAAGCTTGAATATTTCAATATATGTGATATTTCGACCTTTGAACAAGCTGTAAATATAGATTTAACCAAGTCTTATCGTGCTTTTATAGCTGTATATGTTGCCGATATTAGATTGATTGATAATATCGCATTAAATTAATTAACTTAGCCAAATGCAAATACAAGTTGTTAAATCCAAAATTCATCGTGTTAAAGTTACTGGCGCTGATCTTAATTATATTGGTAGTATAACCATTGACGAATCACTAATGGATGCCGCCCAAATCATTCAAGGCGAAAAAATACAGGTTGTTAATAATTCAAATGGCGAGCGTTTGGAGACTTATGTTATTCCAGGGCCACGTAACTCTGGTGAGATTACTCTAAACGGTGCCGCAGCCCATAAAGTTAGTATAGGGGATGTTTTGATATTAATAAGTTACGCTACTATGAGTGTTGAGCAAGCCCGTATTTTTAAGCCCTGTTTTGTTTTTCCAAATGAGGATACAAATCTTTTAAAGTAAATCTATTGAATCAATCCAAAAGATCGATTTTAAAAATCATATTTCCCCTTTTTCTTGGGTGTTTGTTGGTTTATTATTCTTTTTATAAAATTTCTTTTTCTGAACTATCTGATTATTTTACAAACGCTAATTATTTTTGGATTTTTCTGGGAGCGGCGCTAGGTTTTTTAAGTCACTTATCGAGAGCTTATCGCTGGAAATTTCTGGTAGAGCCCTTGGGTTTAAAATTCAGAATTTGGAATAGTATAATGGCCGTTTTTTCAGGATATCTAATTAACTATACTGTTCCAAGAGCAGGTGAAGTTTCAAGGGCAACAATTCTGGCAAATTATGACGGTATACCTTTTGAAAAAGGACTTGGTACTATTGTTGCTGAAAGGATTGTTGATGTTGTAGTAATGATTTGTATAATTTTATTCATGCTAGTTTGGAAACCAGAATTATTGATAATTACATTTAAAGAGTTAAACAGTCTTGCTTTAAGTGTGCAAACAGATGAAAATTCATCAAGCGCTTTAATTTTTATTTTAGTCACATCCCTTTTTGCTTTAGTTGCTTTTTTTATTGTTTTTAAATTTGGGTTTAGTTTACTTTTAATTAAAATTAAGAAAGTTATAACAGGAGTTGGCCAAGGAGTTTTATCTATTTTCAAATTAAAGCAAAAATGGTTTTTTACAGTCCACACTCTTTTTATATGGTTGATGTATGTGTTAATGTTTTATGTTACTACTTTTTCGATAGATTCTATTTCTGGGTTGGATTTTTCTATTGTTCTCATTGGATTTATAGCAGCCAGCTTTAGTGTAGCCTTGACTAATGGCGGCCTTGGTGCCTATCCTTTGGCTGTTGCTATCTCGTTTTCAGTTTTTGGCGTTAATGAAGCTTCAGGTTTAGCTTTCGGTTGGATAATGTGGGCTTCTCAAACTGTCATGATCATTTTTTTTGGAGGAATTTCATTAATTTTTTTACCTATATACAACAGAATCCATTCAAAAAAATTAAATTAGTGATGATTTAATTATTTCAAATCGATCAACATACTTATTATATAAAAGTATCCATGCAAAAGTTAATGATTTTCATAACCCTATTTGTTTATGGCCCCACAATTTCACAAACGACTCATGAATTTTTTGACTCTGAAAGACTTGGTAAACGTGAATTAAAGGTTCAATTACCAAGAAATTATGAAAAAAATATTGATAAATTTTATCCTTTAATTATAGTTTTAGATGGGGACTATTTGTTTGAGCCAATTGCCGGTTGTTCTGATTATACAGCATATTGGGGTGATATGCCGGATGTTATAGTAGTTGGTGTTAATCAGGCAACGACAAGGCAAAAGGATTTAACTATTTCTGATGAAGACTTTTTTCCAATTTTTGATGGAGCAAGGTTTTATGAATTTATTGGTGAGGAGTTAGTACCTCACATGTATGAAAATTATCGAGTTAATGATTTTAAGGTTGTTGTAGGTCATGGTGACTCTGCTAATTTTATTAATTTTTTGATTTTTAAAACCCCTCCTTTATTTAAAGCACATATTTCTATTTCTCCGAATATTTCAAGTTTTATGGGTAAAAATTTGATAGATAGATTATCATCTTTAAAATCCCCATTGTTTTATTACTTGTCTACAGCTGAAGAAGACTTAAAAGGAAATTATAAGCAGATTTTAGACCTAAACAATGAACTACTGAAGATTAATAACGAAGATTTCTATTACAGCTTTGATAACTTTGAGGATTTTAATCATTATTCTTTAGTTCCAAGTTCGGTAGGCGAAGCATTAGAGCACATTTTTAGTGTTTTTAGACCAATCTCAAAGTCAGAATACAAATCAAACATTGTTAATCTAGATTCTTCGCCAGTAGATTATTTAAAGAAAAAATATGATATAATTGAAGATCTTTTTGGGGTACAAAAAAGAATATTACTGAACGACTTTAGAGCGATAGCCTCAGCCATAAAAAAGAACCAAAGATTTGAGTATTTTAAAGGTTTAGCTAAACTAGCCAGAGACAATTACCCTAATTCATTATTAAGCAGTTTTTATATGGGTAGACACTATGAGGGAATTGGAAACACACGTAAAGCTATAAAGGCATATCAAGAAGGATTTGTTTTTGATGAAATTGACGGCATTACTAAGCAGGATTTACTGGACCGAGCAGATCAATTAAAAAGACAAAATTAAATTTAAATGGCAAAAGTAAAGACAACATTTTTTTGTCAAAGTTGTGGGTCACAGTATTCTAAATGGCAGGGCCAATGCAACTCTTGCAAGTCATGGAATACAATTTCTGAGGAGTTAATAATTCAGCCCCAAAAAAATGTATGGAAATTAAAATCAAATGGCAATAGAATACATACAATAAAACCGTTGAAAATTTCAGAGATTCAGTCATCTGAAACGCCGCGATTGAATTGTAATGATGGCGAGTTGAATAGGGTTTTAGGAGGCGGGATTGTTCCAGGGTCCATAATACTTCTTGGAGGAGAGCCAGGTATTGGAAAGAGTACTTTAATGCTCCAGCTGGTACTCAAATTATCAAACAAGACTATGTATATTTCAGGTGAAGAGAGCCTAAGTCAAATTAAATTAAGATCTGACCGAATAGGGCCTTCAAATGATAGTTGCTACTTTTTAACTGAAACAAATACACAAAATATGTTTTTGAATATTGAAAAGATTAATCCAGAACTTGTTGTGATCGACTCAGTGCAAACTTTACAGAGTGATTTTTTAGAAGCATCATCAGGAAGTATCTCTCAGCTTAAACAAACTACTTCAGAAATTATAAAATTCGCTAAAGAAACTTCAAAGAGCGTAATATTAATTGGGCATATCAATAAGGAAGGCAGTATAGCAGGGCCCAAGGTTTTAGAACATATGGTAGATACTGTTTTGCATTTTGAAGGTGACAGAAATTATGGTTTTAGGATCATAAGATCCAAAAAGAATCGTTTTGGGTCAACCCAAGAACTTGGAATTTATGAAATGCAAACAACAGGTTTAAGAGAAATTAAAAATCCGTCAGAAATACTAATTCCTAAAAGAGAGTATCCTTTGTCGGGGAATTCGATTGCTGTAACTGTTGAGGGCGCGAGGCCATTGCTAGTTGAAGTACAAGCTCTTGTAAGTTCTGCGGTTTACGGCACTCCTCAGAGAAGTACGACTGGCTTTAACTCCAAGCGTTTAAATATGTTATTAGCAGTTTTAGAAAAACGCGCCGGATTTCATTTAGGCACCAAAGATGTTTTTTTAAATATTGCTGGTGGGATTAAAGTTAATGACCCAGCTATTGATCTTTCAGTTGTAGCTGCTATCTTGTCTTCAAATAATGATGTTCCTATTAGAGATGATTATTCTTTTGCTGGTGAAGTAGGTCTTTCGGGAGAAATTAGACCAGTGCAACGCATAGACCAAAGAGTGATTGAGGCAGAAAAATTAGGATTTAAATCGATTTTTATTTCTTCTAAAAATACCTTAGGTATTAATCCCAAATCTATTAAAGTTAATTTAGTATCGCAGATAAAAGATATAATAAATATTCTTTAGCTTCATCAAAGATTGAAAGAAATTAATAGATTTAACAAAACTCTCCGTATGCATCCATCAAGTTTTCGGCAATTAGTTCGGCAGGACGACCTTCAATGTGATGACGTTCAAGCATATGTACTAACTCACCATTTTTAAATAGTGCCATACAGGGTGAACTAGGCGGAAATGGTATCATGTGCTCACGAACTTTTTCTACTGCTTCTTTGTCAACTCCCGCAAAGGCGGTTATTTTATAATTTGGAATTTTTTTATTTTTCAAGCTTAATATAGCTCCAGGTCGTGCATTAGCTGCAGCACAGCCACAAACGGAGTTAATAACAACTAGTGTTGTTCCTGGTCTTGAAAGAGCAGAGTCTACAGATTCAGCAGTAAAAAGCTCTTCAAAACCCTCATTGGTCAGGTGCTCGCGCATTGGTTTAACAACTTCTTGTGGATACATAGTCTTATTTTTAGTTTTGTAAAGATAAAGAAATGTCACCCAAACTATAAAATTATAATTTACTTTAAACTACTAAATTTAATTCCTAAGAAAAAAGTTCTGGGAATTGAAGGGCCATATATGTAATTACTATCTCTATTTTTTCCGCTATCAAAATCTTTTTGATATGAGTTAAATATATTTTTTATTCCACCAAAAATTTCATAAGATAAATTATTTTTTTTTGCATTTAAAATATAACTAGTTTTGAAACCCAGTTCAGAGAACGATGAAGATGAGATTATCTCGTCCTCAAGTTGTTCCGGCGCGCCGCTGAAGTGTGCTATCTTCATAGGGCCTGTAAAAATATAATTTATACTAGCTTTTATAGATTCATTAGGAGTAAAGTTAATTATACCAAAACCATGCATATTAGGGGTTTTTAAAAAATCTTTAATCGCTGGTAATCCATCAGCCACAACCACGCTATTTTCGTAAAGGCTTGATTGAACGTTAAATCCACATTCAAGCTGTATTGTTCTATTATAATCTAATCTAAACTCAGTAGTAATTCCTTTGACTCTAGCCATGTCACCGTTTTGTTTTTCGAAAGTTTCACCGAACTCATCTTCTCCCATTGCCGTAAGCACAAATACATTTTTTAAAGTAGTATAAAAGCCTTCAAACGTAAATCCATATGTAAGCTTCTCACTGGCTTTATCAAAGTTAATAGAAGCACTAAAGCTATTTGACTTTTCTTCTTTTAAATTTTCATTTAAATTTATTCTCGAAACACCACCACCCGCAAATGCCGTATGTAAATCTGCATCAAACGCTTGAGGAGCTCTGAATCCAGTGCTCCAGTTACATCTTAATTGTAAATTTTTAGATGGCTTGTATAAGGCTGAAACTCTGGGGCTTAATATAGCTTTTTGAATTAGATTGTGTTTGTCAGCTCTGACACCTGTTAGAAAATTAAATTTTTTACTTATTTCCCAATCACTTTGTAAGAATATGGAATTTGATTTTGTATTTTGATCAACGAGAAAATTGTAAGCAGATATTTCGTCATAGATTTTATCTAAGATATATTCGCTTCCAAGCGTTAAAATATTATTGCCCAAAGCGGAATTTTCAATTTGGTAATTGTACTGAAAACCAGCTTGAAAAGTAGTGTTTTCTGAAGATCCAAATGGTGGGTTGTTTGTATACTCAATTATTTCCGACTCGTTGTCAGGTAAAATTCCAGTAAAGTGATGACGGTCTGTTAATTGACCAGCGATATAAGTAATAAGAGAACTTTTTTTATCTGGAAAATTAATTTCAAAATCTAGGCTTCCCATAAAAACGTCATGTTTTCTTTCTTCCGCTTGATTTTTTAGAAAAATGGGCTGGTCAATAGTTTCACCACCAAATCTGTATTCTTTTAAATAACTCAAGCTAGCTTCAATTTTTTCATTTTCACTAAATAGTTTAAATAGACTTATTCCAATACTATTGTTTTCTATTTTAGCTAATTCGGTATAATTATCATTGTTTAAGTCCAAACCATCTCTGATTCTTTTGTTTGCAAAAATTGAAATTCCACTTCTTTTATTTTTTGTAACCAATGAAGTGTTTATATTAAACACATCATCAAATGCGGAGCCATTAATTACCCTTTTTACATAACTTAGTTCTAAGTAATTATTTGTCGGGATTTTGGTAATTATATTTACAACCCCAGCAATTGAACTAGAGCCATACAAAGTGGATGCACCACCACGAATTGTTTCAACTCGCTCAATCATATTTACAGGCATTTGATCAAGACCATATAATCCAGTTAAAGGACTAAAAATTGGGCGCCCATTTATTAAAATTTGTGAATACCCTCCGCTTAAACCATTAATTCTAAGTTGAGTGTAATTACATGTTTGACAATTAGTTTCAATGCGAAGGCCAGACTGAAATTGTAGTCCTTCAGATAAGTTACAAGCTTGAACATTTTCAAAATTTTCACGCTTTAGAATATTGACAATAGTTGATGAATTATTTCTTTGCTTTGCAGTCCTTGTTGCGCTGATAACTACTTCGTTTAGAGAATTGTCCTCATAAAGGAAAACATCAAGTATTAAGTTTTGATTAATTATCTTTATTTTTTTGTATAGTGTTTTGAAACCTATATAAGATATTTTGATCTCATAATTTCCTGTTGGCAGATTGTCAACTAAATACTTTCCGTTCAAGTCTGATGTGGTTCCGAATGAATTATTGTTGATTGAAATATTAGCTAATGGCAATGGTTTACCTAGTGCATAAACATGACCCTCAACACTAAACTTTTGTCCATTAACTATTGAGCAATGAATTATCATGACCAAGATAATTTTTCTAATCATATTCATAAATTTTAAACAAATATAGATTAATATTTAGACTAGACTAAAAATTTATTTATATTTACTTAAATATTTATTATTGTGACACGCTCTGAAGAAAATTATTTAAAATCAATCTTTCATTTAGCTGAAGACAATACATCAGTTAGCACTAATGCTTTAGCTAAAAAGATGAAAATTAAGGCCTCTTCGTCAACAGAAATGATAAAAAAACTCTCTGAAAAAGGGCATGTATATTATAAAAAGTATAAAGGAGTCAAACTAACCAAAAAAGGACGACTTGCTGCTACTTCAATAGTACGAAAACATAGACTTTGGGAGGTTTTTTTAGTTGATAAGTTAGGATTTTCTTGGGATGAAGTCCATGAGGTAGCTGAACAACTTGAACACATAAAATCTTCTAAGTTAACTGATGAATTAGACTCTTTTTTGAATTATCCAAAAGCTGATCCACACGGAGATCCTATTCCAGACTCCAATGGTAATATAATAGATTCAAAAAGGCAAGTATTAGCTAATGTCAGTATTCATGCTAACTGTATTTGCATAGGCGTAAATGATTCTTCGAAATTTTTTTTAAAATACCTTGATAAATTTAAAATTAAGTTAGGAACAAAAATAACTGTTCTAAACAGAGAATTTTATGATAGTTCAATGACTGTACTTATTAATAATAAGAAAACTTCAATTTCCAAGGAAGTAAGCAATAATTTATATGTAGAAATTATTTAAGATGCTAGATTTAGTTATTAATTATTTGCAAAGTATTAGCCCTGTTCTTGCCGCTTTTTATGCTTCACTCTTTACTTGGGTTTTAACAGCCTGCGGAGCTTCTTTAGTTTTTTTAATTAGGAAAATGAATAGAGGGCTGTTAGACGGTATGCTTGGATTTACAGGAGGTGTAATGGTTGCAGCTAGTTATTGGAGCCTTTTAGCACCAAGTATTGAAATGAGTTCTGGAGATGGCTTTTTAAAGGTTCTCCCTGCGGCAATTGGATTTGGTTTTGGAGCACTGTTTTTGTTTATGCTGGATAAAATTTTACCTCACTTACATATAAATTTTAAAGAAGCCGAAAAGGAAGGTGTTAAGTCTCCTTGGCACCGCACTACGCTATTAGTTTTAGCAATTACAATGCATAATATTCCAGAGGGCTTAGCAGTTGGTGTGCTCTTTGGGGGAGTAGCTTTGGGAATTCCTGAAGCTACAATTGGTGGAGCTGTTGCACTTGCACTAGGTATTGGGATTCAAAATTTTCCAGAGGGAATAGCTGTTTCAATGCCTCTAAGGCGTCAGGGAATGAGCCGGTTTAAAAGTTTTTGGTATGGGCAGCTTTCAGCTATTGTTGAGCCTATTGCCGCAGTAATTGGAGCATTGGCCGTTACATTTTTTACTCCAATTTTACCTTACGCTTTGGCTTTTGCTGCCGGGGCAATGATTTTTGTTGTCGTTGAAGAGGTAATCCCAGAAACCCAGAGAGATAAATACACCGATGTTGCTACTTTAGGTTTTATTGGCGGCTTTATTTTAATGATGATTTTGGATGTTGCACTTGGTTAGCAGTCACAGTTTCCATCAACGCAGTCTTTCTTTTTTTTATTTAGATTATTTTTTTTCTTTAAAATTAGAAAAAGAATGGCTGCAAAAGCAGTAATTATAATAAAAGCATCTTCCATTTTTAGTTCATTGTTTAGCTTAAAACTTGATAACATACAAGTGCTGAAATATATGCAATTATAGTCATAAATAATAATTGTAACAACGGCCATTTCCAGCTTTTTGTTTCTCTTTTTACAATGGCTAGTGTGCTCATACATTGCATAGCAAATGCATAGAAAATCAGTAAAGATATACCGGTCGCAATGGTAAACACCTTTGTTCCGTCACTGCGTCGCTCATTTAGCATTTTTTGTTTGATGGTCTCTATGTTTTCATCTTCTTGTGTACTTCCAACGCTGTAAATTGTAGCTAATGTTCCAATAAACACCTCTCTAGCAGCAAAGGAAGTAACTAGTGCAATGCCAATTTTCCAGTCGTAACCAAGAGGTTTAATTACAGGCTCTATTGATTTACCAATTATCCCAATAAATGAGTTTTCAAGCTTATGTGCAGAAACTTTGTCATCAAGCTCTTGACTGGAAAGACTTTCAAATTGCTCTGTAATTATTATTTCTGCATTGTCAAAATTCTCATCGGGTCCATATGAAGCCATTACCCAAAGGATTATAGAAATACTCAGTATTATTTTTCCCGCTTCAAAAACAAATATTTTAGTTTTTTCAATAACAGTTATAAATACATTTTTGAACAACGGAAGCCTATAGTTTGGCATTTCAATTACAAAGAATTTTTTACGTTTCGATCTGATAATTTTATCAAGTAAAAAAGCAGAAAAAATTGCCATTATTAAACCTATTAAATATAACAGCATTAGCGCCAAAGCTTGATAGCTCAGGCCAAATAGCTTACCATCAGGTATCACCAAGGCAATAATGATAAGGTAGACCGGAAGTCTCGCCGAGCATGTCATAAAAGGAGTAACTAAAATTGTTATAAGTCTTTCTTTCCAATTTTCAATATTTCGAGTAGCCATAATTGCTGGTATTGCACATGCTGTTCCCGAAATTAAAGGCACAACACTTTTTCCACTAACTCCAAATCGTCTCATAATACGATCCATTAAGAACACTACTCGACTCATATATCCTGTTTCTTCTAAAATTGAGATAAAAAGAAAAAGAAACGCGATTTGCGGAATAAAAATAACTACACCACCAATGCCAGATATTAGTCCTTCAGCAATTAAAGCGGTTACTTTACCCCCAGCTGGGAATGTCGTTTTTATCCATTCAGCTAATGACGCAAAAGCGCTATCAATGAAATCCATCGGTACAGTTGCCCAATCGTATATAGCTTGAAAAATGAGTAAAAGTAAAGCAAAAAAGATAGTATATCCCCAAATTCTATGGGTTAAAATTTTATCTAATTTATTTCTAAAATCTTTAGCTTTACTTGAATCAATTTTTAAGCCCTGTTTGAGTACATCATTAATGAATTGGTATCTTTTTATTGCCTCCTTTTGTTGAAGGCGTTTCATGTCATGATCCGATTTTATTTCTAGTCTTGACAAGTCAATTTTACTATTTTTAGGTTCATTAAAGAATTCAATCTGGTTAATTAAAACCCAAAGTTTATAGATTTCTTCATCGGGATATAATTTTTTTAAGTTTTTAAAGTAGGTTGAGTCAATACTATTAATATCAATAGTTTTTTTCTTGGAGAAATCTTTATAATTTTCAATTAGTCGCTTTAGTTCAACGACACCTATATTTTTTCTGGTACTTACCAATGCGATTTTTGTATTGAGCTTTTTTTCTAAAACTGGAATATTTAATGAGACACCCTTTTTCTCCATAACATCAATCATATTTATGACTAATAGGCATGGAATTTTTAAATCTTTAACTTGAGTAAATAAGAAAAGATTTCTTTTTAAGTTTTCAATATCGCTGATGATTACAGCCAAGTCAGGAAAATCTTTATTTTCTGAGTTAGTCAGCAATTTAACAACTATATGTTCGTCCGCTGAAGTTGCATTTAAGCTGTATATTCCTGGTAGATCCAGGATTTTTACTTTTGTTCCATTTTGCGAATAATAAATCCCTTCCTTTTTATCAACAGTAACACCAGGATAATTTCCAATTTTCTGATTCAGACCAGTTAAGGAATTAAATATTGAGGTTTTTCCCGTATTAGGATTTCCAACCAAGGATACTTTAATTTCTTTACTCATAAGATTTTTCTATAGAAATTAGAGCTGCTGTTTCTTTTCGAATTGCCAAATAACTACCATTAATATTTACAAATATTGGATCTGAAAAAGGGGCATAATGAAGTAGTTCGACTTGGTTTCCTGGGAGACAACCCATCTGAATTAATTTATTTGGAATATCAATAGAAGCACACTCAGCGATAATTCCTTTTTCTCCTATTTTAAGGTCCGCAATTGTGAATGACATTTTTTATTGGATTGATTTCCAGAAGTAAATGTAGTAAAAGATCAGTTATATGTGCTTTCTTTTAACAACTTTATATCGTCTAGTAATTGGTCTATAGCTTCAGAATCTGTGCCATCGTAGAATCCACGAATTCTTTTTTTTGTATCAATTAATACAAAGTTTTCAGTATGTATCATAGCATATGGATCGTCAGTTTCATTGTTCTTTACAGCTAAATAAGAGCTTCTTGCCAAATCGTAAATTTGTTTTTTATCTCCAGTGAGTAAATTCCATTTAGAATCATCAATATTCTTTTCATTTGCATATTTTCTGAGCTGTTCCACCGTGTCTATTTCGGGCGTTACAGTGTGAGATAGTAATAAAATGTTTGGATCAGAAATGGTTTTTTTTTGAATTTCATACATATGATCGGTCATTATAGGGCAAATGGTTTGACAGGTTGTAAAAAAGAAATCGGCCACATATATTTTTCCTTCATAATAAGCCTGAGTTATAGTATCTCCGTTTTGATTAACAAGTTTAAAATCAGAAATTTTGTGATATTTTCTTTTATATTGAATTTTAGGATCAACAAGTTCGGGATTTACTTCTGCCGGTTCATATATATCTAAAACTCTTTTTGGTTTTAATATAAGATAAAAAGAAGTTAAAATTAAGGATGAGAGTATTATTAGTGTAACAATAAAAATTCGGTATTTTCTTATAAATTTTATCATCAGATTTTTATGTAGAATGCAAAGGTACGACACTAAGGTCAAAACTTTAACTAAAATCATACATAAATCTGTATTACCTAAGGTTTTGTAACTACAACTAAAACTGCTACATTTGTCATCCAAATTTTAACGACACTTATGGAACTATTTATTCAAATAGCACAATTTTTGCTTAGTCTATCATTGCTTATCATATTACACGAGCTTGGGCATTTTATACCCGCAAAGCTATTTAAAACTCGTGTTGAGAAGTTTTATCTTTTTTTTGATGTTAAATTCTCTTTGTTTAAGAAAAAAATTGGAGAAACTGTTTATGGTATTGGATGGTTACCATTAGGTGGATATGTAAAGATTGCTGGGATGATTGATGAGAGCATGGATACAGAGCAAATGAAAAAGCCCCCACAGTCATGGGAGTTTAGATCAAAACCTTCTTGGCAAAGACTAATAATAATGTTAGGTGGGGTCACAGTAAACTTTCTTATAGCTGCGATTGTTTACATATTTATGGCATTTATTTATGGCGATATTGATATCGACGCAAAAAGTGTTAAAGGTGGTTACGAAATATCTAACCCTGTATTGAATGAAATTGGTCTTCAAACTGGTGACAAAATACTGTCTATTGATGGTAGTGATATTGAATATGTTTCTGAAATTAGAAAGAAAATTTTGTCGGCCAAGACTATGACTATCAGCCGTGATGGCAATACTAAGACTATTGATTTTCCAGTAGATTTTTTAGGCAAACTTAGTACATCAAAATCTACTGGATTTATTGACATACGAACTCCTTTTATTTTTGGTGAGGTGATCGATGGATCGATTAATTCAAATGCCGATTTAAAGGCAGGTGATTTTTTGGTTGCAATTAACGGTAAGCCAGCAGAATTCACAGACTTAGCTGTCCCTTTGTTAAATGATAACAAGGGCAAAATGATTGAAGTTACTTTAAGAAGAAATGGATCTTTAATTAATCGTGATTTAAATGTCAATGTCGAAGGTAAGATTGAAGTCTACCGCAGTGTTTCACGTGATGATGCAGAGTCAGCGGGATTTTATAAAGTTGTTCAAAACAAATACACTTTGAGCCAAAGTGTAGTTCAAGGGCTAAACAAGTTTTCTTCTGTCGTTAGCTCATACTGGATGCAACTTAAATTAATCTTCTCTCCAAGTACAGGTGCATATAAGGGTGTTGGAGGTTTTAAGGCAATTCTTGATATTTTTCCTGACACATGGAGCTGGGCAACTTTTTGGGGAATCACAGCTTTTCTCTCAATTATGTTAGGAGTATTAAATTTATTACCAATTCCTGCGCTAGATGGTGGGCATGTGATGTTTTTATTGTATGAAATGGTTTCTGGTCGAAAACCAAGCGATAAATTTATGGGATATGCTCAAACTATTGGGTTTTTAATTCTGATTACCCTGGTAATTTATGCCAATGGTAATGACATTTACAAGGCTTTTTTTAATTAATAATTTTTATTTTTCTATTTGAGCTGACTAAAAAATAATATATATTTGCGGTCGCGCAAGCAAAAAATATTCCTCCTTAGCTCAGTTGGTTAGAGCATCTGACTGTTAATCAGAGGGTCCTTGGTTCGAGCCCAAGAGGAGGAGCAAAAGTCTTACAGGTATGTAGG